>JAQWVA010000013.1:0-33153 GCA_029250205.1 Tateyamaria sp.
CCACTCCGCCCAGGTTAACATCATCTAGGTTCCACAGGTTGCCCACGTCGTAAAAAACAGCCCCGCTCAAACCAATTTCTTCAGGCAAACCCAAAGGGAATTCTGCTTCAAAACGCGCAGCAACGTACATGTTCCCACCAAGCGGATCAGAATTATTTGTATTAATTTCACGTGGGCCGATGCCGCCGGGGTCAAAACCTCGTAGGATTTGCGGACCCAATAGGAATCTGTCGACCGTTCGGCTTGTACCTCCGGACCATGCTAACAATCCGCTTTCAAGTGATGCGCGCAAGGTCACTTCGTCGTTCAGAATACGACGCTGCGCAAGTATTTTAGCAGTTGTCTTAATATACTTTAAATCGCCGCCAAAACCTGAAAAATCTTGACCAAACTCAAACAGAATGCCCGCGTTCGGGTTCGAACCATTATTGCGCGTGTCGTAAACGTATCTATAGCCTAACAGAGAACTAGTTTGCGCTCCTGCATTAATTTCGTTCTGGACTACCACACCGTTCGTAACTGGATCACGGGTTAACTGTTCATTTCGCAGTGCAGAGTAGCGAAGCTGTACACGCCCACTCCGGCTGACAGGAAAGGTTAAAGACGGACTAAATATTATAGATTCGGTATCATAGTTTGTATCATCACTGTCCGATTGACTGTACCGGAGATCGATCCCAAAAGCTATATCACGGCCCAGAAACGCGGGCTCGATGAAACGAAAACCATACTGCCCAGCTTCATCTGCAGTGCTTAAAGTCAAACCCAAAGTCTGGCCCCGGCCTAGGAAATTGCGTTCGGTAAAGTTGATGGCAAGTCCTGGGCCTTCGTCGGCAGAGTATGTCCCTCCGAAACCTAGAGACCCTGTTGGTTGCTCTTCAACGTCTACATCAATGACAACCCTCCCTGGACTTGACCCGTCGCGGGCGTTCACTTTCGACTTGCCGAAAAAGTTCATTGCACGAATGCGCTCGGCTGCATCTCGGATTTCGCGAGGGTTAAATGGATCGCCCTCAGCAACCTTGAATTGGCGACGAATAACACGGTCCAACGTTGTCGCATTACCTTCGATGTCGATACGCTCGACAAAAACACGAGGTCCGCGGCTCAGAACCAATTCCACGTCTAATGTTAGATCTCGTTCATTGCGCAAAACGCGCGGTTCAACCCGTAGAAAATCAACGCCGTCGCGTTGCCCCTTCAGTTCAAGGCGCGCAATTTCTGCTTCGATCATAATTGGCGAATAAACCATCCCTGGCAGTACTTTAAGCTGGCCTTGGTACGCATTCGTATCAATTTCTGGGAGGTCGCTGACGACGGTAATATCGCCAAATGAGAATTTCTGACCTTCCTGAATGTTGAAAACAAGGAAAAAGCCATCTCGTTCTTCTGTGAGTTCGGCATTTGTGCTGAGCGTTCGGAAATCAACATAACCGCGCGACAGATAGAAGTCGCGCAGCACCTGTTTATCAAATTCTATTCGGTCTTCGATCAGTGTGTCCGTACGGATCAACGTTCGGAAAATGCCTGCCTGCTTTGTTTGCAAAACACGTCGCAAGCGACGATCGGAAAAGTTTCGATTTCCAACAAAGGCAAGACGTTCGATTTCGATCACATCACCTTCGAAAACTTCGAATATCAAATCTACCCGGTTGTCATCGCGTCGAATGATCCGCGGGGTAACGCGAGCGGCTATTCGCCCTTGAGTGCTGTAGGCTTCGGCAATCAAGCTGGCGTCACGCTCGGCTTGTGCGGGATTGAAGACGCGGCGTTCTTGGCTTTGAACAAGAGCGCTCAAAGCATCATCATCCAAACGACGATTTCCTTCAAAAACGACACGGTTCAAAGTCGGCAATTCAATCACTGTTATCAGCAGCGTTCCGCCTTGTGGCTGTACCGAGACGCTTTCAAACAATCCGCTACCTTGCAGATTTTGAAGCACGTCATTGACCTCACCGGCGGTCACCGCCTGGCCAAGCGCGATTCCAGCGCGAGTAATAATCGCAGCATCACCAACACGTGCGTTGCCAGCCACGACAATCTCAGAGAATTGGAATTGTTGCGCGACAGTGGGCGCAATTTGACCAATCCAACCCATTGACACTAAGCCCAAAAATAGTATCGCGCGAAGGATTTTACGGTGGTAGTTTGGCAGCCAACCAACCGCTTTTTTTATCCCCAGTCCCATGGCATTACCCCACGTGTTCAAACATCCAGCCAGCTCGTGAGTAACGGGATTGGGACAGCTTGTCAAAAGCACAAAAATCAAAAGAAAAAGTAAGTGAAAGATGCGTATTTGTAGATTAGACTGACGCTTTAGAGCGTGTTTAAAACCCCATCTGACTGAGGGAAATATACGTACGACGTAATTGGCGCGCCCATGCCAGTGACTTGTTCACATTGATGCAACATGAACAGGCACTTAAATTAGAATTTCGGCACATTATACTTCAACGAAACGAGCAGATTACACGCGCAAACCCGCCCTGCAAGACAGGTCACGGGCAGAAAAGATCGTTCCAAAGTGCAAACATCATAAGCGACAGCACCAATGCCAGCCCTGCCGCCATCAACATCCGTAAGGCACCGTCGCTTGGTGGACGGCCTGTCGCAGCCTCGTAAGCGTAAAACACCAGATGCCCACCATCCAACGCAGGGATCGGGAAAAGGTTCAAAAGGCCCACGGCTGTGGACAGGACCGCGATGAACCATACAAAGCTTTGTGTTCCTTGACTGGCCATCGAACCAGAGACTTGTGCGATGCCGATGGGCCCAGACAAGTTGCAGGTGCTGATTGCACCAGTGATCATGTGCCCCAGGCCAGATATTGAACCGGTAATGATACGCCATGTCTGCGTCACGCCACCTGTAATCGCTGTGCCTAGGCCAGTGGCTTCGGTCGCGGGCTCAAACGCATTGCCGCTCGCCACTCCGATACGCCACCGCGTGGCAAAACCGCCTCCCGGCTGTGGCTCGTCAACACGTTTGGGTATCAGTACCTTCTTGGTCGTCACCCCATTGCGCCAAACAGACAGGTTAAGGCTGCGCCCATCAGATCCTTCGACAGCAACGACCAACTGACCAAAGGTAAAAATAGGCACACCGTCGACTGCGGTAATTACATCGCCTGGTGCCAGATTTGCTGCGAGCGCAGCGCTTTGTGGGCTGACAGACCCGACCAGTGCAGGCCTTAGGTAAGGGCCCTTCACCATCTGCACGTCACCGCCGCGCGTTACAAGATAATCAAATACCGGAGTTGAGGGCAGATCATTCATTAATGTGACATAAGCAGCGTCTTTGACGCTGGGCACAGGGACGCCGTTGATCTCTAAGATCACGTCGCCCTCTTTCAGTTCTTGAATTTCATTCGGCATCGGGCGCAGTTCACCAACGGTCAACGGGTCGCGAACAACGCCGTTGAAATAGCCCACAGCAGCAAATACAATTATAGACAAGGCAAAGTTGAAAACGGGACCCGCTGAAACTGTTGCAGTTCGCGCCCATAGTGGTGCACCATGCATCGTCTCGCGCAATCTTTGGGGATCAGAAGATGCGGCCGCCATTGTCTCGATATCCTTTCCCGAGGCAGCGTCCGCGTCACCTGCAAATTTCACATAACCTCCAAAGGGAAGTGCGGCGATCTGCCAACGCGTGCCGCGTTTGTCCATCCGGCTCCACAAAACCGGGCCAAAACCGATCGAAAACACATCGGCTTGGATGCCAGACCAGCGCCCGACGATGTAGTGACCATACTCGTGGATTGCCACGATGATGCTAAGCGCCATCACGAAAAAGAATATAGTCCATACAAATCCGCCAAAAGCGGGTATCAAAACGGAAAGGTCCAAAATTTTATCCTGCTCTTTTTTGGATCGCTGCGCGTGCTGCGCTTCTTGCCACTTGGTCTGCGTTCATAACATTATCAAGTGACATGGGGGCGTCTATATGGCTGGGTTCTATTGCATTCAGTGTGGCATCTACCACCTCTGCCATGCCCGGGAAAGATAATGCGCCGTCAATAAAGCCGTCCAGTGCTGTTTCCTTGGCCGCGTTGAATACAGCACCCGACAACCCGCCACGTTCCATAACCTCGCGCGCCAGTCGCAAAGCAGGCCAGCGAACCTCGTCGGGGGCACGAAATGTGAGCGCGCCGATCTGGGCCAAATCAAGCCGTTCAACCGGCAGTGCCTTACGGTGCGGCCAATGTAAGGCATAGCCAATAGCATGGCGCATATCTGGCGGCCCAACATGGGCCATGAGTGCACCATCGCGGAAGCCGACCAGCGCATGAATCATCGATTCGGGGTGAACAAGCACTTCGATTTGCGCCGGAGAAACGTCAAAATATTCTTTGGTTTCAATTATTTCCAGAGCC
This sequence comes from Tateyamaria sp., assembly GCA_029250205.1. Classification (GTDB taxonomy): domain Bacteria; phylum Pseudomonadota; class Alphaproteobacteria; order Rhodobacterales; family Rhodobacteraceae; genus Tateyamaria. The sequence continues at coordinate 4,376 of JAQWVA010000013.1, forward strand.
TTATTAAACATAGATGCCGAATCTATGGTGATCCTCTGTCCCATATCCCAATTGGGGTGCGATGAGGCTTGCGCCAAGGTTGCAGTGGCCAGCTTTTCCAACGACCAATCCCGAAACGCACCACCTGACGCTGTTATAATAATCCGTTCAACATCCGCCATGTCTTCTCCGACAAGGGCTTGGAATATGGCCGAATGCTCACTGTCGACAGGTAGCAGCCGCGCTCCATTCGCCTTGGCGGTCTCAAGGATCAATCCGCCCGCACACACCAGCGATTCCTTGTTAGCAAGCGCAAGCGTAGCCCCTTGCTGTAAGGCGCTGATACCCGGCGCGAGGCCTGCGGCACCCACAATTGCCGACATGACCCAATCAGCTGGGCGACATGCCGCGTCGATCAAAGCAGTTTGGCCTGCCGCAGCCACAACGCCAGATCCTGCAAGAGCATCGCACAATTCACTTAGCCGGGTCTCGTCTGCTGTTACCGCGACATCCGCCCCAAGTCTGATCGCATCACGTGCAAGCACCTCAATATTCGAAGCGCCTGATAACGCCACGACATCATAGGAAGCCAGGTCGCGTGCGATCAGGTCTATGGTATTTTGCCCAATCGACCCGGTTGCGCCAAAAATCGATACGCGTTGCTTCAAAGTATACTTCCCGGGAAGCCAACCGTCTGGCCGACCAATAGTAAACACAGTGATGCGCCTAGCATACCATCAAATCTGTCCAGAAAGCCGCCATGGCCCGGAATCAGCTCAGAACTGTCCTTGACCCCCATCCAGCGCTTTAATGCACTTTCCGCGATATCCCCCATCTGGCTCGCCATAGACAGCGCAACAGAGATAACCACCAGCAGCACTGTTGCGTCGGTTTTTAATGAAAAAACTGCGCCCACTATGGCTGCCCCAATCCAGCCCGCGACCGTGCCAGACCATGTTTTTTTCGGGCTGATGCGGGGCCAAAACTTGGGGCCACCCACGATGCGGCCAGCAAAGTAACCCACCACATCCGTTACAACCACCACCAACACCAGCCAGATCATCCAATCCAAGCCCATATCATCACGCACACTAATCATACCAAAACCCGCAAGCATAATCAGGATACTGAACGTTACAAATGCCGCGCGGTGTTTCATGAGTTGGCTAAGGCCGACAAATGCTGGTGCAAGCAACAAAGGCAACACAAAGCCCGTCGGGAGGTAGGCTGCCAGCAACAATGCAAAGCCCGACGCACCTCCCAATTGTACCGCAAGCGACGCATTGAGCGGCGCCAACATTCGCACCAATTCCCAAACCATCAAACCGATCACTACTGCGACGAGCACATAAAAAGCGTCGCCTCCAAACCAAATAGCCCCGACGCCCATTAGTACCATGATCAGCGCAGAAACCGTGCGTGCGGCAAGGTCGGACCATTTGCCAGGGCTCTCGGTCATCGTTTTACTCCGCCAAATCGACGTTCGCGTTTGCCGTAACCATTGCATAGGGCCGTAAATTCTTCGCGCCCAAAATCAGGCCAAAGTGTATCAATGAATTCGTATTCGGCATAGGCTGACTGCCACAATAAAAAGTTAGATATCCGCGCCTCGCCACTTGTGCGGATTACCAAGTCTGGATCAGGCAAAACATGCGTATCTAAGTATCTTGGGAGAGTTTCTTCATCTATATTTTCTGGATTAAGCTTTCCCGCCGCTACATCCTGTGCAAGGCGTTTGGTTGCGCGGGCCACTTCATCGCGCCCGCCATAGTTCAGCGCAATTGTCAGATTTACATTTGTATTGTGTTGGGTTAATGCCTCAAGTTCATCCATCAAAGTAATCAACTTTTTGTCGAGCCGAAACCGATCCCCTATGAACATAACCCGAGCGCCATACTTGTGCAGCGCTCGGGCCTCTTTGCCGATGTAGCGTCGAAACAGGCTCATCAGGCCCGCGACCTCTACCTGCGTTCGTTTCCAGTTCTCGGTCGAAAACGCGAAAATCGTCAGGTATTGGACGCCAATATCCGGACAGGTTTCCACAACTTCTCGAACGCGCCGCGCTCCTGCCTGGTGCCCAAAAAGGCGGGGGCGGCCACGTTGTGTGGCCCAACGGCCATTTCCATCCATAATAATGGCGACATGACGTGGGCCAGTGTGTGAAGAAACAGAGATGGTATAATCCTTTAAGTTAAACTTGGTTCACTCGGCTTTTCATGGAGTTTTCAATTGGGATTTCGTAACATTTCATAAGTGTTGCAACTATACATGTTCATAAATGAAGTCGGATATCGAGTTTACACCTGCATAATCTCGGCTTGCTTAGTCTCAAGGGCCGCATCCACAGCCTTAATTGCTGCGTCAGTCATATCCTGAACCTCGTCTTCCCAAAGCTTCTGGTCGTCCTCAGACAACCCGTCTGCCTTGGCTTTCTTGATCTGATCCATTCCATCGCGCCGCACATTCCGTATGCTTACGCGACCGTTTTCGGCATAGCTGCCCGCAACCTTAGTCAATTCGCGGCGGCGTTCTTCGTTCAGTTCGGGGATCGGCAACATAATAATGGTACCATTCAGCTGTGGATTGATTCCCAGCCCACTTTCGCGGATCGCCTTTTCTACTTTGCCAACAAGACCCTTGTCCCAGACGTTGACGGTGACCATTCGTGGTTCTGGCACATTAACTGTGCCCACCTGATTTATCGGTGTAATGGCACCGTAGGCATCGACCATCACCGGCTCTAGCATAGACGCCGAAGCACGGCCCGTGCGCAACGATGCAAACTCGATCTTCAGGTTCGCCAAAGCGCCGTCCATACGGCGGCCAAGGTCATCTGTATCCAGCATAAAATCGTCAGACATGCGCGCTCCCCTTATTCTTTCACCCGTTAGGGATAGTTTAAACTACAGTAATCACCAAGCGAGTGAATGGCCAGCATGAGTTAAGCCCGTATTTAGCAATCAACCTTGCACCCGCGTGTACGTTCCCCTGCCGGCCAAGATGCCCCGAAGGCCACCCGGTTCGTCCAACGAAAACACAATGATTGGCAGGTTATTGTCTCGGGCCAAAGCAATAGCGCTGGCATCCATCACACCAAGGCGCTTGGCCAGCACGTCATCATAGCTGACCGTGTCGTAGCGGACCGCATCATCATGTTTTACGGGGTCCTTATCATATACTCCGTCGACCTTGGTTCCCTTAAAGATCGCCTCACAGGACATTTCGTTTGCGCGCAAGGTCGCGGCGGTATCGGTCGTAAAATAAGGGTTTCCAGTACCAGCGGCAAAAATGCACACCCGCTTTTTTTCTAGGTGGCGGACAGCGCGACGGCGAATATATGGCTCGGCCACTTCGTTCATTGTGATGGCAGAAATCACCCGCGTGTGAATTTTCAGTCCCTCCAGAGCAGATTGCATTGCCAGAGCATTCATCACCGTGGCAAGCATGCCCATATAGTCGGCAGTCGTCCGTTCCATCCCCTGAGCCGAGCCTTGCAGGCCGCGAAAGATGTTGCCACCCCCGATGACCATACAAATCTCGACGCCCATGTCGTGGACTGATTGCACCTCGCGCGCGATACGCTCGACTGTTGGTGGATGCAGGCCGAAACCCTGATCGCCCATCAAAGCCTCGCCCGAGATCTTTAACATGACCCTGTTGAATGAGGTTTCGGTCTCTTTCCCAGCCATGGTGCGTCCCCTGCTCTTTGATTTGTGCGCAATCTGTCCTAAAAGCGACAGGTTTTCAATGGACAGACGCACATGATCGCCGACCTAATTGCATCGATTCCCGGCAACCTGCCTGTTTTGATTGCCGGGCCCACGGCATCGGGCAAATCTACATTAGCATTGGCGCTTGCCGAAAAGCAGGGAGGCGTGATCATAAATGCCGACGCAAGTCAGGTTTATGACTGCTGGCGCGTGCTAACGGCACGCCCTTCGCCCGCCGAACAGGCCCGCGCATCGCATCGTCTTTATGGTCACATTCCCTTTGATGCGCCTTATTCCACAGGCCACTGGCTGCGCGAAGTCTCAAGTATGCTGGATGGCCCCCGGCCGATTATTGTTGGGGGCACTGGCCTTTATTTCTCAGCCCTGACCGAAGGCTTGGCCGATATACCATCGACACCAGCCGAAGTTCGCGCGCAGGCTGACGCGATGCCCCTAGAGGATTTGGCGTTTGCCCTTGATGTTAAAACAGTATCGCGAATCGATATGGCCAATCGGGCCAGGGTACAGCGCGCATGGGAAGTGCAGTACGCAACAGGGCGCCCGTTGTCGGATTGGCAGGACGACACGCCGCCCCCCTTGTTAAAGCGCGGACAGTTCACTGGTGTTGTGCTGGATAGCCCAAAAGAATGGCTCACGCCCCGCATTACGCGCCGCTTTGACCAAATGTTGCATGCAGGCGGTTTGGATGAGGCACGCGCAATGCAATCGCGTTATAATCCGGCGCTGCCCGCATGTCGCGCAATCGGCGTGACCGAGGCCATGGCCATAGTAACCGGGCAAATGACACATGCGGCTGCGGTCGACTCCGCTACTGTTGTGACCCGGCAATATGCCAAACGCCAGCGCACGTGGTTCCGAGCCCGGCTGCGCGACTGGCAATGGGTCGCTTCCGAATCCCTGTGATGACACTTGATTATTGAAAACTTGAATTTGTAAGAAGAAAATGAAATGCTCAAATTAATGTCACAAATCGAACTTTTTTGAGCAAAACTAACATCGATGTCTTTGCCCCCAGTCCATGTAACAACCCTTGTCCAATGGACCAGCGGGCAAGATTGGCGCCTGACACTCGCCAACGATCGCCCGGCACATTTGCTGATCTGGATGACCAGAGGCCAGGGTCGGCTTTTGTTGAATGGAACGCGGCGCGGTGTGGGGACCAACAACCTAATTTCTGTGCCTCCAAACACTTTGTTTGCGCTTGATCTGGGCCGGCAAAGCATGGGGCAAATTATTGAAATTCCTGATGGGACGGAAATCAGTCTGCCCCAAACGCCAAGGCAATTGCGAGTGCTGGACACCACCGCAATTTCAGAACTGGCAAACCTGTACGAGGCCGCATCACGAGAGGCGTCACAGTCTAGGCCATTCTCACAAGATGCGCTTGATGCGCATGTTGCGCTGCTGTCAGTCTGGTTGCGGCGTCGGATCGCCCAGTCTGAGCACCTGCCACGGAAGATGAATGCAGCCGCGCGGTTGAGCGCCGCATTTTGCGATCGCGTGGTGTGGCATCACCGCGATGGGTTACCAATGGCCGAGCATGCCGAAGAACTAAACGTCACGCCGACGCATCTGACCCGCGCCTGCAAAGCAGCGACCGGCAGGACTGCAGCAGATTTGCTGACTGAGCGATCATTGCATGCCGCGCGCTCGATACTTTTGGAAACGACAGTTCCGGTTCAGGATGTGGCCCGCCATCTTGGGTTTGGATCGGCGGCCTATTTCACTAGGTTTATCCAACAGCACACAGGGCTGACCCCCACCGCGCTACGGCGCAGCGGCTCAACAGACGGCGTAGTTAACAGACGTTAGCCTGTAATGTACCGCCCGACGCCGCAAATGGGCCAATCTAATGTCGCAGCCGATCTATAATAATGTAATGTGGACTGTTGACCTTGGAATGCATCTGTTGCCTCATACCAGAATAGATCAATAAACACGCCGATACACCAATCGTGGATCTGCAAAGTATGGACAGCGTCAGGCCATTACAAATGCAACAGTTGACGCAAGAGGATGCGTGACGAGACAGGATAACAAATTCAAGAAAATAAGTGTCTTCGTATGGGGGCATAAATCTAAACAGGCCGGATAAACGCGGCCCGAATAAACGGACAGCAATGTCTGACGAAAGCCACCCAACAGGGGCGATACATGGGAATTTTTATTCTGCGACAACTGGGCGTGATGCTGCTGACGGCTTTGTGCCTGACGTTCATCGTATTCTTTTTGACCAACCTTTACCCAAACCTTGAAAAACTGGCAAAAACTCAGGGCAATTTTAGAATGTCTGAGGAAGAGGTGCAAAGCTGGCTCGAGCCACGCGGCTACACCGATCCGATGCTAGTCAAATACGGCCGTTGGCTGGGTGTTGTGCCGGGCTGGATCAATGAAGACGCCGAGGGCAAAGTCACCGGAAAATGTTTCAAATCCGACACCGCTGTGGATGACCGCCGAACGTTCTGCGGTGTGCTGCAGGGCGATTGGGGCTTTTCGCTGGTGTTCAAGGACGATGTAGGCGGTTTGGTGGCCACGCGGTTGGGCGCTACGGGCAAACTGATGGGGTTTGTTTTGTTGCTGATGGTGCCGCTTTCGCTGATTGTGGGCGTTCTGGCCGGCATGCGCGAGGGGTCTGGACTGGACCGATCGCTTTCGACGTTCTCAATCGCAACCACAGCGACGCCGGAATATGTGTCAGGCGTTGTATTCATTGCGCTGTTGGCCTCATCGAAGTTTGGACTTTCACCACTTTTGGCAGAGTGGGGCTGGATAGATGGCAAGACACTGTTTTCAGGATCAGCGACTAAAGCTGTCGAAGACGCAACATTTGCCAATTTCACCCTACCTGTGCTGACAATCGCACTTTATGGGATGGGCTATATTGCGCGAATGACGCGCGCATCGATGACCGAAGTCATGACGGCCCAGTATATTCGAACTGCCCGGCTCAAGGGTGTCAGCTTTGGCAACATTGTCATGAAACACGCGCTGCGCAACGCGTTGATCGCGCCCTTTACAGTGATTATGCTGCAAATTCCGTGGCTTCTAAATGGCGTCGTAATCGTTGAGACTCTCTTTAACTACAAGGGGTTTGGCTGGCTTCTGGTGCAAGCGGCCGGCAATAACGATATTGAACTTTTGCTGGCCGTTTCGGTCGTCTCTGTCGTCGTGGTGTTGATCACGCAATTGATATCAGACATCGGCTACGTATTCCTAAACCCGCGCATACGCATTTCTTAAAGGAGAGCCAGAAACATGGAACCTTTGACATGGACAGGTGACGTTGGCGTTTTTCTTGATCCGATCGCCTATACTTTGGCAATTCTTTTCATCATCGCCGTGGCAGTTCAGATCGTTCTAAGCGTGATGACCAGCGGGGCGCGGGTTGTCACCAACCCAGATGGCACATTAAGCTCGGCGGGTGGCCCCTATGGCACGGCAGCGCTGACAACACGGTATCTCGGCATGGCCTTTGGAGCGATGATCTTGGTGTATCTCCTTATTGGAGCGGTTGCGGGGCCTGCAACACTGGGCATCGTTGGCGGAATAAGCCAGCAGCTTACCCCTGTTTGGATTGCGCTGATTGTAACGTTTTTTGTGTCAATCAGGTACAAAAGGCGGCTTGGCCTTTACGGTAAGCTCTTTGACTCTAACGTCGGTATGATCGGTTTTGCACTTGTGATGTTCTGGGTCTTTGCGGGTGTGATGGCTGGACTGTTCGACTGGGTCACCACCCATGACAGCCTGAGCCAAGTATCCGGCATGAAAAATAAGGGGCCGGGAACACCGCTTTATGGTGCAGAGGGCAGTGAATATTCATGGTATCTGCTAGGTGGCGACAATCTCGCGCGCGATGTCTTTAGCCGGCTGTTCAAAGGGGCGTGGGTGGTGGTGCAGATTGCTCCGCTGGCAACCCTCTTTGCGTTTATGGTTGGCATTACGCTGGGACTGCCTGCTGGTTACTACGGAGGGCGTCTTGACATAATTTTGTCTTTTCTGGCAAACCTGATCCTCGCGTTCCCTGTTATCTTGTTGTTTTATCTTTTGGTGACCCCAGAAATCACGGCCACGGGGATTCCAAATTACATGGCAACAGTCCTGTTCATATTCCCGTTGGTGTTCATCGGCGTTCTACTGAACGCACGTTATTACACACAACCCAGCTTTCGTACGCCGCTTTTAATTGTCGTGTTAGGTACGCTTGGGTGGATATATCTATCGCTGATTTCAGATGCCGGTACAAAAGTGGCTGTGCTGCCAGAAACTCTTGATTTGTTTGACATCGATTCTGGAATTTTAGTCGTATTTGTGTCGGTCGTCTTCGTGAACGCGCCCACAGTGTTCCGGATCGTGCGCGGCCTGGCGCTGGACATCAAAACGCGGGATTATGTGGCTGCGGCACAGACCCGCGGTGAAGGACCGTGGTACATTATGCTGTGGGAAATTTTACCAAACGCGCGTGGACCATTGATCGTCGATTTTTGCCTGCGTATTGGCTATACTACGATCCTGCTGGGGACTTTGGGATTTTTTGGCCTGGGACTGGAAAGTGAGAGCCCCGATTGGGGCACAACGATAAACACCGGTCGACAGCTAATCCGAGCATATGTGCACCCGCTTTTGCCGCCCGCATTGTCCTTGATGACGCTGGTGCTGGGATTGAACCTACTTGCGGACGGCTTGCGCGAAGAAAGCCTGAAGGACTGAATTGAGATAGCGGGACCGGGTGCCAGCCCCCGGACCCCCGGAGTTTTCTTGGCAAGATGAAGAGGGATCCTTCTCTTTGTGGCCAGACAGGAGAAATGAGAATGGCAAATCTGGATTATGACGGACCGATCCTTGAGATTGACAGACTGAGCATTTCCTTTTTCACGCGGCTCCGGGAAATCCCTGCTGTAATGGACTTTTCGGTAACGGTGAAACCGGGCGAGGCCGTTGGGCTCGTTGGGGAATCGGGATGCGGAAAGTCGACTGTCGCCTTGGGCGTCATGCAGGATCTGGGAAAGAATGGGCGCATCGTCGGCGGTTCAATCAAGTTTAAGGGTCGAGATCTGCAAGAGATGAGCGCAGAGGAGTTGCGAGATATTCGTGGGTCAGAAATTGCGATGATTTATCAGGAGCCAATGGCCTCTTTAAACCCAGCGATGAAGATCGGAAAGCAATTGATGGAAGTGCCCATGATCCACGCGGGAATGTCCGAAAAAGAAGCCTATGACCGCGCGTTGCAGGTTGTCACTGATGTAAAGTTGCCTGACCCCAAGCGCATTTTGAATGCGTTCCCGCATCAGCTGTCAGGTGGCCAGCAGCAGCGGATTGTTATCGCCATGGCACTTATGTCAGAACCGTCGCTTTTGATCCTAGATGAGCCGACCACTGCGCTTGATGTTACTGTCGAGGCGGCGGTTGTCGAATTGGTCAAGGATCTGGGCAAGAAGTACGGTACCTCGATGCTGTTCATCAGCCATAACCTTGGCCTGGTGCTTGAGACATGCGACAGGATTTGCGTGATGTATTCTGGTGAGGCCGTTGAGCGCGGCAGCATTGAACAGGTTTTTGACCATATGCAGCATCCCTATACGCAAGCACTGTTTCGATCAATTCCATTGCCCGGGGCAGACAAAAACGCGGCCCCTTTGGTGGCAATTCCTGGGAACTTCCCCCTGCCCCATGAGCGTCCGCCCGGTTGTAACTTTGGCCCGCGATGCAGCTACTTTGAAGACGGGCTTTGTAATGAAGACAGAGCTGTTTCAATGTATCCGGCCAATGAAGACAGCAGCCACGAGTCTCGCTGTTTAAAGTTCAAGGAGATCGACTGGAATGCGCCCATTGAGATGGGCGAACAAAAGGCAAAAGGTGAGATTGGTGAGGTTGTTCTAAAGATGGACAACCTGAAAAAATATTACGAGGTTGCCGCGTCTGCTCTGTTCTCATTTGGCGAAAGGAAAGTAGTCAAAGCCAACGAGACGCTCAGTTTCGAAGCCCACGAATCTGAGACTTTGGCAATTGTTGGCGAGTCTGGTTGTGGCAAGTCTACGTTTGCCAAGGTTCTCATGGGATTAGAGACGGCGACCGAGGGCACGATTACACTTGGCAAGGCTCCCATTCAGGATACACCCATCGAAGAGCGCGACACCCAGACGGTTGCAGACATCCAGATGGTTTTCCAAAACCCATTCGATACATTAAACCCATCGATGACTGTTGGCAGACAAATCATTCGCGCGCTTGAGATCTTCAAGATCGGCAAAAATGAAGTCGAGCGACGCGAACGCATGATGCAACTACTGGACCTTGTGAAACTGCCGCGCGCCTTTGCCGACCGGATGCCAAGACAGTTGTCGGGCGGTCAAAAACAGCGTGTGGGAATTGCTCGCGCGTTTGCCGGAGATGCGCGCATCGTGGTAGCAGACGAGCCAGTTTCGGCGTTGGACGTGTCCGTTCAGGCGGCGGTGACAGATTTGTTGATGGAGATTCAGCGCAAGCATAAAACAACGCTTCTGTTCATCAGCCACGATCTGTCGATCGTGCGTTATCTGAGCGATCGGGTGATGGTTATGTATCTGGGCCATGTGGTTGAGCTGGGTACAACCGACCAAGTCTTTTCACCGCCCTATCACCCTTACACCGAAGCGCTGTTGTCGGCAGTGCCCATTGCTGACACCTCAGTGGAAAAACAGCACATTGTACTTGAGGGGGATATCCCTTCGGCAATGAACCCTCCGCCGGGATGTCCGTTCCAGACACGCTGCCGGTGGAAACCAGACGTGCCCGGAGGCCTTTGTGAGACTGTTGTTCCAGATGTGCGTATGCTTGCGTCGGGTCACCAGATCAAATGCCATCTGAGCGATGAGAAACTGTCGCAGATGGAACCAGTGATCAAGATCGCCGCCGAGTGATATGTGCCGGCTTGTACAGGTCTGATTTTTTGACTTTGGATTGGTTGGCCGGGCTTTTCTAAGTGTAGAACGACGACCAATCGCACAAGTATCTATGTTTTTATAAAAAACGAGCAGCAGCCGTGCCTTGTTAAAATGTAACGCCAAACGGCATTGTTTTGGTTACGTCAAAAATCACAATAAATGTTAAATGAAACTTATAATTAGCAGATATCGCAGAACACGGCGTCAGCTGCCCCAAATTATCCGAACATAGCTGCGCGTCTCTTTAAATGGCGGAACACCGTCATATTTTATGACAGCTTTTGGGCCAGCGTTATAGGCTGCTAAGGCAAGAGGCCAACTGCCAAATATATTGTATTGCTGGCTCAGATACCGCGCGCCACCTTCAAGGTTCTGCGCTGGATTCTCACGATCTACCCCTAGCTGGCGCGCTGTCGTGGGCATTAGTTGGGCCAAACCATATGCACCCTTGTCCGAGCGCGCTTTTGCATCCCAGCCCGATTCCTGTTGCACAAGTCGAAGGAACAGACCCTCGGGCACATTGTGTTTGCGTGCTGCATTCTTGGCAAGGCTAAGATAGGGACCTGTATATTGACCCTCGTACTTCGGGCTTTGTTCATCCCACTTTGTCGGCGTTATGACTTGCGGCGGCTGCAAACGAACAGAATTAGAATATTTTTTTGATGCGCGATGATCTAAAATACGTGTCTGAGAAGTAAACATTTTAGAGCGTTTTCGATTGAATAAGACATCGGCATATGCTGACTGGGAAAGCAAAATTACGATCATGACACTGCTCGCAAATGCACGCATCAAATCTGCTGCCCCTAACCATTTGACCATTGAATTACACAGCATGTACCTTTTTTTTGCATTTTGTTCCAGTCTTATCCAATGACGTATCTTTCGCCATGTTTCCACGAGGTATAGGCTGCCTATCAATCAGGGGCGCCGTACGGAATCAGTACTGCCCGAAACGAGAAAAAAGGGGGCTCTCATGGCAGGGTCAGTAAACAAAGTCATTCTGATCGGCAATCTGGGGCGCGATCCCGAAGTGCGGACGTTTCAGAACGGTGGCAAGGTATGCAACCTGCGGATTGCCACGTCAGAGACTTGGAAAGATCGCAACACCGGCGAACGCAAAGAACGGACAGAGTGGCACTCGGTTGCTATCTTTTCGGAGCCTTTGGCGCGCGTAGCGGAGCAATACCTTAGGAAAGGGTCCAAAGTCTACATCGAGGGCCAGTTGGAGACCCGTAAATGGCAGGATCAATCCGGTCAGGATCGCTATTCGACTGAAGTCGTCATGCGCCCTTACCGCTCAGAGCTTACAATGCTTGATGGTCGCGATGGCGGCGGCAGTGGTGGTGGCGGCGGCGGTTACAGTGGCAGTGGAGGCGATCAGATGGGTTACGATGACCGCAGCGGCGGTTCTGGTGGCAGTTCAGCCCCGATGCCATCCCGTGATCTCGATGACGAGATACCATTTTAAGGCATGATGCGAAAAACTTGCATTACCTAACGCTGCCTGAAGTCCAAGATTTCACAGCGTCAGGTAATGCATGATGCATCTTCTCACGCGTTCTAAATCCCCAGGTTTTGGCGCAAATTTTGACTTGAAAACGCGTGCGCTTTTCAAGCCAGATTTAACCGATACAGACCTAGCCGCAGCCGTCTATGTCGGAAAAACAGCCGTAAACAGTGGCAGATTTCATTATGCTGCGTGCTGCGCTTTCAACACATCCAAAACATCTTGGGGTTCGACCGCATCGGTCACAAAAGCATCGCCAATTTCGCGTGCGAGCACAAAATTTAGCTGGCCCGCGATTACCTTTTTGTCTTGCCCCATGAGTCGCAGAATTTCTTCGGCCGTCGGCAATTGGCCCGGAATGTCCTTTAGGTCCGTTTTCATCCCCATAGCTCGCAGATGTGCACGAACACGACTTGGCTCTTCCTGACTGACCAGTCCCATCTTTGCCGACAATGCAAAAGCGAGCCCGCAGCCAATCGCCACGCCTTCGCCATGCAACAGACGATCCGAATATCCTGTCGCGGCCTCCAATGCATGACAAAATGTATGGCCAAGGTTCAGCAGCGCCCGGTCGCCCTGTTCTGTTTCGTCTCTGGTCACAATCTCAGCCTTCATCTCGACCGAGCGTTTTACCGCTGCAATCCTGAGGTCCATATCGCCTGCTGCCATTGCTGTCCCATTTTCTTCAAGCCAGGCAAAAAATTGTGCATCCCCAAGCAGCCCATATTTCAAAACCTCGCCGTATCCAGCAAGAAAATCGCGCGGCGTCAGCGTGTCCAGCACAGACGTATCAGCCAACACAAGACTTGGTTGGTGAAAGGCACCAGCAAGGTTTTTGCCCTGTGCAGTGTTTATGCCAGTCTTGCCGCCAACAGAACTGTCCACCTGTGCCAAAAGCGATGTCGGAACCTGCACAAACCGCACGCCACGGCGCATGATCGCTGCGGCGAACCCAACCAGATCTCCAATCACCCCGCCGCCAAGCGCCACAACGACATCTCGCCGTTCAATTTTTTGGTCTAGTAGCCATTCGGTCACCCGCGCTAGATGGGCCCAGCTTTTCGTAGCTTCGCCTGGCGGCAGCTCCAGAACTGCACTTTCAATTCCAGCCTTTCCGAGACCCGTGCACAACGCGTCAAGATGAGCGGCGGCAACGCGGGTTTCCGTCACGATTGCAACACGCGAGCGCGGCAGTAACGGTGCAATCATCGCACCTGCGTCGGCCAGCAGGCCAGGTCCGATCACCACATCATAGGCACGCGCGCCCAAAGGCACATGAACTGTCTCAGGCATCTGTTTTCTCCAGCACATCAGGCCTTTCGGTTAGCAATGTCGCGATAACACGCTCCACCATTTCGTCTATTGAAAAACCCGGCAAGGACTTAACGACAACATCTGCCTTTGCATAAAATGGCAGCCTTGCAGCATAAATTTCTGCCAACGCACCATATGGATCAGGGGTTCGCAGCAAAGGACGCGTGTTCTTTTGTCGAACCCTGTCCCATAGCAGATCAAGGTCAGCATCCAGCCATACTGACACACCGTGATCAGTAATATTTCTTCGATTCACATCCGACAAAAAGGCGCCACCACCTGTCGACAAGACGCGGCTCGCCTTGTCCAGCAGGCGCGCAATGACCTGCGTTTCTTTTTCTCGGAAAAACGGCTCGCCATAGCGATCAAAAATTTCGGGAACTGTTATATTAGCAGCAACTTCGATTTCTGTATCACTGTCAAGAAAAGGAACGCCAAGGCGCATTGCCAACCCACGACCTACGGCCGTCTTGCCTGCGCCCATCATTCCAACCATTACAATGGTCTTTTTCAGGGTATATTCAGGGTTAAGGTGCTGTTTTTCGCTCATTGAGCTGTCAATGACGTGATTTTGCAAAAAAGACCATATATGCTGTATGCAAAACTGAAAAATCATTGGCGACAAGCTGGGGCAGTTACATCATGGGCCGACTAATTAAACTGTTGATCTTTCTTGCGATCATCGGAGGCATCGGCCTGATTTGCTATGCCTACATTGGGGAATATTTCGGGGCCAACTTTTCGCCGCAGCAGTCCCAGACGCGTGTGCCGGTGATACTGGACACCCAGTAACATGCGTATCAGACTGGTCTTTGCAGCTTTAGCAACGATGGCGAGCACCGCGACGGCACAGAACGAACCGATTGGGCAACCGCTAAACGTAATCGATTGGCTAGACGCGCAGAATTCCGCGACCACGGGTTCAGATCGACCACCAGAACCTGATGTTACCGACAACGGAACTGTGCCCCGCGTTTCTGTTGAACCGCTTAAAACCTCTGCGGCCCGGCGGGTCGGATTGGCCCCCTCAACCGTTACCGGCTTGCCCGACAATTTATGGACGACAAGTTCGGGCCAAGTGCTAGCCGCTCAGGTTGCAGCGATGCCCACGCTTCGTCTGCCCGCGCTTCAATCCTTGTATTACAAACTTCTACTGGCTGAAGCCGCCCCCCCGCGCAAAGAAGCAGACGCTTTTGATATGGCCCGGATTACTGCATTGATAAAGCTGGGTGCGCTTGATCTCGCGCTTGCACTGATAGAACAAACTGGCCCAAACGAAACGCCAGAACACTTTGCCCGCTATATAGACATGAGTTTGCTCGCGGGCACCCAAGCCCGTGCCTGCAACATGATGCAAATCCAGCCGAGTATTGCCCCAAGCCATGCGCATATAGTCTTTTGTTTGGCACGGAACGGTGACTGGAATAAAGCCGCACTTGTTCTCGACACGGCAAGCGCGCTGGATCTCATTCCAGCCTTAACTGCGGACGCTCTGGCGCGGTTTCTAGATGTCGAACTGTTCGAAGGGGACCCCGCGTTGCCAGTGCCGGCACAGCCAGATCCTTTGATGTTTCGGCTGTATGATGCTATCGGAACGCCGATCCCCGCACGTATCTGGCCGCTGGTCTATGCCAACGCCGATCTAGCCGATACAGCCGGTTGGAAAGCGCAAGTGGAGGCTGCTGAACGCCTCGCGCGCAGTGGTGCTGTTCCCGACAATCGCCTGTTGGGGCTTTATACTCAACGCCAACCAGCAGCCTCTGGTGGGGTGTGGGACAGAATTGCAGCCCTGCAACAATTCGAAACCGATCTGCGTACACGGGACACGACCGCCTTGTCCAAGTCCCTTCCGGCGGTTTGGCGCACCATGCGTACAGCTCGGCTCGCCGTGCCCTTTGCCAACCTCTTTGCAAAAGATCTTAGCGCCTTGGCGCTAAGCGGCGCTGCACAAGACATCGCGTTCAAAGTTATCTTGGTGTCCAACCGCTATCAAAGCGCAGCACAAGTCTTTCCCTCACGGGCACAACAACGGCCGGTTCTGGCTGCCGTTGCCGCAGGTAAAATTCCCCACGGTTTACAAGCCCAAGGTGTTGCGCAAGCCGTGATTGCGGCATTCGTTACAGCACCGCCAGACCCTGACCTTGTCACGTTGGCACAATCTGGCGCTTTGGGTCACGCATTATTGAACACGCTGGCTTTGACCGACGCCGGAGGCAAGGGCGACATCAACCAGTTGGTCACTGGTCTGGCCACTTTGCGTGCGCTCGGATTTGAAGACGTGGCGCGCCGCGTCAGCCTACAGGTTCTTTTACTGGGAAAACTATCGTGAGTGATATCTGGATTGCTACTTTTCTAGATGCACAGGCCGCCGAACTTGGCGCCGCCCGAAACACGCTTTTGGCCTATGGCCGTGATCTCAAGGATATCCACGGCTGGCTGATCGGTCGCTGGCGTAATTTTGAAAACGCGACACAAACTGATGTTGAGGAGTATCTGATCCACTGCGACGCACAGGGGCTTTCATCTGCTACGCGCGCCCGACGATTATCGGCGATCAAACAACTTTATCGGTTCGCATTTGATGAAGGCTGGCGATCCGATAACCCTGCCATTCAAGTTGGTAGCCCAAGCCAGCCTAAAAGACTGCCTCATACTTTGGACGAAACAGAGGTTGACCGATTGCTTGCCGCGGCACGCAAAATGGCGCGCATGCCCCAAGACAAGTTGCGCGATACTTGTCTGATGGAGTTGCTTTACGCAACGGGTATGAGGGTAAGCGAACTGATGAGCCTGCCTGTGTCAGCCACGCGCGGCAATCCGCAAATGCTGCTGATCTTGGGCAAAGGCGGCAAGGAACGAATGGTACCATTAGCGCCCCCCGCCAAAACCGCCCTAGCCGCATGGATCAGGCAAAGGGACGCACTGCAGGAAACCCGCGTACAAAACGGGCATGCACCATCGCCCTTTTTGTTTCCGTCACGCGGGACGTCCGGGCATTTGACGCGCCACTGGTTTTATACCCGAATCAAAGCACTCGCTGTCCATGGCAGCGTGTCGCCTGCCAAAGTTACACCACATACCTTGCGACATGCTTTTGCCACACATCTGCTGGCACGCGGGGCAGACTTGAGGTCAATTCAGACAATGTTGGGCCACGCCGATATAGTCACCACTGAAATCTATACCCACGTGGTCGATGAACACCTGACCAAACTGGTGCTTGATCATCATCCGCTCGCACACAACGCGCGAAAATCAACAATCAAGCCGGTGACAGATGAAAGCTAGACCGTTAGAAGAAAAACTTGAAGCAATAGATGCTGGGTTTAGTGATATATTTCAGAGCAATAAGTGATGCTTGACGTTTCAGATATTCTCGATAAATGCGCTAAAGCGCTGCTCATCCATGCCACTTTGCTTACCTGACTGAGCCACTTCGCTGCGCCTTCCCTTGATTGCGCAGCGCTCCACCTTCATAACGCTGGGTAGAGAAGGATTAAGACGTATGGAAGACCTGACTTCATCAATGGACGCAGCTTTTTGGATGACCTCCGGTGCCATCTTGCTGCTATTGGTCTTGTCTGGCTTTTTCTCAGGGTCTGAAACAGCGCTCACTGCAGCCTCACGGGGGAAGTTACGCAGTCAAGCCGACAAGGGATCCCGCGGAGCGCAGCGCGCGTTAGATATAACGGATGATACCGAACGACTGATCGGATCGGTCCTGCTGGGCAATAACTTGGTCAACATCCTAGCGACGTCACTGGCCACAGCCTTGTTCACGCAAGCGTTCGGCGAGTCGGGAGTAGCACTGGCAACTCTAGTAATGACGCTTTTGGTTCTGATCTTTGCCGAAGTGCTGCCCAAGACCTATGCAATCACCAATGCGGAAAAGGCAGCGTCGCGGGTATCACGGCCCATTTCGATAGTCGTCCGAGTTTTTTCACCCATCGTTTCGGCCGTACGGGTGCTGGTGCGCGGAGTGTTGCAGATTTTTGGGGTTCGGATCGACCCAGACAGCCAAATCATGGCCGTACGAGAGGAAATTGCCGGCGCTTTACAATTGGGTCACTCAGAAGGTGTTGTTGAAAAGGAAGATCGCGACCGGATATTGGGCGCGCTCGATTTGGGCGATCGTACTGTCGAAGAAATTATGCTGCACCGCTCAGGAATCGAAATGATCA
Organism: Tateyamaria sp.; assembly: GCA_029250205.1. Lineage (GTDB taxonomy): Bacteria > Pseudomonadota > Alphaproteobacteria > Rhodobacterales > Rhodobacteraceae > Tateyamaria. The sequence goes on from JAQWVA010000013.1 coordinate 22,011, forward strand.
ATGCTGATGACGATCCCGAAGCAATTCTGGAACAGTGTTTGAAATCCAATCATACCCGTCTGCCTGTGTATCGCGACGAGCCTGAAAACATTACAGGCGTGATCCATGCCAAGGACCTGCTTCGTGCGACATATAAGGCCATCTCTGGCCCCGGTGGCGCGCCTGATGCGCTGAAAACATTCGACATCTCTGAGGTTGCGATGCAACCCTACTTCGTGCCTGAAACGACCACGCTCGATGAACAGATGCGCCAATTTTTGCGCATGCGCAGTCATTTTGGGCTCGTTGTGGATGAATATGGGTCTTTGCAAGGATTAATCACACTTGAAGATATTCTCGAAGAGATCGTGGGCGAGATCACTGACGAATTTGACCCCGACGCAGAGCATCCAGTCACACGTGGTGAGGACGGGACTTATGTTGTGGACGGTGCAATGACGATCCGCGATCTGAACCGTGCCACGGAATGGAATCTGCCCGACGATGAGGCAAACACCGTCGCTGGCCTTGTGATCCATGAAGCGCAGATGATACCGACAGTCGGACAAGTCTTTAGCTTTCACAACTTTCGGTTCGAAGTCACAACACGTGAAGGAAACCGTATAACTGAATTGCGGATAAAAGCTTTGCGTTGAAACGCCCGTCTACCTCACTGCGCCTTTTTGTTCGCAACCTGTTCAATCCAAATACGTACGGCGCCTAGGCGGCCGCGTGCAACGGGTATGACGGTGCCGCTATGCAAGTGCAAACTGGCCCCCTCAAGCGCTTCCACGCTAAGTACGGCTGCCCAATAGGACCTGTGAGTCTGTATTCCATCAGACGGTACAACCTGGTCCATAAAGGCCGACATCCGCTCGCGTAATTTAAGCGTGTTATCTGTCAAATGGACTTCGAGGTGGTGTTTAGTCACTTTAACAAACCGGATTTCCGCCAGAGCGATGCGTTGCCCTGCCAAAACCACATGCGCACCCATAGTCTTTTCATTCTTCTCTGACTGTTTTGCCGCTGGCATAGACAAAAGTGCCAAGGTCTCGAACCCGTGTGCAATCAGAACATTTCTCAGATTCATCTGCCAAGTTATGGCGTTGAACCGGTCCTGACCGGGTTCAAATAAAAGTACGAGTCCTACTGCGCTAACATAGGTCACCATCAGTACAAGCGGCGCTGAAAGAACTATCAACGGCATTGGCCCGCTGAAAAAATATCGCCATAGGTTGAATGCTGTTTTTGAATAGTGTGCAAACGAAACGATATATAACGAAAGAGATGATGCCCAAAAGGCCAAATGCAAACCAAAGCCATCAAGCTGCGGCAACGTGATTGGATGACCTGTGGCCAATATCCCAACCACGAAAATAAAAAACAACCACATCTCACGGATAACAAAAAGCCCGCGCAGGTCTGGTAAGTTTAAATGTCTGTACGCACCGTTCGACAGCAAAACTTGAACTTCACAACTTGGAAAACTAGTTAACACAAGTACAACCTTAACTCGTAAATAAAAATCAAATACAACCGCATATTGCAACATGCACACCACTATTGCACGTAGAAAAATGCATAACGATATTTAAAATTAAAGGTATCGACAACGCGAGGGCTGCATGAACCGCACAGTTTTGTTTGATTTATGATACTCAGGCGCGCAGCCGGATCCCTCTTGGATCAAAAGGCGGCTCAGGTAGTATCGTAGCCTTGTGTGGCTCTCCAAGCACCATAACTTCAACCCGATCACCGATCGCAACACCCGTAACGTATCCAAGCGCAAGACTCATCCCAACCGTGTACCCATAGGCACCCGAGGTCACGCGACCAATTCCAATCCCGTCACGAAAGATCGGCTCGCCACCTGTCGCATCTGCTCCAGACGCCAACGTATCAGCCTCGTCAAGATGTAAAATAACCAAGGTTTCGCGGGCCAACTTCTCAAGCGTCTTTTCAACCGCAGCCTTGTTCAGAAATGATTTATCCATCTTGATCAGACGATCAAGGCCCACCTCTTGCGGCCAGTATTCGGGACTGTATTCGCGCCCCCACGAGCCATAGCCCTTTTCAATCCTCAAGCTCATCAATGCCCGACTGCCAACCGGGCCAATGCCCATAGGCGCACCCGCATCTATTAAAGCCTTGTAAAGCCGTACTTGGTCGCAGGCGGCACAATGCAGCTCCCACCCTAGATCACCTGTGAAAGACACGCGCAACGCCAGCACCTGCACCCCTGCCAGCTCGATCCGAGCTGACCGCATAAAAGCGAAATCCTCTGTGGCAAGCGACGCGTTTGTCATACGTTGAAGCAGTGATCTCGCATCTGGCCCTGCCACGTTAAACCCACACATTTCATCCGTTTGACTTTCGAATGATGTGTCGGAAGGTAACGGGACGGCACCAAAGAAACGCTGATGATACCTTTCGGCCATCCCCGACCCAATGATCCAAAACTCATCCTCCGCCAGTTTGGTCACAGTGAAATCCCCAGCAATACCGCCACGCGTGCCTATCAGCGGCGTCAAACAAGACCGACCCACATGCTGCGGCATGCGATTGGCAAACAGCGCATTCAACCAATCTTCTGCCCCCGGGCCTTTGCAAACATATTTGGCAAAGTTAGAAATATCGATAATCCCGCCCCGCGCACGCAGCATCTTGCATTCTTCGCCCACTGGCCCCCACCAGTTTTGCCGCGTAAACCCGTTGGTGTCTGAAACGCCGGGTGTATCCGCAAACCAAAGCGGATGTTCCCATCCAAAATTCAATCCCATGACAGCGCCCATTTTGCGCTGCACGTCATAGACGGGCCGCGTGCGCACAGGGCGCCCGGCTGCGCGTTCCTCGTTGGGGAAATGGATTTTGAACCGGTTTGCGTATTGGTCACCCACTCGCGCCTTGGTAAATGCCTTGCCCGTCCAGTGACCAAATCGCGCCATATCCCACGCAAACATATCGTAGTGCGTCTCGCCCTCGATGATCCACTGCGCCGCAAGTAATCCCATACCACCAGACTGTGAAAACCCCGGTATGATGCCGTTACAACAGAAATATCCAGTGAGCTCCGGAACCGGACCAAACAGCACATTGCTGTCCGGTGACCAGATCATAGGCCCGTTTATGACCCGTTTGATGCCGGCGCGGCCTACAACCGGTACACGCTCAATCGCGCGCATCATGTTCTCTTCGATCCGCTCTAGGTCATCTGCAAAAAGCTCATGGCCAAAGCCTTGCGGCGTTCCATCTTCAGCCCAGAACCGAACATCTTTCTCATATGCACCCACCAAAAGGCCCTTGCCCTCTTGGCGCAGGTAATATTCCCCATCCCTGTCGGCAACCGACGGCAGACGGCGGTCAAACGCCTCTATTTCAGCGATGGCTTCGGTGACAAAGTACTGGTGCTCGGTTGGTTGCAGCGGCAATTCAATGCCAGCCATCGCAGCCACTTCGCGCCCCCACAGGCCAGCCGCATTGATGACCCATGGCGTCGCGATATCGCCCTTTGTGGTGCGCACGCGCCATGTGCCATCACTCTGTTGCTCTGTCCCGGTCACTGGACAAAAGCGAATGATTTCTGCACCATTCTGTCGCGCCCCAGCCGCATAAGCGTTGGTCACACCCGATGGATCAACATTGCCACCCTCTGGTTCCCACATAATGCAGCGCACGCCACCATAATCAACCAAAGGATGTAGCCGCTCGGCCTCGGCCCGATCGATCTCGTGAAAGTTCATGCCATAAAGCTTGGCCTTGGCCGCCTGCAGGCGTAACTGATGCACTCGTTCCCGTGTCTGCGCCAGATAGAGAGAGCCAGGTTGAAATACACCACACCCCTGCCCCGTTTCTTGCTCCAGTTCCCTATAAAGACCCATCGTGTAGTGCTGAATACGACTGATATTCGTGCTATCGTGAAGCCCATGTATATTTGCCGCTGCATGCCAGGTTGAACCGCTCGTCAGCTCGTCCCTTTCAAGCAAAATAACATCAGTCCAGCCCAATTTTGTAAGGTGATACAGGATGGAACAGCCGATAACACCGCCACCAATGACAACCGCCTGAGCGTGCGTGCGCATGTGAATAAACCTGGTCATTATCTACATTTTCCATACACTGCGCCAAAGAACATGCCGGGGATTGCTCAGGCGCGACATCACGCGTCGTTTCAGGACATCCCGCGCCCGCACTTCATTCGCGACACATTGAGTCGTTATTGCGCGTTCATCCTCTTCATCTTGCCAAGTAAACTCTCCCCGAAGGACCGATGAATCATCAAGCAAGAGGTCGGAACATGAAAGATACTACACGAGTGGCCGTCATCGGCGGCGGCGTCGTTGGCGCATCCGTTCTATATCACCTGACCAAACTTGGTTGGTCTGACGTCATGCTACTGGAACGCTCCGAGCTGACCAGCGGATCAACCTGGCATGCTGCCGGTGGCTTTCATACTCTGAATGGGGACACCAACATGGCAGCCCTGCAGGGCTATACGATCGGGCTCTATAAGGAACTAGAAGAAATAACCGGAATGTCGTGCGGTCTGCACCATGTCGGCGGCGTGACGCTGGCAGACAATCAGGACCGGTTTGACATGTTGCTGGCAGAGCGGGCCAAGCATCGTTTCATGGGGTTAGACACCGAAATCGTTGGACCTGAAGAGATCCGAAAAATCGCACCTGTAACAAATACCGACGGCATCATTGGTGCGCTCTACGACCCGCTAGACGGTCACCTTGATCCCTCTGGCACAACTCATGCCTATGCCCGTGCCGCCCGCATGGGCGGTGCGCAAGTTCACACACACACAATGGTTCGTGAAACCAATCAGCGGACTGACGGAACATGGGACGTGGTTACTGACAAAGGAAACGTCCATGCCGAACACATTGTAAACGCTGGTGGATTATGGGCCCGCGAGGTTGGCGCCATGGCAGGTTTCTATTTCCCATTGCACCCGATGGAACACCAATACATCGTAACCGAAGATGTGCCCATGATTGTAGAAATGGCCAAGGACGGCATCGAGCATCCGCATGTGATGGACCCGGCAGGCGAAAGTTATTTGCGACAAGAAGGGAAAGGGCTGTGCATCGGGTTCTATGAACAGGCTTGCCGCCCATGGGCCGTGGGAGGCACCAGCTGGAACTTTGGCCAGGATCTGCTGCCAGACGACTTTGAAAAGATCGAGCAAAGTGTTGCTTTTGCTTATAAAAGATTTCCTGCGCTTGCGCGCGCCGGTGTCAAGAACGTGATTCACGGCCCCTTCACTTTTGCGCCTGACGGCAACCCGCTGGTTGGCCCCGTGCCGGGTATGCGAAACTACTGGTCCGCTTGCGGAGTGATGGCAGGCTTTAGCCAAGGCGGTGGCGTTGGCCTGATGTTAGCGCAGTGGATGGTGGAAGGCGAGACCGAGCGCGACACGTTTGCAATGGATGTCGCGCGTTTTGGCGATTGGATCACGCCGGGGTATACCTTGCCAAAAGTCATTGAAAACTATCAAAAAAGGTTCTCAGTTTCCTATCCCAACGAAGAACTTCCAGCTGCGCGCCCAAACCGCACGACACCTATGTATAACATTTTTTCGAATATGGGCGCCGTATGGGGCCAGCAATTTGGTCTTGAGGTGGTGAACTACTTCGCACAAGCCGGTGAGCCCGGCTATGAGTCTCCGTCCTTTCGCCGCTCTGACGCTTTTGGCGCAATTGCCCGCGAAGTTTCTGGGGTCCGAAACGCCGTGGGGATCAATGAAGTTCACAATTTCGGAAAATATCTGGTCACAGGTCCACGTGCCCGGGCGTGGCTCGACAGGATAATGGCCGGTCGAGTGCCGCAAATGGGGCGCGTGGCACTAAGCCCGATGCTGAGCCCCAAGGGCAGGCTGATTGGTGATTTCACGATATCATGTCTCGGGGAAGAAGAATTTCAACTTACCGCGTCTTATGGCAGTCAGGCCTTTCATTTCAGATGGTTTCACAAACATAAAGAAGATGGCGTAACCATTAAAAATATATCAGATAAGAGAAATGGCTTTCAAATCGCCGGACCCAACGCAAGCAAGGTTCTACAAGCGTGCACGGGCGCAGATATTTCCGCCATACGCTTTTTGGACGTGATGAAAATGACCGTCGGCATGACAGACTGTATCGTTCAGCGGATCAGCTATACCGGCGATCTGGGGTTTGAGATCTACTGTGATCCAATGGGGCAGCGACAGTTGTGGGATACGCTTTGGACGGCAGGTGCGGCGCACGGCATGGTGCCCTTTGGGATGCGTGCAATGATGTCACTCAGGCTGGACAAATTTTTTGGATCATGGCTGTCAGAATATTCACCTGACTACACGGCCGCAGAAACTGGGTTGGATCGCTTCATTTGCTGGTCAAAAAATACCGACTTCATCGGGCGCATCGCTTCACAGGCCGAACGTAAAAAAGGGCCCAAACGCAAGCTAGTGGCCTTGGAAGTTGATGCTGACGAGGCGGATGTGCAGGGATACGAACCCATTTGGCTGGACGGCGTCGTGGTTGGGTTTTGCACGTCCGGAGGCTATTCGCATTACGCACGTAAATCTGTGGCTATCGGTTTTTTACCCGCGATACACATCGCAGAAGGTCGCACTGTAGAAATTGAAATTCTCGGGCAGATGCGGCCAGCCCGCGTGATTACCACACCGCTTTTCGATCCGGATGGCACTGCCCTGCGGGTCTGATATACTGAGAATATGATATCAACTATCCTTCTTGCTGCAGGATCGTCTTCGCGCATGCGGGGTCGTGACAAGCTGTGCGAAATCATTGACGGCGTGCCGCTTTTGCGACGTCAGGCACAGATCGCTCTGGATATCAGCACTCATGTGCTGGTCGCCCTGCCCTCGCGTGCTCATCCGCGCTACAATTTATTGTCAGAGCTTAACGTCGAGGTCATCGAGGTCCCGGATGCGGCCGAGGGGATTGGCGCCAGCCTGCGCACCGTATTCGAAGCAATTCCCATGAGCACGACGCACGCGATGCTTCTGCTTGCAGATATGCCAGACATCACCGCCACCGATCTGGGACTAATCATCGATGAAATACAGGCCCATCCAGAAGCACTGGTTTGGCGAGGCATGACCGAAAATGGCAAGCCGGGCCATCCTATTGCCTTTCATCGACAGCTATTCGATGCGCTTGCTTGCCTTAGTGGCGACAACGGTGGGCGTGATATCGTCAAGGCCGCCAAAGACCGGGTTCGATTGGTTTGCTTGCCTGGCCAGAGGGCAAGGTGCGATTTAGACACACCAGAGGAATGGGCCGCCTGGCGATCACGTCAGATCTGAATTTTACATCGTCCAGTTTGCTCTTGTTTTTCGGCCTTGCACGCTCGTGTCAGAGCTGGCCTCGTTTCCCTTTTTTAGTTCATGCAGCTGAACAGGTTGTGTGCTTTGACCGTCCCGCTGATCTAAGTGGACTGCTACACTGGCAGACGTAAATCACTCAGGAGGCCCCAAAGTACATCAGCATCAGATAAGGCAGCAGTCCTGTTTTTCTAGGTGAGCGCAAGACTGCTCCGACAGTCGACGGCGCCTGATATGGCAGGGTCGCGGTTATCTCGGACAATTAATCGTTTTTGTAACACGACGCTCACAATGAATGACAAACGCATAATAATCACCACAGCCAAGACAATCTATTTTTCACTGAAACATCCCGTTTATCCGTGGCGCATATAGAAAAACAGCGAATTGAACCCAATCCAATTTATTCTTGACTTTTTTAATAAGGAATTGTTTGTGTGCCGGTGTGCAGCAACTGCTGTCACGTTCAAAAGGAGAGACCCATGAATGTCAGATCACTGACGCGGGGTCTTTGCTCCGCTGCCGCAGCAACCACGCTTACGATTGCGTGCGCCACGATCGCTTTTGCAGAGACTATAACCGTGACCGACATCGCTGGACGCGTTGTTGAAGTCGAAAAAAATCCTTCGAAAGTTGTTATCGGCGAAGGGCGCATGATCTATTCGATAGCGCTGCTCGATCAAAACAATCCGTTTGAACGCGTGGTTGGCTGGAAAAACGATATGATCCGCTTTGACCCGGATGCTTATCGCAAATACGAGGCTGCGTTTCCGCAGGCTGCAGACATTCCAAGTTTTGGAAGCCCATATTCTGACGAATGGAATTTAGAGGCAGTGATCGCGCTAGGAACCGAGGTAGTTTTGATGAACCTTGGCAACTTACTGAAAGCGCAGGAGAGCGGAATTATCGAAAAGCTGGAAGAGGCAGGGGTCGCAACCATATTTGTCGATTTCCGTCAGGATCCAACGCAGAACACGGTGCCAAGCATTCAGCTCTTGGGCCGGATATTCGACAAACGGGACGAAGCTGACGCCTTTGGCGACTACTATCAGGCACAAATGAAACTGATTTATGCTCGAGTTCAGGAAATTCCCGTCGAGGATCGTCCAGTTGTCTTTATAGAGCGCGCCGCCGGGTATAACCCAGCCAAATGCTGCAGCACGTTTGGTGCGGTCAATTTAGGCAGATTAGTTGATCTTTCAGGTGGGATAAATTGGGGTTCGTTGAAATCTCCGGGGTTTTCAACGGCGGTCAGCCTAGAGGCCATCTTTTCCGACGATCCGGACGTGATCATCGGAACTGGTGCAAATTGGGCCGAAGCCAATCCGGCAACGACAGCCGTGCTCTTTGGTTATGAAGCAAACAACGCCATGGTTCAGGACCGCCTTGGTGCGCTGGCATCGCGCGCTGGATGGCCTGAGTTGTCGGCTGTAAAAACAGGGCGGTTCCACTCAATCTACCATCAATTCTACAATAGCCCCTATCATTTTGTGGCTATGCAGGCTTTTGCGAAATGGCTGCACCCAGAGCTGTTTGAAGACATTGATCCAAACGCAACAATGATAGAGCTGCACAACAAGTTTCTTCCGATTGATTACTCGGGTGTCTTTTGGGGAAGTTTGCAGGTGGGAGGCTAATTGCACCCAACGACGCGACCCTGCAGGTGTGGGGTCGCCACAGACTTTGGAGAGTTTCTTGTGACAATTGATGTAAACGCTGCAGACATGCGGCGATCTTATGGCGCTCAGATCACGCGTCGCTACGCGATGATTGCCATCGTATTCGCACTTTTGGCGTTTAGCTTTTTCTTAGATGTTGCGACAGGGCCTGGGCCTTACCCTCTGTCGACGGTGTTTGATGTGCTGACCGAACCACATTCGCATGGTGTAAGGCTGAAAGTGATCGTCTGGGATTACCGCTTGCCTGTGGCCATTACGGCTGTTCTTGTGGGTGCGCTTTTGGCGGTTGCGGGCGCACAAATGCAAACGATCCTGAACAACCCTTTGGCGGAACCATTCACGCTTGGTGTCTCAGCCGCGGCCAGTTTCGGTGCCTCGCTTGCAATTGTTCTGGGGTTCAGCGTTATTCCCGCTGTTGGGCCGCTGCTTGTCACGATAAATGCTTTTGTCTTTGCGCTTGCGACTTGCGGCTTTATTTTGTTTGCCACGCGCCTGAAGGGCGTTGGATCAGAGACAATGATCCTGTTCGGAATCGCGATATTTTTCACGTTTTCTGCTTTGTTGGCCTTGATGCAATACATGGCGTCCGAAGATCAGATCGCTCGTATTGTGTTTTGGATGATGGGATCTTTGGGCCGTGCAAGCTGGGAAAAAATTGCGCTCGGTGCGCTGCTGCTGGCGGTTGCCGTTCCTTTTAGTCTAGTGCGCACCTGGCCGATGACGGCCCTGCGCATGGGCGAAGCAACAGCCCAAAGCATGGGCATCGATGTTGCGCGCCTGCGTGTTGAAATGCTGATCTGCATTTCATTTCTGGCAGCAACAGCAGTGTCCTTTGTCGGAACAGTTGGCTTTGTAGGCCTAGTTGGGCCCCACATCGCACGGTTGCTGGTCGGTGAGGATCAACGCTATTTTATCCCGCTTTCTGCATTGGTCGGGGCATTGGTACTGTCGTTGACATCACTGATCTCAAAATCGATCACGCCCGGCATAATCTATCCTATCGGAATTATCACCTCACTGATTGGTGTACCCGTATTCATCTCAATCATTCTGAGCACCCGACGCGAGAGGTTATCATGACCCTGAACATCAAAAACCTGCACGCCGGATACGGAGCAAAAGAAATACTTTGTAACGTTAGCATACCAGAGATTAAATTCGGTTCCTTTGTTGGTTTAATCGGGCCCAATGCGTCCGGTAAATCCACTTTTTTCAAAACTTTGGCAGGATTAGTTCAACCAAGCCATGGGCTGATCACAATAAACTCCGAGGATTTGACAAAGCTGCGTCGTAAAGACAGGGCGCGCCGCATAGCTTATATGCCGCAAGCCTTTGGCTGCAACGCGTTATTGACCGTGTTTGAGAGTGTGCTTTTGGCGCTAAAACAAACCACAGGATGGCGCGTTCAGGACGATAATCTTGACCGGGTGGCTGATACACTTGCGTCCCTAGGGCTGACGCATCTGGCAAACCGTGGCATCGCGGATCTGAGCGGCGGACAGGCACAGATGGTCGCCGTGGCGCAAACCATCGTGCGTGCACCCGAAGTGATCCTGCTGGATGAGCCGACCAGCGCATTAGACTTGCATCACCAACTTTCGATTTTGACATCCGTTCGCAACGAATTGAATCGCAAAAAGCCTGTGGTGATGGCTGCGTTGCACGATCTGAACCTTGCCGCCAAATTTTGTGATCGTTTGGTTCTTTTGCGCGATGGCCTAATCCTTGCAGATGGCCAACCCGATGAAATTCTGGCCTTATCTGACATTGGTGAAACTTACCGAGTTGAGACCGCCCTTGAGCGAACAACTCGCGGCGCGCTTTACGTCGATGCGCGATTGCCTGCGTAATAAAAGAGCGATGGCAAAATTTAGCGCTTAAATAAGAATATTGCGCCTATTGGCCCGGGCGTGCGATCATGTTCTACAAAAGTATAATTCAAAAAATTAAATCGGCTAATGCGACACGCAATCGAATATTTCAATGCGTTGGGTCAATCCTAATAGCTTAGGACTTTATTTAAATACAATAGCTTAGACCATTATGTGTGACCAAAATGCATGCGAACGACGGTTGTTAAGGGGTCAAGGGGGCATTGAACGGGTAGCGTGCGCTCGATCTGGCTTGCGACACAGGTCAAATAAGGTTT
>JAQWVA010000015.1:0-2083 GCA_029250205.1 Tateyamaria sp.
CGACGTGCTCGATATGGTCGCGTGAAATGAAGCTATAGGTCTCCGGTAAAACTGGGGCGATTCACTCCCAGCCCAAAGCCGACCTTCAGTCCTTTGTTACGCGTTCGCGATGCCTGACCTCTGATTCAAGTAGCTGCCGCTGCTTGCCTCTTTGTTCAGCGTAGTCTGCACTGTGGCTCAGACCTGCACCCTTCACCTCTTGCATTTGCGCTTGCGCTATTTAGGGTGCTGCCCAATTGATAGAGGGTTTTTGAATGATCCGCAGATTGGCCGCCGTATTAGCCGCAGACATTGTTGGTTATTCCAAACTCATGAGCGAGGATGAGACTGCGACCTTGGCCGCTTTGCGCGATTTCCGTGCGAATTCCGTGCATCCCTTTACCACGCAGCATCGCGGCGAGATCGTCAAAAGCATGGGCGATGGCTGGCTCATTTCCTTTGCCAGCGCACAGGATGCGGTGAGCTGCGCGATCAAGCTGCAAGCGGCTCTGGAAGAGCATGAGGTGATCAAGCTTCGCATTGGAGTCCATACTGGCGACGTAACACGCCAAGACGAAGACATATTCGGCGATGGTGTAAACGTGGCTGCACGGCTGGAGGCTATGGCCCCTGCAGGCGGCGTTGCCCTGTCGGACGCGGCCTATGCCATGCTGGACGGCACGCTCAGGCCCGGGTTTGCCGATCAGGGGGAGCAGGCGCTCAAGAACATCGACCGCCCGATGCGGGTGTGGATGCGCGCGCCTGTTGGTACCTCGCTCACCGCGGCAGGCATGGCAAAGCCCAAGGGCTTTCCGCGTCTGATCGTCAAGCCGATTGCGACGACGGACACGCGGGATGAGGTGCAGGACCTTGCGGGAGAGTTGACGGCAGATATCTCCCTCTACCTTGCCTCGGTTCAATGGATAGAGACGGGCGTGGGATATACCCTGTCCCAGACATTACGTGCGCGTGGAGACCGTTTGCGTCTTGAGGTGCGGCTGACGTCGCCAGAAGGCGCGGCCATTTGGTCAAGCAAACATGATGGAGATCTGGCAGATATTTTCGATTGGCAGGATCAGACCGGCGAAGCCGTGGCAAGCGAAATCATTGGTGTTATCCTTCAGGCCGAAAATACGAAGCTATCGCATCTGGATGATGTAGAGATGTCTGCTGAGCAATTGTTGTTCAAAGGGATCATGAGCTTTACTGAAGCATCTGAGAGTAATTTCGTAACAAGCTTGCATTATATGGCTGCGGCAATCGAAAAGGATCCCTCCGTACCCTTGGCATACGCACACGCACTTGTATTATGCAGTAGCGCGAGTCCGCTCCGCTATAAAAGCTGCGCTCCATATCTTGCCAAGATACCTGAATGGGTTGAGGCATCGAAACCCCTTATCGTGCATGACTCACGTCTTGCAATGATCATTGCCAGCCTCCAGTACTTCAATGATTTAGACGAGACAAAGCTGAGACCAGAAATTGAACGAGCCCTTATTTGTTCGCCCTTTGATCTGGACATGATCCACTGGTGTGGATGGAACTACATCTGGATGAGCGACCCGCTGCCTGCATTGGAGTGTTTTGCCAAATTCCTCAAGCTGGGCCGACTGAGCCCTTATCGGGTCGCAAGTCTTGGAGGGGCAGCGATGGCCAATATCCAAGCCGGTCGGTTCGAGGATGCGCTAATGTTTGCAGAGCAGGGGCTAAAACAATCTAAGAAATACGTGGTTCACCACACTAACCATGCGGCAGCCTTGGCTCATCTTGGCCGGTTACAAGAGGCACAAGCAGCGATCCAAGAAGTATTTCGGCTTGAACCGGATTGCACAATTAAACAAATACTCGGGGTCCTAAATTTTGACAGAACACCTGAGGGAGAGCGTTATCTCGAAGGCCTTCGTCTCGCCGGGCTGCCAGAATAACGCATCGCGTGTTCTTTAGTTGTCGATCATCATCTTGCGAACTCTTTCACCAAAGGGCTTGGACGTTAGTTTGCGCTCGTATCTAAAACTTTGCAAAGTACACTAACTGCGCATTGCTGCCGTTCGCCTCACATCAGGATGCTGCAGTCGCAGCCCGCATTGCAGACCTTCGTTGAGCC
>JAQWVA010000021.1:0-2711 GCA_029250205.1 Tateyamaria sp.
GGCTCAAAGCCCCAGACATCGCACAGATCATTGCGCAAAAGCGTTGCGTATTGTGTCACCCACATGTGCCTCGGCCAGTGTATGTTGGTCTATATCGTCTTCCCAGCCACCGCCTCGTACATCTCGAAATCCCCGGCATAAGCCTGCTCAAGCTTGCCAAGTTCGGCCTTGCTCAGCCCACCGCGCAGCGATGCACTCGTGGTCTTGTGACCAATGGTCTTGCGGGTGTCTTCCATGTGCAGGTGCTGGTTGCCAAACAGCACCCCCATGACATCGCAAAGCGACGTGCCGATATTGTCAACCGTGCCGATGTAGTCGTACTTGATCTGCCCATACGAGATTTCCTTACACTGGGGTCGCCAATGCCGGTCAAGATCGCGCGCCACGCTGTCCTGCGTCACGATGTCGATGAACTCGCCAAGCTTGAGCTCCCGGTCAATCGACAGGCCGACATGTTTGAAAAGTGCCGCCCTCTGTTTGGTTTGCCCCGATACCTTGTCTGAAAACGCCGACAGGATGCGTGACACCGGTTCGCGCACAACTGTGAACTTATAATACCGCGCGTCTTCAAGCGCGCCGATGGCGTCGACCACGTTCAAATTCCGCTTGCCATTGCGCATCAATATCTTGGGCGGCTTGTGGATGATCTCGTTGCCGATCGATCCGACCGGAAGGTTCAGAAACTCCATCTGGTGGCGCAATGTTGTCGCCAACACGGTCGAACACGCCGCCTTGTGGTTCTTCATGTAAACAAACGGTCGTTTGCTCGTGAACTTGTTGGACATATGCACGATCTGAAGAAAATGGCGCTCGTGTTGGTAGTTTTTCACGATGTCATTCACTTTATGCACCCACATTCTTGTTTTCACCGCGTCCGCCTCGGCTCAATTCTCGACCGACGCGGTGATGTCTTGCCACAGGTTCTTGAACTTGGGGTTGGATTTCAACCCTTCGATCTTGGCCTTGTGTGCCTGCACCGATTTCTCGTGAAACGCGGCAAGCTCCTTGTCTGCGTGCAGCTTTTTCAACTCGGCCTGTGTTACCTTCAAATTCGCGTCAATGTCGGAATACTCGGCCTCTTTGCCGTCGCGCTTCTTGAAATACTGTGCATTCAATCGATTCTGGCGCACCGCGTCACCGCGCTCGAACTTGGCAAGCATGCTTTCCCCGGAGCGCAACGTATAGTGGTTCACCCACGCCTTTTCATAGCGCCCTTCGCAATCGATCCCGCGCTGGTACTCGCGGATAAAATGCTCGGGCATCAACTTGCCCGCCCCGTCATACCATGTCACCCCGTCAGCAAATTCGGGGTGCACAACCGGGCGGTGGTTGGCGAACTCCTTGATCTTGGCGGTGCGCTTTGTGATCGATTTGACCCCGCGCCGCGGCTTCTTGGTTGGCGGTGTCTTGTCCCGCGAACGGCGGAATTGTTGCGTCACCAACCCGTCCTCGAACCCGAGGTTCCCACCAAAGCCATAGTTCAACTCGGACAGCGAAATGATGTCGGGCGCATCAAAGCTGTCGACAAGAGCCTGCAAGGTTCCACTACCAACCGTGGACACGATGAATTCGTCGCTATCGATGATCACGATGTAGTCGGAGCGCTGGAATTCCTTGTGCAGCGGTGCATAGGCAAGCGCGGTGCGGTGGTGCTGTCCAGATTGCATGAACACGGTGGGATTGGGCAGATGCCGCACGATCCCCATATCGTCCAACCGATCAAGGATCTCCGACGTGTAGTCATCGCAATCATTTGAAAAAAGTAGGAAATCCGTAACGCCGACACCCTTGCAATGGGCGATCCACTCCAACAGGAACGGACCCTCATTTTTCACGCATGTCACCACGCAAAAGCTGCTCCTTTCCATGCTACCTCAACTTTTTTCTGCACTTGTTTGACTGTGCTCTTGTGCATGTTCTGCTCTTCATAACCATCTTAATGAACGTTGCATAAAAAGCCAGCGGCAATTTCCGCACAGGCGCCACAGCCTCTCGGCCTATTGCGACAAAAACATGATCCCAAGTCCTCCGTAGCCATTCCATGTGGGCCCTAGTGTAGTCGGACTGACTATGGAGCGGCTTTCATCAGGATTTGACCCGTTGCGGTAGGCCAAGTGCGTGCTTGTCGGCCACACCCTTTGCAAACCTGACGGCATGACCAAAACTTTGCGCAAAGATGATCCCGAACTCCGCTAACAAACCACGAAGCATGTTGATCGTTTGAGTTCTTTGCCGAACGGTTAGGTCCCGCGCACGGTGAAGCGATAAGATAGCATGTTGCTCGGGTGACTTGATCTCAACGAACCGCATTGTTGGCCGCGTCACCGCTTCACAAATGGCCTCTGCATCTGCCGCGTCGGATTTCCCGCGCTTCACGTACGGCTTCACGTAAATCGGCGCGATTAACTTCACCGCATGACCCAGCTTGCTCAACTCACGAGCCCAGTGATGACTGGACCCACACGCCTCCATGCCGACGAGACAGGGCTCGAGCTTCTCAAAAAAGGCAATCATCTGTGCACGCCGCAATGAACGGTTGAAAGCAACTGTGCCGTCTTCGGTCGCCCCGTGAACCTGAAAGACGTTCTTGGCCAAATCTAGGCCGACTGTGGTAACTTGCATTGGGTGGCTCCTCTCATAAGCAGTTCATGACACTTGCACTATGGCGCATTGCGACGCCGGTTGAAGCAGGAGCCATCCACCCCATCAGC
>JAQWVA010000023.1:0-97934 GCA_029250205.1 Tateyamaria sp.
CCTTAGCCGGTTTGCTGATCTCGGGCTTTTGATAAATGGCATGAAGCCCATCAACCGCATCAGACGCCTGATCCGCTTTTCATTGATCAGATGTCCATCGTTGCGCAGATGCCAAGTCATCTGGTGAACACCGAAGAAGGGCGTTTCCAAGAACTGTTCGTCAATTTTGCGCATCAGCATCAGGTTGAGCGCCGTCTCACCCTTCGGCTGATAATAAAACGACGACCGTGAGATTGACAGCAGCTTGCACTGTTTGCCAATCGATAGCTTGGAATTCCCTTTCTCGATCATAGAACACCTCACTTCAGGCCTCAAGGCTTGAGCTGTCGTGACAAAAATCGTTGGCCACCGCCAGCTCCCCGATCTTGGCGTGCAGCTCTTTCATCTGCTCCTCGTCGATCTCAGGGACTTTCTTGCTACCGCGCTCAAACATCCCCGATGCGCCTTTCAACAGCGCTTTCTTCCAAGCATGGATCATAGTGGTGTGGGGCCCCAAACTGGCTCAAAAGCTTAGCCACCGTGCGCTTACCCTTCAACGCTTCAAGCGCAACTTTCGCCTTGAACTCAGGGCTGTGGTTCTTTCGTTTCGACATTCCGCTCGCCTTCTCTTCGAAAATCAGAAAACAACAAATCGTAGCTTACGTCAGTGCCTGAATTTCAGGGGGCGCTCATACCAGAAAGTTCGTTGTCGTGCAGCTCGTGTACAAAGCAAACCGTGAGACAGCATGGGAGTTTCTTGCTACCGTGCTCGAAGCCGTGCAGTCAAAGGCACGAGTGACAGCTATTCGCAGAATGTTTTGAGAAACTCCAATTTCAGGCCTGATCGATGAATTTTTCTGCCATACAGATCGATCAGCTAATTTTGGCGAGGGGTTCGGTCAAAATCAGTCAGAGGAGCTTATAGCCTGCGTCCGCCGCTCTGATCCATTATCCAATCTAACTTTTACAATTTCTGCTGTTCAGGCAGAAAATCCCGATTTCCAGATTTCAGAATTTTTCAACACAATCCGCAAAAAGCAGACTTTCCAAAGTTTCAGAGTCAAGGATGTAGTGTCTGACGTTACGGTAGGTTCAACAAAGGCCAATGGGGAAGTATGGGCCTTTGAGATTCGAATTACACCAAGGGAAAACAAGGCCTTTTAAAACCTCGGGTTACCTCACATAATGGTTCGGGCGAAAATCGCTGCTCTTTAAACTGTCTCAACGCCCAGCCGGAGTAAAATCACACCACGCGCTGGTGCCGTACTTTAACTGAGATAAATTTATGGCGTCATTACTGTCTCGGTGTTGACGCGCAACCCTTCCGGGCGTACCGGTGGTTTGTGGCGATTTGTTACCGGATTTCGGGCCACGTTCACGTCAAAAGCGTGGGCAAAACCGCTAAAAGGTCAGGATGAAAGCCCCCCTTTCGCTTGACCGCGTTTCGGGGGCTTTTTCGTGGTCTGGGTCTTTATTCAGGCCCAATTGGAGTTAAAAATGAGCGACAACTGGAAACCGCGTACCCGCGCTGTGCATGCCGGCACGCGCCGTAGTCAGTACGGCGAGGTTAGCGAAGCGATCTTTTTGACCCAAGGTTTCGTCTATGAGAGTGCCGAAGCTGCCGAGGCGCGGTTTCTTGAAGCCGGACCGGACGAATTCATCTACGCCCGTTACGGGAATCCGACCGTGCGCATGTTTGAGGAACGCATCGCACAGTTGGAAGGGGCCGAAGACGCCTTTGCCACCGCATCGGGCATGGCGGCTGTATCCGGTGCGTTGATGTCAATGCTAAAGGCAGGCGACCGCGTCGTGTCGTCGCGCGCTCTTTTTGGTTCGTGTCTTTATGTGCTCGAAGAGGTGTTGACCCGATTTGGTGTTGAGATCGTTTTTGTTGATGGCACAGATATTGCAGCCTGGGCTGCGGCGATCACGCCCAGCACGCGCGCCGTGTTCTTCGAGTCGCTTTCAAACCCAACGCTTGAGGTGATCGATATCCGAGCGGTGTCCAACCTTGCTCATGCAGTCGGTGCCACAGTGCTGGTCGATAACGTTTTTGCCACGCCAGTTTTTTCTAATGCGATCGCTCAGGGGGCCGACGTGGTCATCTATTCGACGACCAAACATGTGGACGGGCAGGGGCGTGCTTTGGGCGGCGTCATTTTGGGCCGTGAACATTTCATTCGGAAAACGGTCGAACCATACATGAAACACACTGGCGGGTCGATGTCGCCGTTTACCGCGTGGGTCATGCTGAAAGGGTTGGAAACCTTGGACCTAAGGGTGCGCGCGCAGACTGACACAGCCGCAAAACTGGCCGAGGCGCTGACAGGGCATGCCGCCTTGCACCGCGTGATTTACCCAGGTCATCCAAATCATGATCAATATGCGTTAGTACAAGAACAGATGGGCGGTAAGGGGGGAACGGTTCTTGCGCTCGACCTAAAGGGGGGTCGGCCTGCCGCGTTCCGTTTTCTAAATGCGCTGACGATCCCAGTGATCTCGAACAATCTTGGCGACGCGAAATCGATCCTGACGCACCCAGCAACGACCACGCACCAACGTTTGCCCCAAGACCAAAAAGACGCTCTTGGCATCACGTCTGGGCTTTTACGGATGTCGGTAGGAATCGAAGATGCAGAGGATCTAATGGCCGATATTTTGCGGGCTTTGGACGCCGTTTGAAATTAAATTTTTTGTTTGCATGTCGCAAAATGAAGTAAAAACAAATAAATTATCATCCGCATTGGCAGAATATACGTATGCTTTAACATAGACAAACATTTCAGGTGAGACGGTTGTGTTCTCACCAAATTAAGACAGAAGGGGGGGCTACTTTATGAACATTCATACGCCCGAGATTACTGCAATACCCGAGCGTGACGAGGCCGAAGCGGCTCTGGACTTGCTCCGTCGCTGGGCCAAAGCCGCAAGCTCAACAGAAATTCTGGAACTTGACCCGTCAGTCGCTAGGCTCGTGCCGGATAGGGATGCCGCAAGTTATCCGTCTTTTGAACGAAACTACCCCGAGGATTTCGTCGTTGATCCAGCGTACAAAGACACCCTGCCAGACTTGCAAAACGGCCCATCTAGCCTGATCAGGGGCGCGAAACAACAGATCCAGCATGTCGGAATATCAAATTTTCGGTTGCCATTGCGCGTACAAACCCGCTCGGGTGATCCTTTGTCGCTTGAGACGTCTGTTACTGGAACAGTAAGCTTGGAGGCAGACAAAAAGGGCATAAACATGTCCCGGATCATGCGCTCGTTTTATAAGCATGCGGGCGAAACATTTAGCTTTGGTGTGATTGAAGCGGCGCTTGACGACTATAAGACGGACCTGGAAAGCTTTGATGCGCGCATTCAGATGCGCTTTAGCTTTCCGGTGCAGATCGAAAGCTTGCGATCTGGTCTGTCTGGATATCAATATTACGACATTGCTCTGGAACTGGTTGAAAAGGCTGGTACACGCAAAAGAATATTACATCTTGATTACGTCTATTCGTCGACCTGTCCCTGCTCGCTCGAACTTAGCGAACACGCGCGGGCAACGCGCGGGCAGCTGGCCACGCCACATTCCCAACGTTCTGTCGCGCGCATTTCTGTTGTGCTTGAGGACGGTGCAGACTGCTTGTGGTTCGAAGACCTGATCGAAGCGTGCCGCCGGGCCGTTCCCACCGAAACGCAAGTGATGGTGAAGCGCGAAGACGAACAGGCCTTTGCGGAGCTGAATGCCGCCAACCCTATCTTTGTAGAAGATGCAGCGCGGCTATTTTGTCAACAGCTCTTGGCCGATGTTCGGATTGGTGATTTTCGCGTAATTTCCAGCCATCAAGAAAGCCTTCACAGCCATGATGCGGTTTCAATGCTGACAGAGGGCGAAACATTTGCCAGTGACAGCATCGACCCCAAGATGTTCGCAAGTATGTTTCACGTCGGATAGGCTTTATTTCAAACGTCTAGAGCGAACAACACAAAGCGCGCCCGTCGAAGGCGCGCTTTTTTTATGTCCATAGCGGTTGATGAAATACCAGAAGCATCGGGTATCATCTAAGATATTGAAATATTAAATTTCAGGCGGCGTTAGGCATTCAAGTTTCCCTATATCGCTTTGGATGGAGACCTATTCACATAATGCTCCCAGCCATGCTGCTGCGCGCCGATCACAACCCGGCCATGCAGGATTGGCATTGGTATTCGGTGTGGCCACGACCTATCTAAACACCATCGGGAGGTGATGAAATCTTATAGATACGAGGTATCCGATGGCTTACTCTTCTCACGTTCAAACGTTCGTCTTTTCCAGTTGGTTGACAGCATTGAGCAATTTCTTCGCAACCTTTGCAAATGCCATTTCTGGCTCTGCTGCGATGGATCAGCGAATGCACCGCGTTGCCAAATTAAATGCTAAAACTGATGCAGAACTGGCGGCAATGAATCTGCGTCGGGCAGATATTCCCTCTTATGTGTTTCGCGACTTGATGCACATCTGACAATAGGCCTGTCCGAAACGCCGGGCACTCCCATTCCAGTCGCTTGACACTTCACGCGCAGATCTTCAACGCTGGCAACTATGTTGGATTTACGTCCCGTTGGATATGTCGTTGGACTGCTGGTGGCTATGCTTGGTGCGGCCATGGTCTTGCCGATGCTTGTCGACCTCGCCGAGGGGATTGGGCATTGGCAGGTCTTTGCCGAATGCGCGCTGATTACCACCCTTACAGGTGGTGTAATGGCCTTAAGTTGCTCCAATGGTGTCCGCCAAGGGCTGACGATCCAACAGACATTCCTGTTGACCACTGTAGTCTGGCTGGCGCTGCCGCTGTTTGGCGCGCTGCCCTTCTATTTTGGCGCAACCGAGGCGCGCTATGTGGATGCGTTCTTTGAAGCGATGTCTGGGCTCACGACCACTGGCTCAACGGTCTTTTCCGGTCTGGATACTTTGCCCAAGGGTCTTCTGTTGTGGCGGGGCATCCTTCAGTGGTTGGGGGGAATTGGCATCATCGTTGTGGCCATGGTATTTTTACCCGAGCTACGGGTCGGGGGAATGCAGATCTTTCGAACCGAATCTTTTGATACTTTTGGAAAAATTCTGCCGCGTGCTACGGAAATCGCCAGCCGTATTTCTGTGATCTATGTTGCGCTGACGCTGATCTGCGCATTGTGTTACCTTGGCGCAGGAATGGGGGCATTTGACGCTATCGTACACGCAATGACCACTATAGCGACGGGTGGATTTGCAAATTACGATGCTTCTTTTGCGGCCTTTGATCCAGCGGTATCATATGTTGCCACGCTTTTCATGTTGTTGGCGGCACTGCCATTTGTCCGCTTTGTGCAGCTTAGTGCGGGCACGGCTAGACCGATGCTGAGAGATACCCAGATTCACGCGTTCCTAGCCACTGCCTTGGTTATTGTCTTTTTGATCGCGGGCTGGAACCTTTGGCAGCAAAAAACAATCGACGAGGGCGCTGTGCGCGCAGCTGCCTTTAACGCAGTGTCGTTGATGACGGGTACTGGTTACGCCAATGCTGACTACATGCAATGGGGCAGTTTTGCGATTGCAGTGCTGTTCTTTACTGGGCTGATCGGTGGTTGTGCCGGCTCGACCGCCTGTTCGATCAAGATATTTCGCTATCAGCTTTTGTTCGCGTCCATCCGGTCGCAATTGCAAAAAACCCGAAGCCCGCACGGGATCTTTACCCCCCGTTACGCCGGCCGCCCTGTGGGTGAGGATGTTTTGAATTCGGTTATGTCATTCTTTGTGTTTTTCACGGTCACTTTGGGGCTTTTGTCTGTGGCATTGGCGATGACCGGGCTGGATTTCACAACATCGGTCAGTGGGGCGGCGACCGCTCTCGCCAATGTTGGACCTGGTTTCGGAGACCACATTGGCCCGTCGGGAAATTTTGCAGGCCTCAACGACACGGCCAAGTGGCTTTTGGCTGCTGCGATGCTGATCGGGCGACTGGAGTTAATGGCCGTTTATGTCATCTTTACCGTTCAATTCTGGAGAGCATGATGAACCAAGCCCGCCCCCTTGGTGCACAGATTTCGCATATGTTGAAAGACCGTGGTGTCGATGTGATTTTTGGCATTCCCGGTGTCCATAATCAGGAAATGTACCGTGGCATCGAAGAGGCAGGGATCACCCATGTTTTGGCCCGGCACGAACAGGGCGCGGGCTTCATGGCCGACGGCTATGCGCGGGCCTCAGGCAAGCCGGGGGTAGCTTATGTCATCACTGGGCCAGGTTTGTGCAACATCATGACGCCTATGGGGCAGGCCTATTCGGATAGCATACCCATGCTGGTGATTTCCTCCTGTCTGGATGAGGTGGCAGCGACCAAAGGACAGTTGCACCAGATGAAAGACCAACGCGCTGCGGCTGAAACCGTGTGTGACTGGTCGGAACAGGCGCAAACCGCCGAGGCTGCCTATGCCCTGGTTGAACGCGCTTTGACGGAATTTGGCACTTCGCGCTCGCGCCCGAAACATCTGCAGATCCCTATTGGTGCTTTGCAAGCTGAGGCGCATGGCTTTGCCACCAAGGCCAATAAAATAGAAAGTTTTCTGGGGCATGGCGACGCGCCTGTACGCGATCTTGCCGAAAAGATCCAAGAGGCACAACGCCCTGTATTCATCTTTGGTGGTGGATGTGTGGATTTACAATGCAATATTCCAACTGAAACACACGTGCGCGATCTGGTTCGCCGTACGGGGGCTGCCGCCTTTACCACCTATGCAGGGCGCGGGCTCTTGGCTTCAGACGATCCGCTGAGCTTTGGGTCCTTTTTGCCGCGCCCCTCAAGTGCCGACGTCTTTGCCACGGCTGATCTTGTTGTGGTCTTTGGCTCGGAATTGGCGCAGGGCGATTTATGGCGTGACAGTCTCGGTGCCAACTGCCCCTTGGTGCGGGTGGATATTGATCCGACCGTTTTGGCCCAAAATCACAACACAGCGGCCAAAATTCAAAGGGATGCAATCAGTGTGATCATGGCTCTGCTGAAATGCTTGCCCAAAGAGAGCGCCGAGAAATGGAACCCGACAGAAATTGCAAAAAAACGGGCTCTGTGGCGCAGTGAAGTCGAGGCGGAACGCCCGGGTATTGTACAGGTCTGTGACGCGCTCAAGGATGCACTGCCCAAAGGTACCATGATATATTCCGACATGACCCAGATTGCCTATGCGGCGAAAGAGGTCTGGGACATGGAGCACCCCGGCCACTGGCACCACCCGACGGGCTTTGGTACCTTGGGGTATGCGACGCCTGCTGCGATTGGCGGCGCTGTAGCGCGTCCGGGGTTGCCGACGATGGCAATCATCGGAGACTATGGGTTTCACTATACTATGTCGGAATTGGGCGTCGCGGTTGAGCTGGGTCTGCCGTTGCCCATCATCCTTTGGGACAATGGAAAATTGGGTGAAATCGAGGACAGCATGGTACGGGCGCAAATTGCCCCCAATGCGGTAATCGCGCACAACCCCGACTTTTGCAAACTTGCTGAAGCCTTTGGAGTACGCAGCGCCGCCCCACAGTCTCTGGCCGAGATGCAAACGGCTGTGCGTTCGGCATTTGACGCGGATGGACCAACATTGATCTACGTCACACCTAAGATGACCACTTACCGCGCTTGACGAAATACCTAGAGCAACTGGCATCATTTTATGCGTTGAATTCTCAGATTTCAGTCTGCGTTAGGTGACGTCAGTTTTTCGCAAAACGCTTTGGCAGTTGTACAGAAACGGCTAAATCTCATCCGACACCTGTATTTTCTGGTTAGTCCCAGCAGCTGACCAGCACCGTCATTCCGGTTGCGGTAATTGACAGATCAACGGGGTCAACGGGCAAGGTACTGTCGGTGATTGCGCCGGCTAAACCCGCCTGCGCCAGAACATCGTGCAACGCCGTACGATCCAGAGCAAACCGCACGCTTTGCGGTAGGGTTCGGCCATTTGCGTCATTTGGCAAGAGCATGCCCAACACGCCGCCACCCGCATCCAGAACCGGGCCACCAGCGTCTCCGGGCAGGGTATTGAGTGCCAGCCGATTGATATGGTTTTCGCCGGCCAGACCGCGCACATCGCTGAGTGTTCCAAATGTGATCGACGGCGCATTCAGCACCCCGCCAAAGCTGTAGCCAGAGGCCGCCACCTCTGCATTGAGACGTGGGCGGGCATCGCTGAACCGTGCCACGACCTGCGGTGACAATGCCACATTGGGTCGTAGCAATGCGACGCCTTTGGCCGTGTCTACCGCGGCGAGCTGGGCCTCTGTGTCGTCATCCAGCGTGATCCGGGTGCAGCTGTCCACCGCTTTGGCGGTGGTCAGAACCGCGCCGCGCGAGTCGACAAAAAAGCCCGAACCAGAAACGCGCGGCTTGCGGACCTGTAATCCGGCGATCAGATCGACGGCCTGTTCATCTGTGCCTGCATCGGTTGGGATAACTCCGGACAGACGGGCAAAGCTTTTGTCCATTTCTGCAATCAGCCTTGAGCGCCGCTCTTCATCGCCCGTGGGCCAGACCAGAGTAAAACCTTTGATCTGACTGCCTTCCAAAGACACTCGTGTCTCAGAGATGCGCGTTGCATCCTCGCCAACGAGGGTAAATGACGTTTTTTTGCGTTTTCGCGGACCATCCAGTGGCACAATGTCAAGGGTCTGCATGATGTCATAAAGACTGAGAAGTGTATCCTGATCGCCGGCTTGACTGATCAGCAGGACGGTTGCGGGGATATCGCTGATGCTGGTGTAGTGCGCGAAGGGATAGTCATTTTTTTCGAAACTCACGACATTCAAGGGCAGTACCATTTCTATCCCCGCTGATGTATCGCTGATCATGGCAAGCCCCAGATCTTCCAGTACTGCGTTGTAATCCCCAAGTAATTGATCGCGCTGTCTGGTCGTCAGGATGCCTGTCCTGTCAAAGCCCTTCAGATCCTGCCATGCTGCCATCGCGTTTCGAGTGCCGCGACCAAAGGCGCCGTCAATGCGGCCCGGATATGTTCCGGCCCATTTCAAAGCGACCTGTAACGCCTCGCGTTCGGCGCGACCAAGCATACGTTCACTGCGCGCAGCTTCGTTCGGAGTTTCATCGGCGGGCAACAAGACTTGGGCCACCTGCGGCGCCTCTGGCTTCTGTGCGGTCGCAAGGTTTGAAACAACGATGCGGTCGAGCACATCCGCGCCTAATGGCCAAACCTGTGCGCCGTAGCTTGAAGAAAAGGTTATAAAACTGTCTCGGGGGATCAAGCTTTCGGCCCTGTAGATACGCAGCACTTGTTCGGCATCGGGGCGCTCGTATGGGCCAATTGCAATTCCGTACCATCCACTGTCCATCGCAAAGCTGTTCACGTCGTCAAGTACAGCTGCGTAATCCTGCGCCCGTTGCAGGGCAATGTTCAGGCTTGGTTGTGCCTCAATTTGGACCCAGACGATATCGGATTGCGCCCATGCCTGCCCCACAAAGGTCCAGACAAAGGCCCATACCAACATCATCCGCTTGATCATAATCCTGTACCCTTCTGTTCTTCGAGGTACAGATAATCAGGAAAAGCAGCTGTTGAAAATGGGGGAATACCGCCAAATGAAGCATGACGCGCAATTGACCATCCTTAGGCCGGGACGTAGGTAAGGCGCGCATCCAAGAGGCAGGCACGAACCTATGTCAAACAGTCCAGATACGCCACGTTCCTTTCAGGACATCATCCTGCGGCTTCAGACCTATTGGGCCAGCAAGGGCTGTGCGATCCTGCAGCCCTATGACATGGAAGTCGGAGCAGGTACATTTCACCCCGCCACAACGCTGCGCTCGCTTGGCACGCAGCCTTGGGCGGCCGCCTATGTGCAGCCCTCGCGTCGTCCGACAGATGGGCGCTATGGTGAGAACCCAAACCGGTTGCAGCATTATTACCAGTACCAAGTGCTCATCAAACCATCGCCGCCTGATCTGCAAGACCTTTATCTGGGCTCGCTTGCGGCTATCGGCGTCGACATGGAGCTACACGACATCCGTTTTGTCGAAGACGATTGGGAAAGCCCCACGCTTGGCGCGTGGGGGCTGGGTTGGGAGGTCTGGTGTGATGGTATGGAAGTCAGCCAATTCACATATTTTCAGCAGGTCGGCGGCCACGATTGCCACCCTGTTTCGGGCGAACTGACCTATGGGCTGGAGCGTCTGGCGATGTATGTCCTTGGCGTCGATCATGTGATGGACATGCCCTTCAATGACCCGCAAACTGCAATCCCGCTGAGCTATGGCGATATTTTTAAACAGACCGAAGAGGAATATGCCCGCTGGAATTTCGATGTGGCCAACACAGACGTACTGCTGCGCCACTTTGAAGAGGCCGAGGACGAGTGCAAAAGCATTCTTGGTCAGGCTCATGGCGACCCCAAGACTGGCAAACGCATCATCATGGCACACCCAGCCTATGATCAGTGTATTAAGGCCAGCCATATCTTTAACCTGCTTGACGCGCGTGGTGTGATCTCGGTGACTGAACGCCAGGCTTATATCGGCCGCGTTCGCGCACTCGCCAAGCAATGCGCAGATGCCTTTGTGCAGACCCGCGCCGGTGGTTGGGTTCCGGAGGGCGCGGCGTGAGCGCTTCCATCGCCACCCAACTGCCGAATGCGACCGAAACCCAGTTTCCTGCGTATTCTCTACTGATGTGCGGGCCTGGGATGGTTACGATCGGGTCAGCCGCCCAACCTTTTTCGAATATAATAGACATGATGTTACCGTCACCGACCCTGACGCCATTCACCCAGATGAGGCCGCAGCATGAATGGTAAAATCATAGTGATAGCCATCTTGCTTAGCTCGCTCGTAGCAGGCATCGCGCTCTATTATTTGCAGGTCTACGGTTTTTACGAACCTGTAACAGAACAGGACGTGCAGCTTGTGTCTATTGTATCGGACAAGCCAGAACCGATATCTTTTGTCACATTCGAAGCCATTGACGCCGACAGTTCGCCGATCCGCTACCGCGCTTGCTTTACGACCAATCTGAGCCTCGCCATGCTGAGTGAAACTTACGTCGGCCTCGCCGAGGCTACGCCGCGCAATGCGCCGAGCTGGTTTGATTGCTTTGACGCTCGTGCCATTGCTACTGAATTGGCAGCGGGCACTGCACTGCCCTTTCTGGGGCAGAAAAACATAGCCTTTGGCGTGGACCGCATTGTCGCAATCACTAAAGACGGGCGCGGCTATGTCTGGCATGAATTGAACGATTGCGGCGAAAAAGCCTATGACGGAACGATTGTGGGCGAAGAATGCCCAAAACGGGATACTGAATAATGCCTGACCTTCTGATCGAACTTTTTTCCGAGGAAATCCCCGCGCGCATGCAAAAACGCGCAGGCGAGGATCTGCAAAAGCTGGTGGCCAACGGGCTGGTCGAGGCCGGGCTGACCTATGCCAGCGCCGCCGCTTTTACAACGCCACGTCGCCTGTGCTTGACGATAGAGGGTCTGCTGGCGGCAAGCCCCGCCACCCGCACTGAACGCAAAGGCCCCCGTGCAGATGCGCCCGAAAAAGCGATCGAAGGGTTTCTGCGCGGCGCAGGTCTTAGCCGCGATCAGGTCGAGGAACGTAACACGCCCAAGGGCCCCGTCCTATTTGCCTTGATCGAAAAGCCGGGCCGCCCGGCAGCAGAGATTATCGCCGAAGTTTTAAGCCACACCATACGCAACTTTCCATGGCCCAAGTCCATGAGATGGGGCGCGGGCAGCCTGAAATGGGTGCGCCCTCTGCACTCGATCCTGTGCATCCTGTCGGATGAAGCAGGCAGCCAAGTTGTACCCATAGAGCTGGACGGTATCGTCGCCGGAGACACAACGCGTGGACATCGTTTCATGGCACCGGGCGCTTTTTCCGTAAGTTCCTTTGATGACTATAGCGCCAAGCTCAAGCGCGCCTTTGTGGTGCTGGATGCCACAGAGCGCGCCGCATCCATCTGGAACGACGCGACAAATGCCGCCTTTGCCAGCGGTCTGGCGGTTGTAGAAGACCCGGGCTTGCTGGCCGAGGTTGCGGGCCTCGTCGAATGGCCGGTCGTGCTGATGGGCAAGATTGGCGACGATTTCCTGCATCTGCCCGCCGAAGTGCTGCAAACATCTATGAAAGAACATCAAAAATTTTTTTCGGTGCGCAACCCTAAATCAGGCCAGATCGAACGCTTTATCACCGTCGCCAGCCGCGAAACCTCTGACAACGGGGCAACAATCCTGGCAGGCAACGAAAAAGTGCTCAGCGCACGACTGGCTGACGCCAAGTTCTTCTGGGAAAACGACCTGCGCGTGGCCAGGTCTGACATCAGTATGTGGACGAAATCCCTCGAAAACGTGACTTTTCACAACAAGCTGGGTTCGCAAGCCGACCGGATCAACCGTATCGCGGCGCTGGCCCGCGAACTTGCGCCGGTGGTGGGTGCAGACCCGGACATGGCCCAAGAGGCCACGCGCCTAGCCAAGGCCGATCTCAGCTCGGAAATGGTCTATGAGTTTCCGGAACTGCAGGGGCTGATGGGGCGGTACTACATCGCAGCATCAGGCCAGGATGCCGCAATTGCGGCAGCGGCAGAAGAACATTATGCGCCGCTTGGGCCTTCTGATGACGTGCCGACAGCGCCAGTTTCAGTCGCCGTGGCCCTGGCCGATAAATTGGACACGCTCACTGCTTTTTGGGCGATTGACGAAAAACCGACCGGATCCAAGGACCCTTTCGCGCTGCGCCGGGCTGCTTTGGGGGTTATTCGGCTGGTTTTGGAAAATGATGTGCAATTCCATTTAACCAGTCTTTCGGCCTTTGTTGCTTTGTGCGAATTCGATTTTGAGATTGACCCAGACAACCTTTGGAAGAAAGATTACTCGATCGTTCAAGCCAAGAGCTACTCGTTAGACGATGAAGGGGATGAAAAAATTCTGATCCGCCACCTATTAAAATTCGAGTATACAGATCAATTTTCGGCAACCTATCCGACCCTTGACGCCTATAGCCCAGTTGGTGCAACTGATATGCCAATCCGGTTTGTTAAGTCATTTTCTGACGCATATGCAAATTACTCCATGCCAGACCACTCGATTTCGCGAAAGGCATTTGAAAATGGCTACGCTGTGAATGTGGTTAATCCAAAGTCAGCAAGCCTGATGTCATTTTTCCACAACCGCCTCAAAGTTTTTCTGCGTGATCAAGGGATCCGCCACGATATCATCGATGCCTGTATCGCCATGCCGGGCAATGACGATCTTGCGCGGCTTGTCAAACGCGCCACCGCGTTATCCGAAACGCTCAAAACTGAGGATGGCGAAAACCTGATCCAGGGCTTCAAACGCGCCAACAATATCCTGAGCCAGGCCGAGAACGCCGATGGCGTTGAATATTCCTATGGCGCAGACGTCAAATATGCCGAGACGAATGCCGAACGCGCGCTTTTCACCGCTCTGGACGAAGCCGAGGCCGATATCGCGCCAGCGATGACACGACAGAATTTCGCGTCAGCCATGCACGCCATGGCCAGCCTGCGCGCTCCAATCGATGCGTTCTTTGATGCCGTACAGATCAACACTGACAACGCTATGGTGCGACGTAACCGGCTCAATCTGTTAAGTCGCATCCGCACTTTGTGCCTTAGCGTGGCTGACCTCACCAAAATCGAAGGCTGATCCGTCTTCATCTTGCTGAAAAAACTCCGGGGGAAGGCCAAAGGCCTGGGGGCAGAGCCCCCTCTTGCCGAGGGCAATGTTCTTGCGACCTGACAATGGGTCAAGTGCTGATTGTCGCGAAGGTGTGCCTCTCTGTCACAGCATAGGTTTTTTGGGTCGTGGATGCCTTGTCACATAAAGTTTACACTTTATGCTGCCACCTCAATAAGAGGTGCTGCAGTGCAGAATAATCCGAACACAACACTGGTGACGTCTGTCGCTCCACTCACGACCGCGACCCATGGGGGACGCGCAAAATGTTTGCAAAGATTGGTGCGGCTTGATTTGCCTGTGCCGCGAACCGTGGCTTTGTCGTTTGCAGCTGTACACGATATCGCCAGTGGCCATCTCCCTGATCTTGAAGCAATTTTGCAGCAATTTTCGCAAAACGCACTCCTTTGTGTGCGCCCTTCGTCCGAAGACCCTGATTGGGGTGGACCATCCGCTATCCTAAATATTGGCATGAACAATGGCCGTTATGAGGCCCTGTGTGGGACACTGGGCACGGACGCGGCATCGGCGATGTTCACCCGTTTTGTGCAAAGTTATGCGATCCATGTCGACAGGCTCGACCCTGACATGTTCGATTCTGTGCAGGGCGAGGGGCCCAATGCTTTAAAACAGGTCCTTGAAGCTTATACCAACGAAACTGAAGGTCCGTTTCCTGCGACCCGCGCGGAGCAATTGGCCGGCGTTTTGAAATCCATGGCGCGCGCGTGGGAAGGCACCTCTGCCCGGCTGCTCCGGCAGGCCAAGGGCGCGCCAGCGGACGCTGGTCTGGGGTTGGTCGTGCAACAGATGGCTTTTGGAATCGGTCACGGCGAAAGTGGATCGGGCGTGCTGCAACTGGTATCTTCCACGACCGGTAATCCCCAAATTACTGGGCGCTACCTGCGCCAAAGTCAGGGACGCGATGCGCTGTTTGGGGATTCTAGTCTGTTCATAACGCGCGATCCTCGTGGCCCGTCTTTCGAAGAATTGGTGCCTGATTGCTTTGCGCAGGTGGTGGAACATGCCCAACTGATGCGCCAACGCTTGCGCGAAGAGATGCAAGTTGAATTCACAATTGAGAACGGAAACTTGCATATTCTGGATGGCGTGCGTGTGGTGCGATCGCCGCGTGCAGCTGTCCGGATCGCCGTTGAATTGGCGCGCGATGGCGTTATTCCGATCCAAGAGACGCTTATGCGCATTGAGCCACACACGCTGAACGAATTGCTGCACCGGCAAGTTGTCAGCACGGCCAAGCGTGATGTGCTTGGCACAGGTATCGCAGCCAGTCCGGGTGCGGCCACCGGACGTTTGGTGTTCACCGCAAACGAGGCGCAGGCCAGTGCTGCGCGGGGCGAGGATTGCATCCTCGTGCGCCGTGAGACCTCGCCCGAAGACATTCGTGGCATGCACGCGGCCAAGGCGATCATTACAGAACGTGGAGGCATCACAAGTCATGCAGCTGTGATTGGGCGTGGTATTGGGTTGCCATGCGTGGTCGGTATTGGTGACATACGGTTTCAGACTCGCAAGAGCCAATTGTTGACCCAGGATGGGCGGGTTATTCCGGCTGGT
This sequence comes from Tateyamaria sp., assembly GCA_029250205.1. Taxonomy (GTDB): domain Bacteria; phylum Pseudomonadota; class Alphaproteobacteria; order Rhodobacterales; family Rhodobacteraceae; genus Tateyamaria. The sequence continues at coordinate 15,251 of JAQWVA010000023.1, forward strand.
GAAGTCGTCACAGTTGACGGCAGCAATGGCGTAATTCTTCTTGGTGCATCAGAAATGCAAGAAGCCGCACTTGATGACGCCTTCCAGGCCTTGATGGACTGGGCAGATACCGAGCGTGACATCGAAATCCGCGCCAATGCAGACACTCCGGCTGACGCTCGGACTGCGAGAAACTTTTCGGCTCAGGGGATAGGGCTGTGCCGGACAGAGCACATGTTTTTTGAACCCGGGCGCTTGACTGTTATGCGCGAGATGATCTTTGCCGTGTCGAGCGATGACCGGCGCGCGGTTCTGGAACGCCTGCTGCCAATGCAACGCGCAGATTTTATTCAACTGTTTAAGATCATGCAAGGACAGCCTGTTTGCATTCGTCTGCTTGACCCGCCTTTGCACGAATTTCTACCTAACGATCGCAACGGCCAGAGTGAGCTTGCTGATGCATTGGGCCTGCCATTGTCGGATGTGACCCGTCGCGCCGAGGCGATGGCAGAATACAACCCTATGCTGGGCCTGCGCGGAGTGCGTTTGGGGGTGACCGTTCCCGAGATCTATGAGATGCAGGCAAGGGCCATCTTCGAAGCGGCGATTGAAGCCAGCAGGGACGGTGATCCGGTTGTGCCCGAGATCATGATCCCCTTGGTGAGTGCCAAACGCGAAGTTGAACTGGTTAAAACTCGGGTAGATGCGGTGGCGGCAGCCGTGCGGACTGAAAAGGGCGCTGATTTCACCTATCGTTTGGGTGTCATGGTAGAAACCCCGCGCGCCGCGCTTCGGGCTGGCGACATTGCCCAACATTGCAGCTTTCTGAGTTTTGGAACGAATGATTTAACGCAGATGACCTACGGTCTTAGCCGTGATGATGCCGGCCGTTTCATGTCGGATTACGTGCGGCAAGAGGTTTTTGACGAGGATCCTTTCCATTCGCTCGATATCGATGGCGTCGGAGAACTGCTACAATTGGGTTCGCAACGTGGACGTTCGGCAAAGCCTGGCATTACCCTTTCGCTTTGTGGTGAACATGGGGGCGATCCTGAATCAATTGCCTTTTGTCGAGCGGCTGGTTTTGACTATGTGTCTTGCTCTCCGTTTCGCGTGCCGGTTGCCCGGCTCGCGGCGGCACAATTGGCTATATCCAGCAAAATCAAGCATGACGGTGATGTTAAACGTTCGACTTAGAGCATGTTTTGCTCGATCAGAAACAAAATATCTTGCTCCTCGGTTCGATCGAACAGATGGTCTGTTGCCTGAGTTAGATTGAATTCAAAAAACACGCTTTAAAGGCTGTAGAGTGCCGTTTAGGGGCTGTTGGACTTTTCTGACCATCTGCGACCTTTTCGCCGCTAAGCTAGACGTTTGGTTAAAATGGGTCTAATGGCGCCTCACTTGGCAATCGTAGGGCGTGGTATGCGCAACTTTTTTAAATGCGTGCTTGCACTTGTTGTGACCGCCGGACACCCGGCTGTTGCAGCAGATACAGATTTGGGCACGACCATGCTAGAGGCCGAAGTTGCAGGGTTGCGCGGCATCTCTTCGAAGCGTTTGCAAAGTTTAATGGTCCGTCCTGAAACGTCTATAGACGTAGAATTTTCTTTGGATTGGATTGATGCTCAGCCCGAGCCTGCCGGTGATAAGAATTTGAAATGCCTGTCTGAAGCACTGTATTTCGAAGCGCGGGGCGAAACAGTCAAAGGCCAGTTTGCCGTGGCCGAAGTGATCGTCAACCGCGTCGCAAGCACACGGTTTCCTTCTTCCGTATGTGGTGTAATCAACCAGGGTACAGGCCGTAAGTACCAATGCCAATTCACCTACACCTGCGATGGAAAGCCCGAGAACATCGCTGAGCCGCTTGCCTATGAACGCGTGGCCAAGGTGGCGCGTGCCGTGCTGGATGACCGTGCGCCTACGTTGACAAACGGTGCCACACACTACCACACGAGGGCGGTGCGCCCAAGATGGAGCAGGGTCTATACCAAAACGGCAAATATCGGCGTACATCTATTTTATCGCCACACCTATCGCACGGCGTCCAACTGAGTCGATCGTGTGACGCTTTCATGCAGTTCGACGGCGACTTCGAGCCGTTTCATTTTTCGCCGCGGGTTAAAATAACTGCAAAACATCTGTCTTAAGGGGCCTGCCATTATGGCGTCTGAAATTCGACTCGCATTTTCTCATCCCACGGACCGTTCTGAGGCTACAGCAGAAATTGAACTGCTCGACCGGATTTCGGTGCGCGACCATACGGTCGATGTCGAAATTGGTGCATTCCAAGCAGAGCGTGGTGTGACGCAGCGCGTATGCTTTAATATTGTGGTCGAGGTGCGCGCCTTGACCGGTCCGATCGACGATGATGTCGATCGCATCCTGAGTTATGACAAGGTGACAGAGGCGATTGGCTATGAACTGGCCGACGAACGCCTAAATCTGTTGGAAACAGTGGCCGAACGTGTGGCTGAGCGTATCTTGAACGAGCCCCAAGCGGTGCGCGTTTTTGTGCGCGTTGAAAAGTTGGACCGTGGGCCGGGTGCTTTGGGTGTTGAAATCGTGCGCAGTCGTGCTGCGGCTGCCTCTTTGGCGGTTGAGCCTGTCGAACCCGAGGTTTTGCATCCCAAGCTTGTTTATCTATCAAACGCGGCGATTGCATCTCCACATTTGGGGAAATGGATCGATCAGCTTGTGCAACTCGGCCGCCCGTTGATTTTTTGCGTCGGACCCGCCAACGCGCCAGTGCCGCACTCGGTCCATCCGTTGGCACAACGACGCATCGATTTGCTGGCCATTGAACAGAATGCTTGGGTGCTGGCGGCACATGATGCGCGCTGCAAAGTTGTCGACAGCCGAACAGAACTCGACTGGGCAATGCGTAATGGGCAAATATGTGTTTGGGCGCCTTCCAAGATCGTTCTGGATGCGGTTGATGGGCCTTCGGCAAAGGGGGCTGATGCGGTGGCGCTTGCCTCGTGGTTTTCCGACACTTTTGACGCGAGCGATATGCTTGTCATCGACGATGATGCGGCCATTGGTAAGCCTGTTGATCTGCGGAGCTTGCCCGCCGATCAGGCGCCGCGTTGAGCCGCGCCCGTGCGCCGTTATCTTCGCCCCGTGATGCATGTTGGACCCGGCCGCACTGCTTCCGCGATGGAATTTGGCCAATGCTGGTTTGAGCACGTCGAAGTGTTGTCACGCGATGGACCTGCGCAGGTCATCCCTGCTGCGGCCCTTAACGGCGAAGAACGCGCGCGATTTGATCACCAATCGGATGTCCCGACCTTGATGGGAATCCTGAACACGACGCCCGACAGCTTTTCTGACGGCGGCCGACACGCAACCGAACATGCTGCGTTGATACACGGTAAGGCGCTGCTGTCAGCCGGAGCAGGCCTTCTTGATATTGGTGGAGAATCTACTCGTCCCGGCGCTTCGGTTGTCGCCGCAGATCAAGAGATTGCCCGCACTGCACCTGTCATCGCAGCCTTGCGTGCTGCGGGTGTAGCAGCCCCAATCTCAATCGATACACGCAAAGCTGCCGTAGCCAAAGCCGCGCTGCAGGCCGGTGCTACTATGGTTAATGATGTATCAGGTTTCACTTTTGATCCTGATCTTGCCCCATTGTGCGCGGCGCACAAAGTCCCCGTCTGCGTTATGCACGCGCAGGGGGATCCGCAGACGATGCAGAATGATCCTCAGTACGATGATGTTCTGCTGGATGTGTTTGATTTTCTCAGTGACCGCATTGCGGCGTTGGTAAATTTGGGCATTCCCAAGGCCAAAATCATTGCTGATCCAGGTATTGGGTTCGGAAAGACACTGGATCATAATCTTGCTCTGTTGCAGCGGATCAGCCTGTTTCACGGCTTGGGTGTTCCGATCTTATTGGGGGCCTCGCGCAAAAGGTTCATTGGAACACTGGGCAATGTGCCGGATGCGGCCGCGCGGGCTCCGGGGTCTGTCGCGGTGGCGCTTTCTGCATTAGCGCAGGGTGTTCAGATCATACGTGCGCATGACATTGCCGAACACGCACAGGCCATTGCGCTTTGGCGTGCCTGTGTGGCAAAGGCTTAGTATGAAAAATTTATTTGGTACTGACGGCGTGCGCGGCACAGCCAACTTATCGCCTATGACTGCCGAAATGGCTTTGCGCCTTGGGGCTGCGGTTGGGCGGTATTTCAAGCGTGACGGAAACAGCGCGCGCCGCGTAGTTATTGGCAAAGATACGCGCCTGTCGGGCTACATGTTCGAAAACGCTCTGACAGCGGGGCTGACATCAACGGGCATGAACGTGCTGTTGCTTGGGCCGGTGCCGACACCTGCTGTTGGCCTGTTGACCCGGTCGATGCGCGCGGATCTCGGGGTTATGATATCGGCCAGCCACAACCCGGCCACTGATAATGGAATCAAGTTTTTTGGCCCCGACGGCTATAAACTGAGCGATGCAGCAGAGGCAGAGATCGAAGAGCTTGTGGCAACGGGCGTCGATGGGGTCGACGCTACAGAAATTGGTCGTGCCAAGCGGATTGACGACGGCCGTTTCCGCTATATCGAGCGCGTAAAATCCTCATTTCCACGCGGGATGCGGCTGGATGGATTGAAAGTTGTCATAGATTGCGCCAATGGCGCCGCTTACAAGGTTGCCCCTGAGGCACTTTGGGAGTTGGGGGCCACTGTCATCCCAGTTGGTGTGACACCGAATGGGCACAACATTAACAAGGGCTGCGGTTCGACTAAGCCACGGACTGCGGCCGAGGCGGTGGTCGCGCATGGTGCTGATGTCGGGATTTGCCTAGACGGCGATGCGGATCGGGTCATTTTGCTTGACGAGAACGGCCGGGTTGGAAACGGCGACCAGTTCATGGGCCTTATGGCGGCTCGGTGGGCCATCGAAGGGCGGCTCAAAGGTGGTGCACTGGTTGCGACGGTGATGTCTAATCTGGGGTTAGAGCGGTTCTTGCAGGGGCACGGCGTCGGACTTGAACGAACCAATGTGGGCGACAGATATGTTGTTGAGCGCATGCGTCAGGGCGGCTTTAACTTGGGTGGCGAGCAATCGGGTCACATTGTGATGACAGATTACGCCACGACGGGCGATGGTTTAATGGCCGGTTTGCAGTTTCTGGCCGAACTGGTGCAATCAGGCAGGCGCGCAAGTGAGGTCTTGCATGTCTTTGATCCGGTGCCGCAGTTATTGAAGAATGTGCGGTTTTCTGCGGGTCAAGCTCCTTTGGAACTGGACAGCGTAAAATTAGCGATCCGCGAAGCGGAAGCTCAACTTAGTGGTAATGGCCGGCTTTTGATCCGCAAATCCGGGACCGAGCCATTGATCCGTGTGATGGCCGAAAGCGAGGACGAAGCGCTTCTGAATGCCAGTGTCGAGCATGTCGTGAGCACGGTTGAAAGTGCTGTTGGTACAGCGGCCAGCTGAAATAAGCGACGTCGCATCCCGTGGGGGTTAAGAGCTAAGTCGCGATAAGCATAGATACCTAGATTACCTGCTTTTACCAAAAACCAAACGCCGCAGAGCGCCATATTGGCTTAGCCCAACACCGGAAAGAATGAGGGCCATGGCCCACAACAGGCTAGGCGGTACGGGCTCGTTCAATAGAAACACACCCAGCACAACAGACCAAACAGGCACTTGGTAATTGGTCAGGGACATGAACACTGGCCCGGCACTTCTGATCACCAGCACCCGTAATATGCTGGCGCCGGCCGTTGGTATCAAACCGAGAAACGCAATGACAATCAGAGTATTTTCGTCTGGCTTAGGTGGTGGTCCTTCCACCACCCAAGCGATTGGAGTGACAAGGCCTGCTGCGATGATTAGCAAAACTGTCGACAGGCCAATTGGGTCCACGGCTGGTAAGCGGCGCATCAGCACGCTGGATATACCATAGCAACACGCCGCAGAAACGCAGGCCATGCGGCCTGCGGTTTCCAGCCTGGCTCCGGAGGTTTCAAAAGCCTGTCCGCCAATCAATATCAAAACTCCGCAAAACCCGATGGTAAAACCCATAGCCCTGCGCCATGTGATTCTTTCCCCCGGAACGAAGAAATGCGCCAGCGGCAACACGATTAGCGCGACCGAAGCCATGGATACTCCGGCAAATCCCGATGTCACATATTGCTGGCCCCAGGCCAAGAGCATGAAAGGGATTGCGGTACTGACGCCGCCAATCGCTGCGACCGAAACAATAGTCCTTGGGGCAGGGGGGGCAGCAAACAGCTTTCCGCCCAGTGCACGCCAAATTACCGTCATCAGAATTGCGGCAAACCCGATCCGCCCCGCAGCCAACCAAAATGGTGTAATCCCGGTCAAAGCAACTTCGGTCACCATGAAAGTGCCGCCCCACGTCAGGCCAAGAGCGGCCACCATGAACCAACTTTTCCAAGTGATGTGCAGGTTATCTGTCATGAAACGCCTTGCTGTCGACTGGTGCTTGATCCCGCTTGGTCATGCTGTAATCGCGCAGCACACCCGCAACCCTTAGCCGGTAATTATCAAAATGGATGTATCGCCCGGCACTTTGGGCAGAACGGTGTTCAGGCAGCTTGCGCCAATGTGTCAGCGCGTCTTCACTCTCCCAGAAGGACAGTGATAACCGCTTGCCAGTTTCTAGCATATCATGCTCTCGACCCATTCAATGGAAATGAATCTAGGGATGTCAGCAATGTGCGTTTTGAGTGTCGCGGCCCGCTTAAGAGATCGTGTCTGATGGCCCTTTTTGGGCTTACCTCGAAAATCATGGCAATCATTCGGCTCTTCCTTATAGCGTTTGCTGAAATACTTGAAACATAACGCATCACCTTACACGTTGAAATATTTGATTTCAGACAGATTTAGGAGAGTCAGGCTTTTCACATATCGCTTTATTTCTCTGCCCCCAGCGCTGTGCGATTCTTTCCCGAGTTGATGTCATACTTTTTCCAACCCGATCATCTACAAGGCTGATGCGGTATGATGGCAAGCTGCACAAATTTACTTGTTCGAGACGATCCAGTCATAGCTTTGTTGCCTTGCGAGAACTGGCGACACAGGATTAATGGGTCCTGACCCTAGCTGACCAAAACAGGAAAGGCCGCATTTGCAGCGGCCTTTCCCAACGCGAATACGTCGATTTAATTTTTTGCCTTGTCGACCATCTTGCCGGCTGAAATCCACGGCATCATGCCGCGCAGTGTCTCGCCTGTGGCTTCGATCTGGTGCTCGTCGTTGATCCGGCGTGTCGCTTTGAAGAATGGCTGACCCACAGCATTTTCCTGCATGAAGTCACGCACGAACTTGCCTGTTTGTATGTCGGTCAGAATTGCTTTCATCCGGGCCTTGGTTTCATCATAGGGCAGAACGCGCGGGCCAGAGACATACTCGCCATATTCTGCTGTATTGGAGATCGAGTAGTTCATGTTTGCGATGCCGCCCTCATAGATCAGATCGACAATCAGTTTTACCTCGTGCAAACACTCGAAATAGGCCATCTCGGGGGCGTAGCCTGCTTCTACAAGCGTTTCAAAGCCCATCCGGATCAGTTCGATCAGACCGCCGCACAGAACCGCCTGCTCGCCGAACAGATCAGTCTCGCACTCTTCGCGGAAGTTTGTCTCGATGATGCCTGAACGACCGCCGCCGATCGCAGAACAGTAGGACAGGCCAATTTCGAGTGCACGGCCCGAGGCGTCTTTGTCAATCGCCACAAGGCAGGGCACGCCGCCGCCTTTCACGTATTCGCCGCGCACAGTGTGACCCGGGCCCTTGGGGGCCATCATGACCACGTCGATGCCTTCTTTGGGTTCGATCAGACCGAAATGAACGTTCAGGCCATGGGCAAATGCAATTGCCGCGCCTTCGCGGATGTTGTTGTGAACATATTTTTTGTAAGTTTCGGCCTGCAACTCATCGGGCATGGTGAACATGATGAGATCGGCCCATGCGGCCGCTTCTGCTATGCCCATGGTTTTCAGGCCTTCACCTTCGGCTTTGGCGATCGAAGACGAGCCTTCGCGCAGGGCGACGACGACGTTTTTAGCGCCGCTGTCTCGCAGGTTCAGTGCGTGAGCGTGGCCTTGGCTGCCATAGCCAAGAATTGCCACTTTCATGTCTTTGATAAGATTGATGTCGCAATCGCGGTCATAATAAACGCGCATAGAGTATCCTCCGGGTTGATGTCTGGCGTGTTTATACGAGCGCGAGCGCGGTTCTGCACGGTTGCTTTTCGCCTAATTTCATTACAAGAGGTATATACTCATTCATCAATTTAGAGAAATTTGAAAAAATCATGCTTGATGATAAGGATCGTCGAATTCTGCGCCAGTGGCAGGCAGCGCCAGATTTGTCTCCAGCGGAACTGGCGGAGCGTGCACGCGTGAGCATTGGCCAACTTGCGCGGCGTCAAGCGCGGTTGCGCGAGGCGGGTGTGGTACGGGGGGTGCGCGCGGTGATCGATTGGGCGGCCTTAGGGTACGTAGTCGAAGTGTCATTGCGCGTGACCCTCGACAAGACACAAGGCAGTGCCTTTGATCAGTTCATCGATGCTGCGCGCGCCGTACCAGAGGTGATCGAAATACAAACATTCCTCGGCCGAGTAGACGTTCGGCTTTCGGTGATTGCTCGGGATATGGCCCATTACCAGCACCTTTATCGCAGCAAAATCCTTACGCTGCCACATATCGCAGATATCGAAGCGCTGATGCATGTGGCGCGGATCAAAAGTGACGAGGCCTTGCCGCTGTGATGGATTTGGATGACATCGACTTCGCCATTTTGCGTCAGTTGTCCCTGAATGCGACGCAGGGGGCAGGCGCGATTGGGCGGGCATGCGGCCTTTCGCAGCCCGCTGCTTGGCGGCGTATCAAGCGGCTGCGTAATGCAGGTGTTGTGCGAGGTTTGCGATTGCAGCTTGATCAACAAGCGCTTGGATTTGGCGTAACCGTTTTTTTAGGGGTCAAACTGGCGACTAAGGGGCGCGTTAGCCTTGAGGATTTCGAACGTGCTGTCAGCGCGATCCCCGAGGTTCAGACGGTAGAGCATGTTTTGGGTCTCTATGATTACCGCTTGCGAGTCGTCGCGCGGGATTTGCCAGACTTTGAGCGGGTTTTGCGGCGTCGGATCATGACCTTGCCCGGCGCGGGTGAGGTTGAGGCCAACGTCCTGCTAAGCGAAGAGAGCCGCCCGGGTCCTTTGGGTGCCGATCCACTCTGATCGTTCCGATCTGTGACAACCGATAAGAATTGGCGGCAATTGTGTACCGAAGTAGACTTTGCCCAAATCGTTGTGGGGCGCTATGTTTTACTGAAACCGCAGAAAGGACTAAAAAATGGCTGCCTTGCTTGATACCGTTGATCCCCAAGGTCTTGAAGAGTTTTCGGTTGTTTTCACCGACCGGTCGCTGAACCACATGAGCGGCGCTTTTCAGGCGGTCATGAATGATATCTCGGGAATGCTGAAAGAGGTTTATGCTGCAGATGCCGTTGTGATCGTGCCCGGCGGCGGTACTTTCGGCATGGAGGCGGTGGCCCGTCAATTCGGGCGCGGGTCCGATGTTTTGGTGGTGCGAAATGGTTGGTTCAGCTACCGGTGGAGCCAGATTTTTGAAACCGGTGATCTGACGGCGTCCACCACCGTTCTCAAGGCGTGTCAGACCGGCAACTCTGCACCGTCACCCTTTACTCCTGCCCCGATCGAGGACGTGGTCGAAGCCATACAAACGGGACGTCCCGACGTGGTTTTTGCCCCGCACGTGGAAACCAGCGCAGGCGTGATCCTGCCCGATGATTATATCGCGAAAATGGCGGCAGCCGTGCATGAAGTCGGTGGGCTGATGGTATTGGATTGCATCGCGTCGGGCTGTGCGTGGATCAATATGCGGGCCTTGGGCGTGGATGTGCTGATCTCTGCCCCTCAGAAGGGCTGGAGTGCGTCTCCCTGTGCGGGGCTCGTGATGCTGTCAGACCGCGCTGTGGCGCGTCTGGACGAAACAACATCCGACAGCTTTGCCATCGACCTCAAAAAATGGCACCAGATCATGTTGGCCTATGAAGGCGGTGGCCATGCCTATCACGCGACCATGCCGACAGATGCGCTGCGAGATTTCCGCGACACTATGCTTGAGACTCGCGAATATGGCTTTGAGCGCCTGAAAGAGGCGCAATGGGAATTGGGCAATGCCGTGCGGGCAATGCTGGCCGACAAGGACATCGTTTCGGTCGCTTCTGATGGCTTTGGCGCGCCGGGTGTTGTGGTCAGTTACACATCCGATGCAGAGGTCCAGACCGGCAAGCGCTTTGCCGCCCAAGGCATGCAGATAGCGGCCGGTGTGCCATTGCAATGTGATGAGCCTGCGGACTTCCGGACTTTTCGCATTGGTCTGTTTGGCCTCGATAAACTATACAATGTCGAGGGTACGCTTGCGCGTCTAAAGCGCGTCGTTGATCAGGTGCTGTAGAGGGCTGGTGCGCAATTTGCGTGGGGCTTAACTAGCCCTGCGCGTTCCCAGGCCCAGTTGCATAAGCGTTCGGCGGACCGGTTTGACCTCGTGCAGCGCATTCAGCCCAAAGGCTCGTGCATCGCGCAATGCCGGAGATTTGACCTGGCTTACGCGGTTGAGCAGGTCGATCCCCGCCACTCGCATGCGTATATCCCCGATCCGGGCTTTGTGATAGGCGTCGAGCATCTGCACATCACCCAGACCTTGGGGGCGTGCCTGCGCCAACTCCAGCAATATGGCCGTGTCGGCGAGGCTCATGTTCAGCCCCTGCGCTCCGATTGGGGGCACAACATGAGCCGCTTCGGCGATGAGGGCCAAGCGTACGCCGTTTATTCGATGTGCCCGCTGGCTGATGATGGGCCAGATGGTCCTGCGGGACACAAGCGAAAGCGGCCCGAACAAGTGGCAGCTGCGGGCCGACATCTCGGCCTCGAACGCGGGCACATCTAAATCAAACCGCGTGGTTGTCAGCGGGCCATCATCCATCCACACTACGGCAGAGCATGGCAGTCCTTCGTGATCGGGCAAGGGGACCAACGTGAAAGGCCCACCAGTTTGGTGAACCTCGGTCGATACGTTGTCATGGGGAATTGAATGCGTGACGGCGAAGGCCAGCGCCTTTTGTCCATATCGCGTTGTCGTTACGTCGATGCTTGCAGCTTGCCGCATCGGTGAGGCCCGGCCGTCTGCAGCAATCACCAGTTTTGTTTTGATGCGTGTCCCATCGCTTAGACCTACACGCGCTTCGGCTGTTCGGGTGAAAAGGGTTTCTGCGGCGCTGCCGGGGCGAAAATCGACATTCGGCAGGGTGGCCAGTCTGGCCACCAGTTCGCGCCGCAGTCGCCAGTTGGGCAGGTTCCAGCCAAAGGGCAGGTCGGACACGTCCGCGGCGCGGAATTCCTTGATGTCACGGGGACTACCATCTGGGCCACCTGCATCCACGATCCGCATGACATTAAGGGCTGCGCCATATGGGAAAAGTGCGTCCCAAACACCCGCTGCAGTCAGCACGTCGCGTGCAGGCTGCAGCATTGCGGTGGTGCGCATGTCTGATCCCTCGACGTCCCGTTCGGTAATGGGCGGCATTGGATCCACGCAAATCACGTCGAAACCGGCTGTGCCAAAAGCTGCCGCAGCCGTAAGGCCAGCGATGCCACCGCCAGAAATTAGAATGTCACAGGATGTGCTGTCAGCCATGCGTTTTCTCCTATATTGGATAACATATGCCTCGCGCGGGCGGTGCCAAAGCGGCATCCTGTCCTACCCTTGTAATCGAGCAAGAAAGCCGGATAGATCGGCGGTGTGGTGGTGGATAAAATCGGCGGGATGAGGATTGTCAGCCACGTGCACTGTTTGCATCCCCATGGCGTGCGGAGCAGCCAGATTGCGCGGTTCATCCTCGAACATTGCCCCTTGGGTGGGATCTAGCCCGTCGATGGCAAAAATACATTCAAAGGCCTGTCGCTCGGGCTTCGGCAGAAAATTCGCGTTTTCAACCCCGTAGACCGCATCGAACAGATCTGACAGGCCGCGGGCGGCCAGAACCCGTTCGGCATAGGGCGCGCAGCCGTTGGTGTAAACAATGCGGCGCCCTGGCAATGACCGGATGCGTGCCGCAAGCACCGGATCGGGATCAAGATGATCCAGCGTGATATCGTGGACTTCGTTAAGATAGGGGGCCGGATCAACCTGATGTTCGCGCATTAACCCCGCCAATGTGGTGCCGTGCGTGCGCCAATAGTGCACACGCAGTCGGTTGGCCTCGGTTTCGGATACGCCAAGCGCGTCCATTACATAGGCTGTCATGCGGACTTCGATCTGGTCGAAAAGCCGTGCAGCGGGCGGGTAGAGCGTATTGTCTAGGTCAAAGACCCACGCCCGGACATGAGAAAATTCTGTGTTTGACATGCCATCAGCATTAGGCACGCGATTGGCATGGTGCAAGCCTTTGTACTTGCGCGTCGCAAGGAACCAATGACCTTGGGCTTGCCAGTCGTCACTGAGACACCATAGTGTGAAAGGAAATTGACATCCGAGGTCCCTATGGCAACCGCACGCGCCACACCAACAGACGCCTACTCGTTGATACTGGAGGCGATTGACGTTGGCAGTTACCGACCAGGCGACAGGCTGGTCGAAAGTGAATTAGCCGAACGGTTTGGTGTCTCACGAACGCCGGTACGTGAGGCGTTGCAACGGCTTGAGACTCAGTCTTTGCTGTCGCGCGATGGCCGCAGTCTGATCGTCGCTTCACTAGATCACAACCAGATGTCCGAGCTTTATGTGGTGCGTCGCGAACTAGAAGGGTTGGCCGCATCCTTGGCAGCGCAGCACGCTACCGCCGAAGAAGTTCGAATTCTGCGTGATATGGTCGAACAGGACCACGCGTTGGTTAATGACCCACCAAAACTAGCGATTGCAAACCGACGGTTTCACAAGCAAATCCATTTGGCATCGCACAACCGCCACCTAGTGCAACAGCTGGATTTGGTGCACCGCACAATGGCGCTGATGTCTACGACGTCCCTCGCGGCTGAAGGACGCACAAAGATCGCTCAGGGTGAACATGACGCGATTGTCACCGCCATCGAGGCCAAGGATTCAGTCGCTTCGGGTCAGGCCCTGCGCGATCATATCTCGGTCGCTTTCATGACTCGTCTGAAGCAGGATGCAGAGGCGCGCAAGGAAGAGATGTAGGCTGCAAACCATGTTGTGTCTTGTCCCAGTAGAACGGGTTAAGCGCCAGCTCATAGAGTGCCTTGTAGCTCGCCAGAGCACCCAAAATGAAATAAAATGGCATTGCAAGAACCCACGGCATCAGGTTTCGACGCCCGTTTTTGGACAGTGCGAGAAGGCCCAGCACAATGCCGATCACCTCTGTCACGATAACCAGCACCGTGACGGGCACGACAACCATGTCACCAAAAATGGCTGTCATTGGATGCGGCAGGCCAATCATCGGCATCCACAGGGTCCAAAGCAGCGGCAGACTGGCAAATTGCAATACTGTTGCCAGAAACATGACCTAAAACCCGAAAAAGCGTCGCAACCCCAAATCCGACAACAGCCTTCTGGGGCGGCGCATATGAACAAAGTAAGTAATTAGGAACCCTTTCAGCCAGCGTGACCGTTGCTTGACCCAAGGCCAAGCTTTGCAGTTTGCTTCTTCATAAGTGACAGTGGAAACCAGTTCGGTCTTGTAGCCTTTGCGCGCCAAACGCACGCCCAGATCTGCATCTTCAGTGACGTTATGGGCGTCCCATCCACCTAATTCTTCGAGTATATGGCGCCGAAAAAACAGTGTCGTGCCGCCCAATGGCAGCACCATGTTTAAACGCTCGATTCCAGGTAGAAATAAACGCCACCACGTTGCGTATTCGATGGTGAAACAGCGGGCGATCCAGTTTTGTGCGCTGTTATAATAGTCTAAAATACCCTGCAAACAAGCGACCTTGGGGCCTGCTGAATGAAAGTGCGATACGATTTTTTCAATTTGGTCTGGTTCGGGTGCATCCTCGGCGTCCCAGACGCCAATGATCGAGCCGGTGCAGAAATCGAGCGCATAATTTAGCGCACGCGGTTTGGTTGTGATGGTGTTGTCATCAGGGACTTCGATCACTGAAATCCACTGTGGTAAGTCCGTTTTTCCCAATGTTGTACGGGTGATGTTGTCCCTCTCTTCAAGGACCAGAACTATTTCCAGCAGCGCCTTTGGATATGTGAGTCGAGACAGGCGGTTGATGAGCGCCTCAGCGATGCGTTCTTCGCGAAAAAGCGGAACAAGAACCGACACACGCGGCAGTTTTGCTTTTGGTACGCACATTAACGGCTTTGCTTGTGTGGGAACGCGATGGCTGATCTGACTAAAAAGTGCTGCGGCCTTCAGGCTGGTCGTCATGACCATAGTGATCAGTGCAATTAAAAGAGCCGTCGTGCCCAGCCAAGCCGGAGCGTAGATAAATGCGACGAGCCGTGCAGGAATGAGCGCCACCAAGCTTGATAAACGTTTGCCCAAAATGGGCGACCACGAACGGCAACTGAGATACTCGGGGACTTTGTTGATTGCGCGGTGGGTCAGTTGACGACCATACAGGCGCCCGATCTGGGCGTTGATCATGTTGGCATCTGCGATAACAGGCAGGATAGTGGGCGCGCTGTCCGGCAAAGCAGCGCGCAGCGCCTTAATCTGATCCGGGCGCGACGTTGCAACAAGAACCGTGCTGCCGATCCAGCGCCAAGGGACCACACTAAATCTCTGACAAACATACACAGGCAGAGCTTTTGCCATGACCCGTGCGGGCGGGTCATAGGCCAAGTCGATCCGGTCTGCTTCATGCTGGATGGCCAAGGCTTCCAACACATCGGCCCGCTCTACATGGCCTTGGGCAACTAAAATCTCGCCCAAAGGCGCGTCGACATGGTTTTGCAAGTCCAACGCAGCCAGCAGCGTCGCTTGTGTGATCAACCCAGTATTCACCAACTGAATTCCTACTGGAATTGGTGGTTGTGTTGAACGTTCGACCGGTTTGGGTTCTAATAATCGAAGTGTAGGGTCGCTCATTGCCTATCCAGTATTTTACCACTGGAAGTTGCAATGTTATGGTTAATCTAGTGTTAATGCAGAAGAATTTTATTTACCCATGCATTGCCTCGACGAAACGTTCGAACAAGTAATAGCTGTCTTGTGGACCGGGGCTTGCTTCGGGGTGGTATTGGACAGAAAATACGGGGCGCCCTTCAACCCGGATGCCGCAATTGCTGCCATCGAAAAGGGATGTGTGTGTTTCCACAACGCCAGAGGGCAGGGTCTGTGCGTCAACAGCAAAGCCATGATTCATCGATGTAATCTCGACTTTGCCGGTGTCATGGTCCTTGACCGGATGGTTGGCGCCATGGTGGCCGTGGTTCATTTTGATCGTTTTAGCACCAAGCGCCAGCGCCAGCATCTGGTGGCCAAGGCATATGCCAAAAACAGGGATATCGCGTGCCAAAATATCTTGGATCATCGGCACTGCATAGGCGCCTGTCGCTGCTGGATCACCCGGGCCGTTTGATAAGAACACGCCGTCGGGCGAGTGGGCCATGACCTCATCTGCTGTGGCCGTGGCGGGCAGAACCGTTACATCGCAACCCGCTGACGCAAGACAGCGAAGAATGTTGCGTTTGGCACCGTAATCAATCGCTACAACTCTGTACTTGGGATCAGTCTGCGGCGCGTGCCCTTCGGGCCAAGCCCACCGCATTTCATTCCAGCAATATGACTGTGTGCAGGTGACTTCCTTCGCCAGATCCATCCCTTCCAGACCAGCAAAACCACGAGCGGCAGCTAAAAGGGCTTCGATATCAAACTTGCCATCAGGATTGTGCGCCAGTGCAACGTGGGGCGCGCCCGCATGCCGAATTGCCCGCGTCAGTCGACGGGTATCCACACCGCCAATTGCAATGCGTCCGTGCGCGGCCAGCCATTCGGACAATCCTTGAACAGAACGCCAGTTCGACGGATCTGTCGGCATCCATTTCACCACCATACCAGAAGCCAGCGGGTCAGCGGTTTCGTCATCCTCGGGGTTGACGCCGACATTGCCAATATGAGGAAATGTAAAGGTTACGACCTGCCCGGCATAAGACGGGTCAGTCATGATTTCTTGATAGCCAGTCATGGCAGTGTTGAAACACAGCTCAGCCTCGGTCTGGCCGGTGGCACCGAAGCCTATACCATAAAACAGTGTTCCATCCGCAAGAGCGAGGCAGGCGGTCGGATGTACAGGGGGCTGGGCGTTCATGGTCGGACTTTTCTCGCGATATGGCAGAGCGATGGGTGACTGGAAATTGTGCCGGAAGCTATGCCTCAACCGAGGCCGGGTCAAGGACGTTTAGAGATTTATGAAATTGTTTAATAACAGAGTCTTATGAAGTTTTGTGGCGCTTGCCTCACCTCGCGCCTTGGCGTATTGTGTTTAGCTAACGAAATGCCCATGGGGATGGACATCAGATGGAATTGCGCAACAAAATTTCGGTGGCTTTGAAAAAAGCTATGAAAGACAAGGATGCCGCGCGGCTTTCGACTTTACGGCTGATCAACGCTGCCATCAAAGACAAGGATATTGATGCCCGCGCCACTGGCCAAGATGACGGTGTCGGCGAGAGTGAAGTGCTTGCAATTCTTGGTAAAATGACGAAACAGCGCGCTGAAAGTGCGCGCACGTATGAAGAAGGCGGGCGGCTGGATCTGGCAGAGCGCGAGCTTGAAGAGATTACAGTTATAGAAGAGTTTTTGCCTAACCAATTGGATGAAGCCGCATCTGCTAAGGCAGTGGATGCTGCCATCACCGAAGTTGGTGCGGACAGCATTCGAGACATGGGCAAAGTGATGGCCGTGCTCAAGGCGAAGTATACCGGCCAGATGGATTTTGGGACTGTCGGTCCAATGGTCAAAAACCGACTGTGCGGATAACCTGTATATTCTGAAGGACTTGACGGGTGACATATGAAAGCCTGTGGTTTCTGCGTGTCGCTCTGAAAAAAGCATTATTCAAAAAATGTTCATCACTTAGGTGCTGACTGAAGTCAGAGACTGCAATGTGTTGCGTTACGCGTAAGGTTTCAGGCATTTTGTCAAATGCTATTGTCGGGCGTGCGCCGAAGCGCACGCTGCAGGTCTTCGTAAAGACTAATGCGCTCTTCTTCGCTTAGGAATGCCCCTATTTCTACCTCACGCCCTTTTCCCTTAAGGGTGACATAATGCGGCACAGGTCCTTCGTCCTCGTACTTGGTGATCCGTGTCCAATAACGGTTGCAATCCCATGCAAGCACTGCTCCATTTGAATCGGTGCGCGTCAAGCGTGTTTCGTTGGCATTCAGAGTTAAAACTTCGATGATCTGCCTAGCGCGGCGGTTGCGGCGCAAAGCATAGTACATCCCCCAGACCGCAATTAGGAGGAAGGGCAACAGCCCCCACAGGACGGCGCTGCCTAGCAAGGGCAGTGCTGGAATCAGGATCAAGGTGAATGTTGCCAGCACAAAGGCGGCCATCCCTGTTTCGGGCAGCGAATTGTGCGGCCAGAGTTGGAGTTTCTGACAAGGGTCGGTTGGTTCTGTTGTCCAGCGGTATGGCATGACCAGAAGATAGCCCGGCTTTTGTCCGCGTCGATGCGACGAAGTGCCTAAATGAACGATCCGTTCAATTTCATTTCCGTGGCATCGAAGCGAGCAGGTTTCTCGTGACAATGCTAGCGCGACGAAGATGTCTGTGCGCGCGGATCCAGTTTGGATCGCTTGAGCAAAACTTAGCAAGCCTTAGCTTTGCGGCTTTGTTGGTCCGTTTCTATTATGCCCCTTTGGGCTGCTCAGCATAAGATTTCGCCATCTTTTCGATCAGGATCTAATACACCTGAATGTACAAAGGGCCCCGATCGCCATCGGAGCCCTTTTCTATTGTTTTAGTCTGTCCAGCGCTAGTGCGCGTGCTTGTTATCCCACTCTTCCTGCTTGGGCAGGATTTCGAATGTGTGCTCTGGTGGTGGACTGGGCAATGTCCATTCCAGCGTATCTGCATATTCGTTCCATGGGTTTGCTTCAGTCGATTTGGCCCCGCGCAGCAGCGACCAGCCAATTACGCCAAAGAAAAACAAGAACGATGCAAAGCTCAAGAATGCCCCCCAAGATGACCACTGGTTCCAATAGGCAAATGCTTCTGGGTAATCGATGTACCGGCGTGGCATGCCCTGACGACCCAAAAAGTGCTGTGGGAAAAACGTCAGGTTGGCCCCGATAAACATCGTCCAAAAGTGCAGCTTGCCCGCCCACTCAGGATACATACGACCTGTCATTTTGGGGAAATAAAAGTAGATGCCCGCAAAGATACAGAAAACTGCGCCGAGGCTCATCACATAGTGGAAGTGTGCGACCACGTAGTATGTGTCGTGATAGTAGCGGTCCACAGCAGCCTGAGCTAGGATGATGCCCGTCACGCCCCCAACAGTGAAGAGAAACAAAAAGCCAAATGCCCAAAGCATCGGTGTTTTCAACTCGACGGAGCCACCCCACATCGTTGCAATCCAGCTAAAGATTTTCACCCCTGTAGGCACCGCAATAACCATTGTGGCGAGCATGAAATAAGTTTGCTGGTTCAGGCTCATACCGACCGTGTACATGTGGTGCGCCCATACAACAAAGCCCAAAGCGCCGATCGCTATGATCGCCCACACCATCGGCAGATAGCCGAAAACTGGTTTGCGCGAGAACGTTGCGATTACGTGGCTGATAATGCCAAAGCCCGGCAAGATGATGATGTAAACCTCGGGATGGCCAAAGAACCACAGGATATGTTGGTAAAGCACAGGGTCGCCACCACCGGCAGGGTCAAAAAAGGCGAAGCCAAAATTGCGATCCATCAGCAGCATTGTGATTGCGCCCGCCAAAACTGGCAACGAAAGCAGAATCAACCATGACGTAACAAAAATCGACCAAGAGAACAGTGGCACTTTGAACAGTGACATGCCCGGTGCGCGCATGTTCAGGAACGTTGTGATCATATTAATCGCGCCCAAAATCGACGACGCGCCCGAAACGTGCACGGCAAAGATCGCAAGATCCATCGACATGCCCTGCTCGTTCGTCGATAGGGGTGGATACAACACCCACCCTACGCCAGATCCCAGCTGACCATTGCCGCCCGGTGCCAACACCGAACAAATTGCCAGTGTAGTTCCCGCAACGTACATCCAGAACGAAAGGTTGTTCATTCGCGGGAAGGCCATGTCTGGTGCGCCGATCTGCAACGGCATGAAATAGTTGCCGAAACCACCAAAAAGGGCAGGTATCACCACGAAGAACATCATTAGAATTCCGTGGCCAGTAATAAGGACGTTCCACAGATGTCCATTGGGTGTGCATTCTCCGACCGCAGCCGCAGTCAGGCGCGCGCCTTCCATACACATATACTGAACGCCCGGATCCATAAGTTCGAGGCGCATGTAAACGGTGAATGCCACCGATACAAAACCTACAAGGGCTGATACCACCAAATACAAAATACCAATGTCTTTGTGGTTTGTTGACATGAACCAACGGGTAAAGAAGCCCCGTTCGTCTTCATGCTCGTGACCGTGAATGGCTGCGTCTGCCATGCGGTGCCTCCTGAATGTTGATTACACACACGCAAGGGGTTCCCATCCTCGCGCGAATTCTGAAACGCTTGTAGTGACTTGGTGGCGCAGCATCAATGACAGATCGTGACCTAGATCGGGATGAATTGTCGCGTTTGTCCCGACACGGCTGTTTCTTGTTTTAAGTTGTGGTGCAGGCGCTTGTGGTTAACAGATGGTCGGGCGACGTAACTGCACAAAAATGCTAAATTTCGGTTGGACATTTGTGCTGATGCACTCAGACCCCACCGGGACAGCCTTCGCTTATTCCTCAAAGTTTACGGCAAAGGATTGTTTGAGTGCGACATCCACATCGCTCAGCGTAACCGGCAGGCCAAGATCGACAAGGCTGGTCACTCCGTGTTCGTTAATTCCGCAGGGCACGATTCCGTCAAAGTGGCTTAGGTCAGGTTCCACATTTATCGACAGACCATGAAAGCTAATCCATTTGCGCAGGCGTATGCCGATTGCGGCGATCTTGTCTTCAGATGGGCTGCCGTTTGCCAGAGGCGGCTTTTCCGGGCGCGTGACCCAAACGCCGACCCGGCCCTCGCGGACTTCGCCCTTTACGTTAAATGTTTCAAGTGTGGCGATGACCCACGACTCGAGGCTTTTGACAAAGGCGCGCACGTCATGGCCGCGCTTGCCCACATCAAGCATTGTGTAAGCAACGCGTTGACCGGGGCCGTGGTAGGTGTATTGGCCACCCCGCCGGGTCTGGAACACGTCAAAGCGATTTGGGTCCGTCAGATCGTTAGGTTTGGCTGACGTCCCTGCGGTGTAAAGTGCGGGATGTTCTAGCAACCAGATGCATTCGTCGGCCTCGCCTGCAGCGATTGCGTTGGCGCGTCGTTCCATCCAGGCTTCTGCGCTTCGATAATCAGTTAGTCCAGGCGTGGTGATCCATTCCACCATCGGGTTACGCCGCCTGCTCGCTGACAACTTTGTTTAACAGTTCAGCATAGTTCTTGGCGCCTTGAGCCCCAGTCACGAGGTACTTGCCACCAAACACCATTGACGGCACGCCCGAGATTCCCCTGTCGGTCCAGAATTTCTGTTTTTCGCGCACGCTTGCGGCAAGCGCGCCGCTTTCCAAAACCTGCGCAGCCGCGTTTCTATCAAGGCCGACGCTCTCGGCGATGTCCAGCAAGGTCGCAGTGTTAGACACATCCTTGCCATCGGTAAAATGGGCTTGGAACAGCCCCAGTTTCAACGGATGTTGTGCACCTTGTGACAAGGCAAAGTCTAGCAGTTGGTGGGCATCAAAACTATTAACGATGCGGCTGTGCGGGCCAAAGGCAAAAGTAATGCCAAGGCTGTGCCCCAAAGTTTCCATGTGGGCGCGATTTTGTGCAGATTGCTCGGGAGAAGCGCCGTATTTCTGGCTGATGTGCTCGGACAGGTTTTGCCCCTCAGGGCCCATGGCTGGGTTCAGTTCAAACGGATGCCAACGGATACGCGCACCGGTATTGGTCGCGCCAAGGGCTTGTTCCAGCTGTCTAAAACCAATGATGCACCAAGGGCACATCACGTCTGAGACAATGTCGACCTCGATTACTGACCCGTTTGGCGTGGTGGCTGTGTCATCTGGCATGGGCTGGCCTTTCGTCGTGCGGTATATCACGGTTACAGATTGCTTGCATCGGGCCTGATATCAAGCACAGCTTATCCTCCTTTAGAAAACGCTGCGCAATCCTTTGGTGAATCGAGCCGTAGTAGTATCATCCGAAGGAATTTTCGAAGAGTTCAAATTTTTATTTAAGTCAGAACTTTGTGATTCAATTGATGATTTAAAGCCTCTGAGCGCAAGTAATGTGCTCTGTTTCCTAGCGCTTTGTATAATTGATTTTTTTTAAAGATTTGTAACCTTTGGTATACTTTTTTGCTTTGATAATGTGACCGTCCTCCTTTGTGGGCATATATAAACCAACCTTGGCATATCGATGCCGTCGGGGGGTGGTCACATCATCAAAGCCTTGGAGCACTACCAATTTTAGGGTTGTAACGCTGCGACGGATGGAAAATTTGTCTGACAGCGGCGCAGACACCAGTTAGAGTTGTCCCATGTCACTATGGTCTCGGATATCTGAAGCTTTGGCCGCCCTCTCCGCAGGCGAGGGGCTTGCAGCTATTTTTGACAAATTGCGCGCACCGCCTGAACGCAGCGTGGCTTTTGCCATTGCGGTCATCGCGCTTGGCGCAAAGATGGCCAAGGCAGATGGTCAGGTGACCCGAGACGAGGTGACGGCCTTTCGCGAGGTTTTTCATATCGCCGCCAAAGATGAGGCTGGCGCGGCCCGGGTTTTTAACCTTGCCCGTACGGATGTGGCAGGTTTTGAAGACTACGCGACGCGAATCCATGCTATGTTTTCGAACCAGCCTGAAACATTGACTGATTTGTTGGAAGGCCTGTTTCATATCGCGATGGCCGACGGTTTTTATCATCCGAATGAAAACGCATTCTTGGAGCGGGTGGCTCATATCTTTTTGGTGCCAGACGCTGATTTTAAAGCGCTCCGCACGCGTTTTGTTCCGGATGCAGAACCTGACCCGTATACGGTTCTTGGCGTCACCGCCGTTGCCACGCTGGAAGACGTCCGCAAGGCGTGGCGCAAACTGGTGCGCGAAAATCATCCGGACGCAATGATGGCACGGGGCGTCCCCGAAGAAGCGGTGCGCCTTGCTGAAAAGCGGATGATCGACATCAACCGAGCTTGGGAAGAAATTCAGGGTCGCCAAGCGTGATACGCAGAACGGCTTAGAATATCGAATGAGTGACCGCGCTTTTCGAAGAAGATATCAGGTTGCTGAACGATGGCGGATGGTCGGCGCGCTAAGGCATGGCCAGTGCCGATTAGATCGAGGCGCTGACAAGTGTGTTTATAGTCCGTTTTGTTGGTTCAAAACGGTTTTCCTTGAGGATATCATCGTCTTTTGTGAGATACCTGAAGATTAAATCAGACAGGTTAATCCCAAGTTTTAGGTCGACATTTGGCACAGCAGCAAGCGAGTCAGCGGCGCGTTTGTTTGATGGTCACTTGCGCGCCCAAAGAAGTGGCAAGCGAGTTCAGTCGTGCTTGGGCCACTTCGCCATAAAGTGGCATTGCATCCTCTGACAAGCGCAGCTCAAGCTGCTTTTTTTGTGGGAAGAAGCGTAACTTGGCGGCGTCTTTGTCTTTTTCAAGCCAAAGCATAGCGCCAAAGCGCATTGCCTTGCCTAAGATCAACGCATCCAGTTGGGCAGCTTCGTCAATTAGGTTATACATATCTTCGAAGCGGGTGCCCTCGCGCTTGTTGGAATAGCGGTGCAGCAGGGCCAGTCCGAGAAACACGCGCTCGGAATGTTTCAGGCCGCCGAGGTTGGCGCGAGTCGCATTGTCAAAGCAGACTTCGGCGCGGTAGTCAGGATGGGCGCGCCAGCTGACATCATGTAACAGGCAGGCTGCTTTTATCAACCTTTTGCGCCCGAACCGTGCTGAGCGAAACAGCGGTTCGATGAACTGGAACAGCTGTTTTCCAAATCCGGGCATCCGCGCGTCCTTGGCTTCCGCAAAGCGACAGGCCTCGATCAAGGGGTCGCGGTCACGCAGGCGTTGCGGCATCTGCTCGTAGAGAATTCCTTCGCGGATGCCGTAGCTTGAAACAGCGATGTCCTTTGGTCGAAAAGTCTTGATCAATCTCGACAACACCTCGGCGGCCATTGGAACCAACGCCATGCGGGTCGATGAAATACCGCAACGCGCACGCAACCAGTCCTGGTCAGGATGGTCCGCGATGTACTTAACAGTGCGCGACACAGCGCGCGGGGTCATACGGTATTCGTGTAAAACATGTAGTGGGTAGCCGCGTCGATACATGTCAACGCGGGCGATAGCGCGCCATGAGCCACCCACGAGAAACAGTCGGTCGCGCTGGTCGCCCATTTCCGCATGTAGGCGTTCCACCGTGGCTTTTATATGCGCACGGCGGCCCTTTTTGCCACCCTTCAGCGCTTGCAACTTGAGTGGACCAAGGTCCGACGTCTCTCGGCGTCCCACAAGGCCGCCAGAAATCTCGGCCAGTTCCATTGAAGATCCACCAATATCACAGATCAACCCATATGAGCCTGGCCATCCCAACAAGACGCCCTGCGCCGATAGCCGTGCCTCTTCTCGTCCGTCGATAATGCGCACGTTCAGGCCAGTTTCGCGGGCGACATCAGCGCAGAAATCTTGCCCATCTTTGGCGTCGCGCACCGCAGCGGTGGCGACCACCGTGAGCGTCGACACGCCCATACCTTGGCCAAGGCGTTGAAAGCGACGCAGTGCGCTCAAGGCGCGGCTACGCCCTTTTGGATTCAGGCAGCCAGTATCCGAAAGGCCGGCGCCGAGAGCACACATGATTTTTTCGTTGTAGAAATAAGCGGGAGACCTGGCCGCACCGTCAAAGACCACCATTCGGACTGAGTTTGACCCGACATCAACTACGCCCACCCGTGCCAATGCACGTGCTGAGGGGTCTTCGAATAGTGGACGACCAAACAGGCCTGCATCAGAGCCTTGCGTCTCGACCGAAACGTTCATTATGCTCCTCCGTAGCGCGTGCGTTGCTTTAGTGATGGACCACGCGCGGCAATGGGTCAATGCAAGCATTGGGTCGGGACGCTCTGTTTTGTGCGTAACCGCACAAAAGGCGCCCGCCCACCGACCTATGCCAAGCTTACCTCAGGCGGCGCTGCGGGGGGTGGTGAACACGGCAATTGTTAGAGGCCGCCACATGGTTGTTGGGCATTTTCAAGTTTGGTCTTTAATGCGTCATGCGAAAAACTTGAATTATCTATCGCTGCGTTAAAACAAGGTTTTCAGCTTTCAGTTTGCAACGCAATGCGTGATATTTCAGATAATTCGTCAAACGCTGTAGTCTTCTGTGTGAGTCAGCTTTGGCACATCTGATGCGCCCGCAGAACCGCGCCCGGAGAGCGATGGGTTTTCCATGAAAAAGCGGTGGCAATTGAATGAGAACGCTCCTTCGGGCAAGGCTGGGCGCGTAAATCGGCCCTCGGGGCCCATAACCCAGCTTTGCGCGACATCTGCAAGATTTGCTGCCATGACTTGGCTTACAATTTGTGCTTTGACGGTTGGGTTCCCGATCTCGATCAGGGTTTCGACACGGCGGTTTAAGTTCCGGCCCATCCAGTCAGCCGAAGAGATGAAAACACGCGCTTTTTTCGAAGGCAGCCCGTGCCCGTTGCCAAAACATACGATGCGTGAGTGCTCCAGAAAGCGGCCGACAATGGACTTGACCCTGATGTTTTCCGACAGGCCCGCGATTCCGGGTCGCAGACCGCAAATGCCACGCACGACGAGACTGATTTTTACCCCGGCCTGGCTCGCCTCATAGAGGGCGTCGATGATCTCGCTGTCGATAAGTGAGTTCATCTTGGCCCAGATCTCTGCTGGTTTACCTGCACGGGCGTGCGCTGCTTCGGCCTTGAACATTTCAAGCAGGCGGGATTTTAGATTGGCAGGAGAAATGGCAAGATTGTCGAGCCCTTCGGGTGGTGCGTAGCCGGACAGGTAATTAAACACTTTGGTCGCGTCTCGCCCAAGCTTGGCGTCACAGGTGAACAAGGACAGGTCGGTGTAAATACGCGCAGTGATGGGGTGATAATTACCAGTGCCGTAGTGGGTGTAGGTCACAAGCTCGGTGCCTTCGCGGCGGACGACGGTGCTGATCTTGGCATGCGTCTTGAGGTCAAGAAAGCCATAAACCACATGTGCGCCCGCGCGTTCCAAGCGACGCGACTGGCGGATGTTTGCCGCCTCGTCGAAGCGTGCTTTCAGCTCGACAAGGGCGGTGACGGATTTGCCGTCTTCTGCTGCTTCGCAAAGCGCTTCGACGATGGGCGAATTTTTGGATGTGCGGTACAGTGTTTGTTTGATCGCCACCACGTTTGGGTCAAGTGCCGCTTGTTTCAGAAAGCGCACCACCATGTCGAAGGTCTCGTAAGGGTGGTGTAACAGCATGTCTTTTTGACGGATTGCCGCAAACATGTCGCCTTCGAAATCGGTTATGCGCTCGGGCACGCGGGGGGTAAAACTGGGCCATAGCAGATCTGTGCGCGCATCAATAACCAATTCATCAAGATCGGACATCCCGATCATGCCATCAAGCTCGATCACTTCAGCGTCGCTGACACCTAGTTCGTTCATGATGACAGCCATAAGTTTGCGCGGTGCGCCGGCTGAATGTGTCAGGCGGACGACTTCGCCGCGGCGCCGCCGCTTAAGGGCCACTTCAAATTCCAGCACAAGGTCTTCGGCCTCGTCCTCGACTTCAAGGTCGCTGTCGCGCAGCACGCGGAACTCAAAATGCGCTTTGAGTTTATAACCCGGAAACAGCGTTGGTATCTTGAGTAACAGCAATTCTTCGAGTGGCAGATAGCGAATGCCATCGCCACCGGGCAGGATCACAAATCGATTGATTTGTGCCGGAATTGGTAGCAGCGCCTGCAAACTGCGCTTGTCCGATACGCGTTCCATTTGCAGAGCAAGCGCATATCCAGTGTTGGGGATGAATGGGAACGGGTGCGCAGGGTCGATGGCCAAAGGTGACAACACCGGGAATACACTCGCTAGAAAGACATCGTCTAGATGCGCTTCCTCCGTGGCGCTCAGATCACTGCGCCGCAGGATCGAAATACCCTTGCCCCGCATTTCGGAATGCAGCGCCGTCAACACCCGTTGCTGAGTCATCATCAGATTGCGCGCGTCTTCGTTGATCATAACCAGCTGTTCACTGGGGCTGAGACCGTCGGCCGCCGGGGTGGTATTGCCCTCGCGTGCCAATTCGCGAAGGCCTGCAACTCTCACGGTGTAGAATTCGTCGAGGTTCGTGGCCGAAATTGATAGGAACCGCAGCCGTTCCAAAAGCGGCACGCGTGGGTTCTCAGCCTCCTCTAGAACGCGCCAGTTGAAGCCCAGCCAGCTCAGCTCGCGGTTAAAGAACCTGCCTGGTCCGGATGTATTCAGACCAGGCAAAGTGACGGGATCTGAAAACGGAGCTTGCAGGAAATCGGCGTTTGTCATGCGAACCTTGTGACGTTGAGAGCTGGCGGGTGAGGGACGACTATCCTCCGGATCGGACCTCGTTGTCCAGCGTTTCGACTGCTAAGGCGCGGGTGATGGGCTTTTTGCGGGCTATGCTTGCGGCGTCCAGCGCGCTTACGATCTGTTGGGCAGAGGCGAAGCTGCGTTCCATATGGGTAATAAGGTATGGTATCACATCGGGTCGTGGCTTTACTTGGCGGTCGTTAAAGTGTTTTGCCAGAACCGCGCCCAGCAAAATGTCGTCTGGGGGATCAAGCGATGCATGACCTGCCGCAGCCACCCGGCTTTGTAAGTCTGGAAGGCTAAGGTGCCACCGGGTCGGGGGTTGGATGCCTGTCATCAGCAAGGGCATACCCGCGCTGTGCAACAGGTTGTGCAAGTGGAACAGATCGGTCTGCGCGGTTGTGTTGTTACGGATCATATCGACGCGAGTCACCGCAATAGGCGTTTTGGCAAGGGTAGTGATTTCTGTGTCTTCGAGGTCAAGAGCGGGTATGATCCGTGCGCCACATTCAGCGGCCCAGACATGCGTGAGGTGCGTCTTGCCCGATGCTTCAGGCCCGGTCAGTACCAGCTTTGCCAAAGGCCATGCGCGCCAATTTTCAATCATCGCAACAGCCACTGCATTGGACGGGGCGATCATGAAATCATCGCGGCCCAACGCCGTTCTGACGGGCAGGTCTAGTCCAAGTTGGACGGCCATGCTTAGTCCTTAGCCCTTGGCTTAGGTCCTGTGCTCCCGTTGCCATTAATGCCCTGATATAAAAGGCTGTTTTGATATTTCTCGATAACAAATCGCACCAATACGCCAAGGGATGCGGCCATGGGCACGGCCACCAGCATGCCGACAAATCCAAATAACGTTCCAAAAACGGACAAGGCTAAGATCAACCACACAGGGTGCAGACCTATGCTCTTGCCCACCAGTTTGGGCGTCAAAACGTTGCCCTCCGCTATCTGACCTAACATAAAGATACCCACGACAGCCCCTATCCAGAACCACTCGCCCCAGAACTGGAACAACGCCAGACCAATGGCCAGCGCGCCGCCGACAATGGCACCTACATAAGGGATAAAGGTCAAAAGACCTGCGACAAAGCCTACTACAAGCCCAAACTGTAACCCCACCAGCATCAGTGAAATGGCGTAATACGTGCCCAGGATCAGGCACACGGTTCCCATGCCACGGATGAAACTGGCCAGTGTCGTGTCGACTTCGTTGGCGAGACGCCGAAGTGTTGGCGCGTGATCGCGTGGCAGCAGCGCATCGATACGTGCAATCATTCGGTCCCAATCCAGCAACAAGTAGACCGCAACAACTGGAACAATGAGGAAAAGAACGGCGATATTGATCAGGCTGGCAGCTGACGAAAGCGCCGATTCTAGCAACTGACCCCCACGCTCTGAAATGGTCTGGCCTAGTGACTGGAGACTTTGGCTTAGGGTTGATGTCTCGTCGAGCAGGCTTGGAAATTTTTCGGTCAGAAAAATACCTAGGTTTGTTGCAAGGCTGGGTGTGATCTTGAAAAGCTGAATCGACTGATGGATCAGTGTTGGAACGACCAGCATGGTCACAACAACGAAAGTAATAAGTGTGGCAATTGCAATCAATCCCGTGGCCAGCACGCGACTGAGGCCAAGTTTTTGCAGCCAGTCAGCAACCGGATCAAGGAAATAGGCGATGGCCGCACCTAGGAAAAATGGCAAAAGCTGGTCGCCCAGAGCATAGAGCACGACAAAGATAATTGCCGCCGCGATGCCCCAATACTTAATCTGATCTTGTACTGGCAGCGCCATGGTTTCGTCCTTTTAGGATGATTGTGACATTGCTGGTTTTACGAGATTCTTCAAGTCCACGCGTGCAAAAGGCCCCGCCAACAGGGCAAAGCCTTTCACATTTCGGACAAGTTGGATCGTCTCAGTGGCAGTCGGGGCGCGTGCCGGGCAGCAACACTTTATCAACTACATGGATGACACCATTGTCTGCTTTGATATTGGCGATGACGACATTGGCACTGTCACCCGTTCCATCCGCAATTGACACGCCTGACGCTCCTTTGGTGATGCAAAGACGCGCAGAGGTCAGGACTGGCTTGAAGTAGTTAGAGCCCGCAGGGATCTTTTCTGCGGTAAGGTTCCGGTCGTCCACGTGATAGAGCAATATGTCAGTCAGTTGTCCCTTGTTTTCAGGCTTTAGCAGTGTTTCGACTGTTCCCTCTGGCAGCGCTGCGAATTCGTCATTTACGGGTGCAAAGACGGTGAAAGGGCCAGGTCCCTGCAAAGTTTCCGCCAAGCCAGCGGCGCTGACGGCCGCGACGAGTGTTGTGAACCTCTCGTCAGCCAAGGCGATTTCTACGATGTTGGCGGCTTGTGTGGCTGTTCCAAGCGTCATTGCTGTGGTGGTGATCGCTGCAAGCGTGCGCAAATCTTTCATACTTGTTGTTTCCTGTTTGTGCATCCATGCCTTTGGAAATGTGCAAAGATTACGGAATAACGCGGGCGGTGGTTCATACCGCTCGCGTTATCGTGAAGTGATATTGACCATGCAGTCTTTACGGCACTCATCGTTTTGCTTGCTGTAAGCCTTGTCCAGAGCGCCTGTGGCAAGAGGCGCTTCATTTCGTTTCAGGTCTTTGTGCTGCTATTCGCGAAGTCGACCGTCGAAAGAAGTGTGGCCCAGACGATTGCGGGGCCGTGAGCTTTGGCCTAATCAGGGCGAAACACTTTTCAAGGAGCGCACGCATGCGTCTGAGCCGCTATTTTCTGCCCGTTCTCAAGGAAAACCCAAGCGAGGCGCAGATCGTCAGCCATCGGCTGATGCTGCGTGCTGGCATGATAAAACAGGCCAGTGCCGGGATTTATTCGTGGCTGCCGCTTGGGTTCAAGGTGCTACGCAAAATCGAAAATATCGTTCACGAAGAACAATTGCGCGCAGGCCATTTACCGATGCTGATGCCGACCATCCAGTCGGCTGATCTGTGGCGCGAGAGTGGTCGTTATGACGCCTACGGGGCTGAAATGCTGCGCATCACCGACCGTCACGATCGCGACATGCTGTTCACGCCCACCGCCGAAGAACTCATCACTGACATTTTCCGCGCGCATGTCGGCAGCTACAAAGATCTGCCGTTGACCATGTACCAGATCCAGTGGAAATTCAGGGATGAAATACGCCCGCGCTTTGGCGTCATGCGTGGGCGCGAATTTCTGATGAAGGATGGATATAATTTTGACCTAACCAAAGAAGATGCGCTGCACAGCTATAACCGTCATCTTGTAAGCTATCTGCGCACCTACGAGCGGATGGGGCTACAAGCGATCCCGATGCGCGCAGACAGTGGCCCGATTGGCGGCGATGACACCCATGAGTTCCTGGTGCTGGCGGAAACTGGTGAGAGCGAGGTGTTCTATGACAGCGCTGTCACGGATCTGACGTTTGGTGACCGCGAGATCGACTATGATAACGTGGAGCAATGCGCCGCAGTGATGGCCGAGTTTACCAACCTTTACGCCCGCACCGACGAGACCCATGATGAGGCATTGTTCAATGCCATCCCAAAGGAGAACCGGCGTGTGGCGCGCGGTATCGAAGTGGGCCAGATCTTTTATTTCGGGACCAAGTATTCCGAAGCGTTGAACGGCGTTGTTCAGGGGCCGGATGGCAAACAAACCCCGGTTCACATGGGCAGCCATGGGATCGGCGTCAGCCGTTTGCTCGGTGCGATCATCGAGGCGAGCCATGATGACAAGGGGATCATTTGGCCCGAAGGGGTCACGCCATTTCATTGCGGTATCGTGAACCTTAAACAAGGCGACGAAGATGCTGACAGCGCTTGCGAGGCTCTTTACAAAAGCCTCACAGCGCTGGGCCTTGATCCACTTTATGATGATCGCAAGGAAAGGGCTGGGGGTAAATTTGCCACGATGGACTTGATCGGGTTGCCTTGGCGCATCACTGTGGGGCCACGTGGCCTCAAGAACGGTGTGGTTGAACTGACATCGCGCCGGACCGGCGAGAGTGTCGAACTGCCGCCCGAGGCAGCGGCCCAGAAAGTGGCTGAGATTTACGCAGAGATTTGATGCAACGAAAGGCGGCGATTTTCGTGATGTTGTGGCTGGCTCTGCCGGGGTTAGCACAGCCTGTGCAGGATCAGATCGTCGACCGCTTTAACGCATGGGCCGAAACACAGCGTGTTGTCGGTGCCGTCGGTATAGCGCAGCGGGGTGATGCTGGCGTGTGGACAACAGCCGCGCCTAGCAAACACACCCTGCGCGAGTTGGCCAGCCTATCCAAATCCATCACTGCGGCCTGTGCCTTGACACCGGTAAGCGCGGGCAAGCTTGGGTGGTCTGACAGGTTGCCCACGCTTTTGGGTGAAGCGCCGGATGTGACCGTTGCGCAAGTGGTGACGCATAGCGCGGGCCAGGGCGCGGATGTCGCGCACGTAGCGATGCCGCTTTGGTTGGACCGTTCCGCGCCCGACGCGACCCATTACAGTCAACAGGTGCTGGACGCGATCAACGCGCGCCCATCGCGAACGGGCACTGCTGGATCCTATCATTACAACAACGAAAACTATGCGCTTTTAGGCTTGGTGATTGAAGCGGCAAGTGGCAAGGCCTTTCATGAATACTGCCGGCCCGCACTTGGCCTGAACACAGATATTGCCCCAAGCCCAAGGACTGGACGCATGCAAACGTGGGGCGGAATCGCAGCGACACCTGCCGCATATTTGAATTTTTTAACCGGCTGGTACGGGCCTGACGGGGCCATTGGCCGCGATCCGTTCGCCTTGCCGCACATAAAGATTGCAGATGGCGTATATTATGGAATGGGAATGCTTTTTCGCGTCCGGGATGCGGGGTTCAATTTCTGGCATTTCGGTGCGCTGTGCTTTCCGGGGCGACTGGATCGGGGCAGCTATGCTGTGATCTGGGAGGGGGAAGCGGCGGCCTTGGCCACATATGATGCCTGTTTGGACTGGCCTGCAATGCAAGCGCTGGATGCGGACCTCGCCATGGCTTTCTACGGAGCGCGGCAATAACCGCGCCATTCGGTATTCTCTTTCGATATGGGTGGCGGAACCGTTGTGGGGCTTGACCTCATCGCGCCATGCCGCCACTTCTGAATAAAAAGCCTGAGCAGGAGCCTTGAATGGCCAGTCAACCCGCCCCGTTTGCCCCGTTTGAGTGGATGATCGCATGGCGCTATCTGCGTGCACGCCGCGCCGAGGGCGGCGTCAGCACAATGACTTGGATCAGCCTGATCGGCATCACGCTGGCCGTCTTTGCATTGATCGCCACGCTTTCCGTGCGGTCGGGGTTTAGAACGGAATTTGTGGACACGATCCTTGGGGCCAATGCGCATGTCACCGTTTACCAGATCGGCGAGGTGACCGAGACGGGGCGCATTGACCGCAGCATTTCTGATTACGACACCAAAGCTGGGGCATTGGCCGCTCTGCCGGGGGTGACGCGCGCCGCTCCGCTGGTGCGCGGGCAGGTGATGGTGAACTTGCGCAGCCGGAATGCAGGGGTTCAGGTTTTTGGGCTTGCGGCTGAACACCTTGCCGGGTTGCCGCGCATTGCTGATCCCGAAACCTCACAAGGGGACATCGGGCGCTTTGCCCAAGGCGTTGCGATCGGATCAGGCGTGGCGCGCGAACTGGGTGCGCAGGTGGGCGACCGGATCAAGCTGGTGTCGCCCAATGGGGTCAAGACGGCCTTTGGCACCAGCCCCCGGATCAACGCCTATGAGGTGACCTATATCTTTTCCGCCGGGCGCTATGACATCGATCGCACGCGGATCTATCTGCCACTCGCCGAGGCGCAATCCTTTTTCAATCGCGAAGCCGTCGTGGACGAAATCGAAGTCATGGTTCAAGAACCCGAGGCGCTTGACCGATACATCCCCGACATTCTGAAGACCGCAGGCGAACGCGCTCAGATCTGGACATGGCGCGATGCATCGGGTGGCTTTCTGCGAGCGCTCGAGGTGGAGGATAATGTGATGTTCATCATCCTGTCGATCCTTGTTCTGATTGCTGCCATGAACATCGTTTCGGGGCTGATCATGCTAGTCAAGAACAAGGGCCGCGACATCGGTATCCTGCGCACAATGGGCTTGACCGAAGGGTCGGTTCTACGTGTCTTTTTTATCTGCGGCGCATTTACTGGCCTTATCGGAACGGCACTGGGCGTTATCCTTGGGTGCCTTTTTGCCATCTATATCGACCCTCTGTTTTCACTGGTGAATTATGTAATGGGTGGTGGCGTATGGGATCCTTCTATCCGGGGTATCTATGCGTTGCCAGCCCAGCTTAGGCTGGACGATGTGCTCAGCGCGATTGCGCTGTCCTTGGGCCTTTCATTCATTGTGACCATATTCCCGGCCCGACGTGCTGCACGAATGAACCCGGTCGAGGCCTTGCGTTATGAGTAAACCGGTTCTCACCTTGCAAGGGATCACAAAGACCTACAATCCCGGTCAGCCTTCAGCAGTCGAGGTGCTGCTTGGTGTTGATTTAACACTTGGCGCGGGCGAGGTGGTTGCGCTGGTGGCCCCATCGGGAGCGGGCAAATCTACGCTACTGCACATTGCAGGTTTGCTTGACACGCCAGATTCGGGTGCCGTGGCGTTGAGTGGATCAAACATGACGGGGCGGTCCGATCGCAAACGTACCGCGGCGCGTCGCTCTGAAATTGGCTTTATCTATCAGTTTCACCACCTGCTGCCAGAATTCTCGGCGCTTGAAAACATTGTGTTGCCGCAACTCAGCGCAGGCGTTGCGCGGGCGGTTGCAGATGCACGGGCTTATGACCTTTTGAGCCGCGTTGGCATCGATCATCGCGCGCACCATAGACCTGCGGCTTTGTCCGGCGGAGAACAACAGCGCGTGGCATTTTGCCGGGCACTGGCCAACGCGCCGGGGCTTTTGTTGGCGGATGAACCCACTGGAAACCTTGATCCGTTGACATCTGATCAGGTGTTCGAAACATTGCTTGGACTGGTGCGCGAGACAGGCTTGTCGGCACTGATCGCGACTCATAATCCAGAACTTGCCGCGCGCATGGATCGAACGGTTGTTCTGAAGGCTGGCCAGCTTTTATCACAATGATGCATGGCAATGCGCGCACCATCATCATGGTTGGGTTCAAAGATATCGATGCCTCAGACGCCTAAGACCGATCTGAATGTGCATCGCGCGGTGTCCAACCGGATAGAATGCTGGACGCGGATCCCCGTTTGGATCTGTAAGTTGAACGCAGGCAAACTTGACCGCAAAGGTGCTATGTGGCTGATAGGCTTGGCTGACCGCGCTTCACCGGCAAAACATCTCAGTGCTGTCGGTGAAGCGCGCTTGACGTCAGGCTGACTGTTTGTTCTGACTTGTCTGCGCAGTACTTACCGCGGAGGGACAAAACCATGACATCTGTCACCCAAGCCGAAATCGAGAAAACCGTCCAGGCCGCGCTTTTGCGACATGGGGCCGGAGCCTTTGCCTCAGCCGAGGTTGCACGTGCCGTTGCCCGCGCCGAAGCGGTCGGCAACCGGATCTGCGGACTATACTATCTGGAAAGTTACTGCCTGCAACTGAACAGCGAACGCGTAAAGGGCGATGTAGTTCCAGTGGTCAGCACACCGCGCCCTGCCACGATTGTGGTGGATGCGCAAATGGGGTTTGCGCAACCGGCATTCGCCTATGGGCTGGCACCCGCGCTGGATGCTGCACGCCAATTCGGGGTTGCCAGTCTAAGCATTTCTCACGCCCACACATGTACATCTCTGGGCTACTTTACAGAGCAGATAGCGCAGGCTGGGTTGATGGCGATTGGCTTTACTAACGCATCACCCATCGTTGCCCCGCCCAGCGGCAAGTCACGGGTGATTGGCACAAATCCGATTGCTTTCTCAGTGCCGGACGGGGCGGGGGGCGTCGCGATGCATGTCGATCAATCGACCACCACCGTCGCCTTGGGTAAGATCACGATGGCCAAAGCTGCAGGTGAAAAAATCCCGCTTGGCTGGGCACTTGATGCAAACGGCGAACCGACCACTGACCCCGAGGCCGCCTTGGCTGGAACGTTGGTGTCGATGGGGGGCTACAAAGGTTGGGGCTTTGGTCTGATGGCAGAGTTGATGGCTGCGGGGATGGCCGGCGGTGTGCTTAGCCACGACGTAAAGCCGCTCAAGGCACCACAGGGCCCCCCGCATGATCTTGGTCAGTATTATTTGCTGATCGACCCCAGCACGTCGAGCGTTTTTGTTGAACGCCTCGATGCGCTGCGCGCATTTGTTTCGGTTGACGAGGGTGGGCGTATGCCGGGGCAAAACCGTGTGTTGGCTGACCCTGTCAAGGTTGATCCTGTCGCTTGGTCGCAGGCGTTGGAACTTGCTGCGCAAAGCTAGGCAGTGACCGGAATGCCCGTAGAGTTTATGGAATAACATCAAACATCAAACATCGCCTCACCGATTGAAATATAACATTTCGGGCTGTGTTGGCGGGTTAAATATTTTCGTATATCGCTTTATGTTTGTTGTGTGAGCCAAACCCCGGCCGCCATTAATGCAATTCCCCCCAGACGCGCGAGACCCAAGGTGGTTGACTGTGCGCCAAACAGGCCGAAATGATCGATTGCAGCAGCGCTGATCAATTGTCCCAAAAGCACAAAGAAAACTGCGTTTCCAATCCCGAACCGGGGCGCGATATAGGTGATCGACAAAACGTAAAATGCGATCAACACCCCGGCCAGAAATAAATGCCGCGGCGCTGTTGCCAAACGTGTCAACCCTTGCCCACCAGTCGCAGTAAATACCGCTGCAGAGGCGGTTAGAGCGACCAGAAACAGCACCATTGCTGCTGCAGAAGGGCTGCCCAGCCGGGTGCCCAAAGCGGCATTGAGAGCCGCAAGTATTGGAATGCCGATTCCGGCGAGCAACATAATCAGTGCATGGTGTGCCATGGGTTTCTCCAGGTGTAGGGCTTTAGGAACATGTGCATTCTTTGCGTGACCCGCTCGGAAAACAGAGCCGTGATAAGATATATGACGCGGTAATTTATCACCCGCTAATCGCGTCAAGCTGCACCTGAATCCAATGCAGCCGACCGCGTTTTTCACCGAATGTGTCACAGTGCAAAGTGCGGGCAAAGGCAGGTTCCGTGTTCGTCAGCGGACGTCCGCACGCAACCAGAAGGGTGAAGATCAAAAATATGCACAGTATCATTGCGCCAGTAAGGGGTGGATGGTGGCCCGGATCAAGGGCAAACCCATACGGGCGTAACCAGAGTGCCTAAATGAGGCTGTAGCGACCAGAAAGCGCCAGTCACTGGATGACGCCGCAACGGGAGCGCGCGGGCTGAGCTATTGTGCTGAGAGCGATGCAATTGAAGTATACGCTTTAATGAAAGTTGCTGTGACCAATGAAATATCAGCCAAGGCTGGCAGCGGTTCTTTCCCGTCTTCATCTGCGTTCAAACGGATCAACGCCTGCACGCTTCAAACATCCAACTCTTCCACGAAGCGCGCGTTTTCCTGAATGTACTGAAACCGCATTTCGGGCTTTTTGCCCATCAGCCGCTCGACAAGATCGCCGGTTTCGCCCGGTTCATCCTCGTCGATTGATACCCGGATCAATTTTCGAGTTGCGGGGTTCATCGTGGTGTCTTTCAGGTCCTTCGCGTCCATCTCGCCCAAGCCTTTAAAACGTGACACATCGATCCTGCCCTTGCCACCAATGCCTTTGTCCAGCATCGTGTTCTTTTCAACCTCGTCCAGACAGTACACGCGCTTGGCACCCTGCGTCAGGCGGAACAGCGGCGGGCACGCAAGATAGAGGTGGCCCGCGTCGATCATCGGGCGCATCTTCGTAAAGAAGAACGTCATCAACAAAGCCGCAATATGCGCGCCGTCAACATCTGCGTCAGTCATGATGATAACCTTGTCATACCGCAGGTCATCCACGTTAAACTTGGTTCCAAGCCCCACCCCAAGCGCCTGTGTCAGGTCCGAGATTTCCGCGTTTGAGCCTATTTTCGACGACGCCGCGCCCAATACGTTCAGGATTTTGCCGCGCAGGGGCAAAAGCGCTTGGGTTTTGCGGTCCCGTGCCATCTTGGCCGAACCGCCCGCACTGTCGCCTTCGACAATGAACAGTTCAGTGCCGTCCCGCGCGGTGGCCGAACAATCGACCAGCTTGCCGGGCAGGCGTAGTTTTTTGGTAGCCGTTTTGCGTGCGGTTTCTTTTTCCATGCGTCGGCGCAGACGCTCTTCGGCGCGCAGCACCAGAAAATCGAGGATCGCCCCAGCCGATTTCGTATCGGCCGCCAGCCAGTTGTCAAAGTGATCGCGTACAGAATTTTCGACCATCCGTTGCGCCTCTACCGTGGCAAGGCGGTCCTTGGTCTGGCCCACGAATTCTGGTTCCCGGATGAAGCATGAGATCAACGCACCTGCGCCTGTGATTAAGTCTTCGCGCGTGATTGTGCTTGCCTTCTTGTTGCCTGCCAGTTCGCCATACGCCTTAATACCCTTGAGAATTGCAGCCCAAAACCCTGCCTCGTGGGTGCCGCCTTCGGGTGTGGGGACGGTATTGCAATGTGATTGCATAAAGCCGTCGCGCGCGGGCGTCCAATTGATCGCCCATTCGACCTTGCCTGGCACCTTGAACTTTTCAAAAGACACCGATCCGGCAAAAGGAGATTGCGAATAGGTAGTGGCACCAGCCAAAACTTCGTTCAGATAGTCAGCAAGGCCGCCTGGAAAGTGAAAGGTTGCTTGATCTGGTGTTTCGCCATCTTCAATCGCTGTTTTCCAGCGGATCTCGACGCCGGAAAACAGGTAAGCCTTAGAACGTGCCATTTTGAACAATCGCGCCGGCTTGAGCTTGAGTGTTCCAAAGATGTCTGGATCGGGATGAAAGGTCACGGATGTACCCCGCCGATTTGGCGCGGCACCGATCATTTCCAGTGGCGCCGCTGGCACGCCGCGCGAAAATTCCATTGCATAAAGTTCGCGATTGCGTGCCACCTCGACGCGCAGGTGATCGGACAGGGCATTCACGACCGAAGAGCCGACACCGTGCAGACCGCCCGATGTCTCATACGCGTCGCCCGAGAATTTGCCGCCCGCATTCAGTGTGCAAAAGATGATTTCAAGCGCGGATTTCGACGGATCCTTGGGGTGTGGACCTGTCGGAATGCCGCGCCCATTGTCGCGCACTGAAACGTGGCCGTTTTCGTGCAATTCGACCTCGATCCAAGTGGCGTGTCCTGCTACCGCCTCGTCCATCGAGTTATCGATAATTTCAGCCACCATGTGGTGCAGCGCTCGGTCATCTTTGCCCCCGATGTACATGCCGGGACGCAGCCGGACGTGTTCCATATCTTCCAGAACCTGGATCGAAGAGGCGTCGTATTCATCTCGGGAAGTATTGGCGAGAAGGTCTGACATATTTGCTGCTCTTTTGCTTGTTGGTGCGCACTATGCCA
Organism: Tateyamaria sp.; assembly: GCA_029250205.1. Lineage (GTDB taxonomy): Bacteria > Pseudomonadota > Alphaproteobacteria > Rhodobacterales > Rhodobacteraceae > Tateyamaria. The sequence continues at coordinate 53,449 of JAQWVA010000023.1, forward strand.
GAGCGTAGCAAACGGGGAAAGTGGCATTGCAATATTTACGGTCACGTTCCTGCTAAGTGCGGCTGCGGGGGTGCCTCCGGCCGGGGGTAATTGACGTCAGGCAAGCCTCCAAGTCGTGTTTCTACTGTGACACGTCCGTGCACGCAGGGTATATCAGCTGGGCCAGTGTGCCTTTAATCGCCCATCGGTCAGCTGTTCATCGAGCACCTTTTTATAGTGCTTCATACTGTGATCTGGGCCAAAGGCTGACCGTTTTGCGCGCGCCCGGTGCACCTTGCCCATGTGATGAAATGTGTTGGGCAGGTCACATATCGTATCGTCATCGCGGTTGATGCACAGGCACAGTTCGGCATGTTTGATTTTGCTCTTGTGGCGCTGCGGGCGTGGCGCGGCAAAGCCAATGCCGGGCACCCCGTAGGTGCGCACAAGAATTTGTGTCGCGGCGGCTCCAAGGGAATGTCCGATGATATAGTCGGGCCTGACATCTTCGCGCTTGAGCCAGTCAAAGATCACCTTTGCATGCGCTAGAAACCCCTGGTGCCAAGCGGTGCCAGAATGCCCTTTCTCGATAGTTTCGTCATTCAGTTGATACTTTTTGCCACCGATATTGAAAACTCGAAGATTATATTTGACGTAATCTGCAATCGAGTTCGATCCTGGGATCAAAAGAATGTTGCCCTTTAGGAAATAGGCCTGAACGTCATCTTCGTCCAATCTGCGAACAATGCTGGGCTGTAGTGAGCGATTGTCGTGACCCTGATAGGAAGCTTCGGCCATTTTTGCTGCCAATGCGATGTCGTATCTATGCAACATGAAGCCAATTCCTCTTTCAAAGCGTTCTAACATTGCGATGCTTATAGGGCGCTAACGCCCCTAAGCTTGGTCTAGCTCATCCAATTGGAAACGATGCGCGCAATCTCATGTGGTTTTTGGTGCAAAACCCAATGATCGGCGTCCTTGATCTCGGCGCGGGTCAGATTGGGGACAAACGCCTCCAGCCCTTCGGTAGCTTCCGGCAAGAGGGCAGTGTCATTCATGCCCCAGATCAACAAATGTGGGCAGCGCACCTCGAACCGCTCATGAGGTGGCTCAGGCACTTGCACCGGCGCGCCGGGGTCAGCGACAGTCAGGGGCGACGCGCGATACCAGTTGATCATGCCCCGCAATCCCGATTTGCGCCAAGCGGCCTTGTAATCTTTTTGCGTTGCACCGCTGAGCCAGCTCATGTCCATATTGGTCGAAAACATGGTCATCAAACGTTCGAAATCGTTGGCTTCCAGTGCTGCCTCGGCTGAGGGTCTGCGCAAGCGGTTGATATATTGAGAGGCCTCAGATTGCGCCCCACCGGCCGCCGTGGCCCTTTGGAATATGATCGGATGCACTCCATTGGCCACGATCAACCTCTCGACCTTTTCTGGCCAGAGCATGGGCATCGCATAGGCTACCGCCGCGCCCCAATCGTGCCCAAAAACCGTCACTGGGCCATCGTCGCCGATTAAGGCTGCCATGTCCGCGGCAAGGGCTGGTACCGCATAGGCTTCAACCTCATCAGGCGCATAGCTGCCCCCATAACCGCGTTGATCTGGCGCGATGCAATGGTATCGATCGGCCAGCATTGGCGCGAGATCATCCCACGCGCCGCTGTATTCTGGAAAGCCGTGCAACATCAGAATTTTTGGCAATGCCGGATCGCCCCAATGCCGGATGGTAAAGCTTTTGCCGTTCAAATCGCGTATTTCTAGGCGCATCATTTGCCCTTTGACAAGGTTTCGAACCGCAAGCCCGCTGCAGTGCGCGGCGCAAAGCCTTGCCAGTAGGTGTGATCGGCTGTGGCTTGGCCCTGATCATCAATGTCGACCAGCCCATCACCCGCATTTGGGATCAAATCGAGATAAGAGGCCATTTCACCCTCATCCTTCAAGTGCAGCGTCATAAAGGCCGTGGCGAAATGCTGCGTGATGTTGTTCATCCGCGTCGTGTCCCAGACGGCATCGGCGTAATGTTCGAATGGTACAAAATCAAGATTGGGTGCAGCCACCCAGCTTTCGGCAGGGGCGGGCATTGGGGCGGCCGCGTTATGGTTGGCGTGTTCAAAGGTCAGCAAATGACGGTCCGTACCCACCGCCTGTTCAAAGATGGAGCGCATGGCACCATAAACGGAGACATCATCTGCCCCACCTGCCATCAACAGTGTCGGGACCCGCAGCCCCGCCAGCCCTTCGGCGTCCCAAAAACCAGCGTTGTTGCCCCATGGCCCAATGGCGATGACAGCCTTGACGCGCGGATCGATCAGCGCCTCGTGTCTTTCGGATCCTGCCTGATTGGCAGCCAACAGGCCGTTCGGTGTGCCCCAACTGTATTCGGTTGCGCCCTTGGTCACGCCAGCACCGCCAAAGATCAGCGCCCCGTAGCCGCCCATGGAATACCCGATTATTCCAGTTTGATCGGCATCGACGATCTCTCCGATTGGTCCATCAAGCGTACTCATGTGATCCACGATAAACGCCTGATCCAGCGGACGGTTCAACAAGGTTGAGCCAAACGCCGCCTGGTCCGAATAGGTGCTGTCAGTATGATCGATGGATACCGTTACAAATCCTTTGGAAGCCAAGTTTTCGCCAAGGTGGCTCATCAGGTACCGGTTTCCGGGGTAACCATGGCTGATTACTATAAGCGGATAGCGCGCACCGATGGCGGGGGTTGCATCCCGCACCGCCTGCCCGGTCAACGTAACCTTGGTCTGACCATCGCGGATAAAGGCACTGTAATTGCCGCCCGGTACGGTGCCACCCGCCGCTGGATACCAAACTTCAAGCGTTAAGGGGCGGTCATAACGCGGCACTGCTTGCCCGGTGATGCCAACGACATCGATGCTGTCGGGTATGGACGCAGTCAGCGTTTGGACACCAACCGCGTGCACACCATAGGGCGCCAGCTCCGGCGCATCGGGCCGTATCTGGTCTATTGGATTTGCGTGTGCGGCGATCGCCGAAAGGCCCAAGGCCGAAGATAAGGTAAGATTGCGAGCGGTTCGACGGATCATTTGATAGGTCCTTACTGGCTGGTTTGAATCGCTAAGATGCGACTTGTTATAACCTGCCACAGTGACACAGATCTGTCGTGTTTCAACCAATTTAAGATAAACGCGCAAATGCACAGACCGACCACTTCACACTGTAGCGCTTTGCGCTGACTTTTGCCAAAGCCAGAAAAATCGCGCTGATCGGGTGATTTCGTTGGCATATGCCTTGAGGCGTGATCATACGGTCGCTACATCTGCGGTATGCGCCTATCGAACGCCTTATTGATTGCCATTTGCCCGTGTCTGCCGTCGCTGCCAGTGGGCGCGCATCCGCATGTCTTTGTTGATACGACATTGCAAGTAAAGATCAGTGCAGAGGGTCAGCTGGAAGGCGTTGAAATCAGCTGGACCTATGATGATTTTTATTCGCTTTTGCTGATTGCAGACGAAGGGTTGGATCCCGATGGCGATGGACGCCTGAGCGATACTGAAATGGCCAGACTTGATGGGTTTGACATGCAATGGATTGATGGGTTTCAGGGGGACACCTTTGCGACGTTGAACGGTTCGGCTGTGATACTTGGACCGCCACAGCCGCTGGGCACATCCGTCGAAAATGGGCTGGTCACCACCCGACATTTTCGCGCCGCCAGCGGGCCTGCCGACGGATTGGTGATCAAAGCCTTTGACCCAACATTCTATACGGCCTACAGCCTTGTTGGTCCTGTCACAGTCGAAGGACCGTGCACCATAAACTTTGAACCAGCAGATCTTGATGCGGCCTACACGCTCGTTGAAGAGTTGCTTTATGCGATCCCCGCCGCGCAGGCCGAGGCGGAATATCCAGAAGTTGGCGAAGCTTTTGCCGACAGCGTCACACTCGCATGCGCGCCCTGAATCTCGGCATGCTGATCGCTGCCGGAGGGCTGCTTTTGTGGCTGTTTGGCCTTGGAGGCATGGATTTGATTTCGCACTGGGCGGCCCTGCAACAGCGCGAGGCGCAGACCGCTCTTGCGGCGGGGCTGCGGGCGGTCCGTGCGGGCGAGCCTGGCGCTTGGATAACGCTTATGGGTGTATGCGCGTCCTATGGTTTCTTTCACGCGGCGGGTCCTGGGCATGGCAAGCTGCTGATCGGTGGGTATGGTGCTGCGGCGCGTTTTACAGCCCTGCGGTTGTCGACGCTGGCTGTGATCTCGTCGCTGGCGCAGGCGCTAACAGCAATTATGCTTGTGGGGGCAGGAGCACTTGTTCTGGGTTGGAGCCGCGCAAGGATGACCGACACCGCCGAACAGGTGCTGGCACCCGCAAGCTACGGCGCAATCGCAATGGTTGGCTTGTGGCTGGCCTGGCGGGGCTTGCGGCGGGTGCGTTCGGTGCGGGCTGCAGCGGCAGTGGCCGAGGATGGGACATGTCACAGTTGCGGCCATGCCCACGGTCCCAGCGTGGATCAGGTCGCTGGTCTGACCTCGTGGCGGGATGCTGTTGTGATTGTCGTATCGGTCGCGATGCGGCCCTGTACGGGGGCAGTTTTCTTGCTGATCCTATGCTTTGGCCTTGGCATTCCGCTGGCTGGCATTGTTGGTGCGATGGTGATGGGTTTGGGGACGGCCAGCGTAACTGTGCTGGTTGCGATATTGGCTGTTGGGACCCGACGTTCTGCTCTGGCAGGTTGGTCCGGTTCAGGTGCCGTGCGTGCAATCGCACTGATCGAAATTGTTGCAGGCGCGGTGATCGCGGTGATCGCTACCACACTCTTGGCACCCTTTCTGTAACGCTCCGTACAGGCTTTGTCTGCTGCCCGCGTCGCGCGCTAGCCCGTGCGGCGCCTGATGCGGTTGTGACCGATGACGGTGTGACGCCTTCAACATTTAACGCAGGTCAGAGCACAGCGTCGGCTCACTGCAAAGAATTCTGGCTCGATGAAGCGAACATGCAGCCTTGTGGACCATTTTCAGAAGTCTCGGTCGCGGGGGCTTTTCAAGTGCTCTATGCAGGCGTAATGCTGGCAATATGTCACCCCCTATTCTGTCATATTCTGCGCATGGACGCGCTGTGCTGGTTCTTGGTCTGCCGCTGATCGGTGGACACCTGGGTCAGGTGGCGATTGGGGCAACAGATACCGTGATGCTGGGGTGGTACGGCGTGGATGAACTGGCGGCACAGACCGTGGCGGGCTCATTCTATTTTGTTCTGTTCCTCGTTGGATCAGGTTTTGCTTGGGCGGTCATGCCCATGGTTGCGTCGTATCACGCCGAGGGCGATGATATCAGTCTGCGTCGGGCGACGCGGATGGGGCTGTGGCTAAGCATGGGTTTTGCTGTTTCTGCGATGCCCCTGATGCTCTGGTCCGAGCCCTTGTTTCTTGCCTTAGGGCAGACTGCACAAGTGGCGCGCGACGGTGCGGCCTATTTGTCGATTGCGGGCTGGGGGATCTTTCCGGCCCTGATCTTGATGACTTTCAAGAGCTATCTTGCAGCACTGGAGCGGACACAGATCGTGTTCTGGATCACCGCTATTGGTGCAGTGACCAATGGTCTTGCCAATTATGCGTTTATCTTTGGCAACTGGGGCGCCACAGAGATGGGGATCGCTGGGGCGGCCGTAGCCTCTGTGATTACGCAAATCGTGATGCTGGTTGGTGTTGTCGCCTATGCGCGGTTGGCATTGCCAGAGCACGCTTTGTTCAACCGGCTGTGGCGCCTGGATTTCGAGATGATGGGTCGGGTGTTCCGCCTTGGGTGGCCCATTGGTTTGACGACGCTGAGCGAGGTTGGTCTGTTTTCCGCGACTGCGGTGATGATGGGCTGGCTTGGAACGATCCCACTGGCGGCGCATGGAATCGCCCTACAATTGGCCTCGATTACGTTCATGGTGCATCTGGGGCTGGCAAATGTTGCGACGATCCGATCGGGCAACGCTTGGGGGCGCGGGGATGTGCCGCATATGGTGCGAGGGGCGCAAACGGTGTTGTTCATGAGCCTATTTATGGCGCTGAGCACGATTGTTCTGTTTCTGATGTTGCCCGAGCCGCTGATCAGCCTCTTCATGAAAAGCGACGAACCCGCACGAGCTGACATTTTGACAGTTGGTGTGGTTTTGTTGGCGATGGCCGCATTGTTTCAGCTGGTTGATGGGGCGCAGGTGGTGGCGCTTGGCTTGTTACGCGGGGTGCAGGATGCGCGGGTGCCGATGGTGTTGGCAGCGGTGTCTTACTGGGTCATAGGCATGCCCTGTTCTTATGTTTTGGGTTTTGTGCTGGGCTGGGAAGGTGTTGGCGTTTGGCTGGGCCTTGTGGTCGGGCTGAGCGCAGCGGGCATTGCTTTGATGTGGCGTTTTTGGCGCGTGATTGTTCCACGGTTGACTGTTGGGTGACACGGGACGGCGGGCCAGACGCTCTTTCGCGTGTGCCCGTGCGGGCCCCCGTGAAAGTCGCCCCGCCCGCCGTCCCGATATTTTGACAGTAAAGGTATGCTTTTGGGGTGCGTTGATGCCGAAGCTTTCTGACCATCCCGCAATGCGTGGACTTTTATCTTTTCAATCATCTGCGCCGGTACAAAAGCCGTTTGCGTAGACTGGCACTGAACCTGTTTAAACAGCATGCTACAACGCTGCTGCGCGTTCTTGGAAAAAACCAATCGCTCATGCCCGCGCACGGTCGTCGCGTTATGTTAGGCCGTTACAAAAAGTCTGGATGCGGGTACAGGCCTGTGTCAGTGCGTCATCTGACGTCGCGTAGCTAACGCGGAAGTTTGGTGACACGCCAAAGGCAGCGCCGAAAACAACGGCCACTCCGGTCTCTTCCAGCAGGGCTGTGGCGAATGTTGCGTCGTCTGTGATGACTGTGCCTGCAGTAGAGGTTTTGCCAATGAGCCCTGCAATCGATGGATACACATAGAATGCGCCCTCGGGCACCGGGCACACGATTCCGTCTATGGCGTTCAGGGCTTTGACCACCAGATCGCGACGACGCACGAAGATCTTGTTGTTGGTCGTAATGAAATCTTGCGGGCCATTCAGGGCTTCGACCGCTGCCCATTGACTGATCGAACAGGGGTTTGATGTTGATTGTGATTGCACTTTGCGCATGGCCTTGATCAGGATTTCGGGGCCTGCCGCATAACCGATCCTCCAACCCGTCATGGCATATGCTTTGCTTACACCGTTCACTGTTAGGGTGCGGCCCTTCAGGCTCGGCTCAACTTGGGCGGGGGTGCAGAACTGGAACCCGTCATAGGCCAGATGCTCGTACATATCGTCTGTCATCACCCAAACCTGAGGATGGCGCATCAGCACATCGGTCAGGGCCTTTAACTCTGTGCGCGTATACCCCGCGCCGGTCGGATTCGACGGCGAGTTGAAAATCAGCCACTTTGTTTTCGGGGTGATCGCGGCCTCGAGCTGTTGCGGTGTCATTTTGAACGCGCTGTCGATGCCGCATTCGATTGTCACAGGCGTGCCACCCGCCATCAGCACCATATCGGGGTAGCTAACCCAATAGGGGGCTGGAACAACCACTTCGTCACCTGAATTTAGCGTCGCCATAAGCGCATTGTACAGCACCTGCTTGCCGCCCGTGCCCACAGTTATTTCATCTGTGGTGTAGTCCAACCCATTGTCGCGTTTAAACTTTGCAACGACGGATTTTTTCAGCTCGGCAATGCCATCTACGGCAGTATATTTAGTGCGTCCTTCGACGATCGCGGCAAGGCCTGCATCCTTGATGTTTTGTGGTGTGTCGAAATCTGGTTCGCCCGCACCAAGGCTTATGATGTCCTTGCCTTGGGCTTTCAGGGCTGCCACCTGACCGGTCAGAGCGACGGTAGGGGACGGTTTGACGCGGTCGAGTGTCGCGGAAAGCAATGTCATGATAGCCTCGGGACTTTGGGTTGATTAGTCTGTATGGTCATAGGCGGCGGTTTAACCGCAAGCAAGCTATTGGACGGGGCAGGGGACAGGCAATGGACGAAACACACGATTGGTATAGCCCAGAGACGGCAACATTCGGGGATCGGGTCGCAGGTGCGCGTGATGCCGCGGGAATGACGCAACAGCAGCTTGCAAAGCGGCTGGGCATTCGTTTGGCGACCTTGCGCTCATGGGAGAACGATCTGAGCGAGCCGCGCGCGAATCGGTTATCGATCATGGCGGGGCTCTTGAATGTGTCGATGATGTGGTTGATCAACGGCGAAGGAGAAGGCGTCGAAGCTCCGGAGTTGGCGAGCGGAGTTTCATCGAATGATACGATGCGGGATCTGATGACCGAAATGCGTGACCTTCGGGCTGATCTTTTGTCGCGTGCTGAACAGGTTGGGCGATTGGAAAAGCGGATGCGCGCGGCGATGCAGGCACCGACCGGTGGTTGAGGAACTGCGCGCGCACAGGCTGAAACGGATGCACATGCGTTCGATGCGGCGTGGTATCAAAGAAATGGACCTGATCCTTTCCGCTTTTGCTGCTGAGCATCTGGCCAAAATGGACGCCGGTTCGCTTGATGATTATGATGCGTTACTGAACGAAAATGATCAGGATCTGTATCGCTGGGTGACTGGACAGGAAGCCCCTCCAGGGCGGCTTGCCGATCTAATAGGTTTGATCTCAAAAACGTTTCAGACGTAGGGTTAAAAGCCAGCGATCTCAGTGTTTTGTTTCTCTTAACCATATCTTTCCGAATCTGTTCCATTTTCTATTGAAACGAAGATCATTTCGGAGAGCGTTGATGAGCATCCAAGATCCAATGCGTCAGTTGGTTGGCGCAACAATGGGCGGCAAAGACCACAATTTTATAATGTCTTACCTTGAGGCGCTGTCTTTGGTGGAGCGCCTGCACCGATTACTGCTTGATGTAATCAAAGACGAATTCGAACGTGTTGGCGTGCTTGAGATTAACGCAGTGCAGGCGCTCTTGCTGTTCAATATTGGCGATAATGAGGTGACAGCTGGCGAGTTGAAAAGCCGCGGCTACTATCAGGGCTCTAATGTCAGCTATAACCTCAAGAAGCTTGTCGACACTGGCTATATGCACCATCAACGGTCCGAGATTGACCGCCGGTCAGTCCGTGTTCGGTTGACCGCTGATGGGCGCAAGGTTCGTGACGTTGTTTCCGACCTTTTTGAGCGTCACGCCGAAGGGCTGCAATCCAAGGGAGTGCTTGGTCCCGAAGGGATAATCGACATCACCGCGTCGCTCAAACGGATGGAGCGATATTGGACCGATCAAATCCGCTATATCTATTGATGCGGGCACCGCTGGGTGGAGCCTGACTGAGTTATACACAACGTAGTGTCACGGGCAAGTAGCCCATCCAGTATCCGCTTTGCAACGGTTCGGTTTTCACGGTAGTTTGCTCAGCGGACCTGCGGTGTTTCGCTTTTGACCGGACCCTTTGAAAACATCAAAGTTTCAAGTTCGCTCTGCAACTTTCGTGCCATAGCTTCGGCATAGTGTTCAAAACCCAGGGCAGTCTCGACGAAGCTGCCTGATCCTACAATAACATTGGCCTGAAAATAGCGGGCTAGCGCGCCAATCTCGGCCTGACGTAAATCACCGTTGGCGGGCGAATCCACTCCGATAACAAGCGCATTTATAGTGATGCCAGTGCCTTCGATCTCTGGTTTGACATCAACTGGGCGCGGTCCAAGGTTCGATTTGCCATCCCCCGACAGATCCAGTGTTCGCTTCCAACACTCGGTACGCTGTGCCAGATGGGCTGCGCCATCGCGCATTGCCAGCCCCAATGCAGTGCCCGGACTGGTCTGCCGTCGAGTTGTGACACGAAGATGCGCGATTATTCCGTCAAGCGCGGCTTCATCCAGCACAGTCGTCCAGGGCAGAATCAGTTTGGTATCCTCTGGGCCGCTCCATTCGTAGACCAGCAAATCGATGGTTGCTGAGGGTAACATGGTTTGTGCTTGGCGAACCTTGCTGCTGTCCAGTGCCGCGGCCAACCCGTCCATCTGTAACCTGTATTCCCGCGAATCGACTGATCCCGATACGTCTAGCCCCAATGCGAGCGCCTGCCGACAATCCGCAGTTGCAGCACCCACCCAAATTACGGCTGTCAAAATGGCACCAATCTTTGCGGTCCATCGCATCATCCCGCACGCTCAACAAACGGAACGGCGCCAATCATCGGTGGGGTCAATTCGCGCTCTAGCTTGCGGCGCATTGCGCGTTCGTAATCTTCGAAGCCTTGCGCCACCTCCATAAAGGCACCTGGGCCCCAAAGCACTTCGTTCTGATAAAAAGCGATTAGATCTGTCTCGGAGGCGAACTCTGCGGCATTGACCACCAAACCATTTACCGTGACATCCGAAAATGCAAATTCGCGGTAAGCGAGGCGCGGCCCGAACCCTTCGTTATTTTGCCCGTCACCCGCCATGTCCAGCGTTTTATACAAACAGCGCGGTGCCCTGCCCAGCATCTTGGCACCATAGCCCAATGCGTAGCCCATAGCAGTTGGAAATTCGTTATGGCTGCGTTTACTTGCAGCCACGACCTCCGCTGCCGATAACAAAGCGGCTGGGCTGTCGATCAGCATCCATTCAAGGATAACTTCCTGATTATAGCGCCCCGACCATTCATAAACTGCCAGCGCGACAGGATCATTCGTCGCAAAAAATGCGGCCTGTACCTCAGGCGATGTCAATGCTGAGACGAGCCCTCCACGTTGCAGCTGATCTTCGGCAGCGTCAACCGATGATGATACATCGAGGGCCAGCAGCAACGCCAAACGGCAGGCCTGCGCCGGGGCCGCGGACGCCATCAGCGTAATACAGACCGCCAATTTCATCAAATGCAGATCCTCGCTCAGACCCGAACCCTACCAGCTTCCGGTGTTATCCATGCTGGCCCAAGGCTCTGCCGTGGGCAGTTTATCCCCGTGTTGCAGCAATTCGACCGAAATATTATCAGGCGAGCGGACAAAGGCCATGTACCCATCGCGCGGTGGTCGGTTGATCGTCACACCATTGTCCATCAGGTGTTGGCAAATTTCATAGATGTTGTCGACGCTATATGCCAAATGCCCAAAGTGGCGGCTGTCACTGGGCAATCCGTCGTCACCATCCCAATTATATGTCAGTTCTATCGCGCACTCGTGCTGTCCCGGAGGAGCCATGAAAATTAGCGAAAACCGCCCCGTTTCACTGTCGCGTCGGCGGGTTTCTTCCAACCCGAGCAACTTGAAAAAGGCGATTGAGGCGTCTAGGTTCTTTACCCGAACCATGGTGTGCAAGTAGGTGAGAGCCATCAGCGGTGTCCTTGTCTTGACCAGAATATGGAACATAGATTGAAATCTGTTGTTCCGCGTAAAATACATAGCGCGCAGCAAGCCAAATTTGAAACGGGTCAGCACGTTCCGGACAAGTCTAGAGTTAAACCCGGGGTTTGCAAAACAGTTGTGCGAAAAAGATCAATAATAACTGATCTCATCTGCTTTTGATGCGAACTTCTGCTGCAATCCCTATATTGCGGTTCTCAGACATTGATCCCCCATATAAGGTAGCAGTGACAGATTCTGTGGATAAGGATGCGCCCCATGCCGCTCAGCCCCGACCAGCAAGCCGAAATCGAAGACCTGCGGGCCTCGCCCCAGCCCACTTTGCGCGCCACTGTGCCGGGCATGGAGGCGCATCTTTACCGCGCTCAGCCTGTTCTTGATCACGGTTTTGTCCGGGTCATCGACTACATGGGTGACGATGCTGCGATCTGTCAGGCAGCGCGCGTTTCGTACGGACGCGGCACGAAATCCGTGCAGAATGACGCCGGGCTGATCCGGTACCTAATGCGTCATTGGCACTCGACCCCCTTCGAGATGTGCGAGATCAAGCTGCACGTCAAACTGCCCGTCTTTGTCGCGCGCCAGTGGATTCGACACCGCACGGCTAATGTCAATGAATATTCCGCCCGCTATTCAATCCTTGACCGCGAATTCTATATCCCGCAGCCGGATGCATTGGCGGCCCAGTCTGTTGTGAACAACCAGGGTCGTGGTGCGATGCTCGAAGGTGAAGAGGCTGCCCGTGTTCTTGAGATCCTCAAGGCGGACAGCAACCGCGCCTATGACCATTATGAACAGATGATTTCAGAGGATGGCCAACAGGGCCTCGCCCGAGAATTGGCGCGGATGAACCTACCTGCAAATATCTACACGCAATGGTACTGGAAAGTGGATCTTCACAACCTGTTCCACTTTCTACGACTTCGTGCGGATGCGCACGCCCAATACGAGATCCGCGTCTATGCGGATGCGATCTGTGAGATGGTCAAAGATTGGGTGCCCGCCGCTTACGGCGCGTTCGAAGACTACCGGATGGGGGGCGCAACGCTATCGGCCACAGCCCTCGTTTGTATTCAGCGGATGTTAAAAGGCGAGGAGGTCACACAGGAAACCTCTGGCATGTCCAAAGGGGAATGGCGCGAATTTATGGGTGTGATCCGCTGATGTTGTGCGTTGCTCTACCACTCTGTGTCATGTGAAAATCTTGACACGCCTAACGCCAGACCACTGCAAAACACCACAAAGCTCACCGCCAGCCCTTCGGTGGGCACATCGCGGCGCCAAAGCTGCAACCAGCGTTTACAAATGACGCGAAGGGTTCAATATTTTGACAGACCACAAAAGCGCCTTACCGTGATTATAAGCAATTGCCGCCCAGCCGACGGTCCGGAGGAAACTTGGTTGTGCAAGACGTCTTAATGCTTTCATTTTTCAACCTGTGAAGTCACGCTTTTGCTCCGCTTTTTCTCCCCTGGAAGGATCAGAAACAAGAGGGAAGCCCAGACCACTCACATATCGCTCTTAATCGGTGCGAGGCTACAGCAGTTTCAGGTCACCGGCCATTTGACGATCGTCGCGCCCTTCAAGTAACTCGAATGACACTTTTTGGTCATCTGCAAGTCCCGTAAGGCCAGAGCGTTCGACCGCTGAGATATGTACAAAAACGTCTTTACCGCCGTCGTCCGGGGCGATGAAGCCGTAGCCTTTTGTGGTATTGAACCACTTCACGGTGCCAGTTGGCATGATCCGTGCCTCCTTTTGCCTTTCAGCCCACGCAAGGGGCGCGTTTCGGTGACATTCCGATAGTTGATCCACCGACATGCCGTTCAGTGTGGCACAAATTGTGCGGTTTCGCAAAATTTCAAGATCTGAGGCGTGCAAAGCCGCGATTATGATGATTAATTCACACAAACGCGCGGGGGTGGCCATGAAAATATACGGTTTGAAAACATGCGATACATGCCGCAAGGCGATAAAGGCTTTGCCAGATGCCCATTTTGTGGACGTTCGCGCACAAGGGGTGCCCTCGACGGTCATGGCCCGCGCTTATGAAACTTTCAACGATGCATTGGTCAACACGCGGTCCACCACCTGGCGTGGGCTGGGGGAAGATGTGCGAAACCAATCGCATCTTGATCTGTTGGCCGCGCATCCAACCTTGATGAAGCGACCTTTGATCATCGATGGAGACGTTTTGTACCTCGGATGGTCAAAGGAAGTTCAGACTGCACTTGGTTTGGCATGATCGTTGCACCCTTCGCCCAAAATTCCGCGAGCCGATTCTCTGGTTCTGATTTTGCAGCAGTTCATCGAACGCCGATTGCACGGTCAAGCGACAATGGCCCCGCGCCCTTGATGACCAACAAAAGTAGTAGAAAAACCCAAAGCGATCTCTGGTCCATGATCAGGCTGTTTGAGGGCGCATCAAACCACGCGCCCAAAACCAGGCTGTCGTCCCATTTGTTATGGCCAATCAGGTCAGTCAGCGATTGCACAACAATAAAGCCAATCATTCCAATCGCGGAAAGACGGGTCAGCAGGCCCAGAATGATCAGTACGGGTAGGATGAATTCAGCCAAGGTCCCTGCTGTCACCACGGCCCAGTGGTAAAGCGATAGCGCGTCCACATCGTAGCCGATCTGTTCCATGATTCTTGGAAATATCTGCGCATAGGCACCCAGAGACGGCTGAAAAATACCCAACATTCCTTCACCGACCTTGGTCAAGCCTGAAATCCAGAAATAGACCGCAAGAACAGCCGCAAACAGGAAGCGGGCTAGAGTAGGCAGAATCCACTCGCCGCGCTGCAATATGGTGACGATTGACGAATAAAAACGCACGAGAGCATTCATGGTCTAGTCCTTTGATGGTGTAATTTTGGCAAGAGCGCCTTGTTGCAACAACAGGCCAAGCAGCGGGCCAAGATCAAATTCCGGGTTAATGGAGAGTGCCGCTTCTTGTGCGTTTTCAACGGTCGCTCCGTCGTGGACAGCCATGATCCACGCAGCTTGCGCTACATCCAGTGGATGTGGCTGAGGATCAAACTCCAATCGGGTGATCAGAACCGACTGTTTGATGGCGCGGGGTTTGGCTGCACCCATGATCATGTTGAACTGCCAGATGTCAAACAGCGGCCAATCCGATGCAATGATCTGCACCGCTGGTGCCAGCGTTAAGGTCGCCGTCAAAAGTTGTTCCGGAGCGAGGCTCCTCAGTTCTTCGGGCGCGATGGGGTGCGCATCTGCTGCGTGGTATGCACGACGCATGGCAAGTTCCAGCCGGGCGACATCCGCGAGATAGCCGATATGTGCAAGGGGCGAAAACTCTGCCAAAAACTTTGGCATTTCATCGCCATAATGCATCATGAGTGGGGTCTTGGGGTGGTGGGCGCGGGCAAACAGCGTGGCCATCTGATCAAATACCTGATCGCCAAGCAGTTTGCACAAAACCGGAAACCCAGTGCGTAATGCGTCCCTAAGAGCAACAGTTACATTGTTGCGATAGACATCAAAACGCTTTTGAGTGGGCTTGCCTGCGCCATCGGTTAACCCTGTGGGAACTGCTTGCGTTGGATCGAGAAGTGCCGCGCGCAACTGAGATTGATCGATAGCCATGGACGTCACCGAGCGGCCACAGTTTCAAGAGCGCCTTGTGCGCGCTCTGCCTCGGCCCGCAAAGTCAGCCAATCGGGAACGTCATTGTCCCACTCAACTAAAATGGGTGCCGGGCCTGTCTGATCCAGAACGTGGAACAGCAAATCCCAGACGGGGTCGACCACTGGCTTTGAATGGCTGTCGATTAAAAGTGGCGCGCCAAGGTCGTCAATGTCCTCATCATGTCCACCGACATGAATTTCACCAACAGAGTCAACGGGGTAGGCGTCGATATATGTGCGTGCCGTGTATCCTAGATTGCTTGCCGAGATAAAAACGTTGTTCACGTCCAACAGCAGACCACAGCCCGTGCGACGCACCAATTCTGTAAGAAAATCCGTCTCTGCCCAGGTACTTTCGGCAAAGGCGAGATAGCTTGATGGATTTTCCAGCAACATTTGACAGCCAAGCGTATGTTGGACCTGATCAATGTGCTCAGCCACACGCGCAAGTGTTGCATTGGTGTAGGGCAGGGGCAGCAGATCGTCGAGAAACTCGGACCCGTGCGTTGACCAAGCGAGATGCTCGGAAAAGCTGGCGGGCTTCAGCCAATCCACCAACGTCCTGAGCCGGGATAGGTGCGTTTTGTCCAGGGGGCCTTCTCCCCCGATAGACAGGCCCACGCCGTGAACGGAAATGGCAAAGTTTTCACGAAGAGCCCGCAGTTGAGCGTGGGGGCGTCCGCCCGCGCCCATGTAGTTTTCGGCATGCACCTCAAGCCAGCCTACGGGGCCGGGTTGGTGGCGTAACTCTGTGAAATGTTGTGGTTTATATCCAACACCGGGTAAGAGCGGCAAGCGGGGCGGCTGTTGTGTCGCATCCAGCATCGCAAGTCCTTTCGGTTTTAGTTGGAGCGTCGGGAACACAGGTGACCCCGACGCAATACCTATTGTGTTCTTAGGCTGGTAGATCGCGATTTTGTTCTTCCAGCGAACCTGTGCGTGCTGTGCCATCGGCCATAACGGGCAGCTCGATCTCGGTGCAGGTGCCCTTATCAACCAATGTCCATGCGTTGCCTTGGTAGTCAACGGTTGAGGTTCCCGCACACGAAGTACCTGCACCGGCGGCACAGTCATTCGCGCCGGCCAGCGACACGCCAAAGCATTTTTCTTTGGACGCGGCATTGGCCGATGTGGTTGTGTGCACGGTCATCGCTGCGGCGACTGCACTCATCAGTGCAACGGTTTTGATTGTTTTCGACACGTTAAATGTTCCTTCTTGGTATCTGAATGTTGGTTGCTTACTCGGATATTAAGAACTCATTCTACGTTTCGTTACCATTCACGATGCTGTGTGTCACATTCCTGTTATGGCGTATCATGGAATTGGCCGCATATTGCAGAATCTGCTCGGGTTTGTTGCAAACGACCGACGCAAATGTTGCAGTTTTAGCGATCAACGCAAGTCTGGCGGTGTTGCCTCGGCGCGAAGTGTTGCAGCCACGTTATCCAATGTATCCACGCTTGTTTGCTTTTGCCCCAATCTGCGCACAGAAACTGTCCGTTCTTCGATTTCGCGCGCGCCGACCGCGAGAATTACGGGAACCTTGCTGACCGAATGTTCGCGAACTTTATAGTTGATCTTTTCATTGCGGATGTCGGCTTCGGCGCTTATCCCACCGGCCCGCAGTGTTTCTACCACTTCTGCCACATAATCATCTGCCTCTGATGTAATCGAGGCGACAACCACTTGGCGGGGTGCCAACCAGAACGGCAGCTTGCCCGCGTACTGTTCGATCAGGATGCCCGTGAACCGTTCCAACGAGCCGAAGAGAGCGCGGTGCAACATCACCGGCGCCAACCGTTCGCCCGAGGCGGCGATGTAAGTCGTTTTGAAGCGCTCTGGCAGGTTAAAGTCGACCTGCAAGGTTCCGCATTGCCAGTCACGTCCAATGGCGTCGCGCAACACATATTCTAGTTTTGGCCCATAAAATGCGCCTTCGCCTTCGAAAATCGCATAGGTCATGCCAGCCTGATCCAACGCGGTGCGCAGGGCATTCTCGGATTTGTCCCAGCTTTCGTCGCTTCCGATCCGATTTTCGGGGCGGGTTGACAGCTTTACATGCACATCATCAAAACCAAAGTCGCGGTAAATCGATAGGATCAGGTCGTTTACCTTTAAGCATTCCTCGGTCAATTGCTCGGGGGTGCAATAGATATGCGCGTCATCCTGCGTAAAACTGCGGACGCGAAGCAGGCCATGCAGCGCCCCGGACGGTTCATACCTGTGCACCTTGCCAAATTCGGCCAGCTTGACGGGCAGATCGCGGTATGACTTGATCCCTTGATTGTAGATCAACATGTGGCCGGGGCAGTTCATCGGTTTGAGCGCATATTCGCGATCGTCCTGCGTTTCTGCCTGGAACATGTTTTCGCGGTAGTTTTGCCAATGGCCCGATGTCTCCCACAAACCTCGGTCCATGATGTCGGGTGAATTGACTTCTTCATAGCCGGCCACTTCCTGACGGCGCCGCATATAGGAAATTAACGTCTGGAACAGGCGCCAGCCATGCTGGTGCCAAAAGACCGAGCCGGGCGCAACTTCTTCAAAATGGAACAGGTCCATCTCGCGGCCCAGTTTACGGTGGTCGCGTTTGGCAGCCTCTTCCAGCATGGTGAGATGCGCGCGCAACTTTTCTTTACCAGTAAACGCCACGCCGTAGATGCGTTGCAGCATCGCACGGTTGCTGTCGCCACGCCAATATGCGCCGGCAATAGACATTAGCTTGAATGCGTCACCGGGTACCTGGCCGGTGTGTTGCAAGTGCGGGCCGCGGCACAGATCTTGCCAGGCGCCATGCCAGTACATGCGCAACGGTTCGTCGCCGAGGATACTGTTGATCAGTTCGACCTTATAGGGCTCGTCATTGTCGGTGTAATACTTGATCGCAACATCACGATCCCAGACCTCGGTTCGAACGGGTTCACGCTTGTTGATGATCTCTTTCATCTTTTTTTCGATAACGCCAAGGTCTTCGGGGGTGAAAGGCTCTGACCGGTCGAAATCGTAATACCATCCGTCCTTGATCACGGGTCCGATTGTAACCTTGGTCTCGGGCCAGATTTCCTGAACGGCGCGCGCCATGATATGCGCCAGATCGTGACGGATCAGTTCATTGGCCTGCTCTTCGTCAGCCATGGTGTGGACCGCGATTGTAGCGTCTGAATTGATCGGCCAAGCCAGATCCCAATGTTGCCCATCAACGGTTGCACTGATGGCCTTTTTGGACAGAGATTTAGATATGCTCATTGCAACGTCGGCGGCGGTTACGCCCATCGCGTAGTCGCGGGCATTGCCATCGGGAAAGGTGAGAGAGATCTGGGCCATATTGGCATCCTCGTCAGTTTGGCGCCTACGAAGCGCCCGGTTGCGGGTAGGTTTGGGTGGCTGATGTGGCAGTCTGCGCGCAACGCGTCAAGAAGGGGTCGCCAATTTTGTCCGCGCATAGGGCAAATTTGGGCCAGTTTCCTTATGCCGCGTTCTGAAACAAGCAACGCGGGTCTCTATCTTTGTGACGTAAATTTGCGCATGATCTCTTTGGCATACTATCGCATGCCAAAAAAGCGTCATTTCAAGGTCAAAATTCGACATTTTGTAGTGGACAACCGCAAGGCTCGCCGTATGTATGTTCCTATCGAAAACTTAGTCGGAGATCGTGCGGTGCCGAAATTCAATACTAACTTTGAACTGTCTGTTTCAGATCTGGACCTAATCGAAGACGCACTGCGGGCTTCTAAACTTTCCAAGACACAATCAGACATCAAGGCGCGTGCACAAGATGACGATGTACGGCAAATCCACGACCTGCTTGGGCGTCTGCACAACCAAAAAGTGTTTTATCGGCCTGCGGACGGGCCTTATGTTGGCGGTTGACCATTGCGCCAGCCGAATGGCGCGCAACCACTTAAATGGACCCTGAGTAAAGCAAAGCCGCCTTGCTTTTTCAATTATACAATCAATTCAGATTTCATGTGAGCAAGCGTAGTTAACACGCATTCTTGTTGGCTTTTATGTAACAGGTGCGGCGCGCATACTTTTTCTAGAGCAAAATGCTGCTGACACGGCTCATTCCTCTTTTGGTGCAGCACACGCAAGACGGGCTTACGCATATGCCATAGGTCGGTTATGCGTCTGATTGAGGGTTCCCCAGTGTCAGCATGGACGGCGCGCCATTCACAGCACATTATCATGAAAACCAACATAGAAGGGTGCGGCAATGAGTGCTGCTGAGTATCTCGAAACGTTGCACGGGCGGCGCCTAGCCTACCACCGCAGTGATGGTCAGGGTCCATGGGTTGTGTTTCTGGGCGGTCTCAAATCCGACATGGAGGGTACTAAGGCTGTCCACCTTGATGCTTGGTGCAAGGCTTCGGGGCGCGGGTTTCTGCGGTTTGACTATTCGGGGCACGGCGAAAGCTCTGGCACATTTGAAGAGGGTTCAATTGGCGATTGGGCCGAGGATACTGCGGCCGCTGTTGCTGCTTTGACGAACGGCAAACTAATTGTTGTGGGCAGTTCCATGGGAGGCTGGCAGGCGCTCTTGTTTGCCCGTACGCACCCGGAACGTATCGCAGGGCTGGTGACAATTGCTGCGGCCCCCGACTTTACCGAAGATGGTTATTGGGCCTCATTTACGGATGACCAAAAGTCCGCGCTGAAACGCGATGGCCGGATCGAAATGCCATCGGATTACATGGAGCCTTATATCATCACGCGGCGTCTGATCGAAGATGGCCGCGAGAACTTGGTGCTTCGCACGCCTCTTGCTCTGCCGTTTCCAGTGCGCTGCTTGCAAGGCACTGCCGACACTGCTGTAACCACGCAAACGGCTGTTCGTCTGCTTGATCATGCAACCTCTCCAGACATGCGCCTGACGTTGGTAAAAGATGCCGATCACCGGTTTTCGGATGGGCCATGCCTTGGTCTGATTGAAAATGCCATCACAGATATTCTAGAGGTTTTATGACGCTGTCAGTGGATTGGCTCTGGTCGGTCTGCGGTCAGATCAAAAAGTGATTGGTCAGTACAAGGCTTTCGCTATGGTGACTGCATAATGCAAGATAGAAGGCTGGATCAATGAGTGTTGGCACGCGGGCAGAGCTGAATGATGGTTGAGCCGCTGGTATTTTTGCCGGGAATGATGTGTGATGCCCGCCTGTTTGGTCCGCAAATTGCTGCGCTGTCTCCTGAGTTTTCGGTTATGGTTTGTCCTGTGACCAGAGGTGAACGAATTGAGGAAATCGCCAGTGCGCTGCTGGATGATTTGCCGTCACGTTTTGCTCTGGCCGGTTTGTCTATGGGCGGGATCGTCGCGATGGAGATCCTGCGCCGGGCACCGGGCCGTGTCACCCGTTTGGCATTAATGGACACGAACCCATTGGCAGAAACACCGCAAATCGCCGCCGCGCGAGAGCCGCAAATCGTCAAAGCGCGGGCAGGTCGTTTGCTAGACGTTATGCGCGATGAAATGAAGCCTCATTACCTTGCGCCTGGGCCGTATCGCGGTGAAATTTTAAAGTTGGTTATGGATATGGCCGACAGCCTCGGTCCAGAGTCCTTTGTCCGGCAATCACGGGCGCTACAACGTCGCAGAGATCAGCAAGCTACGTTGCGCAAGTGTAAGGTGCCAACCTTGATCTTGTGTGGTGCGCACGACGCGTTATGCCCGATCAAGCGACACACGTTCATGGCGGAATTAATTCAAGGTGCAGAGCTGCTCGTATTGGATGATGCTGGTCATTTGCCAACCCTAGAAATGCCGGACGAGACAACAGCCGCGTTGCGCCGTTGGATGCAGCAGCCTTCGCAACTGCGCTAAACCGAAACCGCTATGAACTTAAACCATCTAACTCTGCCAGAAATAAATGATTCCAACGGGTAAGGTGATACCTGATGTTTCAGGTTTTTCATTAAATGCCACAAAGGATCTAAGCAGGCTAATCTATTTGCAGCAATTTGCGCACGGCTGGCTGTTATGCGCAGATTTAATCTGCGGCACGAAGAACAATCATATCGTGGTCTGCAGCGCGGGACGTAGCTGCGGGGAATGCGTCAGGCTGCTTTGTTCTTTTTCGCAGCTTTTTTGCTGTCCTTGGGCGAATTGGCGTCGATAAATGCCAATACAAGTGGTCGGATATTGTTGCGCCAGCTTTTGCCCGCAAAGATGCCGTAGTGCCCTGCGCCGGGTTCGACGTGGCTGGCTTTTTTGCTGTCAGGCAGGCCAGAGCACAGCTCAAGGGCGGCAATACACTGACCCGGAGCCGAGATGTCATCGGCGGCCCCTTCGACAGTTTTCACAGCTACGGTCGTTATTTTCCCGATATCGACCGCTTTACCGCCCACGGTGAAGGAATTTTTTGCAATTTCCGCGTCTTTGAAAATCCGCTCGACCGTGGACAGGTAGAACTCGGCGGTCATATCCATCACTGCAAGATATTCGTCATAAAAGTTATTGTGCTTGTCGTGGTCGCCGGACGCACCGCGTGCTACGGCACCTATTTGGTCCGAAAACGCTTGCGCGTGTTTTTCGCTGTTCATTGACATGAAGGATGCCAATTGCAGCAGGCCGGGATAAACCATGCGCCCTACGCCGGGATATTTGAATCCGACACGCTGGATCATCATCTGTTCGAGTTGACCCATTGTGACGCGGTGCCCGAAATCTGTGACATCTGTCGCATTGGCATTTGGGTCAATCGGCCCGCCGATTAGCGTCAGGGATCGTGGCTGCGCCTCTGGATCTTCTTCCGCAAGATATGCGGTGGCGGCAAGCGTCAGCGGGGCTGGCTGGCACACTGCGATTACGTGTGTGTCGGGACCCATGTGGCGCATGAATTCGACAAGGTACAGCGTATAGTCCTCGACATCGAACTTACCGGCACTGACAGGAATATCGCGGGCATTGTGCCAGTCGGTCACATAAAGTTCGCAGTCAGGCAACAGCGATATGACGGTTGAGCGCAGCAGGGTTGCGTAGTGGCCTGACATTGGCGCAACAAGCAGAACCTTGCGCTTGCGCGTCGTGCGCCCCGCGACGTTGAAGTGAATGAGATCACCAAATGGTTTTGCAATTTCGATGTCGACACTAACAAGGTGGTCTTTGCCGTCTTCTGCCGTAACCGAAGGAATACCCCAGTCAGGTTTTACGACCATGCGCTGGAACGTGCGTTCAGTGACCTCGCCCCACGCGCGCATCCATTCCATGGAGGGGTTCGGGACCATGGAAAACCCTGGATAGGCGCCGATGGCCTGCGCGGTCGCGCCCAGCCACTGGTTGGTGTTGCGCATGGTTTCCATGAAGTCGTAGCTAATCATGTGCCGCATGTTATTATCCTTCGTATTTAAGGGGCCGAGGCGCTCAAAGCCCCCGGACGGTTTGTCGCTTTGCCCCCTGAAACATGCGACCCTATACGCGGCATACGCGATTTTTGCGGATGCTGCATGTGCAAAGCTACGAGGATGACACAAAAATGACAACCAAAGACACCATGGATGGGGCTGTCACGGGGGAAAACTTCGATAAATTGAGTACAAACCTCAACAAAGTGGAAGAGCTGACACAGCGCCTGACGCAGGTTTTGACGCACCGCAGCACGCACCATCCTGCACTTGATGCACCGAATCAGGAAATCTTTGCCAAGGCAGCCAACGCTTATTGGACCGAGGCCTTGCGCGACCCTTCCAAGGTCATCGAGCATCAATTGCAATTTTGGACAAAATCGGTGACGCAGTTTGTCGATGCACAGCAAGCGATTGCGTCGGGCCAGTTGCAAGCGCCTGCCAACCCTGGCCGCAAAGATCGCCGCTTTGCAAACCCGTTGTGGGAAACGCACCCTTACTTCAATTATGTCAAACAACAGTATCTGATCAACTCAGATGCAATTGCCGAGGCGGTTGACACTGTCACCGACATGGATGCCAAGGAAAAGCAACGCCTTGAATATTTTTCCCGGCAAATCGTTGACATGATGAGCCCGACCAACTTTCTGGCTACCAACCCGGATGCCTTGGAAAAGGCCGTAGCCACCGACGGGCAATCGCTAGTTCAGGGTCTTGAGAACCTGATTTCGGATTTGGAATCCAATAACGGCGAGTTGATTGTAAAACTGGCGGACGAAACTGCGTTTGAGTTGGGTGGTAATATCGCGACGACCCCGGGCAAGGTGATCTATCGCAACCGCATGATGGAGTTGATCCAGTACACACCCACGACCGAGACCGTGCATAAAACTCCGATTATTTTGTTCCCGCCGTGGATCAACAAATACTATATTCTCGACCTTAAAGAACAGAATTCGATGGTCAAATGGTTGGTTGATGAGGGCCACACATTATTTGTTGTGTCTTGGGTAAACCCCGATAGCGCGTATGCCGACGTCGGCATGGAAGACTACATCGAAGAGGGCTATCTTGCTGCTATTCGCGAGGCCAAGGCGATTACGGGTGAAAAACAGGTCAACGCCATCGGTTATTGTATTGCTGGTACGACACTAACGCTGACGCTGAGCCTGCTCAAGCAGCGGGGCGATACGTCGATCAAGTCCGCTACTTTTTTTACGGCACTCACGGATTTCTCTGATCAAGGCGAGTTTACGCCGTTTTTGACTGACGACTTTATTGACGGGATTGAGGCTGAGTGTGCTGAAAAAGGTATTTTGCCATCCGTCATAATGGCGCGGACTTTCACGTTCTTGCGGTCCAACGATCTTGTTTATACCCCGGCGATCAAAAGTTATATGATGGGCGAAACGCCCCCCGCTTTTGACCTGCTTTATTGGAATGGTGACGGTGCCAACCTGCCTGCCAAGATGGCAATGCAGTACCTGCGTGGCCTTTGCCAGCGCAATGAACTGGCGGATGGTGGCTTTGAACTGATGGGCCATAGGTTGCGCATCTCGGACGTTGATGTGCCGGTGTGTGCTGTCGCCTGTGAAACCGATCACATCGCACCGTGGAAAGACAGTTATCGTGGGGTCCAGCAGATGGGATCGCGGGACAAGACCTTTATCATGACCCAGTCGGGCCATATTGCCGGGATCGTCAATCCGCCGTCCAAAAATAAATATGGCCACTACACAAACCCCGATTTGAAACTTCAAAGCGAAGATTGGCAGGCAGACGCAAAGTTCCACAAAGGCTCGTGGTGGCCGCGGTGGGGCAAATGGCTGAAAAAACGCGCTGGGGCACAGGTGCCCGCCCGCGAAGCTGGCGATAGCAAACATCCTGTCCTTGAGGACGCGCCGGGATCTTACGTTGTGGTTAAAGCCATACCTTGACGTTAGTTTGCGTAAAAATTAAATTTGCTGCAGCGCAGAAAAAAGGGTTGAAATGCTGCGCTGCAGCAAGTATGTCATTACCAGACGCAGAAACGCGGGATCGGCCCGCAGCGATGACAAGGATAAGGCAATGACCAAGACAACAGATTACACCGCAATGTTCAAAGACGTTTTGGGCAACTTCCCGGTCGACACAGCTTCGGTTGAAGGTGCGTTTAAAACAGCCAGCACACTCAATGAAAAACTGAGCCATGTCGCTATCGACGCTGCCGAGAAATCGACCGAAATCTCGTCCAAGTGGACCAAAGAGACACTGGTCAAACTGGGTGATATGTCCAAATCAAAAGCTGACCCTGCCGACTATGCGAAAGCGATGACCGATTTCGCTTCTTCGTATGCAGAAGTAACAGCCGAACACATGGCGGCATTTGCTGAAGTTGCTAAGAAAGTTCAAACAGAGACAGTCGAACTGATGATGGCTGCTGGAAAAGACATGAGCGAAGATGCATCTTCGGTTGTGAAAAAAGCAACAGGCGATCTGACTGCTGCTGCCAAGAAAGCAGCAGCCGCAAAATAATTGAATACTTATTTGTCGCGCCCAACTCCTCCCTGAAAGGTGCGATGATTGACGGCGGGTCCTGCAACGGGCCCGCCATATTTATTGGTGGTTATTCCGCCTTTGAGATGTCTGCCAAGCCTGCAATTAGTGCTTTGCGATAAATTTGGTGAGATTTTGGCCCTGCCCAGCCACCTGCATATCGGCTAAAATGAATGCTACAATCTGGCGTGCTAGTTGCATCGAAAAACCACCTGATTATAGCATGAGCGGCCAGTATGAAGCGCGGACTTTTCTTTTTGCGCGCATGCGCCTAAGCTGCACCGCAGCACGCCGTATCGGGGAGAAGGCACGTGACAGAAACAGCAGCACCTTTGTTGATCAAACGCTATGCAAGTCGCCGTCTCTACAATACAGAGACCAGCGATTACGTCACGCTCGAAGACATTTCAGGTTTTATTCGTGATGGTCGGGAAGTTCAGATCGTTGATCTCAAAACTGGTGACGATCTAACCCGGCAATATCTGCTGCAGATCATTGCCGAGCATGAGAGCCGTGGTGAAAGCGTGCTGCCCGTGGACGTGTTGAATGATCTTGTACGCAGCTATATGGGCGGTGGTGCAAGCGTGGTGCCACAATTCCTGCAAGCGTCTTTTGATATGCTGCGCAACGGTCAAAATAAGATGATTGAAAACATAGATTCGATGAACCCGCTGTCCAAGGTGCCCGGGTTTGATGCCATGCAGGCACAACAGCAGGCGTTTATGAAGGCGATGACAGGCGGATTGGGTCAATGGCCTGGATCTTCGGTTAGCCCCGAGCCAGAGGCGCCCCCAGAACCCAAAGGTTCTGGTGATGACCTTGACGCCATCAAAAAGCAATTGGCCGATTTGCAGAACAAGCTTTCCAAGCTGTCCTAACCCAATTGCGTGTTTTTACGGTCAACGTCCGGCGTCATTGTCACGAGCCTGATCTCGAAGGCTGTTTGTAAAAAACTTATATTGAATAGGTTCGAAGTCCCTTTTTTAGGGAAGTCTTATTAATGTGTTTGTTCCCGGCCTGCTATTAAGATCTGTACCGTGTCAAAGACCCAAACGGTCCCGCAGGCTATACCAAGTCATCGCCAAGGCGAGCATTGGGCTGCGTAAAGCACTGCCACCGGGAAATGATTTGGACGGGATAGCAGCCATTGTGTCAAATCCGTCGCTTTCCCCCTGAACCGCTTGCGCCATCAGGTAACCTGCGTGAGTCGCGGTGCCGACCCCATGCCCTGAGTAGCCCGAAGCCGAAAGCATGTTAGGCGCCAGCCGGGTAACAAAGGGCAGCCGTTTCATGGTGATGGCCAGCGTGCCGCCCCACGCATAGTCGATCTGCACATCCGCCAAGTGCGGAAAAATCTGTGTCATTGGTTTGCGCACAAGGGCTGCGATGTCTTTGGGGAAGCGGTATCCGTAGGTTTCGCCACCGCCAAAGAGCAACCGGGTATCATGACTTAGTCGGAAGTAGTTTACCACAAAGCGACTGTCCGACACGGCGATGTCTTGTGTTAAGACGCGGGCGGCGTCGTTGCCCAAAGGTTTGGTGGCCGCGATAAAGTTGTTGATCGGCATGACACGAGCGGCGACCCTGCCATTTAGCGTGCCTAGGTAACCGTTGCACGCAAGGATCACATGATCGGCGACAACGGTGCCTGAATCTGTGCTCAGAGTTGTTCGATTGGCGTTAGTTGACATGCCGCGAACTGCGCTGCGTTCATATATAACCGCACCTGCCGCTTCTACGGCATGGGCCAGTCCAAGAGCAAATCGCAACGGGTGCAAATGGCCTGCATCCTTGTCAAGAATACCGCCACAATACGCCGGTGAAGGACAAATTTCTGCAAATTCGGCAGCAGGCAACCAATCTACGTCATAGCCATAGTGTTGCGCCATATGATCCGCGTAATGGTTAAGTGCGTCTGCATCGCCGGTATTCTCCGCAGCCCAGGCAACACCCGGTCGCAATTGGCAATCAATGTTGTGGTCTGATATGAGTTTTTTGACTAAATCCTTTGACGCCTGACCCAGATCCCACAAGTGGCGGGCTGCGCCCATGCCTACCATTTTTTCCAGATCAGGTTGTTCGACGCGCTGCCCCGATCCCAACTGACCACCATTGCGCCCCGATGCGCCAAACCCTGCACGTTGCGCCTCAAGCACAACAACCTTCCGACCTGCCTGCGCCAGATGCAGTGCGGCTGACAAACCAGTATAGCCTGCGCCGACCACACATACATCTGCTCGCACATCGTCCAAAAGAGCCGCACGTTCTGGGGCTATGTCCGCGGTGGCCGCGTACCAACTTTGTGGGTATTGGCCGTGCCTGTCATTGGCATAGAGCAGGTTCATCCAAGTCCCTTTGATGTTCCGATAATTATATCCCCCGAAGGACGGGTGCGCCGTTTAGACATTCAGCAGAAGATGCTCGCGCTCCCAAGGGGAGATCACTTGCAGAAATTCGTCATATTCTGCCATTTTAACAATGGAATAGACGCGTGAAAACTCTGGGCCAAGAACTTCTTGCAGGGCTGTCGACTCGTCAAAAAGTGCCAGCGCCGAACCAAGAACGCGAGGGATGTCGCCATCGCCATCATACGCGTCTCCTTTCAATTCTGCCGAGGGGTTCAGAGCATTTGTGAGCCCCAGATAGCCGCAGGCCAATGATGCGGCAATGCCCAGATATGGATTGCAATCCATGCCCGCAATTCGGTTTTCCACCCGCCGAGCTTTGGTTGTAGACAAAGGAATGCGGATCCCGGTGGTGCGGTTATCGCGGCCCCACGCCAGATTAATTGGGGCGGCGTGGTCTTTGACATAACGCCGGTAGCTGTTGACATAGGGTGCCATCACGGCAAGCGCTGCAGGCAGATGGGTCTGCATCCCGGCGATAAAGTGATAAAATGCGTCCGTATCGCGCCCATCTGCATCGCAAAACAGATTATGTCCGGTCGTCTTGTCGATAATCGAGTGATGGATGTGCATCGCACTGCCGGGTTCGTCTGCGATTGGTTTGGCCATAAACGTGGCAAAACAGTCGTGCCGCAAGGCTGCTTCGCGGATCAGTCTCTTGAAATAGAACACATCATCGGCCAGCTTTAGCGGGTCGCCATGTTGCAGGTTGATTTCCAACTGGCCTGCGCCGCCTTCCTGAGTGATCCCGTCGATTTCAAAGCCCTGCGCCTCGGCAAAATCATAGATGTCGTCAATAACAGGGCCGAATTCGTCTACCGCTGTCATTGAATAGGCTTGGCGCGCCGCTGCAGGTCTGCCTGACCGGCCTGTCATTGGTTGGATTTCATGCGCGGGATTCAGGTTGCGCGCGATCAGGTAAAACTCCATTTCTGGTGCCACGATAGGCTCCCAACCTCGATCATGGTAAAGCTGGACCACACGTTTCAGCACGTTGCGCGGCGAAAATGGGACCGGTATGCCGTCGCGGTCATAGGCATCATGAATCACCTGCAAGGTCCAGTCGCCTGTCCAGGGGGCAGCCGTGGCAGTTTCCATGTCTGGGCGCAGAATCATGTCCTTTTCGATAAACCCGTCGTCACCTGCAGCCTCGCCCCAGTCGCCGGTAATGGTCTGATAAAAGATGCTATCGGGAAGATGGAAATAGTCTTGCCGAGCGAATTTTGAGGCGGGCACCGCCTTGCCACGCGCAATACCGGGCAGGTCCGAGATGATGCACTCCACCTCGTCAAGGCGACGCTGTTCAAGGTATTGGCGCGCCGCATCGGGCAGCTTTGTCATCCAGTCATTCATACGATCCTCTTTTCCTTAAAAAACAGCGCAAACATATCTGCAAGTCGTGCGCTGTCGGTGGGATCATTCAGCCGCGATAGAGCATCTCGCTGCAAGGGTTCGGGTACGACGCCGGGCGCGCGCGTATCGAGCAGACCCTTCAGGTAAGTCCGATCGATCTCGGGGTGCGGTTGGATGGTAAAGGCGCGGTTGCCATAAAGCAAAGCGGCATTTTCGCAAAAATCCGTGGACGAAACGACCTGCGCGTCATGTGGGCGTGCCACGACCTGATCCTGATGCCAGGCGTTCAATGTTACATTCATGCCGTTTAGCACATAATCCTGTGCACCCACCGCCCATCCGCCTGCGAATTTTTCCACGCGGCCCCCAAGAGCCTGCGCGATGATCTGATGGCCAAAACAGACGCCGATCATGGGAATGTGCGCAGCATAGATCTCTCGGATCAAATCCTCCAGCGGCATGATCCAATGCAGGTTTTCGTAGGCGCCGAACTTCGATCCGGTGATCAACCAACCCTGTGCGGCATCTGCGCCGGGCGGAAATTGGCCGTCAACAACAGCATAACTGTCAAAACTTAGGCCTTGACCCTGCAGAAACCGCGCAAAGATTTCTGAATAGTCCCCGTTTTCGGGGATCAGGTTTTTGGGCACGTGGCCCGTCTGCAAGATACCGATTTTCATGGGGCTCTCATTGGTTTCTCTGTCAAGAGTAAGGCGCGGCTCACACGGAGTCGAGATAGATTTCCACCTGCTCCTCAGGCGACAGGGCGGCCATATCTCGTGCCTCTTGTCGTTTGGTCAGAAGGAAATTTCGGATCAGCTCTGCATCGAAGATCTGGGCGACTTCGGTGCTGTTTTCAAAGGCGGTTATGGCAGTGTCCCATGTGCTGGGTACTTGCGGCAGATCCTGAGCATATGCATTGCCGGTGATCGGGGCGGGTGGCTGGGCCGCATCTTCGATCCCGTTCAAAGCAGCCCCCAAAACGGCGGCAATGGACAGATAGGGGTTCACGTCCCCTCCGGCCAGCCTGTGTTCAATACGGCGCGCGGCACCTGGGCCCGAGGGAATGCGAATAGCTGCGGTGCGATTTTCATAGGCCCATGCGATACCCGTTGGTGCATGGGCGCCAGGGACAAGGCGGGCATAGGAATTGGCGTGCGGCGCAAAGACCAGCATTGATCCGGGCATGGCCGACAGACATCCCTGTACCGCATGGCGCAGCAAATCGCTGCCGGCGCTCGTGCCATCGTCAAATACGTTTCGGCCCTCACGATCCAGCATCGAGAAATGCATATGCATGCCCGAGCCTGCATAATCTTCGTAGGGTTTGGCCATGAACGAAGCGGCAAACCCGTGCTTGCGCGCCATGCCCTTGACCAGCATTTTGAAAAGCCAAGCGTCATCTGCTGCTTTGAGCGCGTCTGGTTGGTGCATCAGGTTCAGTTCAAACTGTCCCAGCCCGCTTTCGGAAATGGCGGTGTCGGCGGGAATGTCCATCGCTTCGCAGGCGTCGTAAAGCGCGGTGAAGAAAGCATCGAACTGATCCAGCGCCCGCAGGCTCAGGATTTCGCCCGCCATGCGGCGCTTTCCTGATCGCGGTGAGGGTGGGACGCGCAACCGCCCATCAGCATCGTCGATCAAAAAGAATTCCAGCTCAACCGCGACAACCGGAGTCAGACCTCGTGCGGCAAGGCGGTTTTGCACATCGGCAAGTGCGTGCCGCGGATCGCCCATAAACGGATGGCCATCCTCGTGATACATCCAGATCGGCATCAGGCCGGTCGGCGTGTCCAACCAGGGCATCGGAACAAACCCGCGTTCGGTCGGACGCAGCACGCCGTCGCGGTCGCCGCTTTCCATCACCAGTGGGCTATCTTCGATGTCTTCGCCCCAGATATCGAGGTTGAGCACAGACATCGGAAAACGGGTGCCGTCTGTTGTTACCTTGTCTGCAAAGCGTACAGGCATCCGCTTGCCGCGCGCGACGCCGTTCAGATCAGACGCGGCAACGCGGATCGCGCGGATTTCAGGATTGTTCTTGAGCCAGTCATGCATTGGTTGGGTCTTCTTTGTGCAAAATCCTTGTCGCAGGCGCCTTGTACTTTCAGATTACCGTATCAGGTTCGGACGCACCTTGAGACGGGTGCGTGTGTTGGCGGGCAGGTGCCGGTTCAGGTGTCGGTTTACCAGCCCAAAGATCCCGATGATCGCCAATGTCAGCAGTATGAAATACATTGCGAGGATCGGGTAGGGGATGAATGGATTGAATGTTTTATCAGCAAAGTAGTTTGCATAATACAGCGCATCTCCGCGTTGTTGCCAGGCTGGAAAGCCGGAAAAGAACACAAGCGTTGTGGCATGAAACAAAAAGATCGCCTCGTTAGTGTAGCCCGGCCACGCAAGCCTGAGCATTGTGGGCCAGATCACTCTGCGAAACCGTGACCAACCCGAAAGGCCATACGCATCCGCGGCCTCGACATCGCCTTTGGGTATGGACTGCAACGCACCATAAAAAATCTCGGCGGAATAGGCGGCCGTGTTTAGGAACAGAACAATCAGCGCTCCTAGCCATGCGGCGGTGAAAGGGTCAAAAAAGCTATAGGCCGATTTAAGCTGCAAGAATAGAAAATAGGCAAAGAAGAATTGAATGAACAGCGGTGATCCGCGAAACAAAAAGATAAACCATTCTGCCGGTTTGCGCGCCAGCGGCGCAGCGGAATTTTTGCCAACCGCAACCAGCGTGGCCAGACAAAAGCCCGTGACGAGCGCAAATACCCCGAAATAGACGTTCCAGATCATCCCTGATCCGATCAGGGTGAACTGTTGGCAAAGCGTAAAATCTTCACGCGGCAACAATCGCTCGCCGATGCCAATGGCCCGCAAGCTATAGTCTGAAATGGTCTGCAAACAACTCATGCAGCCTTCCTTTGGGCTTCGCCGCCAGTTGTGGCCTGACCATGGGTCAGGTGCCGCATCAGCTTGTCGAGAACGATCTCTGACAGGCGGGTGAACAGCAGATAAAAGACCAACAGCGCCAAGAAATACCACATCCGCCAATCGCCATGCGGATAATCGGTAAAGCGCGATGTCTTGGTCCCGCCCAGTTCGCGCGCCCAATAGACGATGTCTTCGATGCCCAGCAGAAACAGCAGGGGTGTCGCTTTGATCAGCACCATCCAGAGGTTGGAAAGGCCTGGCAGCGCATAGACCCACATCTGGGGCACCAGCACGCGGCGAAATATCTGGCCGGGCGTCATGCCATAGGCTTCTGCCGTCTCAAGCTGTGCTTTGGGCACAGCGCGCATAGCCCCGAAAAGAACATTGGCTGCAAAGGCGCCGAAAACGATGGCAAAGGTAAAGACCGCAATGAAAAAGCCATAGGTTTCATGCACCCATTGCGGCGCATTGCCCAAGGGCATCTTAGCCGCCGCACACACAACGAAGTCGTTGCCTTGCCGTACCGTGTCGGGCCAGTCGGGGCAAATTATACGGTGCCGCGCGTATTCGATCATCTGGTCGAGTGCGATGACAAAGAACAGAAAGAATGCGATATCTGGAACGCCCCGCACGACCGCGATATAGCCGCGTCCCAACCATGACAGCGGTGCAATTCGCGACCGTGCGGCCGACGCCCCGACAAAGCCGAATGCAAGCGCGGCAGGTGCAGTTATGGCCAGCAATGACAGAACTGTGAACACTGACACATAGATAGCCATGTGCTTGCCCGTGGTCAGGTAACACATCATCCACTGCGTATTTTGTAGCGTACTGGGGTCTGTACAAAAGCTGAAGATGCGTGGCCTCGTTCGCGACAGGGGCAAGACGGGTTGTAAGGGGCCGCATGGTGCGGCCCCTCAAAGCGATCAGATCAGAACTCGCCGCCGATTTCCCATTTGGTCAACAGCGTGTTCAGCGTACCATCCGCTTTCATTGATGCGATAGCTGCGTCAAATTTTGCGCGCAGATCACCATCGCTTTCGCGCAGTCCCATGCCGACACCACCGCCAATCAGCTCTTCCTGGTCAAGAAAGACCAGATCGGCATCATCAGCTTCGATCGGTGCAAGAAACGCTTTATCGGCCAGAACGGCGTCCGCCTCACCGTTTTTCACGGCGGCAATTGTTTCTTCTGGGGTGGCGAATTCAACCAGCGTTGCACCGGAACTGGCGATAAAGGCCGCCTGAATGGTGTTCGTCTGTGCTGCGATCACACCGCCTGCAATGTCCGCGTCCGCTGACGTGGCCAGATAGGATGATGGGTCAGGCTGGGTGTAGTTTTGCGTAAAGTCGATGACCTCGTCGCGCTCGTCTGTGATCGACATACCTGCGATGATTGTATCATAGTTGCCGGACACCAGATTGGGAATGATGCTGTCCCATTCGTTGGTGACCCATTCGCAGGTCAATTCGGCGCGTGTGCACAATTCATCGCCCAATTCGCGCTCGAATCCGTCCACTTCACCGGCATCGTTGATGAAGTTGTAGGGAGGATAGGCGCCTTCTGTGCCCATGCGTACGACCGAATGGCCGTCCGCAAGTGCAAAGGATGCCGTCATCGCGATGGCGGCTGTGGTGAGCAAAATGGATTTCATAAGTGATACTCCCGGGTTTTGTTTTTGGTTTACGCGGCGTGGGTTGCTGACAGGAACCCTCGCAAACGTTCGGATTTGGGTGCACCGAACAGTTTATCCGGTGGCCCTTGTTCTTCGATCAAGCCCTGATGCAGGAACACGACATGATCGCTGACATCTGCGGCCAGTTTCATATCGTGGGTGACGATCAGCATGGTGCGCCCTTCGGCGGCCAGATCCTTGATCACGCGCACGACCTCTTGTTCAAGCTCGGGGTCGAGCGCGCTGGTTGGCTCATCAAAAAGCAGCGCCTCTGGCTCCATGCAAAGCGCCCGCGCAATGGCGGCCCGCTGTTGTTGACCGCCTGACAATTGTGCGGGGTAGGCATCGCATTTGTCGCCGATGCCCACCTTGTCGAGGTATCCGCGCGCGGCTGTCTCGACCTCTGCAGGATCGCGACGCAACACCGTCAGCGGCGCTTCCATCACATTCTGCAGGATTGTCATATGGGCCCAAAGGTTGAATTGCTGAAACACCATGGACAGGTTTGTGCGAATGCGCAGCACTTGTCTGGGTTCGGATGGGCGGCGTGAGTGGCCTGCGCCTTTCCAGCTCACGAGTTCCCCTTTGAAAAGCATCTCGCCATGCTGGCTGTCTTCAAGCAGGTTGCAGCACCGTAATAGCGTGGACTTGCCCGAGCCCGATGACCCGATCAACGCAACCACGTTACCGCGACTGGCTTTGATATCGACGCCCTTGAGAACTTCAAGGTCTCCATACGCCTTGTGAAGGTCGCGGATTTCGATGACTGGTTTATCTGACAAGGGGGCACGCTGCGCTGTTTCGGTCACCGGGTATAAGGACGCAGAATGGTTGGCTTGTCTACGGGCAAAACAGGCCGAATAGGTGCTCTATGCCCGTTTCTTGCGCAAATTATTGCGAATTCATCAAGGTTTAGGTGGCAGTGGCAGAGCAAGATAGGCATGCGCTGGAATGTGGATCAATGCGCGTAAGCACAGCGTATTGCGATCTATTTCACTCAAGTTAGCGATAGCTTCCCTGACCGCTTGTGCGATCAGTTCTGGGTCGAAGGTTGAGGCAGTGATATATGGAAGTCCCGGGGTTGCGGTGGTCCGATCAATCACCCTAAGGCGACCCGCAAGGCTTGGATTTTCCTGCTGCAGCATCTTCCAGGTCACCGCGTCTAGCGCAGCGACATCCGCGCGTCCATCTGCAACGGCGCATGCCGATGCCACGTGCGAACCGGTTTGGGGCCCAGTCCTGAACCCTAAACCAAGGTCGCGAAAATGCGCGATCGGAGCAGCCCAGCCAGATTGGCTGAGCGGATCGTTATAGGCAAGCGTGGGATGATCAAGCGCCACAAGGCTCAGTGCAGGGTGATCAGCGGACACCACAAACACACTGAAATAGTGGCCCGGTGGACAATCCGGTAGGCCATAGTCCGGCGTCCCCACAAGCGTGACCTTGTCGTGCAGGCGGGCGCGAAACGGCAGACCGCAGGTTTGTGCCAGAACCAATTGTGGTGACAGCCACTGATCCCAGAGGCCGCCTGTCCGGTCCAGATGTGCTGGACCAAAGCCCAGAGCATTCCGGATCGCCTGCCAGTACCTGTCATGCGCTGCGCGCGCATGGGCCATGTCATACATGCTCAGCGCCGCGATCACCCCGCGACGCGTTGTCGGGCCAAGGCACTATCGCGGTCCGAGACTCCCAGCAGGTTGGAGACAAGACGCAACAAAGCGTCCTCTTCCTGCGCCCTTTGGCCATCGGCCAATACCACCGTCCAAAGCGCTTCGATCACCGCAAGCCGGTCTTCGTAGGCAACGGCATCCTTGATGGCGCGGGTAAAACGCACCGTGTCCGGTGCTTCGGCCTCCATCGCTTCGGCGTCGGCGCGTAGGGCTGTGGCATCGGCACCGGACAGGCCATAGCGGGCTTGGGTAATCTCGTCGATCCGAGATTTTTCGCTCGCACTATATTCATAATCGGATCGCGCCACACGAACGAGCAACGCCGTCAGGGCAAGCCGCGCATCTGCATCTACGATGGGGGCCGGTTGGGGCTGAAGTAGCCGTTTTAGCAAGTCTTGGAACATTTCAGCAATATAGGATGTCTGGGGCCGTTAGCCAAGCGCACGCGCTTGAATCGTTTCGCTATCTTCTGAGGTAATGCCAAGTGCTGCCTCGATTTGATGCAAGGTTGCTTCTTCGATCTCGGCGGAGTGGCCATCAGAGAGCAGCACCTGCCACATTGCAAAGGCAAGCCCAAGGCGCTCCTCATAGGGAATAGTGTCGCGTAGAATAACTGCAAATTCAGGAGTTCCGGGGGCGTCCCGTTCCAGTGCTTCGCAGGTGGCGCGCAACTTGGCTGCCTCCAACGGTTTGAGGGTGAACGTGGCCGCCAGAATGGTGTCGATGGCCGCGATCTCTTTGGCTTGATAGGTGCGGTCGGAAAGCGCAATCCGAACCAGCAAAGCACCCAAGGCCAGCTGGGGCGTAGGCTCTGGCAGGGGTGCTTTCTTGTGTGCGCGTTTTGGAAACAGGCGTTCAAACACAGGGTGCGGCCTTTGTTACAGTTTGTCGAAGTGAGTTTTGAGTTTTGCGGCCTCTTGCGCAAGGCCAAAGGGGGGATTGATCACAAAAAGACCCGAACCGACCATCCCGTGCCCTGGGCGTGCGGGTGGGAAACGCACTTCGTGGCACAGGGCGTTCTTGTGGTCATTGGTCAGCGCTTTCAGCATTTTGACGTGTAATCCAGATGTTAGTATTGGATACCACAATGCGATTATACCCACATTCCAGGCCCGCGCATATTTGCGGATATGTGATGGAATTGCGGTATAATCATCCTTAATCTCAAAGCTTGGATCGATAAGCATCAGACCCCGACGAGGCGTGGGGGGCAGCATAGAATGTGCCATCGCAAAACCATCTGTGCGGCGGCATGTTGCCGTCGGCAGCGTCAGTTCCAGTGCGCCATGCTCGGCTGGATGCAGCTCAGCGACGGTGATCGTGTCGGTGGCGCGCAGCCGTTGCACCGCGATCATGGGCGAGCCGGGATAGGCGTGGTCACCGTCCGTTTCAGACGTTTCCGACAAGCTTTTTATGTAGGGGTGATCGGCTGTGAACCAATCTCGTGCCCGGGCAATTCCCATGGCCGCTTCGCCTGTTTTGAGTGCTGCGCTTGCGTTCAAATCATAAAGTGCGCGGCCGGCATGTGTTTCGATGTAACTGACTGGTTTGTCCTTGCGGGTCAGATAGTCCAGCATCCACGCCAATAGGGCGTGCTTGTGAACGTCCGCCAGATTTCCGGCGTGGTAGATGTGCTGGTAACTAAGCATGGCTCGCTTATGGCGCTGCGATCGAGTGCGTGCAATCGCGTAGATGCAGGCATACCACGGTACCGTGTTTAGCAGCAGGCCCATGAACCGTCACCAGAAAGGCTGAAGTGTCGCCGCTTGTATCCGGGATGTCCAATTGCGCTGGTCTCACTACCTTATGTTGATGCTGGGACCGACAAAGTTTGATGAAAATATTATGCCGCATTACGGGTGTTTCGACAAACGCTATGAGTCAAACGAGGCGACTGGCATCCTTGGCGGCGCGCACGAAATCTTCGAACAGGGGGTGCGGTGCGAAAGGCTTAGATTTCAATTCTGGGTGGAACTGAACGCCGATAAACCAAGGGTGGTCGGACCATTCTACGATCTCGGGCAATCGTCCGTCGGGTGACATCCCCGAAAAGGACAACCCTGCCTTTTCAAGCTGGTCGCGGTATTTAATGTCTACCTCGTAGCGGTGACGATGACGCTCGTCTATTTCTGTGCAGCCATAGACAGTTGCCACACGGCTGCCCGTTTTCAACGTTGCGTCGTAAGCGCCAAGCCGCATCGTACCACCTTTGTCATCGCCGACAGCGCGTTCGACCTTGTGGTTGCCCTGAACCCATTCCTTGAGGTGGTAGACCACCGGCTCAAACCGTTTTTTTCCAGCTTCGTGGTCGAATTCCTCTGAGCCCGCGGTGGTCAAGCCCGCCACATTGCGTGCCGCCTCAATCACCGCCATTTGCATCCCCAGACAAATACCCAGATAGGGCACTTTGTGCGTGCGCGCGAACTCGGCCGCCTTTATTTTGCCTTCTGTGCCGCGCTCACCGAACCCGCCGGGGACAAGAATCGCGTGGAACCCTTGAAGATGGGTGGCCGGGTCTTCGTTTTCGAACAGTTCGGCATCAACCCACTCGACTTTGACCCGAACGCGGTTGGCCATTCCGCCATGGGTCAAAGCCTCGGCGATTGATTTATAGGCGTCCTCCAACTGCGTGTATTTTCCAACGATTGCGACCTTTACCTGGCCCTCGGCGTTGTGGATGCGGTCGCTGACGTCTTCCCATTTGGTTAAATCTGGTTTGGGTGCCGGACTGATCTGAAACGCATCGAGTACGGCCTGATCCATGCCCTCGCGATGGTAGGCCAAAGGGGCGTCATAAATCGTTGACAGATCTTGCGCGGCGATAACGCTGTCAGGGCGCACATTGCAGAAAAGCGCCAGTTTTTCGCGCTCTTTAACAGGTATCGGTCCTTCTGATCGGCACACAAGAATGTCTGGCGCGATACCGATGGAGCGCAGTTCTTTGACCGAGTGCTGCGTTGGCTTGGTTTTCAACTCGCCGCTTGCCTTGATGAACGGCAGCAAGGTCAGATGCATAAAGATGCATTGGCCACGAGGTTTGTCCTGAGAAAATTGGCGAATCGCTTCGAAAAACGGCAAACCTTCGATATCGCCTACTGTGCCGCCGATCTCACATAGCATAAAATCGACCTCATCATTGCCGATCTCGATGAACTCTTTGATTTCGTTCGTGACATGGGGAATGACCTGAATGGTTTTGCCCAGGTAGTCGCCACGCCGCTCTTTTTCGAGCACAGTGGAATAGACGCGTCCAGACGACACAGAGTCGGTCTTGCGGGCTGAAACTCCGGTGAAACGCTCGTAGTGACCCAGATCTAGATCGGTTTCTGCGCCGTCGTCTGTCACGAACACCTCGCCGTGTTCAAACGGCGACATCGTGCCCGGATCAACATTCAAATAGGGATCAAGCTTGCGCAGACGTACCGAAAAGCCACGTGCCTGCAGCAAAGCACCAAGCGCCGCCGAAGCGAGCCCCTTGCCGAGCGAAGAGACAACGCCGCCGGTAATAAAAATATAGCGTGCCATGAACTGCTGTCTCCCATGGTTTGATCTGGCCAAAGGCCGCTTTCTAGGGTGCTTAACAGCACACCCCACGGGGCCTCAGTATATCAGGATTCGATTTAAAAGAGCAAGCTTGTCGCAACATGATGTTGCGACACCATTCATGCCCTCAACATTTTGTCTTAGTCGGCGGTTGGAACCAGCGGAGCAGTGTCGCCTTCTGCCGGCGGCAACAAGTCACCTGCGGGCGGCACGAGTCCGTCGCCAGGGGTGTCCTGAGCGTTCGGGGAAATGCCCAATTGGTCGATCACGGATGTGCCGGAAGCGTTTTGCGCTGCGATGATCGTCAGCGTTATCGATGTGATTATGAACGCAATTGCCAGTATCCAAGTTACCTTGCTCAAAGCCGTTGCAGCAGCCCTGCCAGTCATAGCGCCGCCACCGCCGCCGCCCATGCCCAATCCGCCCCCTTCGGAGCGTTGTATGAGCACTACGGCGATCAGACCGAGCGCAAGAATTAGATGGATAATAAGAACGACGTTTTCCATGCGGCGTTTGGCCCTTTTCTGCGCGATGCGCGGTATCTATGCAAGTTTATAGGCCGGGGCAAGGGCGGCTTTGAGAGACTGGACAAATCAGTTCCCCGCAGCACATGATCAATTCATGCCTCACGACCATCCGCATCACAATCACCCACATGCGCTGTTGCCGCCTGATCCTGCTTTGCGGGTCAAGGCGCTCGAGACGATACTAACCCAAAAGGGTCTAGTTGATCCCGCTGCACTTGACGAAATTATCGACACCTACGAGAATCGCATCGGCCCGCGTAATGGCGCACATGTCGTAGCCCGCGCTTGGGTCGATCCGGGATTTCGCGCGGCCCTCCTTAAGGACGCTGATGCTGTGGTGTCTGAGCTGGGCTATTACGGTCGTCAGGGTGAACACATGGTTGCGGTGGAAAACACTGACAGGCTTCACAACATGGTCGTGTGTACGCTGTGTTCATGCTATCCGTGGCCGTTGCTTGGAATTCCGCCCGGTTGGTACAAATCTGACGCCTATCGCGCGCGGACGGTCCGCGAGCCGCGCAAGGTACTGTCAGAGTTTGGCGTGACCTTACCCGCTGAGATGGCGGTACGTGTATGGGATTCAACGGCCGAGGTTCGGTATCTTGTGATTCCGCAGCGACCGATCGGCAGCGAGGGCATGGACGAGGCCGGCTTGATGCAGCTTGTTACACGCGATTCCATGATTGGCTGTGGATTGGCGAAAGTGCCATGACGCGTTTGCATGATATGGGGGGGCGGTTTGGTGACGGGCCGGTTGTGCCAGAGGCAGAGCACGTGAAATTTCATGCTGACTGGCACCCACGCGCATTGGCCATAACCCTTGCATGCGGGTCATTGGGGCTTTGGAACATCGACACATCGCGTCATGCCCGCGAAAGCCTGTCGCCTGCGGATTACGGGCAATTTTCTTACTACGAGAAGTGGATTTCGGCTTTGGCGGATCTGCTTGTGGCCAAGGGAGCCGTCAGCCAAGACGAGCTGGCAGCCGGTTTGGCGATGGGGGCCAGCGCTCTGGCCGCGCGAAAACTGCGCGCGGACACGGTTGCAGACGTGCTTGCCAAAGGCGGCCCAGCCGATCGTCCCAGCGATGTGGCACCACTGTTTGTTTCAGGTGACGCGGTCACGGTGCGGCCCTTTGCCGAAAACAGGGCAGTTCCGGGGGGGCACACGCGCCTGCCTGTTTATGCGAGGGGTGC
The DNA here is from genome assembly GCA_029250205.1 of Tateyamaria sp. Taxonomy (GTDB): domain Bacteria; phylum Pseudomonadota; class Alphaproteobacteria; order Rhodobacterales; family Rhodobacteraceae; genus Tateyamaria. Next base: position 93,582 of record JAQWVA010000023.1, read on the forward strand.
CAAGGGACGCATCTTGCGGGTGCATGGCAGTCACGTCTTGCCCGACAGCAACGCCCATGCACTGGGAGAAGCCCCAGAACCACTTTACGCGGTGGTGTTCAAGGCATCTGTGCTATGGGCCCATACTGAGCACCCCGCAGACGAAGTGGTTGTCGACATGTGGCAAAGCTATCTGGAACCCTTATGAAGCCTGATCCTGTTTTTGAAGCACCATGGCACGCACAGGTTTTTGCGCTCACGGTGCATTTGAACGAAGCCGGTCGATTTACTTGGTCTGACTGGGCATCCCGGTTTGGAGCGACACTAAAATGTCATGGGCTGGCTCGGGATTTGGATGGCGGAGCCGATTATTTCGTCGCTTGGCTTGAGACGCTTGAAACCTTGCTTTCAGAGGATGGCAGCGCAGAGGTGCAAGAACAGGTTGACATGCGCAATGCGTGGAAAGCCGCTTACTTACGTACGCCTGACGGAGCACCTGTTTTACTTGATCTATAGTGATCGCTTTGTCAGCGAGGGTAGCGCGCGCCCTGCGTGTAGAAATTTGGGCTGGTGGTCGAACGCTCTTTGCTCTGCGTGCAAAGACGCCCCAACCACCGTGCCAATGTGGCGCATAGCTTTTGATGAAGTGCCCGAAACCCATGACATCGTTTAGAACTTTGATAATTCGCTGAAATATCGATTTCAGGTAGTGGTAGGGCGTTCAATTTTTACCAAAACGCTTTAATCGTCTACGTCGTCCATGTCGGCCTGTCCGGACAGGCGTCGGCGTACGTGGCTCCAACTCAGGCCAACACCCAACACAAGAGATAAGGCCAATAGTCCCAGCCAGATGTTGACGCTGGTGTTACTTAAAGTGAGCAGACCGACGTCGTAAAGAACCCACAAGGCTGCCCCTACGATGGCAAGAATCAGTGCCATCCCAACACCACCAATCGAACGCAGCGTCGCACGCACGTATATAATGTAGCCGATGATGAGCAAAAGCCCGAGCAAAACAGCAATTGACAGGTTCTGATTTCCATAGCTGCTGACCCAGCGAATGTAGTTGAACTGTGTGGGATTGTAGGTCGCTGTCAGCAGACCAAGGGCAAAAAGCCAGCGCGAGAGAAAGCTCATGAACCAAACCTCTTTGGTTAAAATCCTGGTTGTTCTGTACGTCTGTGATGCCGTGCTGGCGCGCTGGGTGCAACGGTTGTGTGCTGTCGACAGACATATTTTGAACAGAAATTGGTGCAGATTGCGGTTTGCCTCCGCCCATCGTCTCGCTATATGGGCGCTGGTTCTCATGAAAGGGGCATCAAATGGCCAATGTGGTGGTTGTCGGCGCACAGTGGGGCGACGAGGGCAAAGGCAAGATCGTGGATTGGCTCAGCGAGCGGGCTGACGTTATTGCGCGCTTTCAGGGTGGGCACAATGCGGGCCACACTTTGGTTATCGACGGTGCTGTGTACAAATTGCATGCGTTGCCCTCTGGTGTTGTGCGTGGCGGCAAGCTGAGCGTAATTGGCAATGGGGTGGTTCTGGACCCCTGGCATTTGCTGTCAGAAATAGAAACGCTGCGCGGTCAGGGCGTGACCATCTCGCCCGAGACGCTGATGATTGCGGAAAATACACCGCTAATTCTGCCCATCCACGGCGAGCTGGATCGCGCCCGCGAAGCGCAGAACGCGGTGGCCAAGATTGGCACCACCGGTCGTGGAATTGGTCCGGCTTATGAGGATAAGGTGGGCCGCCGCGTGGTTCGTGTCGCTGATCTTGCGGACCCTGTAACGCTTGAGCTGCGGGTGGATCGCGCCCTTGTGCACCACGATGCGTTGCGTCGCGGTTTGGGACTTAAGCCTGTGGACCGCGATAGGCTGCTTGCTGCCTTACGCGACGTGGCAGACGAGATTTTGCAATATGCCGCGCCCGTCTGGAAGGTGATGACCGAGGCACGCAAGGCCGGCAAGCGCATCCTGTTTGAAGGCGCGCAAGGTGCGCTGCTGGACATTGATTTCGGCACCTATCCTTTCGTGACATCCTCGAACGTGATCGCAGGACAAGCCGCTACAGGCGTTGGCATTGGTCCCGGATCAATCGATTTTGTGCTTGGCATCGTCAAGGCGTACACGACACGTGTGGGCGAAGGTCCGTTTCCAACTGAGCTGATGGACGAGGATGGCCAACGGCTGGGCGAGCGCGGGCACGAGTTTGGCACCACCACGGGGCGCAAGCGGCGTTGTGGCTGGTTCGATGCCTGTCTTGTGCGCCAGACCTGCGCAACCAGTGGCGTTGATGGCATATCGCTGACCAAGCTGGACGTGCTTGATGGGTTCGAGACGCTGAAGATTTGCGTTGCATACAATCTGGACGGCGTGCGCATGGATTACCTGCCGACGGCTGCTGATCAACAGGCGCGCTGCACGCCAATCTACGAGGAAATGCCGGGCTGGTCGGAATCAACAGAAGGTGCGCGCAGCTGGGCAGAACTGCCGGCGAATGCGATTAAATACGTGCGCCGGGTCGAAGAGTTGATCGATTGTCCAGTCGCCCTACTTTCTACATCACCAGAGCGGGAGGATACGATCCTAGTCCGCGACCCTTTCGCTGATTAAGGAGGCCTGATGGCGCTTAGTTACAAAACCCGAAAGCGTTTTTCTTTGCTGATCCTTGTTATTGGCGTGCCGCTTTACATCATGGCGGCAGTCAGCCTTGTGTCATTGTTTGATCGCCCTTCAATCTTGGTTGAGTTGCTGATTTATATCGGTCTTGGCGTGGTATGGGCGGTCCCGCTCAAAGCAGTTTTCAAGGGTGTGGGCCAACCGAATCCCGACAAACCGCCTCAGGTCTAAGCTTGGTCATTCGCGGCAGTATGATTTTTTTTGATTGGGTGCAAACAAGGTGACAAACTTGCTTTTCGTTCTGATCGAAGGGTATTTTTTTATGTTCCCCTTTGCAAAGGTGCGGTGTGATCAACGCAAAAGAGGCAGCATGAAAATGGGCTGCCCCTAGGCTGCAGTGTGCGTGTTGTTCAGCCCGCGGCGCGTTCTTCAGGGTGATAGCCGATGGTGTTTGAGACACCATAACGGCCGTCTTCGTTCCGTTTGATCTTGCCGTTACGTATCAGTTCACCAAAGCAGCGAAGCGTGTCTTCGCGGCTGAAGCTTTCTTTCTCCACCTCAGAAACCAATCTCATCACCTTGCGACGCCAGAAGGCTTCTTGGCCCCTCACATAGCAAATGTAGCTTGCCGCGGCTTCGACCAAATCAAGCAATTCATGCGCACCCATTTCGATTGCGAAATCCTCAAAACAGACATCTGCATGGATTTCAACAGTTTCGTTGAGCGTGGCCTCGATACGATAGGAATCTGAGGCATCCGGCGATCTGTTTGCCAAATTGTCTACACGTTGTTCAGCCACGAGCCTTAGCGGTGCAGGGCGCGGTCTGTCGGGCCGTTTTTCGACGTAGCGCGGGTTGATGACTGCTTCGAGGTCACCTTGGTCCAACGCTCCGTTGGTTTCTTTTTTCGTATTGCTGCCAGTGTCAGCTTTTTTCGCCATAACGGCAGCTTTAAGGTGCGCAAAGGCGTTACGGCGTCGCACGCCTTCGGGCTCGCCCATCTGGTTGTCGACTTCGGCCAGCAGTCGCGACAGGTCGTCATCGACGGGGGGAGCTACCGCAATTTCTTTGTTCGGCGCTTCCAAAACGTTTTGTTGCATCAGCTGCGCGCTATCGTTTGGGAATTCGGCCTCTACCTCGGCGAGTTCAGCCAGCAATTCCGCTTCGTCGACTTCGGATAACGTGCTGGGTTGTGGGGTTTCGTCGATCTCTTTTATCTCTTCCAGCGCGCCTTTGTCCAATGCTGCATCAATGTCGGCGCGTTTCACTTTCACGATACGGGCGCGTGGTTTGGACGCGCGTGTTTCCTGTTTGTTTTCCGCTAACGCATTGTTATCTATACCCGCAATGTCCGTTCGACCTTCTTTGGTCTGCGTGTCAGCCTGTGTATTGTCGACTGTTAGCGGTGCCTGGGTATTGTGCTGTTTGTCCGTGCCATCGTTGGTTGCGTCTTGGATGTTGCTTTGGGCGATTTGCGCTGCATCTTTGTCCGTTTCGACCTTTGCTTTGGTGTCAAAATGGGCGCGGATTGCGCTGTCGTTTGTATCGTCCTCGAGGGGAGCCTCTTTGCTGATTTCTTGTGTCTCGCCAATTTGTGTGGCGTCCTCATCTGTGAACGTCTTGGTCAATAGCAACGGGGTATCAAGGCTGGGTGCGAGATTTTCTGAATACTCGTCCTCGAACAGGTCGTCTTCGGTGGCCTCGTCCTGGCTTTTGGAAACAACTGCGCGAATGCGCTGCAATTTTTCCGCAA
>JAQWVA010000058.1:0-2456 GCA_029250205.1 Tateyamaria sp.
CCTGACGACCAAGCAAGATGTGCTCGCGCGTTTGTGGCATTGGACCGTCTGCTGCGTTCACAACAAGAATTGCACCGTCCATTTGCGCGGCACCGGTGATCATGTTCTTAACATAGTCAGCGTGGCCGGGGCAGTCGACGTGAGCGTAGTGGCGGCCTTCGGTCTCGTATTCGACATGCGCCGTCGAAATCGTGATCCCCCGCGCTTTTTCTTCAGGGGCACCATCAATCTGGTCATACGCCTGAAAATCGCCAAAATATTTCGTAATCGCAGCCGTCAGCGTTGTCTTGCCGTGGTCAACGTGACCAATCGTGCCAATGTTTACGTGCGGTTTGTTACGTTCAAACTTTGCTTTTGCCATGGTAGCGGCTCCTTCTTTGTTCTCAAACGGTGCGTTATATCACGCATCCTGCGGGGGGTTTCGGCGGGCCCGAAGGCCCCCTGGGCTTACGCGTATTTTGCTTGAATCTCATCAGAGATATTTTGTGGTACGGGTTCATAGTGACCGAACTGCATGGTGAAGTTAGCGCGACCAGACGACATGGACCGCAAAGTATTAATGTAGCCAAACATGTTCGCCAGCGGCACCTGTGCATCAATTGCGATAGCGTTGCCGCGGGTATCTTGACCCTGAACCTGACCGCGACGCGATGTTAGGTCGCCAATGATACCACCGGTATACTCTTCGGGTGTCACGACTTCGACTTTCATGATCGGTTCAAGCAGTTTTGCACCGGCTTTGCGCATGCCTTCGCGCATGCCCATTCGAGCTGCGATTTCAAACGCCAGAACACTTGAGTCCACATCGTGGAACTTGCCGTCGATCAAAGCGACTTTAAAGTCGATCACTGGAAACCCTGCGAGCGGGCCACTGTCCATAACGGAATTGATACCCTTTTCGACGCCGGGAATGTACTCCTTGGGGACAGATCCACCAACAACGCGAGATTCAAACGAATATCCCTCGCCCGGCTCTGTCGGAGAGATGATCATTTTCACCTCAGCAAACTGACCAGACCCACCCGACTGTTTCTTGTGGGTGTACGTGTGCTCTACTTCGTGACCAATAGTCTCGCGGTAGGCGACCTGAGGGGCGCCAATATTGGCTTCCACTTTGAATTCACGCTTCAAACGGTCAACCAGAATATCGAGGTGAAGTTCACCCATGCCCTTCATGATCGTCTGGCCTGATTCCAGGTCAGTCTCCACCCGGAAGGATGGATCTTCGGCAGCCAGACGTTGTAAACCGGTCGACATCTTCTCTTGGTCAGCTTTCGTCTTAGGCTCAACAGCGATTTCGATCACCGGATCGGGGAACGTCATCGTCTCGAGAACCACGGGATCATTCACCGCGCACAGTGTGTCGCCAGTTGTAGTGTCTTTCAGACCGGCAAGCGCTATGATATCTCCAGCATACGCTTCCGTAATCTCCTCGCGATCGTTTGAGTGCATCATCATCATTCGACCAACGCGTTCTTTACGTTCTTTGGTCGAGTTCAGCAGAGTGTCACCTTTGTTCAAGACACCCGAATAAATTCGAGTAAAAGTTAGCGTTCCAACAAACGGGTCGTTCATAATTTTGAAGGCCAGCGCAGAGAAAGCCATAGTATCGTCTGCACGCCGGGCAATATCACGCGTTTCAGTTTCATCGCCGGGTTTAAAACCCATATAATCAACGACATCCATCGGAGATGGCAGATAGTCGATCACAGCGTTAAGCAATGGCTGCACGCCTTTGTTCTTGAATGCAGATCCGCAAAGAACTGGAATGAACTTAATGGCCAATGTACCAGCCCGGATCAGACGCCGCAGAGTTGGAACGTCCGGCTCGTCACCGTCCATCAAATACTTTTCCATCTCATCGTCGTCCATTTCGACAGCGACTTCGATCATCTTGGCGCGCCACTCGTCTGCTTGCTCTTTCAGACTGTCACGAATTGGGCGTTTCTCCCAGCTTGCACCAAGGTCCTCGCCGGCCCAAACCCACTCTTCCATGGTAACCAGATCGATCATGCCTTCCAGCTCGGTCTCGGCACCAATCGGAATTTGTATCGGACAAGGCGTAGCACCTGTCCGGTCTTTAATCATATGGACGCAGTTGAAAAAATCAGCTCCGATTTTGTCCATTTTGTTGACGAAAACAATGCGTGGCACTTTGTACCGATCAGCCTGACGCCACACTGTCTCTGTTTGCGGCTCGACGCCGGCATTTGCATCGAGAACAGCAACCGCTCCGTCAAGAACAGCCAGTGACCTTTCAACTTCAATCGTAAAGTCCACGTGCCCGGGCGTGTCGATAATGTTCATGCGGTGCTTATCAGTGTCCACATTCTCGCCGTCTTCGGTCCGTTCCCAGAACGTCGTGGTCGCAGCTGAAGTGATCGTGATACCACGCTCTTGTTCTTGCTCCATCCAGTCCATAGTGGCCGCACCGTCGTGCACTTCGCCAATGTTGT
>JAQWVA010000062.1:0-2710 GCA_029250205.1 Tateyamaria sp.
CCTTAATCTTGGGGCACATCACGCCCAACACAGAGTTTGGCAGAACCTATGGCTGCCAGCGGACCTGCGCAAGGTGCAAAGGGCGCTATATTCCGTCCACCAAAACACAAATCACGAAAACCCTTTTGCCTGACGCAATTTCTCGTCATGGTGGCGGGATGGAATGGTTAAAGAACGACATGATCGAACTGGGCTCTTACACGGGCATGCAAGTGCTTGTGGTCCTGATGATGCTGATCCTGCTGGCCTTTGCAATCTGGGCGATACGGCAGTCAGATACGTATCGCAGCCTGAGTTTCAGCGACACGCCACTGATCAACGCGGTCGGATGGGCGGCCCTGATCCTTGCCCTGCCCGGCGCGCTCTTGTTCGTTGGCACGCTGGCCACGCTTTTCCATCTCGCCGTTTTCCTTCCCAATGCCAATAGCGACGAAGCCATGCAGCTCCGCCACCAAGCCAGGCTGCTGCTGAGCTTGCTGGCCGCCATCGGTGCGTTGGTTGGTCTGGTGTTTGGTCTGATCCGGGTTTTCGCAGTTGAGCGTCAAACCAAAGCGCAGGAAGAAAAGAACACGCTAGAAGGCGAAGCGCTGTTCAACGACAAGATGACAGCCGCCACCACAGATATCTATTCACGGCGTCAAACCGGGGACAGCGCATGGCAAGATGACGTACCCCGCCGCAATTCTGCCATCGACCGGCTCGAAGGGCTGGTGCATGAGCGCCCCGATCAGGCCCCGCGCGTGGCCCGCCTGCTAAGCGTTTATCTGCGCGAACTCTCTGGTGCCGACTAGGTGCCCGCGCAAACCCACCGCTACCGCTACGCCCATGCTCTGATGTACCCAATGGGTGGCAGCAAACCCCTGAGTGCCGAAGAGGCCGCGCAGAAACTGAACGTGACGGCAGAGGATATTTCCCTCGCCGCATTACGGACATGGGCTTATACGCTGAAACCACGCTCGGATATGGAAAATGCGGCGCAAACCCTCGGCCGATTGCGCGCGATTGCTGGTGTGGATGCGGACGCCGTCACAATCGATCTGCGCGCGGCCAATCTGCAAGGCATCGACTTTGAAGGCGGCAACTTCAACCGCGCGCGGCTGGAGGGTGCGCAGTTTCAGGGGGCAAAGCTCTGGCAGGCGCAGATGCAGGGGGCAGACCTGTGTCACGCACAGATGCAGGGGGCACAGCTCTTGGACGCGCAGATGCAGAGGGTAAACCTCCGCTACGCGCAGATGCAGGGGGCGGACCTCTCGCACTCGCAGTTGCAGGGGGCGGAAATCTCTTTTGCAAAGTTTGACGCAGAATTCTCTGGATATAATTCTGATTTTACCGGTGCCGCGATCTGGCACACTGATTTGTCGCCTCTGAGAATGTCTTCCGAACAGCTCAACACGGCCTTTGGCGATGGCTCTGTCACATTGCCCGACCACATCGATTGGCCCGCACATTGGCCCCGCGAAACGCTCGGCGTAATGGATTTTAACAAACAATGGCGCGCCTTTCTGGCCAGCCTGCCCCCCGGTTGGGACGCACCAAAGCGCTGATCGCGCGCGCAAAGCGCGGGATCTGTGCCACATTTGGCATCCCTGCCCCGCCTGCGTGCCCCGACCCCCTTGGCCCCCGCCCCGTGATCGGGCATATGGGGCGCATGTAACGCCGATCCATGAAAGCACAGACATGCATGACATCCGCCGCCTTCGCGACACGCCCGCAGCTTTTGACGCCGCCCTCAGGCGTCGTGGGGATGCGCCCGTGTCACCCGCGCTTTTGGCCCTGGACGCGGCCCGCCGCGCCAAGATCCTAGCGGCCGAAACCGCGCAGGCCGCGCAAAACCAGGCCTCAAAACAGGTGGGCGCGGCCAAAGGCCGTGGTGATGAGGATGAATTCCAGCGCCTGCGCGCGCTTGTGTCTGAAAAAAAGGCCGAGGTTGCCGCGCTGCAGGATGCCGCCAAGGCGCTCGACGCGCAGCTGACCGACGCGCTGGCCCATATCCCCAACCTGCCCGCCGATGATGTGCCCGACGGCGCGGACGAGGACGACAATGTCGAACAACACCGCTGGGGCAGCCCCCGCAGCTTTGACTTTGCGCCGGTGGAACATTACCAGATCGGATCTGTCACGGCGGCGATGGATTTTGAAACGGCCGCCAAGGTTTCGGGCAGCCGCTTTGTGATGCTGAGGGGCGCTGTCGCGCGCATCCACCGGGCGCTGGCCCAGTTCATGATCGACACCCATGTGGATCAAAACGGCCTGACGGAAGTAAATTCACCCGTGCTGGTGCGCGATGCGGCGATGTATGGCACCGACAAGCTGCCCAAATTTGGCGAAGACAGTTACCAGACCCACGAAGGGATGTGGCTGGTGCCGACCTCTGAGGTGCCGCTGACGTATTCGGTGGCGGGCGATGTTCTGGAGGCGCATGCGTTGCCCATCCGGATGACGGCGCACACGCTGTGTTTCCGCTCTGAGGCCGGATCGGCCGGGCGCGACACATCCGGCATGCTGCGCCAACACCAGTTCGAAAAGGTCGAGATGGTTTCGGTCACGCATCCCGACGACAGCGACGCGGAACAAAAGCGGATGCTGCGCTGTGCTGAAGCGATTCTGGAAGCGCTTGAAATCCCTTACAGAACGGTCATTCTTTGCACCGGGGACATGGGGTTTGGCGCGCGGCGGACCTATGACATCGAGGCGTGGTTGCCCGGTCAGG
>JAQWVA010000080.1:0-2793 GCA_029250205.1 Tateyamaria sp.
TGTTACATTTGACGCAGGCTCCACCTATAAAGTCGAGATTAATCCAAACGGCACATCAGATCTGATCGAGGCAACAGGAACAGCAACAATCAATGGCGGGAGCGTCTCTGTACTTCCCGAAGCTGGATTTTACAGTCTTGGCACAACCAACTATACTATTCTAAGTGCTGCAGGCGGTGTAACAGGCACATTCGATACCCATTCGATTGATCAAGATTTTGCTTTTCTGACACCAACTCTGAGATATGACGCAAGTAACGTTTTCCTCGACATTGAGAGAGCTACTTTTTCATCAGTGGCCGAAACAGATAACCATGCTGGCTTGGCTAAAGTTTTGGATGGCGCTTTTGGCACCAATGCCCAACCTGGATCGGACAATGAGACTGTCCTCGCAGCATTGACAACTCTGACCACAGCAGAGGCACGCACAGCTTTCAAAACCATGTCCGGTGAAGTGCATTCTGACATGAAAACAAATGTTCTGACTTCAAGCAACGTCGCCTTGAGCATGATTTCAAATCGCGTGGCATCCCCGAACTTGAATACTCAACAAAGTTTTTCGGCTCTGGGTTTTGCTTCTCATTCCGAAGATCCCAATTTTGAGCAAATATTCGCGAAGATTGGGAAAGAAATGGCTGGACGCGAAGCGAAACCACAACCGAAGGGCGACTTTGAACAGCTGATGACTGAGTATGCATTCGCTGCAAGCAAAGTGGTTCCGCAACCACCTCAATTACAGACTTGGATGCGGACTTATGCTCAAACTGGTACCACTGACGGAACGAACGGTAGTACCGGCAGTGATACTGCCGCATATGGTGCTCTTCTCGGCTTAGAAACAGAAATTCGCCCAGGTGGTGTCGTGGGATTAGCATTTGGCTACGGGAAATCAGAAATCTCTATGCCGGAGGCGTTTAGTGCGCTCGATACAACTACCCGACAAGTATTGGCCTATGGCCAATACATGCAAGGGCCTTGGTCATTCCAAGGCGCGATCGGATACGCTCACCATGAATTCTTTTCTGATCGCAATGTGATTGTTGGCGCTATTAACCGAAACGCCACCGCGAACTATGACGGTGATCAGTTTATAGCTTCTGCAGAGTTAGGGTATACTTATCAGTATCCACACAAAGTCACTGGACAGGCAATCGACATACAACTGAATGCGGGTGTCAACTATGGACACTTGAGCACTGATAGTTTCGAAGAAACAGGAGCATCATCACTAAATCTTTCACAAGCTGAGGACACATCCGTTTCTTTGAGCGGTGTCTTAGGAGTGAAAATATCTTCACAGTTCGAGTATGACAGCAAAACGATCACCCCCTACTTGCAAGCTTCATGGTCCCACGACTTCAGAAACTCCGCAGGGCAAAGCACGACGAGCTTTGAGGGCGGTGGCTCGTTCACGACGACTGGCTACACGGCTGATGAGGACAGCATTAACATCGGGTTTGGCGCAACGGCACAATTGGGTGATCAAACATCGGCATTCGTTGACTACACAGCCAAACTCTCTGGCTCCCAAACCCAGCACACACTTAGTATAGGCCTGAGAATGACCTTTTGAGTTGAAATGCGTTTTAAACGGTGTGATGTCTGCGCCTGAGAAAAGGTTTAGGCGCAACAGCTCCTGCTCGTAATTTACGCAGTGGTTCTACTTCTGGGAACGGCAATGCCTGACGTGAGCGTCCATAGGATAAAATAGCAGCACTTGATTATGGAAACAGCTATGGACGATAATGAAGCATCGGGCAGTTCGCATGTCGAAACCAATTCTGAAGAATTGGGAACAGTTGAATATTCCCAATCCGGTAGCTTGGTAAAACGCTTGGTTCAATTGGAATGCTCGATTGCAATCTCATCATACCAGTCGGGGCTTTTGTATAATATAGGATGTGATCCCAAGGGAGGCTTGCATTTGCATCAAGCCGCGATTGCGAAGGCTATGGGGCTTTCCTACGATGGTGATGGTGGAATGATGTTGGCCGGAGAATCCGAGATCGTGCACTTCAAGAATATTCTGAGCCCAGATGAGCAAATTAACAATACATTTGATGCTTGCTTTATGCCGCGCCTCAGGAATGTGACCGGCCGGCTGGACGCGCATGACATTGGGCTTTTAAGCAATGGCGCTCCTGTTTTTGTAAACACGCGATTTAACTGTCTTGCGACTGTTTCGGATCAACACAGCTTTGAGGAAGTTTGGCGGCCATCGTTTATTGACGCGTTGGTCGATGAAGATCGCTGTCATCTGAACGGCATGGCAATGCGGGATACTGAGCCGGCTTACGTAACAGCAGTCTCAAGGTCTAACACGATTGATGGCTGGCGTGACCGGCGTGATAGTGGCGGCGTAGTAATCGATGTCGCGCGCAATGAGGTGGTCTGTGAAGGCCTCTCGATGCCCCATTCGCCGCGCTGGTACGAGGGCCAACTTTGGCTGCTGAATTCCGGAACTGGTGAGTTAGGCGTGATAGAAGGCCTAGAGCGTGGCATGGGGCAGTTTGTGCCGCGCGTATTCTGCCCGGGCTTTCTACGTGGGCTAGCGTTTCACAAGGGCTTCGCTTTTGTTGGACTTTCCAAGCCGCGCTACAAACGCTTTGAGGGCCTGCCGCTAGATCAAAAGCTTAAAGCTGCGGATAGCGAGCCGTGGTGTGGGTTGCAAATTATCGATCTGACAAAAGGCAGCTGTGTTGATTGGTTCCGCATAGATGGAGCTATTGGCGAGCTTTATGACGTGGAAGTTTTGCCTGGCATTAAGACACCGATGGCCGTGAGCCCGGGATC
>JAQWVA010000113.1:0-48494 GCA_029250205.1 Tateyamaria sp.
AGTCGTGGCTATCGTATTGGTATCGCTTGACGGTCGCGTCCTTAATTGTGCGGTTCATGCGCTTGACCTGACCGTTTGTTCAAGGATTGTTTAGCTTGGTCAAGCGATGTTCAATGCCATTTGGCGCACAGATCATGTCAAACCGTATGAGCCGTGAGTAAGCGGTGTTCCGATTACGGGCTTGCTCATAAAACTGGATGCCGTTTTAATACAGTATTGTTTGGATCTTATACGGCACGGGTTACGTGACCTTGGGCATCACCGCAGAAGGAAACGTGAAGTTCTGGGGTGGACCTGTCGCGCTTAAGTGCTGCCCCAACCGCTCGTTTACAGATTCACACAATCAGCCCCGTACCACGCGCTGAACTTCCTGATGTGAAAGCTACACTAAAATTTAATAATTTCTTAATCATTTTAGATTTTATAGATGATGAGTTTATAGCGAAAAAAAATTCCGTGGAGAGATGCACATGCCTCTGCAGATTGATTTTCAATCAAAAAAACTTCTTTGGAGATACTTTGTTGCTGTAACCGTCCTCGTTTTGCTCATTTTTGGTGGATATCTGTTTCACTTTGAAACCAGTCGAAAAAGCGCGTTGGATCAAGAAATTATCAATGTTAGCGGCCAACAGCGCATGCTTTCGCAACGCATTGCACTGCTTGCGCATTGGCTTTCGCATGACGAGTTAAAAAATAACCGGATTTCCTCCATTATGGTGGAAAACATAAAAGATTTCGAGCATAATCACAGGTGGATTACGTCCAACGGTATGTCACTCGGGCCAGAGATTGAAAGCCATTATTTTGGCACTTCAAGACCTAATCTTGATCAACGTACCCAAGAGTTTGCGAGGGTCTCCAAAAACTTATTGAGTGGCAAGCAAAATGTGACCCAATCCGCGAAAATTCTGAAGTATATTGAAGTCGAGGCTTCAGGTCCGTTTTTGAAAGATTTGGATCGTGCCGTTAAGCTTTTTGAGGTTGCCGCTAACAGTCGCGCAGAAAGATTGGACATAATCCAGCGACTTGCGGTTGCAACGACACTCATAGTGCTGTTTATCGAAATATTTTTCGTCTTTTATCCCGGCTACAAAAAAATGCAGTTACTGATCCAGCGCCTTAATATAAAGGCCTCAACTGATGATTTGACCGAATTAGAAAACCGCTCAGGATCACTCGCCCGGCTACGAGCATTATTCGAGGATAGCCCCAAAAAAATTGCCCGTACCGTCCTGTTCGCTGTGGACTTGGATGATTTCAAGGGCCTGAATGACACATTTGGACATCCAGCTGGAGATCAGATACTGCAGAATGTCGCGCATGTTATGAAGCAGACGCTTGCCAACGATGAACGGCTTGATTTTTATTGCGCTTCACGAACAGGCGGCGACGAGTTTATTTTATGGGCCTGCGTATCATCCCTTTTTGATCAAAAAACCGTTGTTAGAACTCTATGTCAACAACTTGATCAGAGGCTCAACAAGCCAATTAAAATCCGTTTGTTGGATCATCAGATTCATGAGTGCAATGTTAGTGTCAGCATTGGTTATGTATTGGGTCAGTCGCCCCACACAAGTGTCGAAACCTTTTTGAGCAGAGCAGACATGGCATTGTATTTCTCAAAAAGCCGGGGCAAGGGTGTCGCAACTGAATTTACATCCGTTATGGAGCATTCAGGACTCACGCAGAAGACATTGAACCCAGCATTTGAACGCCCCGAGTTTAGCTGAGTACAAGTCGTTATACGGACGACGCGATCCGATTGGAGCATGATGGGCGGCTTTTCGATCTGTGGCCCATTTCCATCGCTAGCGCCGTGTCGCGCGGCATCGAGCGGTGCGTCAGGACTCTGCAAGCTACGGCCTGCTGCAGCTGACCAGGAGCAGCTCGCGCATTGACCGTTTGTCGCGGCGCATGCCGTGACTTGGCCAAGCGAGATGACTGTATTCCGCAGCCCATCGACATAAGGGTTCGACTTGTTGACTACGTTCGGCAGGCACGGCAGAACAGACCGCGCCGGGGCGCTTTCGCCTAACACGGCTGCTGGGCGGCCAGCGCGGCACAGAGGGCGCGATGGACAATCCGGCTCCTGCAGGCGCGCACAGGTGGTGATGTTGGACGACGCTCTAGCCTCCTTGCCAATCACCGAGGCCGATCTTGGGCTTCCCTAGAACTGGCGCATCGGCCCTGTAAGCGGCCCGAACAGCGACGAGATTTATGTGCTGCGGCCCAGACGAACCGGCCGCGCTCCAATCGTTTGATGAACAGGCATACGCCTTGAGCCTCCCCCTTTGAACTGGTCCACCCTATAGTTAGGAAAGCGGAGGATCGAGAACGACGATTAAGAGCAATCTGGACCTGTCGCCCTTTAGTGCCGCCCCAATCGCTCGTTTACACAATGACACAATCAGCCCTGCATCACGCGCTGAACTTCCTGAAATGACCGTAATATAGGCCAATGCCCAAAGTGACGCAGCGTCTTGCTTACGTCAACGTCAACTATTTATTGCAATCGCAGTATCTCTTGACCATATCTCACTAAACACCACGAGAGCCGGCTCATGAGCGAAAAAAACCTAACGATCCGCGAGATGTGCACGACTTTTAACGTCACCCCTCGGACTTTACGCTTTTACGAGGCGAAGGAACTTTTGTTCCCCATTCGTGAGGGACAAAAACGACTATTCACCAAGCGCGACCGTGCGCGGCTTAAGCTCATACTGCGAGGTAAGCGGTTTGGCTTCAGCCTTGAAGAAATTCGCCAACTGTTGAACCTTTATCACATGGGCGACCAGCAACAGACCCAATTTGCCCGCACATATGACATCGCGCGTGATCGCCTCGCAGATATGGTCTCACAGCGTGACGAGCTCAACGAAGCCATTGCCGACCTAGAAGACCAATTGAAATGGGGTGAAAAAATGCTTGCCTCAATGACCGCCACAAAAAAAGCTGCTCAATAAACGGACAGAGGACAAGGGAAACAATTATGCCCAGCTACACCCCACCCACCAAAGACATGCAATTTATTCTGCACGATGTATTGAACATCACCGAGTCCAGTATCCCGGGCTATGATGAGCTAGAAGCCGATTTTACGTCTGCTATTCTCGACGAGGCGGGCAAGCTGACTTCCGAAGTCCTCGCCCCGCTGAACGTCGTTGGCGACAAGGAAGGCTGCCGCTTGGAAAACGGCGTTGTATACACGCCTACAGGGTTTAAAGAGGCTTTCGAGCAAGTCAAGGAAGGCGGTTGGCCAGGTCTGGACATGCCCGAGGAATTCGGTGGCCAGAACATGCCATATGTCATAGGGACAGCTGTCGGAGAGATGTTCAGCTCTGCCAACATGGCCTTTACCATGTATCAAGGCCTGACCCATGGCGCGGCTTCTGCCATTCTGGCCCATGGGAGCCAAGCACAAAAGGAAACATATCTGCCCAAGATGGTGAGCTGCGAATGGACCGGCACTATGAACCTGACAGAGCCTCATTGCGGCACTGATCTGGGCCTGATGCGGACCAAAGCCGAACCACAGGAGGATGGCAGTTACAAGATTTCAGGTCAAAAAATCTTTATCTCGGCTGGCGAACACGACATGTCGGAAAACATTATCCACCTTGTGCTGGCAAAGATCGTTGGTGGCCCTGATGGGATCAAAGGCGTTTCGCTGTTTATTGTGCCCAAATTCCATGTGAATGAAGACGGCTCTTTGGGCGCGCGCAATGGCGTGGCCGTGGGCAACATCGAAGAAAAAATGGGTATCCATGGCAATTCCACCTGCGTGATGAACTACGATGGCGCAACCGGCTACTTGATTGGCGAAGAGCACAAGGGCATGCGTGCCATGTTCACCATGATGAACGAGGCCCGCCTTGGCGTCGGCATGCAAGGCGTTAGTCAGGCCGAAGTCGCCTATCAGAACGCACTGGATTACGCTAAGGACCGCCTGCAAGGGCGCGACGTCACCGGTGTGAAAAACCCCGAAGGGCCGGCAGATCCGCTGATCGTGCATCCTGATATTCGCCGCTCACTTATGGATCAAAAGTCGTTTGTCGAAGGCGCGCGTGCGTTTATTCTCTGGGGAGCGACCATGATTGATGCAGCTCACCGCGCGGGTGACAAGGACGCGGATGGGCTGGTGTCACTACTTACACCAATCATCAAAGGCTTTTTGTCAGATGTGGGCTATGACAACACCATCAAGGCCCAGCAGGTTTATGGCGGTCATGGCTACATCGAAGAATGGGGCATGTCCCAATACACCCGTGATGCCCGTATCGCGATGATCTACGAAGGTGCAAACGGTGTGCAGGCGCTCGACCTTGTCGGTCGCAAGCTGGCGCAAGACGGCGGCAAACATGTGATGGCCTTCTTTGAATTGGTCAAATCATTCATCAAAGATAACGCAGGTCAAGACGACGCGTTCGACAAAGAGTTTTTGGATCCGCTTAAAACCGCATCAAAGGATCTTCAGGCCGCGGGCATGTACTTCATGCAGAATGGCATGACGAACCCAAATAACGCGCTGAGCGGCAGCTACGACTTTATGCACATGTTCGGCCATGTCTGCCTTGGCCTTGTGTGGGCACAAATGGGTAAGGCCGCGCGCGACGCTCTGGCCCGTGACACATCTGATCCGGAATTCTATCAAACCAAACTTACCACCGGGCGCTATTACATGGCGCGTCAACTCCCCGCTACTGCATTGCATCTGACCCGCATACAATCCGGAAGTGATACTGTGATGGCACTTGAGGCCGCAAACTTCTAAGCTGATGGGGCGAGGACACTCCTCGCCCCTACTGCCCAAAGGAACAAGATGCCAAAGCGATTTCGCCTGACCCGTCGTTTCCCAGTCGCGATGACCGAGGACGGCTATCGTCGGCTCAAGGCGTTCGCAACCGAAGCAGAGTTGGATGAGGGCGAGGCTCTGTCTTTTTTGTTTGAGAATTTCAGCAGCGTGATGAACCAAGAAAATCTCACGGCGCGGCTGAGGTTGTTTAACGCAGAACTGCAAGCGCGCAAGCGCTGATGTATAAGATTGATTAAGGGGGATATGACAATGAAAGATCTCGACACCAGCCCACGCGGATGGATGACGGACGAGCATCAGATGATCTCCGATATGACAGCGCAATTTATAACCAACGAATGGGCCCCCCATTTTGAACGCTGGCGCAAACAGGGCGAGATGGATCGTTCAACGTGGGGTCAAGCGGGTGAACTGGGTCTGCTGTGCCCTTCAATCCCTGAGGAATACGGCGGCGCAGGAGGCGACTTTGGCCACGAAGCGGCAATTTTGATCGAAGCATCGCGCGCCAATTTGGCGTCATGGGGCCAAGGCATCCACTCCGGGATAGTTGCGCATTATGTTCTCGCCTATGGCACAGAGGATCAAAAAGAGCGTTGGTTGCCCAAGATGGTGACCGGGGAGCTGGTCGGCGCACTGGCGATGACGGAACCCTCGACCGGCTCAGATGTACAAGCCATCAAGACCCGCGCAATCCGCGAGGGAAATGCCTATAAACTCTCGGGGCAAAAAACGTTCATCACGAACGGCCAGCATGCCAACCTGATCATCGTAGCCGCCAAAACAGACCCGGCTCAAGGATCCAAGGGGGTGTCACTGGTCGTAGTCGAAACAGATGATGCACCCGGATTTGCACGCGGACGTAACCTCGAAAAGATTGGAATGCACGCGGCAGACACATCAGAACTATTCTTTGATGCCGTAGAGATCCCACCCGAGAATATCCTAGGCGGTGCCGAAGGTCAGGGGTTTTACCAGTTGATGCAGCAACTGCCCCAGGAACGTATGATTATTGCTTGCTCTGCCATTGGTGCCATGGAGGGGGCTGTCGAACGCACCGTTGCCTACGCCAAGGAACGCGAAGCCTTTGGCGGCCCGATCATGCAATTTCAGAACACCCGCTTCAAACTTGCCGAGGCTCAGACCAAGACAATGGTCAGTCGCGCGTTTTTCGACGCCTGCATGTCTGAACACCTGCGCGGAGAGCTGACCGTTGCCAAAGCCGCAATGTGCAAATACTGGACAACCGACACTCAGGCTTGGGTGCTTGACGAATGCCTGCAGTTGCATGGTGGTTATGGTTTCATGCAAGAATACGCCATCGGCGAAATGTGGACCGATGCGCGCGTACAGCGCATCTATGGTGGTACAAATGAGATCATGAAAGAGCTTATCGCGAGGGCGTTTTGATGATTTATGCCACTACATACTTTGCAAACCGACCCTCCGGGGGGAGTTTATTTGGCAAGATGAAGACCGGATCAGCACAAAGATCCGCCCCGCAGTCCGGCTTTTTGGTTAGCAATACGACCATAGAGCGGAACTTTGGGGCTTCACCTTGCACATGGCTCAGCTCTCCAGCTTACCATGCCCATACACGTTCAACGATTAACCTTAATTCAAGGTGAACCGATCCATCTTCATCTTGCGAAAAAAACTCCACGGGGGGTCCGGGGGGTGTGAAACCCACCGGTTCTGCTCTCTCGATTTAAACGAATAGAAAGGTTGCATGAAATGACACTGAAACTGCATTGCTTCGGCGAAAGCGGCAACTCATACAAAGCGGCTCTTGCGCTGGAATTGTCCGGGCTCGATTGGGAGCCTGTCTTTGTCGACTTTTTCAAGGGCGAGCCGCGCTCTGAGGCCTATCGCACGCTCAATTCCATGGGCGAGGCGCCGGTGTTGATCGACGGCGAAAAGAGGGTCGCCCAGTCGGGGGCAATTCAGCAGTATATTACTGACAAATCGGGAAAGTTTGGCGGGACAGGAGATGACCAATACGAGGTTTTAAGATGGGTCTTATGGGACAACCACAAGCTAAGCTCAATGTGCGGCATGACCCGGTTTCTAATGAATTTCCTCCCAGAAGATAAACGTCCGGCAGAGGTTATTTCATTCAATCAGATGCGCCTCAAGGCCGCTTATGCCGTACTCGACACGCATCTCGCAGATCGTGACTGGATTGTGGGTGATGGCATCACGAATGCCGACCTGAGTTGCTGCGGTTATCTATACTATCCGGAACCATTCGGCTTCGAGCGCGCCGACTGGCTCAATATTGATCGCTGGCTTAACAACCTGTCATCTACACCGGGATGGAAATCTCCATATGATCTTATGCCCGGTTCCCCCGCAGACAGAGCATAAGATACACGGTTAACGCAAGCCGTCGCCACGTCACCCTTGAACAAATCAAGCCGTCTACCCCACTTACTTTACAGAAAACGACCGCCTCTGGCAAAAGGACAACCAACCATGACCGAAGCCTACATTTATGACGCCCTGCGCACGCCACGCGGCAAGGGCCGCAAAGACGGCAGCCTGCACGAAGTAACTGCCCTGCGTCTCAGCGCCCTTACGCTGAATGCAATCAAAGAGCGCAACAATCTCGAAGGCCATGCCGTCGAGGACGTGATATGGGGCAATGTCACGCAGGTGATGGAACAGGGTGGCTGTCTTGCGCGTTCTGCCGTTTTGGCTTCGGATCTGGACGAGCGTATTCCCGGCCTGGCCATCAATCGGTTCTGCGCAAGCGGCATGGAAGCTGTGAACCTGGCAGCCAATCAGGTCAAGGGAGGCGCCGGGGAAGCCTATATCGCCGGGGGCGTCGAGATGATGGGCCGCGTTGCGATGGGAAGCGACGGTGCTGCTGTTGCTGCCGACCCTTCACTGGCTATGGAAAAGTATTTCGTGCCGCAAGGCATTAGCGCAGATATCATTGCCACCGAATATGGCTTCAGCCGCGATGACGCAGACGCCCTTGCGGTCGCAAGTCAGCAACGTGCCAAGGCCGCGTGGGACGATAATCGTTTTGCCAATTCGGTTATCACAGTGCGCGATGTGAATGGCCTATCCATTCTGGATCATGACGAATACATGCGCCCACAAACCGATATGCAGAGCCTTGGCAGCCTTAACCCTGCTTTTCAGGCTATGGGCGAAGTCATGCCCGGGTTCGACAAGGTCGCGTTGATGAAATATCCCCATCTAGAGCGGATCAACCACATTCACCACGCGGGCAATTCGTCTGGCATTGTCGACGGCTCTGCAGCTGTGTTGATTGGTAACAAGGAATTTGGCGAAAAGTGGGGCCTTAAGCCGCGCGCCCGTATCCGCTCGACTGCTAAAATCGGCACGGATCCGACTATCATGCTGACGGGCCCAGTGCCGGTGACGGAAAAGATCCTTAAAGACAGCGGAATGACCATCGGTGACATCGACCTGTTCGAGGTAAACGAGGCATTTGCGTCGGTCGTGATGCGCTTTATGCAGGCGTTCGATGTGGACCACGACAAAGTCAACGTAAACGGCGGTTCCATCGCTATGGGTCACCCACTTGGGGCGACCGGCGCAATCATTATCGGCACACTTCTGGACGAGATGGAACGCAGCGACAAGGAAACCGGCCTTGCCACCTTGTGCATCGCATCCGGCATGGGTGCCGCAACCATTATCGAGCGGGTCTAAGCGCTGTGACATCAGACGCTAGCCAGATGCGACCGCAAAACTTGCAACACCTTACGAAAGCGATGCAAGCGCGCGACATCAGGGCGGCGTGGCAGCACTATATCCTGCATCCGCTTGCAGACATTTCAAATGACACTCCGACGAAGGGAGAAATTCAATGACCGATTTCACCATGCAAAAGGATGCCGATGGCATCGCCACAATCACATGGGACGTTACCGATAAATCCATGAATGTAATGTCGTTCGATGGCCTAGAGCAGCTTAACGATCTGGTTGATGATGCGCTAGCCGATGACGCCGTCAAAGGAATTGTCATTACCTCGGGCAAAGACACTTTCGCAGGTGGCATGGACCTAAACCTTTTGGCCAAGATGAAAGAAAGCGCAGGCGATGATGCCGCTAAAGGCCTGTTTGAGGGCACCATGAAAATGCACAGCTTGCTACGCAAGATCGAGTTGGCGGGCATGGATCCGAAAACTAAAAAGGGTGGCAAGCCTATTGCATCTGCTATCCCAGGCACGGCTGTTGGGATCGGATTGGAACTTCCATTGTCCACGCACCGCACATTTGTTGCCAACAATCCAAAGGCACGTTTGGGCCTGCCTGAAATTCTTGTGGGCATCTTTCCCGGTGCCGGTGGCACAACTCGGTTGACCCGAATGCTGGGCGCAATGGGGGCATCGCCCTTCTTGCTTGAGGGCAAGTTGTCAAACCCACAGGCCGCACAACGCGCGGGGCTGATCCACGAGGTTGTCGATGATCCGATGGCCGCAGCGCGCGCGTGGGTATTGAACGCAAAAGATGCCGACCTTGTCAAACCGTGGGATGCCAAAGGCTACAAGATGCCGGGCGGTGCGCCCTATCACCCTGCAGGCTTCATGACTTTTGTCGGCGCAGCTGCCATGGTTAACGGCAAAACCCAAGGTGTCTACCCAGCGGCAAAGGCTCTTTTGTCCGCTGTTTATGAAGGCGCACTTGTTCCCTTCGATACCGCACTCAAGATCGAAGCCCGCTGGTTTACCAACATTCTGCTTAACCCGTCCTCGGGTGCCATGATCCGGTCGCTCTTTCTGAACAAGGAAGCGTTGGAAAAAGGGGCTGTTCGCCCTGCCGGCATCCCGGACCAGCGCGTCAGAAAACTTGGCGTTTTGGGGGCAGGCCTGATGGGTGCAGGTATCGCCTTGGTGTCCGCTCAGGCTGGTATCGAAGTTGTACTGATCGACCGCGACCAAGATGCCGCAGACCGTGGCAAAAATTACACCCAAAAGCACCTCGAAAAGGGGATGGCGCGTAAAAAGGTTACACAGGAAAAAGCGGACGCAATGCTGGCCCTGATCACTGCAACGCCGGACCTTGATCAGCTTAAAGAGTGTGACCTGATCATCGAAGCGGTCTTTGAAGACCCCGCAATCAAGGCTGAGATCACCAAAAAGGTTGAAGCAATCATCTCTGATGACTGTATCTTTGCATCCAACACCTCGACTTTGCCGATCTCTGAGTTGGCCAAAGCCTCGGGCAATCAAGAACAGTTCATCGGCATCCACTTTTTCTCGCCTGTCGAAAAGATGTTGCTGGTTGAAATCATCAAGGGCAACCAGACCGGTGACCGCGCCGTCGCCAAAGCGCTGGACTATGTCCGCCAGATCAAGAAAACGCCAATCGTGGTCAACGATGCGCGCTTTTTCTATGCCAACCGCTGCATCATTCCCTACGTAAACGAAGGCGCGCGGATGGTCACCGAAGGGGTCGAGCCTGCGCTGATCGAGAATGCCGCCAAACTGGTCGGCATGCCGCTTGGTCCGTTGCAACTGACTGATGAGACGGCGATTGATCTGGGCGCAAAGATTGCCCGCGCGACCATGGCTGCAATGGGCAACGCGTATCCAAGGTCGGGTGCGGACGATCTGATCTTTTGGATGGAGGCCGAAGGGCGCATGGGCCGCAAAGCCAATGCTGGCTTTTACAGCTATGACGAAAAGGGCAAACGCGTCGGCCTGTGGGACGGCTTGGGTGAAAAATACCCGACGGCCGAAGATCAGCCCGACCTGACCGACGTACAGCACCGACTGTTGTTCAGTCAGGTTCTCGAGGCTGTCCGTGCTTTAGAAGAAGGCGTGTTGATGGACATCCGCGAAGGCGACGTGGGCGCGATCCTGGGCTGGGGCTTTGCTCCTTGGTCGGGCGGTCCGCTGAGCTGGCTGGATATCATCGGCGCTCCATACGCGGCAGAGCGCTGTGACCAGCTGGAGGCTAAGTTTGGCGAACGCTTCAAGTGCCCTGCCCTATTGCGGGAAATGGCAGAAAAGGGGCAAACCTTTTATGGTCGTTTTGGCATCAAAGACGCCGCTGCAGCCTAAGATTGTTTGAAAATCTTTCAAAAGGCCCCGCTCTGCGGGGCCTTTTGAATTGGGCATAAAGGTCATTCGAAAAACCAAAAAATGAATGGAAAACAGAGCCAAATACGCAAAATTTGCGTAACCTGACACTGCCTAATACCAAAGATTCCAACGCGTCAGATAGCAGGCAATGGTTTAGGTAATACGTGAAATGCCTTCATCAAAACTGTAGCCAAACCTGTTTATATCTTCGGCGTTGTCTTTTTCGACCGCGCGACGGGCCGCATCAGAATAGTAAGGGCGGTAATCGACGGTACGTTCCGATGTATTGACGCGGGGAAGCTCCAAGGAAAATCCAAGATGCGACCAAAGCGGCCCGGCATCCTCTGCAAAAGATTCGATCCTAATATAGGCATCACAACGCTCAAAGCCTGCCGCATCCGTCATATAATGGCGCGCCGGATGTGCCCGCGCGGATAAGCGAACCAAAGGATTTTGAACAAACGCTTCAAAAGGTATGTTGTAGGCAATCCGCACGACTGGATGATCAAAGGATTGCACGCGCAGCCAGTGATAATAGCTGACCATCCGGTCCCATGGGTTGCGCACAAGTGTAAACTTAAAGAGCCCATCAAGCATCGGCACCAGACCGTCAATGTCTGCAAGAGTACTGTGTTTCCACAACCGCCCCGCAGCTTTGAAATCCTGTAGTCTTCGCCTGCGTTTGCGTGCCTTGGGCGTATCACCCAGCATGATATCGTCCTTCATCGCCCGCCCTTCCAGCGCGAGCGCCATGGCGGTTCCGCCCGTCTTGGGGATATGGACAAAAACATATGCACGGCCAGATGACAAAATCATGGGTGCAGTTTAACTAGTGTTCGTGCAGCGTGCATCACATGACTTCGAGTATTTCAATATCAACCACGTCTCACTGATAAGAACTTCGCAAAGCAATGATTATCCCAGCAAGAGCAATCAGAGCGATACCAACCATCTGCGTCAAACTCACTGGCTGGCCAAGCAGTATCCAACCAAACAGGGGCCCAAAGATCATCACCGTGTATTCAAAGACCGCCACGTGGCTCGCCTCACCAAACTGGTAGGCACGATTTAGCAGCGACACACCCAGCATCGCGCCAAAAACCTGCATCAGAACATACGGCATCGCGTCAAACATCGGCCACACCCAACCCCGAGTAAGGAATGCCATGCCACCAACACCTGCTTCGGTGTCTGCCAGCTCAATGATGGCCAGTAAGACACCTGCACAAAGCCCCTGTGCCACGAAAATACCTGTGAGCAACGTCAACGTGCTTTCGCCTTCGCAAAGAGCCCGGGTTGCGACCACCCCGCCAGCATAAAATACGCCGCCCAATACAGGCAAGGCAATGACCCAACCAAGGGCACCCCCCGTAGGTCCAAGCACAACCAAAATGCCAGCAAAGCCAACGGCCACAGCTATTATTCGCCAAGGGCCAATTTTCTGCCGTAACCCGAAAACAGTGATCAACAGAACAAAGATCGGTGCAGTGAATAGACCGGCCAGCGCCATGGCGATTGGCATGAATGCGAGTGCCCCAAAGTAGCAGAACATACCAACTGCAATCAGACTGCTGCGCAGCGCCACTGGCCCCAGTTTCTGCGGCCAAATACGGCCAAGGCCTAGAATAGAAAGAGCCCCTATCAATGGTAAGGAAAGCACCATGCGCACCAACAGGAACTGCCACAGCGAAATCGTCTGAGATATTACCACCACGTATATGTCGATTGCTCCGATAACTGCCATCGCAGCGACCATGCTGAAAGCGGCAGCAAACGGGCGTGTTTCGTGCGCGGGTGTCATCATCTCTTTCCAATTCCTACACAGCCCTGCATAACTCTCTTCCAGACAAACCGGCACAGCGGAGGGCATGATGGGTTGGATGGCAGATGAGACAGGTCTGGACAAGACTGAAGCGAATTACGTGGCCTTGACGCCTCTGTCGCATTTGCGGCGCGCTGCTCAGGTTTTTCCAACGCATATGGCATTGATCTATGGGGCGCACCGAGTCAACTATGCCACCTATTACGACCGTTGCACGCGATTGGCATCGGCACTGGTGGCGATGGGGGTGAAATCAGGCGAGGTCGTAGCTACCCTAATTCCGAACCTGCCCGCACAAGCCGAAGCACATTTTGGCGTGCCCGCATGCGGTGCGGTTCTCAATACAATCAACATCCGGCTCGATGTTGCCACAGTTGCCTACATCTTCGATCATGGTGGCGCGCGCGTCGTTCTAGTTGATCCGCAATTTCTAGAACTTGCCGAGGCTGCCGCCGCGACGATGCAAGGCCCACCCCCAAAGATCATAGAAGTGGCAGACGTAGCCCATGGTTGGCCAGCCAGCGGGCGGCACCCGGAATATGAGGATGTTCTTGCAAATGCAGATCCTGCGTTTGACTGGATCATGCCACAAGACGAATGGGAGAGCCTCGCGCTGAACTATACCTCAGGCACAACAGGCAGGCCTAAGGGCGTGGTCTATCACCACCGTGGGGCATATTTAATGACCATGGGCACAGTGATCAGCTGGCGGATGCAGCTCCACCCGATTTTTATGGCCATTGTTCCATTGTTTCACTGCAACGGGTGGAACCACACGTGGATGATGCCTGTGCTCGGGGGCACGCTGGTGTGCTGCCGGGATATCACAGCCGCAGCGATCTATGACGCCATCGGTGACGAGGGTGTGACACATTTTGGCGGCGCACCCATTGTTCTAAACATGATCGTGAATGCCGAAGCCGGCGACCGCAGCACCTTTGATCACGTGGTCGAAGTTTTTACCGCGGGTGCCCCGCCCGCCCCTGCCACGTTGGGCAAAATTGAAGCCTTGGGCTTTAACGTCACGCAGGTCTACGGACTGACGGAAACATATGGCCACGTTACCGAATGTGTCTGGCGCGGTGACGATTGGGATGGGCTTGGGCAGTCGCAAAAGGCCGCAATCAAAGCACGTCAAGGCGTCGCTTTTCCAATGATGGAACATATCACCGTCATGGATTCAAAGATGGCACAAGTACCCATGGACGGTACATCACAGGGCGAAATCATGATACGTGGCAATTCGGTCATGAAAGGGTACCTTAAGAACGCTAATGCCACAAAAGAGTCCTTTTCCGGAGGCTATTTTCACTCTGGCGACATCGCCGTTCAGCACCCCGATGGTTACATTCAAATCGCTGACCGGGCCAAAGACATCATAATTTCAGGCGGCGAAAACATCAGCTCTGTTGAGATTGAGGGCGTTTTGATGGAACACCCTGACGTGAACCTCGCCGCTGTGGTGGCAAAGCCGGACGCCAAATGGGGCGAAGTGCCTTGCGCTTTTGTCGAACTAAAACCCGGTGTATCCCCGACCGAGGCCGACTTAATCGCGTTTTCCCGCGAAACACTGGCGAGTTTCAAAGCTCCCAAGCAGGTCGTGTTTCAGGAATTACCCAAAACGTCGACGGGCAAAATCCAGAAGTTTGAATTGCGTAAATTAGCCAAGGAAACGTGAAGATGTGACGTTGGACTGCAGGCGTGGCAAAGCGCCTGCCACCCCAAAACACGCTTCGAGCAATCGTTTATAGCATTTTACAGCATACCTGGCTCATCGGGCATAACCTAACACGATGAAATTTTTGATTTCAGACTGCGTTAGACGGATCAAGATTTTCACATCACGCTTAAAATGCCAAGGCTGTAACCCTTAGACAAGCGGATCACGATTATCAGGCGCGCTTTTAACCCAGGGCATACCCGATCGTCTGCAATGCCTCTTTGATCTCGTCCAGAATGGCGGGGTCATCTATGGTCGCAGGCATCTTGAATTCTTGGTTGTCAGCAATTTTGACAACCGTTGCACGCAAGATTTTGCCCGACCGCGTCTTGGGCAAGCGCTCCACCACAACCGCCGTTTTGAAAGCTGCCACCGGGCCGATTTGATCACGCACGCGCTGAACGCACTCGCCCACAATTTCGTCATGCGGGCGATTCACACCATTCGTCAGGCAAAGCAACCCAAGCGGCGATTGCCCCTTGAGCGCATCGTTGACGCCCACCACGGCGCACTCTGCTACATCCGGATGACCTGCTAGAACCTCTTCCATTGCGCCGGTACTCAGCCGATGGCCCGCAACGTTAATCACATCATCCGTGCGCGCCATGATATAGAGATACCCGTCTTCATCCATGATCCCGGCATCGCCCGTTTCGTAGAAGCCAGGAAACGTTGTGAGATAAGATTTCCTGAACCGGTCCTTGGCATTCCAAAGTGTCGGAAACGTGCCGGGTGGCAGTGGCAATTTAATGGCAATTGCACCCAATTCACCTGTTGGCACAGAATGTCCTGTGTCGTCGAGGATCTGAACGTCATATCCCGGCATCGGCACTGTCGGCGAGCCCACCTTGACCGGCAATGTCTCTAAGCCCGCGGGATTACCTGCAATGGTAAAGCCTGTCTCTGTTTGCCACCAGTGATCGTAGACGGGCACCCCAAGGGTGTCCTGTGCCCACTCGATTGTATCGGGGTCGGCCCGCTCTCCGGCAAGGTAAAGTGCACGCAGCCCGCTTAAATCATATTTCGCCCGTTCGATGCCCTTTGGATCCTCGCGTTTCACCGCTCGGATCGCTGTTGGAGCCGTAAAAAAGCTTTTGACGTTGTGTTCGGCGATGACCCGCCAAAATGTCCCTGCATCCGGCGTACCTACGGGCTTACCCTCAAAGACGATGGTGGTGTTTCCGTGTATCAAAGGCGCATAGCAAATGTACGAATGACCCACGACCCAACCAACATCCGACGCAGCCCAAAACACTTCGCCGGGATCGACTTGATAAATGTTCTTCATCGTCCAGTTCAACGCGACGAGGTGCCCAGCCGTCGGGCGCACCACGCCCTTTGGCGCTCCGGTCGTGCCGGAGGTATACAAAATATAGGCTGGGTGGTTGCCGGTCACGGGCACGCAATCAGCAGGTGGCACACCATCCTGACAGTCGTGCCATTCAACATCTCGCTCCGACAGATCGCAAAGCCCCTGTTCGCGCTGTAGTATCACGCAGAAATCGGGCGTATGGTCAGCAAGTTCGATGGCCCCATCCAGCAGTGGTTTGTAGGCGACAACACGTCCCGGCTCCAGTCCGCAGGAAGCAGCGATGATGGCTTTTGGCGTGGAGTCGTCAATACGAACGGCCAATTCATGAGCTGCAAAGCCGCCAAAAACCACCGAATGGATCGCTCCGATGCGCGCACAAGCCAACATCGCCACCAAAGCTTCGGGGACCATGGGCATATAGATGATGACGCGGTCACCCATGCCAATACCCCGCGCAGCAAGAGCACCGGCAAAGTGCGCCACCTGATCCCTGAGCGCAGCATAGGTTATGGTGGAGCTTGTGCCAGTTATGGGGCTGTCGTGAATGATGGCTACCTGATCACTACGACCGTTTTCAACGTGTCTGTCGACGGCGTTCCAGCACGTGTTGACTTTGGCTTCTGCGAACCATTCGTAAATGTCGTCGCCCCGGTCATAAAGCGCGGTTGTCGGAGGCTCTACCCAGTCAATGGCTTGAGCTTGCTTTAACCAGTAGGCTTCCGGATCGGCTAGCCAGCGATCATACTCTGCGCGATATCCCATGGTCGCATTCTCCTTCGTGCTATTGATCAGGCATACGAAACAGCCAGGGGTTCCGGCAACCCGCGCGCGCAGTCTTTAGGCAGTTTGCCACAAATAATTTGCAAAAATGCCGTTTTGATCCTGCAAATATTTGCAAACCAGTATGTGATACGCAGAAATCTGCAAGATCATTAAGGTTTTGAAAATTTGCAAACTATCGCCTGCAAACTCTCCGTATCGGTCTCCAAAGGCAATGCAAAGGAATCGCGCGAAACATTTGCTCGCTCTGCGGTCGCAGTCTTGCCCAACATGTACGCACCGCTAACCGTAATTTGTCACAGGCGTTCCCGCCACAGCAGACATATTGAGCAATCCGCGTGCCGTGATCGAGGGACTGACGATGTGCACGCGGTTTCCCATTCCCATCAGGATCGGACCGACTTCAAGCCCTCCGCCCTTCATCTTGAGAATATTGCGAACCCCCGATGCCGCATCTGCATGCGCAAAAACTAACACGTTAGCAGGCCCCTTCATGCGGTTGCCCGGGAACAATCGATTTCGCAGTTCTGGGTCAAGAGCAGTGTCAATATTCATCTCGCCCTCATAACAGAAATCATGCCCCTGCTCGTCCAGAATGCGAATGGCCTCGCGCAGGCGCCCACCTGATCCGTCGCCTTGGTTGCCAAATTGCGACTGCGAACAAAACGCGATGTTTGGCGTGATCCCAAACCGACGGACATGGCGCGCAGCACCCACTGCGATTTCGGCGATTTCTTTCGGGCCGGGATGCAAGTGAACCTGAGTATCGGCTATGAACAGCGGACCATCCTCTAGGATCATCATGCTGAGTGCGCCCACAGGATGCGGTCCATCGCGCCCCAAAACCTGGCTCACATAATTAAGGTGCCAGCGAAATTCGCCAAAGGTGCCGCAGATCAGGCTATCGGCTTCTTGGCGGTGGACCATAACAGCACCGATCGCAGTCGTATTCGTGCGCATAATCGCACGGGCCAGATCAGGCGTTACGCCTTGGCGGCACATTAGGCTATGATATGTCTCCCAATAATCACGGTAGCGTGGATCATTCTCTGGATTAACAAGGTCCACGGTTTTGCCAATCTTTATGGTCAAGCCGGCCCGATCGATCCGTGACTGGATGACGTCCGGACGACCAATCAGGATTGGGCGTTCGGTCGTTTCTTCGACCATGGCTTGGGCGGCCCGAAGCACGCGCTCATCCTCGCCTTCGGCAAAGACGATCCTGCGGGATCGTTCGCGTGCCGCCTCGAATACCGGTCGCATCAATAGTGCCGACTTGAATACCGATTCATCCAGTTTGGCCTTGTACGCCTCAAGGTCTTTGATGGGCCGTGTGGCAACGCCCGTTTCCATCGCCGCACGCGCCACAGCAGAGCTGACAATGCCGACAAGTCGTGGATCAAACGGTTTTGGAATCAGGTAATCGGCACCAAAGGTAAGTTGTTCGCCCTGATAGGCTGCGGCCGCCTCTGCGCTGGTTGTTGCGCGGGCCAGCTCGGCTATGCCGTCGATGCAGGCCAATTTCATTTCATCGTTAATTGTCGTGGCCCCGACATCCAGTGCGCCGCGAAAGATGAAGGGGAAACACAGCACATTGTTCACCTGATTAGGAAAATCGCTACGGCCCGTCGCGATAATCGCATCGGGTGCAGCGGCGCGGGCCAGATCGGGCAAAATCTCGGGCATGGGGTTGGCAAGAGCAAAAATGATCGGCTGGACCGACATTTGTTTGACCTGATCAGAGGTCAAAACTCCGGGGCCCGACAGGCCCAGAAATAGGTCAGCACCCGCGATTACATCATCTAGCGTGCGCAGCTCGGACGGTTGGGCAAAAGCCGCTTTAGACGGGTTCATGTCCGTCGTCCGCCCTTCATAAACTAGCCCGTAGATGTCACACAGCCAGACATTCTCGCGCTTGACACCCAGTTTGAGCAACATGTTCAAACAGGCAATTCCCGCCGCTCCTCCACCGGTTGAAACAATTTTGATGTCTTTGAATTCTTTACCCGCGACATGCAAAGCGTTCTTGGCTGCCGCACCTACGACAATTGCTGTGCCATGCTGATCGTCATGAAACACTGGTATATTCATGCGTTCACGACAAATGCGTTCTACAATAAAGCATTCAGGTGCTTTGATGTCTTCTAGGTTTATAGCTCCAAAGGACGGCTCAAGCGCACAAACGATATCGGCTAATTTTTCGGGGTCGGTTTCGTCCACTTCGATGTCAAAACAATCTATCGAGGCGAATTTCTTGAACAGGACGGCTTTGCCTTCCATCACAGGCTTGGACGCGAGCGCACCAATATTTCCCAGACCCAGAACCGCCGTTCCGTTTGACACCACAGCCACCAAATTACCCCGCGCTGTAAAGCGCGCCGCGTTGCGGGGGTCATCTCTGATCTCCAGGCAGGCTTCTGCAACACCGGGCGAGTATGCGCGCGCCAAATCGCGGCCATTTGCCATCGGTTTTGTCGCGCGAATTTCAAGTTTACCTGGTTTTGGAAACTCATGGTAGTCAAGAGCAGCTTGACGCAGGTTCGGTTGATCGGACATGGTGCCTCGCGATTAGATTTTGTTTAGCGTTAAACTAATTTCTAAGCGGGGCCAATTGACGTTCAGTCAAATGTGGTAATTTGTCATTAGGCGAGCCTTTGAAAACCCAAAGAAACACGCATTCCGATCGCTTGGCGCATTGCATCCGCTGCCCTCACAGAGTTTAGTCAGCGTATCGAAAGGAACTTGTATGGCGGAGATACGCGCGGAAATTCGGTTGCCGACCACGGCACTTAGTGATGAAATTCCATTTTTCACTAAGGTTTTGGGCCTACGAATGGATATGATCTATCCTGCTGATGACCCGCGAGTGGCAGTGTTTTCGGGGCATGGCCTGCGCGTACGGATCGATACGGACGCGGTCGAACCTGCAGGAACGTTGCGCATTCTCACCGATGACCCCGATAGATTTGCAGACGGTGCGCGTGTCTTGACCGCCCCGAACGGAACGCGGATCGAAATCGAACCGTTGAACCCACCCGTGGAAATGCCCGAAACAGTTCACAGCTTTGTGGTGCGGCGCCTCGCCGATCAGGCACCGTGGGTCATAGGCCGGGCAGGCATGCACTACCGCGATCTTATCCCGGACCGCCTTGGTGGGTCGATCATTGCCAGCCACATCCGCATTCCGGATGGCGGCCCAGTCCCGGATATGGTGCATTACCACACCGTTGGGTTTCAGCTGATATTTTGCTACCGCGGTTGGGTCGATCTGGTTTATGAAGACCAAGGTGAGCCTTTTCGACTGACCGCAGGCTCCTGTGTGATCCAACCGCCGGAAATTCGCCATCGTGTTCTGTTTGCCAGCGACAACATCGAAGTGATAGAGATCGGCGTGCCGGCAGAACATGTTACCACGATTGATCATGAGATGGGCTTGCCCAACGGCCCCGCCAACCCCCAAAGACGGTTTCAGGGCCAGAGCTTCGTGCATCACAAGCTGGAAGAGGCGATATGGCAGCCCTTTCGCCTGACTGGTTTCGAAGCGCGCGACACAGGCATCTCGACAGGCACGCAAGGTGTCGCGGGCGTTCAGGTTGCCCGGCCAGCATTCGGTACACCGGATTGGGCGCAGCACGACGCCGATATTTTGTTCACGTTTGTGATGGATGGCACCATGGTACTGGAGGGAGAGGGCCGTGAACCAGTTCGCTTGTCGGCGGGCGATGCCTTTGTCATTCCGCCCGGCATGGCAACACGATATGCTGCTCCGTCAGAAAACCTCGAACTGTTGGAAGTGGCACTGCCCGGACAGTTTACGACGCTTCCCGAAAGTGATCAGATACAGCCTGAGTGAAAAAAGGAGCCAATATGTCCACTTTGAAACAGGCAGCACTTGAAGTGCGCGAAAATGCACATGCCCCTTATTCTGACTTCAAAGTCGGCGCCGCAATCCGGGCCGCTTCGGGCAAGATTTATGTAGGCTGCAATGTTGAAAACATCGCCTATCCCGAAGGCACCTGCGCCGAGGCTGGGGCCATCGCAGCAATGGTGGCAGCGGGCGAGCGCGAGATCGTAGAAGCGTACGTGGTGGCCGGAAGCGCGCTGCCCGTCCCACCGTGTGGCGGGTGCCGTCAAAAGCTGGCCGAATTCGCAGCGCGCGATATCACAGTGACCATGGCCACTACGGAAGGGGTCGAACAACCGATGACCCTAGCACAGTTGCTACCCGGTGCATTCGGCCCGGCACATATGGATCACACATCGTCGTGAGCAACGCCCGCGCCATCATCGCCAAGCTGCGTCAACGCCAGACGCCAACCCAGGACGACCTGTTCTGGTTCGCCCAGGGCCTTGCTGATGGCAGGGTAACAGACGCCCAGGCCGGGGCATTTGCGATGGCGGTGTGCCTGAATGGGCTTGGTGACGGTGGTCGTGTTGCGTTGACCATGGCCATGCGCGACAGTGGCGCGACGCTGGACTGGAACCTGCCGGGCCCAGTGCTCGACAAGCATTCCACGGGTGGGGTTGGTGATTGTGTGAGCCTGGTTTTGGCCCCTGCACTGGCCGCGTGCGGGGTTTATGTACCGATGATTTCCGGGCGCGGTTTGGGACACACGGGCGGCACTCTCGACAAGCTTGAGGCGATACCGGGATTATCTACCGAACTGAGCGAAAATCAACTGCGCGATACCGTTGCAAAGGTCGGTTGTGCTATCGTGAGCGCGTCGGCCGACATCGCGCCCGCTGACAAACGCTTGTATGCCGTCCGTGATGTGACCGCGACGGTTGAAAGCCTCGACCTTATTACGGCGTCAATTCTGTCAAAGAAGCTGGCCGCAGGCGTCGATGGTCTGGTTCTGGACGTCAAGGTCGGCTCTGGCGCATTCATGAAGGACATTGCGCAGGGGCGCGCACTGGCACAAGCCCTGACCGAGACAGCAAATGCGGCGGGCTGTAAAACCAGCGCGCTGATCAGCGACATGAGCCAACCTCTTGCCCCGGCGCTCGGGAACGCTTTGGAAGTGGCCGAGGTCATGCGCATTCTGACGGGTCAGTCGCAGGGGCAACTGGTGGAACTTTGCGCCGCATTGGGCGGAGCGCTGCTGAGCGACGCGGGGCTGGTCAAGGATGCTCAGTCAGGCGCCGATGCCGTCTTTGGCGCGATCAGTGATGGCCGCGCGGCCGACAAGTTCGGCGCAATGGTCGCAGCCATGGGCGGGCCGATCCATTTTGTCGAACGCTGGAAGAGGTTCCTGCCAGAGGCAACTGTCATTCGCGAGGTCCCGGCCAACACAACAGCTTATGTCACGGCCATCGACGGCGAAGCGCTCGGACTGGCCGTGGTCAACCTTGGTGGCGGGCGCGTGGTTGAGAGCGATCGTATCAACCCTGCGGTTGGTCTGGCGGGCGTTGCGCGTTTGGGGGACAAATTGGCCAAAGGCCAACCTCTTGCCGTGATCCACGCGGCACGCCCCGGCGATGCCGACCGCGCCGAGGCTGCTGTGCGACGGGCAATCACCCTTGGGCCACAGCCGCCGGATGTGCCCGACCTGATCGCGGAACGCATAAGCTGATGGCGCGGGCATTTCTGCTTGTCATGGACTCGGTTGGTATTGGGGGAGCCCCGGATGCAGGCGATTATTTCAACGGAAATATTCCTGATACTGGCGCAAACACCCTGGGCCATATCGCTCAGGCTTGCGCTGCAGGCCACGCTGATAATGCGCGCTCCGGCCCTTTGTACCTGCCCAACCTGAACGGACTGGGGCTATGGCACGCAATGGATTTAGCCTCCGGAAAAACAGACCTGCCCACGGGTCCATATGGTGCCGCAACCGAACGCTCGCGCGGCAAGGACACCCCTTCGGGCCATTGGGAACTCGCTGGTGTTCCAGTACCATGGGATTGGCACTATTTTCCCAACACGAACCCTGCCTTTCCGGAGGCGATCGTAAAAATCGTATGCGAAGCGGCCGGCGTTGGCGGCATCCTCGGAAATTGTCATGCCTCTGGCACCCAGATGATCGCAGATCATGGCACCGCCCACATCACAACCGGTTGGCCCATTTGCTACACATCCGCAGACAGCGTCTTTCAGATCGCCGCACACGAAGAGCATTTTGGCCTCGCCCGGCTGCTTGACCTGTGCAAGGCCGTTGCCCCCATGCTGCATGAAATGCGCGTAGGGCGGGTGATCGCGCGGCCATTTATTGGCTCAACCGGCACCTTTGAACGTACAGCCAATCGCCATGACTATGCC
Organism: Tateyamaria sp.; assembly: GCA_029250205.1. GTDB lineage: Bacteria > Pseudomonadota > Alphaproteobacteria > Rhodobacterales > Rhodobacteraceae > Tateyamaria. The sequence continues at coordinate 22,771 of JAQWVA010000113.1, forward strand.
ATCATGCCCCCTGCCCCAGTTCTGAGCAATTGGGTTCAGGACGCCGGGCACCGCGTTTACGGGCTGGGCAAAGTGGGCGACATCTTTTCCATGCAAGGATTTGATGAAGTGCACCGGGGCACGGATACAGAACTGATGACGCATTTGGCAGATCTAATCGGAACTGCGGTGGACGGCAGCCTGACATTTGCTAATTTTGTGGAATTCGACAGCCTGTATGGCCACCGCCGGGACGTCGCGGGGTATGCCCGACACCTTGAATGGTTCGATGCCGCCCTTGGCCAAATCCTGCCTCGCTTGCGAAAAGGAGACATGCTGATGGTCACGGCCGATCACGGCAACGACCCCACTTGGGTTGGAACCGATCATACGCGTGAACGCGTTCCAGTTCTAATTGCAGGTGACACCATGGAAGATATCGGTCTGATCGGGTTCACTGATGTGGCCAATTTAGTTGCGAGGCATTTGGGTGTCACACCCCTCTGCTAGATTATGCATTTTCAGTCAGAAACAAAATTACTTGCCATCATTAACGCTATGAAAAGAAATCGCAAAACGTCGCCGTGCCTAGTGTCAAACTGATAATTTTGATCGTAACGGAAGGACTTCGACCGTAAGCGAACATATTGATGATTGATACTTAGCTGCCATTTTCCAAGTCACATTGTTGTACGCCTATTGCGGTGTTTGATTCCCGATCCAAGATTGGTATCTATGCCGATGATAGAAGACGTTGATATATTCAAAGATAGCAGCCGAGTTTTGATCACACTTTTTGAACAACTGACGGTACAGCAACCTTTTTCAAAAAAACAAAGAAGATTTCCATGGGCGTATGGTTCAGGCAATCATCCTTGCGGCTCATGGCTTGCATGATCTCAGCATTTTTGTTCAGTTTTCGATATTATATACCTGCTTAATGGTCGCCCCTGTCGGAGTAATGGGTCAACCCGGGAACAGAGTTTTTGCGGTCCAAGGCCATCGTTAAGGCATGATTGAAAAGCTAGCAGGCGTGTCTTCCTCAAGCACCCAGCCGACGATTTTCTGTATGCCGATGTCCTTATCGCTGGCGAGATTGAGGCTTCCATAATCTATATCTTCACAGGGAATGTCGACCAATCAAACCGTGCTGTAAGTGGCGCAGCGAGACTGCTATTCCAGCACATTTGGCGATAAGATCATCTTGTGATTGATCTATTTTGTGACGGGCGTACGGCGCGTGTTCAAGCGCAAAGACACCTTATTTTCTTTCATGATCAGAGCCGCCCACCTTCTGCCGCCGCTTAGCTCCTGCTGACCCAAACGCTTCGATTCCAAGACGCCAAGTCGTTCACTGTGTGCCGCTGATCCCACGTGCCTTGGCATCGTTGCCCTGTGTCGCGCCAAGATCATAAAGCAGAACAATCGAAGCCATCTTGTGTTCAGCCTTATAATCTCGTCGATGGCATCCCATTTCATGCTTATTTCTTGGAACGGGGTAAAGTCCCCCAATGTTGGGATGTGGTCCACACTTTGGGCGATCTGAAAACGTAACATGCCAAGCCGTAAACTAGTTGAGAGCTGTCGGGGACACCAATTTAATTTTGCCCTTTGTAAGGGTCCGTTTCTTAATTACACATGGTGCGTGATAAATTTGGGGAAGTGTAGATGATAGAGATTTCGTTGGAACAAATTCATAATGCCCAAGCGGATATATGCGACACTCTTATCAAGACACCAACGCTAGCTCTGAACTCTGACAGGTGGCGCACCGTACTTCCCGATATTGCGAGCGGCGCAGTTAAACTGGAACTTTTCCAGCAGGCCGGGTCTTTCAAGGCACGCGGAGCCTATCTGGGCATTCGCAACTTGTCCGCAGAAAACAGAGCGAAAGGCGTCGTTGCAGCAAGCGGTGGAAATCATGCAATGGCGGTTGCTTGGGCTGCACAGAAACTGGGGGTTTCGGCCAAGATAGCCATTCCTCAGGCTGCTGATCCAATCCGCATTGAAGGCTGCCGTTCGACTGGTGCCGAGGTGATATTGTGCAAAGACATCGTTGAGGCCTTTGCAGTGATGGAGGAAACTGCTGCGCGAGAAGGGTGCGTGACAATGCACCCTTTCGAAGGCGAGCATATGACGCTTGGAAGTGCCACTTGCGGCGCGGAATTCGTGGCGACGCACCCTGAGATTGATATGTTTATTATCCCGGTGGGTGGTGGTGGTATGATCAGTGGCCTGTCAGCGGCCATAAAGCTTGCGCGACCAAACGCAACTGTAATCGGTGTGGAGCCTTTTGGTGCCGATAGCATGTTCCGCAGTTTTGCAGCGGGAAAACCTGTGCGACTTGACAATATCGCCACCATTGCCGACAGCCTCGCCTCGCCATTGGCGATGCCTTATTCCTTTGGTGTTACTCATCGCTACACAGATGAAATCGTACGGGTTGAGGATGATGATTTGCGCCACGCAATGAGGATCTACCAGGACATACTTAAAATCACGGCAGAGCCAGCATGCGCAGCATCTCTTGCTGCGCTTATCGGCCCTCTAAAAGAAAGCGCAGCCGGTCGAAATGTCGGAATAATAGCCTGCGGATCGAATATCAGCATGGCGCGCTATAACTCCCTATTGGAGAAAAATTGATGAAGATCAATCTTGTGGATGCGAAAGGAGTGGCACCCTCTGTCGGCCCTTATAGCCATGCAGTTACTTTGGATGATTTGGTCTTTGTCTCTGGTAATGTCGGAATCGATTCTAAGGCGCAATTAGTATCGTCAAACGTGGTCGATCAGACCATGCAGGCATTTCTTAATATTAGGGTCGTTCTAGAAGCCAGTGGTAGCAAGATCAGCGATATTGTGAAAACCACGGTCTTTCTGGTCGATATGAACGATTATTCAGCTGTAAATGCCGCCTATGCGACAGCTATGGAAGGACATGCGCCAGCCCGATCTTGCGTAGCGGTCGCGGCCTTGCCGTTGGGTGCTAAAGTCGAAATCGAAGTCATTGCACGCAAGTCAGCCTGAAGATCAAACGCTTTGATAAGCAATAATTTGTTCGATAAAACGATCACAGGCATCAAGTTGTTCGATCGCGATCCATTCATCGGGCTTGTGCGCCTGTTCGATGGAGCCAGGCCCACAGATGATCGTGGGAAATCCAACTTTCTGGTAAACTCCGGCTTCTGTCCCGTAATTGACGGACCGGCCAGCATTTTGCCCCGTTATCCCAAGCCCGAGATAAAGCGCGGATGAAGCCGGTTTAGCAGTGAGCGGTGGGACGTCGAAAACCGTTTCAATCTTCACCGAAGTTTCGGGGGCATGGCTCTGCATTTCTGTTTCTAAATCTCTCGCTATCGTGCGAATACGCTCAACGATCGCATCGGCATCTTGGCCTGGCGCACATCTCAACGACCACATCACTTGGCATTTATCCGAAATGATATTGTGCGCGGTGCCGCCAGTGATTTGAGCGATGTTCAGCGTTGTTCTGCGGTCACCTTCAGTCACTGGGTATTCTCTCGAAAATTCTTCATTTAAGGCGGCCAATTGCGTGGCAAAGCGGATTGCGTATTCATTCGCACTTAGCCCCAACCACGGCAGACTGGAATGGGCCGAAACACCATTGAATGTGACATATTCGACAAACGCCCCTTTGTGTTGGTCAACAACAGTCATCATTGTCGGTTCCCCAACGATAACGGCTTCGATAGCGGGGGATTGTTTGGAAATTTTTTCAGCCAGATACGGCGCACCCAGACACCCGGTTTCCTCATCATAGGTGAAAGCCAGCCAGATCGGACGTATTAAATCGGCCATGGCCAGTTTTGGCACTGCCGCGATCATTGACGCAAGAAACCCCTTCATATCGCAGGTTCCGCGACCATAGATCCGACCATCGTGCTCTGTTGTATCAAACGGCGGATGTGACCATTTTTGATCCTGAACTGGAACAACATCGGTGTGCCCACTCAGAATGATGCCGCCTGCAATGTCCGGGCCAAACCGAAAAGCAATGTTCTCTTGCGTTTTGAAAGGTCCAGTTGCAGAAATCATGCAATCGGACGAATGCTCGCAAAATTTGGCAATCAAGTCATTTACTTCTTTTGTGCTCGCGCCTGATACCGTTTCTATACGTACAAGTTCACCAAGAATATCTTTGGTTTCGAGGCTTCTATTGTTGAAATTCGTTTCCATGTCGTCAGTCCACTGTTCGATGTGTTAGCTTTCGCTGGTAAATCCCACTTCGCGCGCGAGGCGACGACCGAAAAGTATATTCACTCACGTTTTGAACAGGCGCAAACACAATATCCGCGTTCTTCATGCCTAAATGCAAATTCTGCAACTTTCATCCGGCAAGCTTCGGCTGTAACTGCCAACCACTTTCGCTAACAGACTGCTCTAGACGAGCTCGGATATTGTTCAAAATGGTCCTTACAACCCTTCGGCAGGCAGGAATGAAACGACGCCAGCCTTACCGTCAAAGTTCAGCTTCCATCAGCTTGGTTCTGACCCAAAGACCAATCAAGCTGTATCACGTACTGTCCGTTAGAAGTCTTGCTTCAGGATCCGCGACCGTTGGTTTTAGCATACATGTCCGCGATCATGCGGCTCGCCGTTTTTTCAAACAGGCAAGGGATAACCGCATGCACCAAGGCCGCGCCGCCTGCCAGTATAAGTCGCACAGCAAAACCGCCTGCGAATATCGCGTGTTCGCCATAGCTTTCATTAACAGCGCGAGGGTGAGAAAGAAAAACCCGTGTCAGCATGAAGCCCTCCCATTTCTGGGTACTATTTTGTCGTCTTTCTCGTCATATTTGCTCCCAAAATACTCATAAAAACACAATTGCATTAGGATTTTTTTTCATATATTTCACCAAAATGAAGAATTTTGACCATTATGACAGCCAAATTCTCAACGAACTGCAACGCGATGCTGGCCAATCATTGGAATCATTGGGTGACAAGGTCGGACTGAGCCGCAATGCATGTTGGCGCAGGGTTCGCGCATTAGAAGACGCCCACGTCATCACCGCGCGTGTCGCACTTGTAGATCCGGCAGTAGCAGGGCTTGGGCTCATGGTGTTCCTCCAAGTGCGGACGCACAGCCACGACCCCGACTGGCAGACAAAGTTTAACCGCGCCACCCGCAGCATACCTGGTATTCTCAGCGTTTACCGAATGACCGGCGACCTCGATTATCTGATCCGCGCCCGCGTGCAAAACATGGCTGGCTATGATGCGCTGTATCAGCAACTGATCCACCTTGTTCCAGTGTCCGATGTCTCGGCCAGCTTTGTCATGGAAGAGATAAAAGAAAGCACCGCCCTACCCTTGTAAAGGTTCATTCATGCCCCTGCATTACATCTATCTCATCATAGCCGTTGCGGCGGAAACCATCGGTACCACTGCGCTGCAGGCTAGCCACCAATTCACTCGTTTCTGGCCCTCTGTGGTTGTGGTCATAGGCTATTCCATCGCGTTCTATTTTCTTGGCGTGGCCTTGAAATATATCCCCGTAGGCGTCGCATACGCAATTTGGTCCGGGCTTGGTGTTGTGCTGATTGCTATTATCGGCTTTGCAGTTTTTGGCCAGAGGCTCGACATGCCTGCACTTTTTGGGTTGGGCTTGATCATCATAGGGATCGCTGTGATTCAGCTGTTCTCTAACACCGCGACACACTAACCCTTTCTTTCCGCAACGCGGCAGGATATGCGCCCGTCAAATAGTGGTTGCGCATCGGCGCGCCAAAAAAGAAAGAGGCCCGTCATGGATCTGCGCAACATCGCCATCATCGCCCACGTCGACCACGGCAAAACTACGCTTGTGGATGAATTGCTGAAGCAATCAGGCACATACCGTGAAAACCAGGCCACCACCGAACGGGCGATGGACAGCAACGATCTGGAACGCGAGCGTGGGATCACGATCCTGGCCAAGGCGACGTCGGTCGAATGGAAAGGTACCCGTATCAACATCGTTGACACGCCAGGCCACGCTGACTTTGGCGGAGAGGTCGAGCGCATCCTGTCGATGGTAGATGGTGTGGTTCTGTTGGTGGATGCCGCCGAAGGTCCAATGCCGCAAACTAAATTCGTGACATCCAAGGCATTGGCGCTTGGTCTGCGGCCCATCGTTGTGTTGAACAAAGTCGACAAGCCCGACGCTGAGCCGGACCGGGCGCTGGATGAATGCTTTGACCTATTCGCCAACCTTGGTGCAGATGACAACCAGTTGGATTTCCCTGCTATGTACGCATCAGGTCGCAGTGGCTGGGCCGACATGGCACTGGACGGACCACGCGCCGATCTTTCAGCACTTTTTGACCTGATTGTTGAACACGTGCCTGCACCAGCACAGTTGGCCGCCAAGCATGAACCCTTCCGTATGCTTGCGACGACATTGGGGTCCGATCCGTTCATTGGCCGCATTTTGACCGGGCGCGTCGAAGCAGGGACACTTAAAACGGGCGAAACTGTAAAGGCGTTGTCGCGCGATGGCACGCTGATCGAGAACTTTCGCTGCACTAAGATTCTCGCCTTCCGCGGCCTAGGTCAGCAACCCATTGACCTAGCCGAAGCTGGTGACATCGTGACCCTTGCAGGGATGTCAAAAGCCACTGTTGCTGACAGCATCGTGGCCCCGGCCGTGACCGAAGCGCTCGACGCTCAACCGATCGATCCGCCCACCATTACTGTCACCTTTGGCATTAACGATTCACCTCTCGCTGGCCGCGATGGTAAAAAGGTTCAGTCCCGTGTCATCCGCGACCGCTTGATGAAAGAAGCGGAATCTAATGTCGCGATCAAAATAAGCGACACCCCGGGCGGTGACGCTTTCGAAGTTGCAGGCCGCGGCGAATTGCAGATGGGTGTTTTGATCGAAAACATGCGCCGCGAAGGGTTCGAGTTAAGCATCAGTCGCCCACAGGTTTTGTTTCAGGACATCGACGGCGTGCGCCACGAGCCCATCGAAGAAGCCACCATTGACGTCGACGACGAATACGCAGGCGCTGTGATTGAAAAAATCACCGGCGTCCGCAAAGGTGAACTGACCGAGATGAAGCCTGCCGGTACCGGCAAGACCCGCATTATTGCACACGTCCCGTCGCGCGGTCTTATCGGGTATCACGGCGAGTTTTTAACTGACACACGCGGCACCGGTGTTTTGAACCGCGTGTTTCACGCCTGGGCACCACATAAGGGGCCAATCCCTGGTCGTCGCGCGGGTGTGTTAATTTCAATGGAAAACGGCCAGTCCGTCGCCTTTGCTCTGTGGAACCTCGAAGAGCGCGGACGCATGTTCATCGGCGCGCAGGCAGACGTGTACACTGGCATGGTGATTGGCGAACACAGCCGCAACAACGATTTAGAAGTGAACCCATTAAAGGGTAAAAAACTGACCAACGTTCGCGCCAGTGGGACCGACGAAGCCGTGCGCCTGACCACGCCAATCACGATGTCATTGGAAGAAGCGATTGCCTATATCGACGATGACGAACTGGTCGAGGTCACACCAAACGCGATCCGTCTGCGCAAACGTTTCCTTGATCCACATGAACGTAAACGAATGGCCCGGGCATCGTAATGTTTTCGCTGGGGCCATCACCCCGGCAAACAATTATTATAATTCAGTGACTTAGAACGATTTATTCGGTCGTCTCGACAATCAAAAGCTCCCGCTCTGACGCGCCACGAGCATGTTCCAGTGCAGCTTGGTATGCGTCGGAACGATAGCAGGCCTCTGCCGTGGCAACGTCTTTAAAACGTGCAACCACGTTGCGGGGCCGGTCCTTACCCTCGAGCTGTACGTAATGCCCACCACGTGCGATAAATTTTCCGCCATGAGCTGCAATCGCTTCGGTCGCGCCCACAGCATATTTCTTATAAGCTTCTTCATCCGTCACGGTCACATGTGCGATCCAAAGTGCTGGCATTTTACCCTCCTAAAATTGCTTTGGCAGCTGCAATTGCTGCTTGAGCGTTTGATGCATCCTTGGCACCACCTTGTGCCATATCAGGTCGCCCCCCGCCGCCCTTGCCGCCCATTTCAGCGACAGCCGCCTTGACCAGATCGACGGCACTCACCGTCGCTGTCTTGTCATCCGTAACACCCGCAGCCACGGCGACTTTACCATCGGCTTCAGCGATCAATAGTACCGCTCCGCTCCCAATCTGAGCCTTGTGCGCATCAATAAGCGGCGGCAAGTCCTTGCCCGTCACACCGCTTAGCACCTGGGCCATGAACGCAGTGCCATTGACATCCTCACCTTGCAGGGTTTCTTTGTCACCACCTGCCATCGCGAGGTCGCGCCGAAGTTGCGCCACGTCACCGGCAAGCGCCTTGCGTTCGTCAAGCAGCGCCTTGATGCGGTCGGGCACGTCCTGCGGCTGAGCTTTTAACACACCGGCCACCTGGGCAACCACCTGATCCTGCCCGCGCAAATAGTCCAACGCCGCAGCCCCAGTCAAAGCTTCGATCCGGCGCACACCCGCGCTCGATGCGCTGTCACCAAGCGTGACAAATGCACCAATGTCGCCAGTATGGCGCACATGGGTACCACCGCAAAGTTCTAGCGAATAGGTATCTGCACCCGAGCCTTTTCCAGACCCTAGCTGCAGACCCATCGACACAACGCGCACCTCTTCGCCATATTTCTCTCCAAACAGGGCCTGCGCCCCAAGCGCTCGGGCGTCATCCGGTGTCATAATCCGTGTCTCGACCAGGCTGTTTTGCCGGATGTAGGCATTGACCTCTTGATCGATCATCGTCAACTCAGATTTGCTGAGCGCCTTGCCATGACTGAAATCGAACCGTAGGCGATCTTGGGCATTCAACGACCCCCGCTGAGATACATGATCCCCCAATGCGCCGCGCAGCGCTTCGTGTAGCAAATGCGTCGCAGAATGGTTCGCCCTAATCGCGCTGCGCCGTTTATGATTAACTTCGAGAATGGCGGCTTCTCCGTTAGAAAGGCTTCCTTTCGTGACTGTCGCTAAATGCACAAAAACGCCTGCGGTTTTGCGCGTATCAGTTACCTGAGCCTCGCCAGTTTCGGTGCGAATAATGCCAGTATCACCAACCTGCCCACCACTTTCAGCATAAAATGGTGACTGGTTCAGTGCGATCTGAACCTCGGCGCCCTCGGGCACTGTTCCAACCTGCTTACCATCGACGACCAAAGCCACAATCAAGCCTTCGGCTGTTTCGGTATCGTAGCCCAGGAAATCGGTTGGGCCTGCGGCCTCTGCCACGTCGAACCAAACGGTTGCATCCGTAGCCTCTCCAGAACCAGACCAAGCCGCACGTGCCTTGGCCTTTTGCTGCTCCATCGCGGCATCAAAGCCGGAAGTATCCACAGACCTACCCTTTTCGCGCAGAGCATCCTGTGTCAGATCAAGCGGGAAGCCATAGGTATCGTATAGTTTAAAGGCTGCGCCCCCCGGCAGGTCAGCATCCTCTGGAAGGTTGCTCAGCTCATCATCAAGCAACTTAAGGCCGCGGTCTAACGTTTGCTTAAAGCGTTTTTCCTCCTGCTCGAGCGTTTCTGTGATCAGCGGCTGGGCTTGCCCCAATTCGGGATAGGCCGCCCCCATCTGACGCACCAAAGCAGGCACAAGTCGGTGCATGACTGGGTCCTTGGCACCCAGCAAATGCGCATGGCGCATCGCACGGCGCATTATTCGGCGCAAAACATAGCCTCGCCCATCATTCGAAGGCATCACCCCATCCGCAATCAAAAATGAGGTCGAGCGCAAATGGTCAGCAATGACGCGGTGATGCGTGGCGCCTGGGCCATCCGGATCGGTCGACGTGACGTCCGCGCTGGCCTCGATCAGGCTGCGCATCAGATCGGTTGCATAATTGTCGTTGGTCCCTTGTAAGAGGGCCGCGACACGTTCAATCCCCATGCCCGTGTCGATCGACTGGGCCACCAGATCCCGACGCGTGCCGTCTTCCAATTGCTCATATTGCATGAAGACGAGGTTCCAAATCTCCACGAACCGGTCGCCATCTTCATCGGGCGAGCCCGGCGGGCCTCCCCAAATATGATCCCCATGATCGTAAAAGATTTCAGTGCATGGGCCGCACGGACCAGTGGGTCCCATCATCCAAAAGTTATCGTTGGTGGCGATGCGAATGATCCGATCTTCAGGAACTCCGGTTTTTTTCCAAATTTCTACTGCCTCGTCATCGGTGTGATAGACCGTAACAATCAACTTTTTGGCGTCGATTCCCAGTTCACGGGTAATTAGCTGCCATGCGAAAGGGATCGCATCGGATTTGAAATAGTCACCAAATGAGAAATTGCCGAGCATCTCGAAAAAGGTGTGGTGGCGCGCTGTGTATCCAACATTGTCAAGATCGTTATGCTTGCCCCCTGCGCGCACGCATTTTTGCGCAGTGGTCGCACGGGTGTAGCTCCGATTCTCAAGCCCGGTGAAGAGATTTTTGAACTGAACCATGCCAGAATTAGCAAACATGAGCGTCGGGTCATTTCGCGGCACCAACGGGCTGGACGGCAAAACTGCATGGCCCTGCTTTTCAAAATAATCAAGAAAGGTAGAACGGATGTCATTCACGGTGCGCATGGCGGGCCCTTTGGGTCGTCTAATCAATCAATTCGAAGTAAACCCACAGACGCGCAGTGTCCACAAACGAAAACGGGGAACTGCAAATGCAGTCCCCCGTCAAAGCTTGTATTTATGACACCTGTCCGGTCAACCTTCAAAGATTTCTCCATCTTCTTTGTCTCCGGAACCGCCCATGTCGAAATCTAACCCATGTGACGCCCGGATTTTGTCCTCGATCTCAAGCGCAATGTGATCGTTTTCCTTGAGGTAGGATTTGGCGTTTTCACGACCTTGCCCGATCCGTTCATCACCATAGCTGTACCACGATCCAGACTTTTCAACGATGCCAGCTTTAACCCCCATATCCAGCAATTCACCCATCTTTGATATGCCTTCGCCATACATGATGTCGAATTCCACCTGTTTGAACGGGGGGGCTACTTTGTTCTTGACGACCTTGACCTTGGTGGCGTTTCCAACCACTTCATCGCGGTCCTTCAATGACCCTATGCGGCGGATGTCGAGCCGTACGGAAGAGTAAAACTTCAAAGCGTTGCCGCCCGTTGTTGTCTCAGGCGAGCCAAACATAACACCAATCTTCATCCTGATCTGGTTAATAAAGATCACCATGCAGTTCGAACGCGAGATCGAGCCTGTCAGCTTGCGCATTGCCTGGCTCATCAAACGGGCTTGAACGCCAACGTTGCGATCGCCCATATCACCTTCCAGTTCAGATTTAGGTGTCAGAGCGGCAACCGAATCGATGATGACCATGTTGACGGCACCCGACCGAACCAAAGTGTCCGTAATCTCGAGTGCTTGTTCACCGTTATCGGGCTGAGAAATCAGGAGTTCGTCAATGTCGACCCCCAATTTTTTAGCATATTGGGGATCAAGCGCGTGTTCCGCATCAACAAAGGCACAAACTCCTCCGGCTTTTTGCTGTTCCGCCACGCAATGCAGGGTCAACGTCGTTTTTCCCGAGGATTCAGGGCCATAGATCTCGATGATCCGCCCCATCGGCAAGCCACCGATCCCCAACGCAATATCCAGGCCCAATGACCCAGTAGAGCTGGCGATTATATCCTGAATCGCATTCTCGTTTCCAAGCTTCATGATCGACCCTTTGCCGAACTGCCGTTCGATCTGAGCCAAAGCGCTGTCGAGCGCCTTTTGTTTGTCTGCTGTTTTTTTATCTGTCATTGTCAAAAGGTCTGCCGATGCCATTGCTTTGGTCCTTTGTGTCATACCCGATGGTGAGCGGCAATAACCGCCAGATTTGCTTTTTGTTCTACTTATGTTCCTTATGGGATCAAAAGAAGAACATTTCAATAAAATTTTCTGCATCTATCTTTTACCAAACAAGGTTAAGGAGTAGTTTTCCGCGATGGCTAAGCTGGCTGAAAACAGAAGAGGCACAGCGCATGATGGTATTTTACAAAGCAAATCTTGCGTTCTTGTCGGTTCCTAAAACTGGCACCAGCGCCTATGAGAGCGCGTTGCGCGACCATGCAGACTTGGTGATTTCTGAACCGTCTCTGCTCAAGCATGCGCCGGTCTATCGATACAATCGGTTCATCCGACCGATGTTCCTAAAGGTTTGCGATGCCGAGTTAGAAATTATGGCGGTCATGCGCGAGCCCATCAGTTGGCTGGGCAGCTGGTGGCGCTACCGCCAGCGGGATTTTATGAAAGGCAAGCCTAACGCAACACATGGGATCAGTTTTGATGACTTTGTTTTAGCGTACATGAAGGGGCAGAAGCCCGATTTTGCGGATGTTGGAAGCCAGTATAATTTCCTCAAGCGACAACCTAATGGCACGGGCGTAACGCATCTTTTTCGGTATGAACAACCGGCCAGCCTGAATAAATTTTTGTCCGACCAACTTGGGATCGAATTCACTCTGGGGCGCGAAAACGAGTCGCCGGTTTTACCAATGAAGCTGTCAACCAACGTGGAAAACCGGTTTCGGCGCAAATTCGAACACGAATTTGCTTTGTATGACAGCATTCCGTCCGACTGACCTAACGTGTTTTCAATGCAACTGCCTGTAAACGGTTTCCGCCAAATCATTCAATGAGAACGGTTTTGGTAAGAAAACAGAGTTTGGAATTTTCTCGTTCTGGTCGTCCAGCTTGTCCTCGGTATATCCGGACACAAATACCACGCGCACCTCGGGACGTTCAATCAGAGCCTCCCGGACCCAGCTCGGTCCATCTTTGCCTGGCATAACCACATCAGTTACGAACAGGTCTACATTTAGGCTGCGATCTTCCAGTGTTTTTAGGGCTGCTTCGGCCGAGTCCGCCTCAAGAACCGTATAGCCACGAAGCCGCAGTGCCCGGCTGGCAAAGGCGCGAACCGGCGCTTCGTCTTCCACCAGCAAGATTACGCCTTCTCCATGTTTTGGTTCAGGAATTTGGGCCGGCTTGACCGTTTCGACCGCTTTATGCTCCACGCGTTCGACCGCTGGAAACATGATCGAAAAACGGGTGCCTTCGCCCACTACACTATCCACAAAAATGAAGCCGCCCGTCTGCTTTACAATCCCATAAGCCGTAGACAGGCCAAGGCCTGTGCCCTCCCCGGTGCGCTTTGTAGTGTAAAACGGCTCGAAAATCTTTTGTAGTTTGTCAGACGGTATGCCGACGCCCTTATCTACGACACGCAGACAAACATACTGCCCAACCGGTACGCTGACGCGGTCACGTTCCAGCGGTTTAACAAGATTCAAATGCTCAGTTTCAATCTGAATTTCACCACCGTCTGGCATCGCGTCTCTGGCATTAACAACGAGATTCATGAGCACTTGTTCGAGTTGCCGTTTGTCTGCCCGGATCGTCTTAAGAACAGGATCGTGGCTTAGTGTGAGCCGCACCTTTTCACCTACCAATCGATTTAGTAGGTGGGTCAGATCAGACATTGTTTCGCGCAAATCAAGATCTTCGGGGCGCAGTGTCTGTTTACGCGAAAACGCAAGCAATTGACCAACGAGCGCCGCAGCCCGGTTCGCGTTTTGATTGATCTGCATCAGGTCGCTATAGTCGACATCCGCCTCGTTGTGACGCAATAATAACAAGTCGCAATGACCAGAAATTGCTGTAAGCAAGTTGTTGAAATCATGCGCGACACCACCTGCGAGCTGGCCGATAGCCTGCATTTTCTGGCTTTGAACAAATTGCGCCTCGAGCGTCTTTAATTCTGTCGCATCTGCGAGTACTGCGATAATTGACGCCTCGCCCTCTTCTCTCATGCGATTGAGTGCAACTTGCACGAACATTTCTTTGTCTGGGCGTTTAAGCCGCAAGAATTCAGACTGTTGCACCGAACGACCAGAAATCGTCTCATCAAGCCAATCGGTAATCGGTCTACCCAAACCCTCCATTAGGTCAGACAGGTGGACTCCTTCGGCCAGAACATCTCCGATCAACCGCTTGCCGGTTTGGTTATAGCCTCGCACACGACCGTCGGCGCTGAAACGGACCAGTGGAACAGGCAATTCTTCGAAAGATGACCAGCTGGACACTTCGGACAATGGTGGTGGCAACAGATAAAGCGCTGTTCGCCCAGCGCCTGCATCGACTTCATAGAGATAAATGTCGATCGGCCCGTCGATGCCTAAAACCTGTGTCAAAGTGCCGGACGTCACAGGAAGGGACACAAACACCTCATCAAGCGCGTTTACACGTTGGCCAATCAGAGCGCAGGCCGCATCAGTCATATCAACAATCGATCCGTCGCGTTCGATTATCATCATCGGCAACTCGTGCCCGTCGGCACTGCGCCCCTTTCTAGTGTCCGGCATCGCCTCAAGCCGCCACAGCAAATGATCCAAGACAGTTTTGTGGACGGACAATCGCAGATGTCCATTTCGGGTCACAATGGTTTCGTAAGCAGCCTCTTCGGCGTCGACCTGCGCTTTGAGATGCAAAAGAATATCGTTGGGATTGGCAAAAATATTGCGCAAAATAATGGCCAAACTCTCGCCCTGTGGGACAGAATAGGCAGCGCGCGCTGCCGCATTTGCGCGCAAAACCTCACCATTTTCAGAACACACGAAACTGGGCGATTTATCTTTTTCGATAACTTCGGCAATGGCACCAGTGGTCATGTCGTAGGCTTGGCGCACTTTCCTGGCAATGACCGTCATAAAGATCCCGAATAAAAACAACGCTGATCCTGCCGCGAACAGGCCCAATTGTGCCAGTTCATAAGGTACAAGCGCCCCACCCAGACCCAGCACCGCAGCAACGCCAATCAGAACTTTGGCACGCTCGGCCCCTCGGGATGAAAATCGCGCAAGCCTTGTTTGTGTAAATGCGCCGTTCGCCACCAATAACCTCCATCAACTGGTTAAAATTCGCCTCGTTGTGCCCGTAGAATGGTTAATCGCGCCTTAACCATCTTAAAGTACACGCCCGGGTGTACTGCGGCGCGCCAAAATATTGGCCGCCGAGTAAGTCAGCTTATTCACAGTGCGTCAAGTGAGCGCAAAAGAACCCGTCGCCCCATTCGTCCACTGGCCATTGGTGCATCATCTGCTGGCGCCATTCGGGATGGTTCGTCAGAAAATTTGCGATCTGGCTAGCATTTTCCTCTAAAAACAAAGAGCAGGTTGCGTATGCCAGCGTGCCCCCCGGGCGCACGTGTTTCAAGGCGCGCTCAAGCACCTGCGCCTGCAAGGCAACAAGCTCGGCTAATCTGTCTGACGTAAGTGTCCACTTCGCCTCTGGCGCACGTCGCCATGTACCCGAGCCGGAACATGGCACGTCACAAAAGACGAGGTCAAAGGTGCCAACTTTTGCGAGGTCTTCGGGCGCACATATTGCGATATCATGCCCACCACGCGCAGCTCGGACGGGTATATCCTGCATCCGGGCCGCGTCTATGTCGTGGGCGGTAACCTCCCAACCGGCCGCTGCAAGGGCAAGCGCTTTGCCCCCGCCCCCTGCGCAGAAATCCAAAACCCGCCCCTGCGCTGGCAAGCTAGCCACAGCAGCCTGGCTAGACGCGTCTTGCAGTTCAACAAGGCCTTGTGAAAACGCCTCAGAATTACGGATGCGGCGTGCACCTTCGCTTACGGTCAACGCGGATGCAGCGCGCGGATTTGTGCTGAGCACAACACCATCTGCTGCCAAACGCGCCGCGGCCTCGATCGGTGTAGTTCGAGCACTGTTGATCCGCAGTGTGATTGGCGCGCGGTCGGTCAAGGCCAGCGCCGTACGTTCTGCATCATCGCCCAGGCTGGCATTGAACAGCTCAATCATCCAATCTGGAAGGTCCCATCGATCACCCATAACATCAGGCGTCAATCCTGCGACAGATTCTTCGGCAGTCAGCTCCGCTGCACCATAGCCATTACCGTCAAAAAGCGCGTTGGTGCTGTCGGCTTGCGCTCTTAGTCGACCTATCATTCGCGCACGTCCGGTTTCACCGCCACCCCTTACCGCATCGCTGCGCCAGTGTCTCACTGTGTCAAAGACATGATCCCGGACAGCTGCACGATCCTTTGAGCCTGCATAACGGCTGGAGCGCGCCCAACGGCTCAAGGCCTGTTCGGCAGATTGACCGGAAATGATTTGATCCAGAATATCAATGGCCGCAGCCACTCGGGCACTGGGAGTCATACGGCCCAACCAACATTATGCTTGACCACTAGGAGCATGATTTAAAATGTTACTCGGTAATTAGGGGACTCGCGTGTGATCTGTACATCATGGACATGGCTTTCCTTTAGCCCCGCACCGGTTATCTTCACGAATTGGCAGTTCTTGCGCATCTCATCCACGGTTGCACAGCCGGTGTAGCCCATTGCAGCCCTCAGGCCGCCGACCAGTTGATGCAGCACAACATTCGCCGACCCTTTGTACGGCACCTGGCCCTCTATCCCTTCGGGTACCAGCTTGTCACTGGCGGCGTCTTTCTGGAAATATCGGTCGGCAGAACCGTTTGCCATCGCTCCGAGGCTACCCATCCCACGATAAGATTTAAAGCTGCGGCCTTGGTAAAGGATAACCTCGCCCGGGCTTTCATCGGTACCCGCAATCATTGACCCAACCATCGCACAGGATGCGCCCGCAGCGATTGCTTTGGCAAAATCGCCAGAGAACTTGATGCCACCGTCAGCAATCACTGGAATGTCCCCAGCTGCAGCGGCACAATCCATGATGGCCGTCAGTTGCGGCACACCGACCCCTGCAACCATACGTGTCGTGCAGATAGAACCCGGACCAATGCCAACTTTGATTGCGTCTGCGCCGGCATCGATCAGTGCACGGGTCGCAGCCGCAGTCGCGACATTGCCCGCAACGATTTGCACCTCGTTAGACAGCGCCTTTGCCCGGCGCACCGCCTCTGCCACCCCTTCGGAATGGCCATGCGCAGTATCGATTACAATCATGTCGACACCCGCATCCACCAGTGCTTCGGCCCGCTCAAAGCCAGAATCGCCCACCGTTGATGCCGCAGCCACTCGCAAACGCCCCAGATCATCTTTGCACGCGGTGGGATTAAGAACTGCCTGTTCAGTATCTTTCAGCGTAAGAAGACCCGTCAACTTGCCGCCACCATCCGTGATCAGCAGCTTTTCGATGCGGCGCGCCTTCATCAGGCTGATGGCTTCGTCACGATCCGCTGGCTCCATCAACACAGCAAGATCATGCGATGACATCATCACCGATACGGGCGTTGCATCGTCGCTGGCAAAACGCATGTCGCGATTGGTCACAATGCCCAGCACCCTGCCCTTGTCATTCACAACGGGAAAGCCCGTCACACGGTAGCGTTCCTGCAAAGCTTTGGCATCAGCCAAAGTCTGCTCGGGGCGCAACGTGATCGGGTTGTACACGATGCCGCTTTCGAACCGTTTAACCCGGCGGATTTCGCGAGCTTGCGTCTCGATGTCTAGATTGCGGTGGACCACGCCCATTCCGCCCGCCTGCGCCATGGCAATCGCCATCTGGCCCTCAGTGACAGTATCCATCGCAGAACTGAGCAAAGGTATATTTAGATTGATGCTTTGAGTTACCCGCGTGCGGGTGTCCGCAGTGGTTGGCATCACGTTGGACGCAGCCGGAACCAGCAAAACATCATCAAAAGTAAGAGCCTCGCGAATCTCCATTTAACACCTCTTGACTGGAGCTTTCATTTGGCAATTCCCTATTTCATGGGTTACTGATGAAGGAAAGAGAGAAATGACGATTGCGCGCATCCAAATGATCCACAAAGATGTCAGCCATGAGCCAAAACTCGCATCTGCAAGCAGCAGACTGCACAGTTTTTTTGCTCTTGGCCGGAAGACACCTTGTGTGATCAGGACGACTGTTAAAACAGATCATATACCCAGCCAGCTCACAGGTCTGACTGAGTGAGCCCATCATTTGCAGAGCATAACCCGAAACCGATCTGATCCGTTCCCAAAAATTTCAGACTGTGCCCCACCAAATGCAGGCACAACGCCTAAGGAGACCAAGTATGACAAACACCTATGACAAAGGTCGCCTGAACCTTCCCTTTGTGGGCATCGCGACCTTTGGCAAACGGCCTTACGCCGAAAACTGGGCTGATCTGAACGCCGATGTGGCGATCATCGGCGCACCCTTTGATGCAGGAACCCAGTGGCGATCTGGTGCGCGTTTCGGACCAAAAGCGGTCCGTGACGCCTCCATGCTTTTCAGCTTTGGACACGCGGGGGCTTATGACCACGAGGATGATGTCACCTATCTGCCCGAAACCGTCCGAATTGTGGATATGGGCGACGCAGATATTATTCATACAGATACCGAAGGGTCGCATGCCAATATAGAAACAGCCGTGCGCGCAGCACTTGCGGCAGATGCCTTGCCAGTCACCATCGGTGGTGATCACTCGATCAACATTCCCTGCATCCGCGCTTTCGATGGTGAGGGCGACATCCATATACTCCAGATCGACGCCCATCTCGACTTTGTCGATGAACGCCATGGCGTGCGGCACGGGCACGGCAACCCGATGCGACGAGCAGCAGAGCACGACTATGTCACGGGCCTGACCCAAATAGGCATCCGCAACGTCAGCTCTACAGCAAAGGAAGGCTACAATGACGCCCGCGCAATGGGTTCTGACATTTTGTCAGTCCGTCAGGTCCGCGCCCTTGGTGCACAAAGTTTAATAGAGCGTATTCCCAAAGCCGCACGCCTATACATAACCATCGATATCGATGCTTTTTGCCCCTCAATCGCACCGGGTACTGGCACGCCAAGCCACGGCGGCTTTCTGTATTACGACGTTCTGGAAATATTACAGAAGGCTGCTGAACGGCATGATATTGTTGGAATTGACCTGGTTGAAGTGGCACCCGACTATGATCCCACGGGAAGCACTGCGATCCTCGCAGCTCAGGTTTTGATGAACCTGTTAGGGTTTATCTTTCACGCACGCACTAAATTTAAAGCATAGAGGGGGCAGCCCCCATCGACACCCTCACGCCTCCCCCCGGCGTTTATCCGAAAAGATGAAAACCGGATCAGATCACCTGCTTCATCTTGCTTTAAAAACTCCCCCCGGAGGGTCGGCATAAAGAAAGTATGTACATAAATTTGACGCCGTTCGACCCGCCGATGTCGTTTGTTGGGTTTAACCTTGGGCGTGGCATAGTATGTTGGCGCGAAAGCATCAAACTGAGGTTAAAATGCGCACTGACCCTCTCGTCGTTTTTACTCCGTCCGGCAAACGCGGAAACTTTCCTGTAGGCACACCCATTCTCACAGCCGCGCGACAATTGGGAGTTGATCTGGATTCGGTCTGTGGTGGAAGGGGAATATGCTCAAAGTGCCAGATAACTCCGAGCTATGGTGAGTTCCCCAAACACGGCGTGACGGTCGTTGACGGTGCACTTTCAGATTGGAACAAGGTTGAACAGCGCTACAAGGACAAGCGCGGACTGACCGAGGGCCGTAGGTTGGGATGTCAGGCGACGGTTCAGGGCAATATTGTCATCGATGTCCCCCCTGAAAGCCAAGTTCACAAACAAGTCGTGCGCAAGCGGGCCGAGGCACGCGATATTGTCATGAACCCTTCAACGAAATTGTTTTATGTCGAGGTCGAACAGCCCGACATGCATGAACCGTCGGGAGATCTGGAACGGTTGGTTCGCGCACTTGAAGTCGAGTGGGGGCTGAAAAATATCCACGCAGATTTGCACATCCTGCAATCGCTGCAACAGACCCTGCGCAAGGGCAGCTGGACAGTCACGGCGGCCGTCCATCTGGGCGATAGCGAGAACCCGCCGCGCATCATGCACTTGTGGCCGGGCTATTACGAGGGTGCAGTTTATGGGCTGGCGGTCGATCTGGGCTCGACCACGATTGCGGCACACTTGTGTGACCTGCTGACCGGAGAGGTCGTGGCCTCGTCTGGTGTCATGAATCCGCAAATCCGTTTTGGCGAAGATCTGATGAGCCGCGTGAGCTACGGCATGATGAATGCTGGTGGTGCCAACGAGATGACCCATGCTGTGCGCGAGGGGATGAACGCGCTGTTCACGCAAGTCGCGACTGAGGCGCAGATCGACAAGGGCTTAATTGTCGATGCGGTATTCGTCTGTAACCCTGTCATGCATCACCTACTGTTGGGAATTGATCCGTTTGAGCTTGGTCAGGCGCCATTCGCCTTGGCCACGTCAAATTCAATGCGTCTTCGGGCTGACGATCTTGATCTAAACATCCACCCCTCTGCCCGCGTTTATTTACTGCCTTGCATAGCGGGGCACGTCGGCGCGGATGCCGCTGCCGTTGCTTTGTCAGAGGCGCCGGACAAATCAGAAGACCTTGTTTTGGTCGTCGACGTTGGCACCAATGCCGAAATCTTGCTTGGCAACCATGAGAAGGTTCTGGCCTGTTCTTCACCGACCGGACCTGCCTTTGAGGGCGCGCAGATCAGCGCCGGTCAACGTGCCGCGCCCGGTGCAATAGAACGGGTCGAGATTAACACTGTAACAAAAGAGCCGCGTTTTCGAGTGATTGGTGTCGATCTGTGGTCAGACGAAGGCGGATTCGCCGAGGCAACTGCCGGTACGGGCATCACAGGCATCTGCGGCTCGGGTATTATCGAAGCCATCGCTGAAATGCGCCTTGCAGGGCTTTTGGACCCGTCTGGCCTGATCGGCAGCGCCGTCCAAACTGGTACCGTGCGCTGCATTGCTGACGGACGCACACATTCCTATGTGCTGCATGATGGTTCCGCGACGGGAGGGGCGCTGATTACGGTGACAAACCCTGACATTCGCGCCATACAGATGGCCAAAGCCGCGCTGTATTCTGGTGCGCGTCTGCTGATGGACAAGTTCGGCGTCGACAGCGTTGACCGCGTGGTACTGGCAGGTGCGTTTGGCGCCCATATCTCACCCAAACACGCGATGGTTTTGGGCATGATACCCGACGCGCCTTTTGACAAGGTCACATCAGCGGGCAATGCAGCGGGCACCGGCGCACGCATCGCGCTGCTCAATCGTGCGGCACGAGCCGAGATCGAAGAAACAGTGCGACGCATTCACAAAGTGGAAACAGCAATAGAGCCACGGTTTCAAGAACATTTTGTCAATGCTTCGGCCATCCCAAATGCGATGGAGCCGTTTCCGATCCTAAACAGCTTGCTTACATTGCCGATGGTCAGTTTTAATACAGGTGGCGATCCGGAAGGAGGCGGCCGTCGCAGAAGACGGCGCGCATGAGTGGCTGTGTATCGTGGCGTACAAGTGTTGTGATTTTGGCAAATTTGAATGTTATTTCACTGCGTTTTTGTCGTCGCAATGAAATATAGACCAGATGGTCAAAGGGCATAAATGAGCAACACCGATCAAAAAGACTATTGGTCTAGCGCCGCCGGGCAGATCTGGGTTGAACAGCAAATAAAGCTAGACAGAATGCTGCAACCGGTGCTGGATCTGGTGCTTGACCGGGCCGCATTAGCCTCTGGCGCGCGGGTTTTAGACGTGGGCAGCGGTACCGGTGCAAGTGTGGCGCAGGCCGCAGCCCTTGTGGGGCCATCAGGGCATGTCACCGGGCTTGATATCTCGGAGACGATGCTGGCCCACGCGCGGAGCCGACTGGCCAAAACCCACAACGCGGCATGCCTGAGGGCAGATGCGCAGACTCACCCTTTTGAGTTTGGCAGTTATGACGCGTTGATCTCGCGCTTTGGGGTCATGTTCTTTGACGATACGACCGCTGCCTTTGCCAATATGGCGCGCGGATTGGTACCCGGTGCGACCTTGACGCTGGGCACATGGGGCCCCGCCCCACAAAACCCCTATTTCATGGATGCAGCCAAGGCCGCGAAAGACGTCTTTGGACCGATGGACAAAGTCGATCGCACCTTGCCCGGCCCGTTTGCCTTTGAAGATGCAAATCGGGTGGTTCCGATGTTGCATGCCGCCCAATTGCAGAATGTGACCTGCGACAAGATCGAGGTCTACCTAAGGCCACCGGGTGACCTGCAGGCTGTGGCAAACCTTTTGTGCGAAATCGGCCCCGCAAACCGAGCTCTCAGCTATTTTAACGCGAGCTCCGCAGACCGAGCCCGTCTGGTCGCGACATTGGTCGAACGGATGCGTGTTTATGAAACCTCTGAAGGCCTGAGGATTCCCGCCCTGATCAATCTATATCAGGCACGCACTGTTGCATGATACGAAAATCCCGTTTGACGGTTGCGCGCGCCTCGAGCCATTTCACGGCCGCACAAAGTTGCTGTAAACAAAAAGCGCGGCAGCCATCCAAGTTTGGAACGTCACAGCTGGATTGTTCAACAATATCAGAGTGTATCCGTTATGTTTTTCATAGCAGCATAACGCTACTTGAAATTTAAAATTCCAAAACACGTGCTCAGAAGCAGTTATTGAAGCGCATGATGTGCAAAAACCGCCTTATCGATCGGCACCGGTCACCGCGCAATGACAATATCGGCTCGCAATCCGCCCAGCCGGTCGCAATGACCCAGACGTAAAACACCACCGTGTGCGCGTGCAATATCTGTAGCTATGGCGAGGCCAAGACCAACACCAGATCCTTTGTCTTGGTTGCGCGCGCGGTCCAGCCGGACAAAAGGGCGCTGCGCATCGGCGCGCTGTGCCTCGGGGATGCCGGGGCCATCATCCTCAACACGAAAGCGCACGGACTTGTTTGTGACGGCGACGGAAACCTCTGCTTTTGCGCCGTAGCGCACCGCATTGCTGATCAGATTGTCCAGCGCGCGCCGCATTGCCAAGGGGCGTAGGATGACGGTTCCCGTCCCTTCGATCTTATGAAAAGTGACCGGTTGTCCCGCGCGTTGAGCGTCTTTCACCAGTTCGCGCGCCAAAGCCTCGGGCTTGACTTGTTCCGGCGCGCCCTCGTTGTCGCCGGCGGCAAAGCTTAGAAACGCGTCAATCATACGCTGCATCTCGGTGACGTCCTGCTCCAGCAGAAGGCAATCTTGGTCTTCCAACATTGAAAGCGCCAGTCGCATTCGCGTCAGCGGGGTACGCAGGTCGTGACTGACCCCCGACAGCATCAGCGTACGCGTTTCGATCTGCCGCTCTATCCGGTTTCGCATGTCAACAAAAGCAGTGCCGGCGGACCGCACCTCTGTTGCACCAGCAGGGGTATAGGGCAAGTGCCTACCACGACCAAATGCCTCTGCTGCATCGGCCAGCCGTTTAATAGGGCGCAATTGATTGCGCAGATAAATAAAGGCAATCGCAGTGATCAGAACACTAAAAAATAACATATTTACAAGGAGTTGGTGTGGGTTCGATGCCGAAATGCGACGCCTGTCAAAAGTAATGTCCAAAGGCCCCCTTGGATCATCCACGACCAACCGAACAACGTCGTCATCATAAAGGTCAAAAACCGCAATCTGAGGCAGAGCTGCGCTAAGTCTATCGATGATCACCAGACCCGAGAAATCATACCATAACCGGCTGTCAGGGTCTGTCAGCGCTGTTGCTTCCCGCTGAACCACCAGCATTTCGAGTGGTCCGGCGATCTCTTTGATTTGCTCAGGATCCGCTGCTAAGACCAGCTGCAATTCACGAATAACCGTGTCCGACATCTGTTGGGTCACGTCTTCGAAATGGCGCTGGACAAACACGACGAGCACGACAATCTGCACAACCACGACAGGCAACAGCAAGATCAGCGCAGCCCGTGCATAAATGCCACGCGGAAAATAATGTTTGAGCCATAAGAACTTCATGCGCTAAAGCCTAACCTCGCCAGCCCCAAACCGAAAGAGCAAGACCGTGCAACCACCCGACGATTTTGACCCGCCCATCGGAATAGCACAGACCTTGTCGCAAGGGGTACGCCGGATTGTTGCACCTAACCCGTCACCAATGACTTACCGTGGCACCAACACCTATATTGTTGGCACCCGCGATTTGGCTGTCATCGACCCCGGCCCACTGGACTTGCATCATCTTGAGGCGATACTGGACGCGTGCGCCAGGCCACAAAAGGTCACAAAAATCATCGTTACCCACAGCCATTTGGACCACTCACCGCTAGCCCGCCCATTGTCGGAGCGTACTGGCGCACCAATATATGCCTTTGGAGACGCACGCGCTGGCCGCTCTGACGCGATGCAAGCACTCGCTCGCTCAGGCATGACGGGCGGAGGAGAAGGCATAGATCATAGTTTTGTTCCGGATCAAATCGTAATGCATGATCAACGGCTCAGCGGCAGCGACTGGCACCTCGACGTCATCCATACGCCAGGACATCTAGGCAATCACATCTGTCTGGGTTTGGAGGGGCTTTGCTTTACCGCTGATCACGTTATGGGATGGTCTAGCTCTCTGGTATCCCCGCCCGATGGTGATCTGACAGATTTCATGGCGTCTTGCGCCCGGCTTCGCGCGCGGGACTGGCGCCGTTTTTTACCCGGACATGGCGGCACTATAGATACACCGCACGATCGATTAGATTGGCTGATTACCCACCGAAAAGGG
This sequence comes from Tateyamaria sp., assembly GCA_029250205.1. Taxonomy (GTDB): domain Bacteria; phylum Pseudomonadota; class Alphaproteobacteria; order Rhodobacterales; family Rhodobacteraceae; genus Tateyamaria. Next base: position 47,288 of record JAQWVA010000113.1, read on the forward strand.
CGCGAAGCAGCGATCCTTAAAGCGCTTAGATCCAAACCTGCCACCGCAAAGCAGCTTACGCATGCTGTCTACACGGACACACCGACTGCATTGTTGCCCGTTGCAGAGCGAAATGTTCTAGCGCATCTTATTGACTTAATGGGGCAATCTAAGGTGCAGGCACTTGGCATCTTGTCTGCAGAAGTTTTTTTTAGATGCCGATGATTAAGCACTAAATTTTTGCAACCCGGCACCGCAATCCCTCTGGACGGCGCAAATCGCCCTTGCTATATGGCAAGCATTGGTCCGGCGTAGCTCAGCGGTAGAGCAGTTGACTGTTAATCAATTGGTCGTAGGTTCGATCCCTACCGCCGGAGCCAAACATTCCTTTGTTTCAATACGAGAATCAAAGGTGTAGCACAAATGCCCCAGCAGCAAGATTGTTTGAAGTCTATCGTAGAAGAATACGTGGACCTTAAGTCATTGAATCATAAACCATTAAAGGAAACCCTAGACTTCCTCTTCAAGATCGTAGGGGAAAAACCTGTAGGTGAGTACACAAGACAAGATGCACGACAGTTTGTCCAAGTCTACGGTTCCAAGGTAAAAACCACATCAGTCCGTAGAAGGCTCAATAGTCTGAACGCAGTGTTTAACTACGCGATATACGAGTTGGATTTACCGCACAGAAACCCTTTCGCTAGGATCATTATCAAGGGTGAAGGTAAGGATACGACCTCAAGGGAACCGTTCTCTGTGGTTGAACTCAAGAAGCTGTACAGCGCATCTCTAGCTTATGGTCAGCTACGCTTGATCTTGCCTATTCTTGGTGAGACTGGTTGCCGCTTATCTGAGGTTCTTAGCCTTATGAAAGAGGACGTAGTCTGGGAAGAGGATTTTCTGGTTATTAATATCAGAGAGAATGATTGTAGGGGCCTCAAGACTGAGAATAGCAAGAGGTCGCTACCTGTCGTCTCTGATAGTGCCACAAAAGCCCTACAGAAGTTACTCAAGGCTACAAGCGACAGTCCTTACTTGTTTCCTCGGTATGCTGGTGCTGGCTACTTTAACAATACAGGGGCCTCAGCTACGCTTTGTAAGCACCTCAAGAAGTCCTTCGATGGTAAGACCACCCACTGCCTAATACATAGCTTCAGAGACCGCCTTAGAGACTCTGACGTGCCTTTAGAAGCCATAGATCAAGCTGGTGGATGGTCTAGTGTAGGGG
>JAQWVA010000104.1:0-3393 GCA_029250205.1 Tateyamaria sp.
CGTACCATTGCCAGGACACGGAAGCGGACATTCCTCCAGGATCACGCCCTTGAAACCGGCATGATCTACGTGGAGGGCGGATTGTGGGCATTTTCTGCAACTGCATTCTTGTCGTGCCATACCGCTGTGAGTTGACGTTCAGATAGCTATGAACCAAGATATTTCTCTGCACCGCCGCAAGTCGGCCGTGAGCCCAACCTGTGAATTCGGTTTTCTTGCTGCGAGCGCTCGCAGCGAAGATCTTGCTGCAATTGTATTGCTAGCTGTACCGCAGCGCGGCGTGAAAACCGGTCGTTCAGCCGTCTCGCAGTGCATTTAACCTTGCCAACTCTCAGGTCGCGGACTTTGCTGACCCTGCTTTTTAATGAGTCAATGCCTGTGCACTGCTAAAATAATTAAAAGATTGGCCATTCACTTTCTTCTCGGGGCAAAGGAGCCAACGACGTCACTGCTTGCCGCGTATTTGCGGTTTTTGGCACTTGTGCCTTTTGCAGCCCTGACGAAATGAAGGACTAATCATCGGCGGAAAGCACCTTTCATCAGAAACGGTGTTTTCGCAAACGGCGCACCGCAGGGTTTGCAAAGCGCCAAAGACTTCGTCATTTTAGGCGTCATGGAATTTTTGACCGTCAACCACAGCAGCTTCTTAATCGCGATGTCATGCGTGGTAGCGCTTGTTGCGGGGTTCACCGGGCTTTCCTTGACAAGAGACCTTTCTGAAAAGCCTATGTTTCAGAAAAAGGCGTCCATTGCCTTGGCAGCGATCGCGTTGGGCGGTGGTATCTGGGCCATGCACTTTGTGGCCATGCTAGGGCTAAATCTACCAATCCTGTTTTACTACGATGCTGCGATTACGCTTGTGTCCGCGCTGTCAGCCATTTTGCTTGTTGGGACGGCTTTGATCCTGCTGCACTTTGCGGACCGCACCCCAAAGAGCATTATGACCGCCGGTGGTATTGTTGGCGTTGGCATTCTTGTGATGCACTACATCGGCATGGCGGGACTTGAGTTGTGTCTCGCCATCTATACGACGTCCGGTATTCTTCTCTCATCCGCCATGGCGATCGGCCTTTGCATGCTCGCATTCTGGATCGCCTATGGGCAGCGGACAAACCGCAACATTTTTCTCGGCACAGTGTGTTTTGCCGTGGCTGTGTGTTCGGTTCATTTCCTAGCCATGGCGGGAACGAATTTTGTTGCCGAACCCAATGTATCTGACTTTGGGCCAACCATGAGCAATGAAACCCTCGCTCTTGGTGTGATCTTTTTCAGTTTTGTGATTTTTGGGGCCTGCCTGTGGGTGAGCGTCACGTATCTTGTCGTTCCTAGCGTTAGCACCCAGCCCGAGGAGAGTTCGACACCACCGCAAGCATACAGCTTGCAAATTCCATGTGAGCGCGACGGAGGCAAAGTCTTCATTCGCGCGGACGACGTCTCATTTTTGCGCGCGGATGGCCACTACACGCAGGTTTATACCGCCGACGAGCGATTGTTTTGTGTCTGGCCCGTAACTGAGGCGTCCAAGCGCCTTTTGCCATTTGGGTTCTTACAAACCCACAGAAGCTATCTTGTGAATCCAAGCCGCGTTTCCAAGTTTGAGCGGACTAAGGAGAAAGGCCAGTGCCTTTTCGATGGCGAGGATCTGCCCCCTGTGCCGGTGAGCCGTTCCAAGCTGAAAGTGATACAAGATGCGCTGGCATCAAGGACCGGGGCAGCTCGTGCATAAGCCGGTGCATTTCGTGCAAAATACCAGTATTTCATTGATATTCTAGTGCCGCAGCATAAGGGCGTATGTAGTCATCCTTCTCAGCCAGGTTAATCGCTTTTAGGGAGGAGAGCCGATGATTCCAGCGAGCTTTGAATATTATCGCCCCAAGGACATGGCCGATGTCCTATCTATTCTTGAGGAACACGGAGATGACGCGCGTGTCATGGCGGGTGGGCACAGCCTGATCCCCATGATGAAGCTGCGTATGGCCGACGTGCCTCACTTGATCGACTTACAGGACGTCGGTGGAATGTCTGCCATCGATATCACCAGTGACAGCATCCGCATCGGAGCGCTTGTGACTCAGGCAGACATCATCGACAACGCGGAACTTGCACGCGTCGCGCCGATCTTGAAAGAGGCCGCGCTTCAGATCGCAGATCCACAGGTGCGCTACATGGGCACCGTGGGTGGCAATGTTGCAAACGGGGATCCGGGAAACGATATGCCCGGCTTGATGCAGTGTCTGAACGCTGTGTTTACGGTTGTTGGCGCGGACGGCGAACGCGACATCCCCGCACGCGACTTTTATGAAGCCGCCTACATGACAGCCCGCGAGGACGAAGAAGTCCTGACACATGTCACGGTCCCAAAGCCAATGGGTGGGTACGCCTACGAAAAGCAAAAGCGTAAGATTGGCGACTATGCAACGGCCGCCGCCGCCGTGCAGATTATCAAGAACGGCGGCACTTGCGCGTCCGTTTCAATCGCGATGACAAATCTGAGCGATACGCCAATCTATTCTGAAGCCGCTGGCGCAGCACTCGTCGGAACAACGGTGGATGACGCTGCATTGGGCGCCGCTGTTGCTGCCATGTTGGGCGACATCGATCCGTCAGAGGACAACCGCGGTCCAGTCGCATTCAAAAATCATGTGGCTGGCGTCATTTTGCGCCGCGCCATCGAACGCGCTTGGTCACGGGCCTAGGGAGAACAGCAATGTCAAACAAACAACACTACAAAATCACCGTGAATGGCAAGCAAGAGGAATTCCTCGCTGAGCCACGTGAGCTGCTGATCTACACGCTGCGCGAACGGTTGAACATCACTGGGCCGCACATCGGCTGCGAGACATCACATTGTGGCGCTTGCACAGTCACCATCGATGGCAAGTCGGTCAAAGCCTGCACCATGTTCGTAGCGCAAGCCGACGGCAAGGACGTCACGACCATTGAAGGGATCGGTGGTCCTGATGACCTGCACCCCTTGCAGAATGCCTTCAAGGAACATCACGGACTTCAGTGCGGATATTGCACACCGGGCATGATTACTCGGGCGACCAAACTTCTGGAAGAAAACCCGAACCCAACCGAAGAGGAAATTCGCTTTGGCATGGCCGGCAATATCTGCCGCTGCACAGGCTACCAAAACATCGTGAAATCCATTCAGGCCGCCGCCGCCGAAATGTCAGCCGCGAAGGAGGCCGCAGAATGAAAGACGAAGTCACACGCGAAGAACGGGTTGATAACCTCAAGGGTATGGGTTGCTCGCGCAAGCGGGTCGAAGACGCCCGTTTCACACAAGGCAAAGGCAACTATGTTGATGACGTAAAGCTAGACGGCATGCTGTTTGGCGACTTTGTTCGCTCGCCCTACGCACATGATCGGATCAAAAACATCGACACC
>JAQWVA010000106.1:0-7958 GCA_029250205.1 Tateyamaria sp.
CGCTAACTTGTGCGCGTCTGAAAAAAGCCATGCTAACTTTCAGCCAATGTCTGACGGGAAAAATGCGTTAACGTTGTTGCGTAACCGGCAATTTTTAAGTGCGCGTTCAATGACTTTTACGCCGCCCACCGTGCCTTCCAACGTGGTCCATAAACAAGGGTTTGTGACACGAAAAGTAACGCCCAAAATGTATCACCAGCAATTCATAGAGGTAACGAAATATCTGAAACAGTCGACAGCAGCGAAAGCGTTGAAATCTTTGATTTCAGGCAGCGTTAGATAGGTAATTTTCCCGTATCACGCCACCAACATCTTGAGCGAATCCCGAATTAGGTATCGTTTTGGTAGTGCTCAACTGTGCCGCCCTTTTCTGCCCACGTAGAAAAGCCGTCCCGAAGATGGGCCGCTTCAAATCCCATATCCTTTAGTGCTGCGACTGTGAGCGCAGACCGCCAGCCAGATGCACAATGAAACAGAAAGGTCTTGTTCCGCTGTCCGAACACATCCTTGAAATAGGGGCTGTCCGGGTCGACCCAGAATTCGATCATGCCACGTGGCGCATGGACGGATCCGGGAATAAAGCCTGATCGCTGGCGCTCTCTTATGTCTCTGATATCGACGATCACGATATCGGGGTTATTCACCATAGCAAGGGCGTCGGCCGTTTCTACCTCTTTGATCCGGGCGCGGGCCTTTGCCACAAGTGCGGCTGCCGTTGTCGTCAAGGCCATGTCGTATCCTCGTTTTGGGTTTGGTAAGTCTTGCACCTCACGGTGCGTCCAACAAGCGAATTTATTGGCCGTAATCCTTACAGGCACTTCCGGACAAACCAACGACAGGCTGCAGCTGTGCAGACACCGCTATGCTGCAAGTTTTACTAAGGTCCATGAATAATCTTCCTGCAATGACCACTTGTTTGCTTGCAGATAGTCCTTTGCCCATGACACTTGGAAACAGCGCAATCGCAATATGAGGTAAGCTGTGGAGATTGATCGAAGAACCCGGGTGCACAAAAGCGGTGCGCTTTTTTCAGTTCGAAGGGGGCTCCCCAAAAATAATAACTCAATTCCATTTCTGCATTGCAGCGCTTACCTAATAATTCCGTTGGCCTTGGCATGAAAACTGTCGCCGTGATCGGGGGCGGCCCTGCGGGTTTGGCAGCGGCTGAGGTCATGGCTGGGTCCGGCCTGTGTGTGACGGTGTATGACGCAAAGCCTTCGGTCGCACGTAAATTTCTTATGGCGGGCAAGTCGGGTTTGAACCTGACCTTTGATGCACCTGCGGATGAAATTTTAGCAAACTACGGCGAGGCGTCCTCTTGGCTGCGCAGATCTGTGCAGGCCTTTGACAAGAATGCAATCATGAGCTGGGCTGAGGGCCTCGGCCAAGAGATGTTTGCTGGTTCAACTGGCAGAGTCTTTCCGCGGTCGATGAAGGCGTCACCATTGCTGCGTGCGTGGTTGGCGCGGCTGGATGATCTGGGCGTAATCCGGAAAACGCGCTGGCGTTGGGCCGGCTGGGCAGAGGATGCATTGCGTTTTGACACGCCCGTGGGGCCGCAAACGGTCCGGGCAGATGCGGTTGTGCTGGCCGTGGGCGGAGCAAGTTGGGCGCGGCTTGGGTCTGATGGAATATGGGCTGATATCTTGTCTGAACGCGGTGCTGCGTTAACGCCTTTTGCTGCTGCTAACGCCGCCGTCGCAATCGACTGGTCCCCATATATGGCGGATCATATGGGCGCACCAATCAAGGGTGTGGCCTGGTATGCGGGCCCGTACCGGTCACGTGGCGAGGCGTCCTTGTCGCGGCGGGGTCTTGAGGGCGGAGGCATATATTCCGTGTCGCGGGGGGTGCGCGAGGGGGCCGCACTTTGCGTTGATCTGTGTCCTGATCTGAGCGTTGAAACCGTTATTGAACGTTTGTCAAAACCGCGTGGGAAAACCAGCCTGAGCAACCACATGCGCAAAGTGCTCAGGCTGGATCGGGTCAAGCTGGCGCTGATAAATGAATGGGGGCGACCATTGCCCGCCGAACCCGCTGAGCTTGCGCATCTGATCAAAAGTCTGAAGGCGAAGCATGCTGGCTTGCGCCCCATCGACGAAGCGATTTCGACGGCGGGTGGTGTGCCGCAAACAGCGCTTAATGAACACTTTATGCTGCACAGCATGCCGGGCGTCTTTTGCGCAGGTGAAATGCTCGATTGGGAGGCCCCGACGGGTGGATATCTTCTAACGGCATGCCTTGCTACCGGACGCCACGCCGGGCGCGGAGCGCTTTCATATTTGAACGATTAGAGGGTTTCGCGCTTTCGTTAAAATACGCAGCATTGTTTTTGCGTTCGAGCGTAGTGAGAGGCAGCGAATAAGAGCTTCATAATAAACTTGAAACGCTTTAACGCGCGCCTGCGGCTCGAAATGCGGGTCGTGCGCGCAACTGTTTTGAATAGGCCTTGAGACGATCGGGCAACGCTGGGAATCCTGCGCCAAAGGCCCAACCCATACAATGCACTGCCAACAGATCAGGGAGCGAGATGGCCTCCCCCATCAGAAATGGCTTATCTCCAAGCTGCTTGGCGAGGCTTTTTGCACTGCGGTCAAATGCGGAATGCATCGCAGGCGCAATTTCGGGCACGCGCTTATCCTCGGGCAGAACAAAGTCATGCTTAGCCGCCGTCCAAAGTGTCGCGTCCATCTCGTCGATCAACCATAGGGTCATGGCGTCTTGGGTCGCGCGATCAGGAGTACCGGCGGCGGCGGTCAACTTGCCATGTTTGTCGGCGAGATAGGTCATAATGGCGACACTGTCCGTTAAAACGTTGCCGCCATCTACCAGAGCGGGGATTTTGCCCAGCGGATTGTGCTTAAGTGCGATGTCTGACTGAGGCGCGGCCGGGATCACTTCGTAGGGTTGCCCCAGTTCTTCCAGCATCCACATCACGCGGAAGGCACGGGTTTTGACGGTTCCAATTACACGGTACATGGGCGCTCCTAGCTTTGGTGTCGGGCGCAGGGTTACATCGCCTGAGCGGACGCACAATGCAATTCTTTCGATGCCACTAAAACATTTGAAGTCTAAATTGGATCACGTGCCTGGGGCGCCTTTCGCGGCCTGCGTGTGGCAAATGGTGCCTCTTGATCTTCTTTATTATGGGCTTGATCGCATACCCCCCGACCTCGGGTTGGAGCGATAAATATCCGCTGTTCCAGTTCGTTCTGTTTGGATCACTCATGCCGCTTTATGGGTACCGAACAGACCACTTTTGGCGAAATTTTGCCCCCAGAATGGTCGGTCTTGCGCTGTTGTTGATCGGCCTTTTGGCATTTTGATTGTGAGATTGACTTGTGCAATCACAGGGCATTTTTCTGTACAGCCGTGTTTCAGATCATTTGTCTGCGATGCATCAGGTCAGGTTAGGTCGGATGGTGGTGACCAAAGCGTTTCGCGAATGGCTGTGTAAAGGCGATTCAAAATTTACGCAAAACGTGTCAGCGCGTGGCCAGCATTGCGAGCCTGATAAAGGCGCGCTCTACCAGCGCGACGGCTGGCGCGTGCTGGCCCGCGCTGCGCAGTTGCAGATCCGTATCTGTCAGGACGGTCAGCGCGGTTTCCAGCTTGTGTGGCCCCCACCGGCGCGCCTGCGCGAGCATCTTGTCACGATTTGGCCCCCAGATCTGGGGGCGCCCGGTTGTGTCAACCGCGGCACGATGCAGGGTACGAAAGTGGCGCATGGCTCCGATGCACAGTGTCACGGCATTCACGCCCTGCGCCTGCAAGCGCTGCATAACCGGCCCGATGGCGTTGGCCTGACCGTCGCCAATGACAATCAGCACATCGTCAATCTCTGCTTCAAATGACGTGGGCGCGCAGGCAGCGATATCCTGATTGCTGATCGGGTTGGGATCACCCAGCTTGTACAAGCCGATCTTTTCTACGGTCTGACGAAAATCGCCCGGTTCCAGATTATGCGCGAGGTCCATGAGCATATGCATCGCCTGTTGCGGCAGATTGGCGATGCCCGCGTCTTTCAGGGATTGCTCGATTTCGTCCCGTGTGGGGGGATTGTCGTAGATACCGACGGCAAAGGCCGCCTTGTGGCTCTCGAATGCCTTGCGCAGTTTAGACGTTGGTTTAAGCGCACCTGCGGTCACGATGATCTGTGCATCGCCCGCCCCCCAATCGGCAAGCGCATCGGTGATGATCGGCCCAACCTGTTCAGTTGCGTTTTCGACCAGAGCGACGCGAGGGCCGGGAAAGAACCCGATTGCCTTTAGCGCATCCATCAACAGCGCGGGGTCTTTTCGCAAATCACCCGCGGCCATGCGCGTCAGGCGCATTTCAGTCTCGCCTTCGGGACCGATCAGGGCGGCCACCGCTTGCTGCCGTTTGAGCGCAATCCGCATCGCGTCTGCGCCATAGATCAACAGGCCAGCGGCGGCAGGATCGGGTTTGGCAAAATAAGCATTGGCCTGTCCGGCGGACAATTTCACAGGCGGCTCATTTGCAGCTGTTGCACAATCAGGTCGGCAAGGATGGTCATCAACCTTGTCTGTGCATCCCTTTGCGCGGCAAGGGTTGCGACGGTGGTGCCGGTGGCCGAATAGCTCACAAAGCTGTCCACTGTGTCAGAGCGCAGCACAGAGCCTGTCGCACTGTCTTTCAAGGTGTAGACCGCCGAACCGATCAGGTGAAAGCGACGGATGTCGCCATCGGGATCGATTGCCCTGTCTTCCTGCGTTACATCCAATGTGACGCTTAATGTGTAAGCGGGATTTGCGGTGCGGCCCAACCTGTCTTCGAGGTGTCGGACAAGCAAAAAGCCCTCTTGGTCCGAAGGTTTGTCTATCAGGACGCGCTTTTGCAATAACGTGCCTGTCCCCCCCGGCCCATAGACCGGTTGAAAGCCGCAGGCGGCAACAAACAAGATAAGGGCAAGGGCACAAATGCGGGCCATGGGCTTATACTACCACGTTCACGATGCGGCCCGGTACAACAATCACCTTTTTGGGTGTCCCGCCATCGAGCGCTTTTTGCACAGCTTCATGCGCCAGAGCCATTTTTTCAACCTCGGACTTTTCCAGGTCGGCCTCAACCGTCAATTCGCCCCGACGCTTTCCATTGATTTGGATCGGCAGAGTGACAGTGTCAGATTTCAGCATTGCTTCCTCTGCGGCGGGCCAAGTCGCGTGAATAATCAGGCCCGCGCCGCCCTGATGCGCCCAGATATCTTCGGACAGGTGCGGGGTCATGGGGGCCATGAGTTGGGCCAGCGTCATGATGGCAGCGCGTTGGGCGGCGTGGCTGGCCTTGGATTTCTGCAGGATCGCGGTAAAGCCGTAGAGTTTTGCAATCGCTGCGTTGAACCCAAAAGACTCAATGCCCATCGTTACGTCATGGATGGTTTTGTGCATCGCCTGCAAAAGGTCATCGTCCCCTTTGCCTGCGGCTTCCTTGTCCATCTGGCTAATACGATCGGACAGGGTCCAGACCCGCATAAGGTGCTTAAACGCCGCTTCAGCGCCTGATGCGGTCCATTCCACGTCGCGTTCCGGGGGCGAATCGCTGAGCACGAACCAGCGCGCGGTATCTGCGCCGTAGCTGGCGATGATCCCAAGCGGATCGACCACGTTTTTCTTGGATTTGGACATTTTGGCAGAGGGCACAACCTCAACTGCCTCGCTCGTCGCACTGAGCCGTGCAATGCCATCCGCCCACTCGATATCTTCGGGCAGGTGATAGATCGGGCGGTTCTGCGCATCGCGGGTCATATATATTTCGTGTGTGACCATGCCTTGAGTGAACAGCGCATCAAACGGTTCAATTGCAGTCTCAGGCAGATGCCCGGTGATGTGCATGGCGCGGGCGAAAAAGCGTGAATATAATAGGTGCAGGATCGCGTGTTCGATGCCGCCGATATACTGGTCGACATTCATCCAGTATTCGGCGTCCTCATTAACTGTTGGGGTTTCAGCCTGCGGTGCCGTGAACCGCGCAAAATACCACGAGCTGTCAACAAACGTGTCCATCGTATCGGTTTCGCGCTTTGCCGGTTTGCCACAGGCAGGGCAGCACGTATCACGCCATGTCGGATGCCGGTCCAATGGGTTTCCGGGCGTGTCAAAGGACACGTCATCGGGCAAAACGATGGGCAGGTTTTCTTTTTTCTCGGGGACAACGCCGCAATCCGGGCAATGCACCACGGGGATGGGACAGCCCCAATAGCGCTGGCGGCTCAACCCCCAGTCGCGCAGCCGATATTTGGTTTGCCCTTTGCCAAGGTCATGCGCTTCGAAATAGTCGATTGTCGCGTCGATGGCCTCTTGGCTTGTAACTTCGGTAATTCCGGAAAAATGGTCGATAAAGCTGACTTTTTCAGTTTTTGCAGGCACGAGGGCCACTGTGCCCACCTCGGTTTCATCACCAATCGCATAGAACGCGTTTTGCACTGGCAGGTCATACTTGCGCGCAAAGTCGAGATCGCGTTGATCGTGCGCTGGGCATCCGAACACGGCGCCGGTGCCGTACTCCATCAGAACAAAGTTGCCAATCCAGACGGGCAGTTCAGCTTCAGGATAGATCGGATGTTTGACCCTCAAACCCGTATCGACGCCCTTTTTCTCGGCCTTTTCCATGGCCGCCTCGGTGGTGTCCATTTTTCGGCATTCGTCGATAAAGGTGGCAAGATCAGGGTTGTCAGCCTCGAGCGCCTTGGCGACGGGGTGATCGGGTGAAACTGCAACAAAGGACGCGCCGCGCATCGTGTCTGGCCGCGTCGAATAGCACAGGATGGTGCCCGCGCCATCGGTGCGCACAAAGGGAATATCGATACCACGGGATTCACCAATCCAGTTTTCCTGCATCAGCCGTACGCGTGCGGGCCAATTTTCCAGACCGTCAAGCGCATTTTTCAGCTCGCCCGCCATATCGCTAATTTTGAAAAACCACTGCGTCAGCTCGCGGCGCTCTACCTCGGCACCCGAGCGCCAGCCTTTGCCGTCGATGACCTGCTCATTGGCCAGCACCGTCATATCAACCGGGTCCCAGTTCACTTGTGCATTTTTACGGTACACCAAATCGGCTGCCAGCATATCGATGAACAAGGCCTGCTGCTGACCGTAGTATTCAGGATCACACGTGGCAAACTCGCGGCTCCAGTCAATCGATAGGCCCAGTGGTTTCATCTGTGACCGCATGTCGGCGATGTTTTCATAGGTCCAGGTTTTGGGGTGGCCGCCAATAGCCATGGCCGCGTTTTCAGCGGGCATGCCAAACGCATCCCAGCCCATAGGGTGCAACACGTTGTGCCCTGTCGACATTTTGTAGCGCGCGATCACATCACCCATCGTGTAGTTGCGTACATGACCCATATGGATGCGGCCTGAGGGATAGGGGAACATCTCGAGCACATAGTACTTGGGTTTGTCACCGCTGCGCGTGGCGCGAAAAACGTCTGCATCGTCCCATGCGGCCTGCCAACGAGCTTCGATTTCAGATGGGGTATAGGTGGCCATTGGGTCGGTTATCCTGATCTGTAACTAAAACGCCGGGCAAAGGGCCCGGCGCATGTATTAATGTGGAATGTTCTAAGTCGAAAGACCCTAGTATTTGTTGTCGCCGATACGCATTTGACGCGCACGCGTTAAAATAGCGTCCTCTATGGCGCGTACTGTAGACGGGCTGGCTGCCCCTGAACGCGTTTGCAAGGCAACATTAAGTGAACGTGCATCCAGTGCTGGATCGTTTATAAGAATGGTCGCCCGATAGGCCCGTGACCCGTTGGGGGGCGTGCCAAATCCGGTCACGATCACACCAGTGAATGGATCAACCGTCTGGACAGGAAGAAACTCCAAAACCTGCAGAGAAGCTGCCCAGATGTATTTGTTAACACGCACCGTGTTTTCGACTTCTGGGGGGCTAAACAAGGTCCAGATACTTTCACTGCGCTGTGCGATATCAATTCC
>JAQWVA010000118.1:0-5507 GCA_029250205.1 Tateyamaria sp.
CGAGTGTTGGCAAAATGGCACTCAAGATTTCAGCAACCTTAATTTCGGATGACCCAACTTCGCTGCTCATTGCTTTTTTGATACTATTCTCGTTAAGCGAAGGGCGGTTTAGTAGAAATCGTTGCACTTCCCAGACAAACTCCCATCTAGCATACACTCAAGGTCGTCGAGCAAAATCCCCTGAATATCATAGGCGTGCATTGCAACCGCTGCTTCTGATAAAATTGGCGCGACTTGCTCACTATTCAAACCCTTTAGGTTGATGCTTGCCCAATTGCCTCCAGTGCGTAGTGCCGCTAGCCATGTCGCACAATATGCGCATGCCCAGCAGGCGTCGTTTCATTAGAAAACTGCGCGAGCAGCGCTGCAAGTTCAGCTTCAAACGCCTGTTCAATCAATTGCCGTGCCCCGGACCGGATCAGGTCCGTGAGCGGATCGGCGGAAAATCCATTTGGATCTGGCAAGGCGGTGATGGTATCTCTCGTCATGTGGCATATCCCTTTCTCTGCGAGAATTTACGGCGTCTTCAACACCGCCATTATATGCCGCCAGTTCGGCCACGTGAGGACCCGCTACCGCAGACTAGCAAAGAACCGGGCGCATCTGTTTACGCTCTTTGCACTCGGCAACCTGTTCTTGATGCGACGGAGGCTCGCAGCATGAGGCGGAGTCTGCCCATAATCGGCCAAACCACCGCTCAGTCGGCTCAAACGCCGCGAAAATCGCTGGAAATGGCGCCTGTTGTGCTTGAAAGTGCTTTCAAGCGGCAACATCGGCGCTGCCGAAAACGTTGATCAGACGATCCTTAGGTATTTACGTAGCCCGCAACCACCTGAAGTAAGCGGAAGGCGGTCGCCGCATCATTTTCGACAACAGCCATGAATTCCTCTTTGCCGATGCGCAGACAAGTGAGGTCGCTTTTGGCCTGCATGTCGAGCGCTCGTGGCTCGTCTCGGATCAGCCCTAACTCACCAACCAAAGCACCGGCCCCTATCGTTGCGATTAACCGGGGGGCGCCATTGTCCTGCGGCAAAAGCAGATCGGCTTCGCCTTGTATGATCATGTAGGCACCGTCGGTCGGGTCGTCATTTTTGTGAAAGACATAAGTCTCGGGTGCTGCCGAGTACCAGCGCGCGCCAAATGCTAGCAACCTGAGCTGCTTGCGCTTGAGCCCCGAGAACATTGGCGTGGCGCTTAGTGCTTCAACCTTTCGGGCCAGGTCTGCACCCACGTCGCTGTCAGAGGTCGCGCGCGTGCCCTCGGCCCCGACAAGTCGGCCTTGCTGGATCTCAAAATGTTGATCAAAGACGCCCTCGTTCTCGAAGGCTTCGTTTAGAAAGACCAGAGTGGCCTCCGGCAAAAGGGTGCGTAGGTTGGCATACAGCGTCTCTTGTGCCTCAGCATCATAACTGGCCATGGCACGGTCGAATATGACCAGATCGGGCCGCTTGATCGTGGCACGGCTTATGGCGAGTGGCTCTGCGAAAAGGGCAGGTAAGTTGGCACCACCAAGTGCAATGGGCACATCAAACACAAGCTGCAAAACCAGCGCGTTTACTCCTTCATTTTGCAATACATCTGATACGACGCGACGCACATCTTCGCCTTTGGTACCCGCATTTTCGGACAGTTTTCCCAAAAGTGCATTTTCAAGCACGCTTAACCCGGCAAGGTGTCCATCGTGAGTTATTGGTGCAAAGACATCGTCCATCTGGGCTTGTAATTTTGCCGAATGATTGCGGCGCATAACCAGCACTTTTTCGCGAATTTCATCTGGGAAGGCTGGGCCAATCTGTTCAGCGGTGATCTTGGTGAGCACGCTCAGCAACAAAGCCAGTTCATCATCGCTGATTGCGCTTCCGGCGGGCTTGCGGTTTACCAGATCAAGCGCGTCTTCGTACACAGAAACATCAAGCCCCACCTTTCGGAACAGCGGATGATCGGTTCCAGTTGCGCCAAAGATTTGGCGCAAAAGGTCGATTACATTGCGCGCCAGTGCCTCAAGATCTCCTACCAGTTTCAATTCGGTCAGCAAGTGCAGGAAATCAACCTTGGCGGTTAGAACATCAGGATTAATGTTGACGATTGGCGTGGCAAAAAGCAGATTTTCAGCGATCGGCAAGGCAGGGTTGTACATCTCGGCATCAAAACGATGCACAAGCTGGTCAAGGCCCGCGTCGGTCAGAGCTGCGGCTACTTTGGGACGCAATGCAATCAGTGATTGGCAAAGCTCGGCGTGCTGTTCGGGGTTACAGGTTTGGTCCATCGCCCGGCGGGTCAGGGCGGCACCGCTGCCCATCCCGTCGATAAGCTGGGACCACCAGGCCCTGAGACTTTGAATGCTGTCGAGGCCGGCAATCGCTGGATCTAGCCATTGTGCATCCAGCGGATCGCTGCTGTTGCCTGCGCGGATTGCTTCGCGCAAGAAGTCGCTTTCGTTTTCGCCCTCGATAGGCGCATACCGCAGGGGCATCGACACGTTGTCACCGAACGCTCCTTTAAACATCACTGGCCTGGATGTCGCATGGCCGATGCGTTTAGCGATGACTACCTGATGCAATGACGTAATGTCGTGGCCCGACAGAGTAATCGTGCCGCTGGTCGGAAGGGTTTCGCGTGTCAGTATTTCGGCCAGTGCGCGGCGGTCTTCGTCATTGGGTGCGGTGATGCCAATAACGGACCGGGGTGGCAATGTCATCGAGATGTCTTCGAGCACCGGATTTCCGTCATTGTCGCGTACTGTCACCTGATCCAGAACAGTGTCGGCATTCAACCGGGGCACTTCTCCCACAGGTCCGTAGAACAGTTCGTCATTGATCATACCGTCGGGCGCAAATCGTTCGGTGATTGTTTCCCACCTTAGCGACATGTCCGCCGACTGATTATAATAGGCGAGTAATTCTTTCCAAGGGCTAGACAGATCTTTGTAGGCAGCGAGAGCGGCAACCAATGCACCGATTGTCACATCACCACGGATTACGAGGTAGCCGCCGACCGAAAAGAAAAAGAACGGAGTCAGTTGAGTGATGAAGTTGTTGAGGAACTTCATGAAGAATTTCTTTTGGTATATCTGGAAGCGGATATCAAAGAGCCGGCCCAGTCGATCACCAATCATTGCCATCCGGTAACGCCAACCGCCATTCACCCGCAAGGTCGAGGCACCCGCGGCACCTTCGCCAATTTCGGCTGCCAGCGCACGCACTTGCACAACCCGTTTCTTGTTCAGCAAATTGATTTGACGTTGCAGCTTTGGGATCAACCACGCTTGAAGCGGGATCAGAGCACAAGCCGCCAATCCAAAGGCGACGGACTGAAAGAAAAGAAAGCCCAAGATTGTTAGCATCTGGCCTGCCTGCAGCACGGGCTGGGCGACAGCATCACCCATCAGGCCACCCATCGGTTCGCTTTCGGCCGTGACCATGCTGACCAGTTCACCTTGGCTGGTACGTTCGAAGTATGGCTGCGGAAAGCGCATTATGCGCGCGATCAATGTATAGCGAAAGCGGCGCAAAAGACGTTCTGCTAGGACGCCCTTCATTGTGTTGATCCGCATCTTTAGGATGCCGTGCACCAGAACTGCCAGCAAGAACATGCCGCATAGCATCATCAAATAGGTGATCTGATCGAACTGGTACCCAAAGGCGTCAATCGTCGAAGACCCTGCACCGATGGCGTCGTTAATAATCCGCTTGGGCAATTCAAGCGTCAGATAGAGCAGCGGAAACAACGTGAGTGTCACTGCCAATAGTAAAAGCTGATCCCGTTTAGAATAGGTCCAGATGAATCCAAAAAGCGAACGTTCTATAATACCAATCCAATTAGTAAGCAGCGTCACACCTACCAGCTTAGCAAGAGCGCCCCATGTTATTCAACGCCTTGCATTGTTTTATTGCAGGACGGACGCTGGCGCATTAACAATTGTTTGAATTACACTAAGGAGTTGTCTGTGGTCGACCCAGTCATCTTTGCGCTTGTGCTGCTGGTATTGCTGCAAACCAAGCATCTTTTCGCTGATTTTTTTCTTCAGACACCGCGCATGTTGCGAGATCGAGGTGTATATCTGCATTTTGGTCGGCTGCAGCATGCAGGATTACACGCAGCAGCTTCGCTGGTGGCGCTCGTTTTGGTAGGTGTGCCGGTTGCGCTGGCGTTTACAGTCGCAGCCATCGAATGGGTGGTCCATTTTCATGTGGACTGGGGCAAAGGGCGGTGGTCTGACCACAGTGGGCATAATCCGACACAGGCTGGTTTTTGGCGCGCTTTTGGTGTTGATCAAGCAATCCACCAGTGGACTTATGTCGCGATGGTTTGGGCTGTTCTACCTTAGCATGCAGTGGCTCGGGTTAAATTTGCATTCATGCAACGGGCCCTAAGTCGGCAGGTTGATTTGCGGGTGTGCTGCGCGATCCATGGAA
The DNA here is from genome assembly GCA_029250205.1 of Tateyamaria sp. Taxonomy (GTDB): domain Bacteria; phylum Pseudomonadota; class Alphaproteobacteria; order Rhodobacterales; family Rhodobacteraceae; genus Tateyamaria. The sequence goes on from JAQWVA010000118.1 coordinate 4,416, forward strand.
GTCAGGCTGCTCAGCTTAGCCTGTGCTGGCTTACTGCGCTGGCCACGGTGCCTTTTTCATTGACAGCGTTGGTTTCTCTGGCGTTGATGATCCCAATATCGAGAGAGGGAAAACCATGATGAAAACCCGTGCTGCCGTTGCATTAGAGGCCGGCAAACCACTTGAAATCATGGAGGTCAATCTTGACGGTCCCCGCAAAGGCGAGGTGCTGATAGAGATCAAGGCCACAGGCCTGTGTCACACCGATGAATTCACCCGTTCGGGCGACGACCCCGAGGGCATCTTTCCAGCCATTCTGGGGCATGAAGGCGCTGGCATTGTGCTTGAGATCGGCGAAGGCGTGACCACCTTAGAGCCGGGTGATCACGTTATACCGCTTTATACGCCAGAATGTCGTGAATGTTCGTACTGCCTGTCGGGTAAAACGAACCTGTGCCAGAAGATTCGCGTCACGCAGGGGCAGGGCCTTTTGCCGGACGGCACCACACGTTTTTCCATGTTGGATGGCACGCCTATCCACCACTACATGGGCTGCTCTACATTCGCCAACCACACTGTTGTGCCCGAAATCGCGCTTGCCAAGGTTCGAAAAGATGCACCTTTTGACAAGATTTGCTACATTGGCTGTGGTGTGACAACTGGGATCGGTGCGGTCATCAACACGGCCAAGGTTGAGATTGGCGCACGCTGTGTGGTCTTTGGGCTGGGCGGAATTGGGCTGAATGTCATTCAGGGTCTGCGTCTTGCCGGTGCGGATCAGGTCGTTGGCGTTGATCTGAACGACGACAAAGCCGAGGTTGGCACGTATTTTGGCATGACCGATTTTGTTAATCCGACAGAGGTTGAAGGTGATCTGGTTGCGCATCTGGTGGAGCTGACCGGTGGCGGTGCAGACTACACTTTTGATGCCACTGGCAACACGTCTGTCATGCGTACCGCTTTGGAAGCGGCGCACAAGGGTTGGGGCGAAAGCATTATTATTGGGGTGGCGCCGGCAGGTGCAGAAATCTCGACCCGTCCGTTTCAGCTTGTGACCGGCCGTGTCTGGCGGGGTACTGCGTTTGGCGGTGCCAAGGGTCGCACAGATGTGCC
>JAQWVA010000017.1:0-1725 GCA_029250205.1 Tateyamaria sp.
TGCGTTCCAATGGCCCAAAGCGAGGTTTTTTTCCTAGCGTCAGTTTCTGCTATAAGTAGCACAGGTACTTTTTGAGCTATCAGGCTTGCCTCACGATCCACGACACGTTTTGCGGAACCACACAGGAATCCGTTACACGTTTCTGAGCGTAACGTCCTTGGGAGGGTGCACCCTTGTGCCCCCTGAAACAGACATCCCATCTTCGCATGTTTGACAGGCAGGTGCTCGAGAATGATATCCGCAATACCTGCATGATCCAGGTCTGGATGGTCGTTAGAAAGCGCCTTGAGGTCGGAATGCTCGAAGTAAGCAAAATTCTCCAACCCGTGCTGACAGCAAAAACCACTGCAAGAGGCACATAACGCGCTCAATAGGGCAGAGGGCGATTGAGCACTTTGTGAGCGCTGTTTCTTTTTGGGGCTGGAATCAGCTTGCTCTGTCTCTGAGACGTCCAAAGGTACCGATTGGATGTCAATCAAACGTTCGCGAAGTCGCACTACGTCGTCCTCATCAACTTTGGTCATCTTCATGTCAAAATGAGGCGACAAAAACACTATTTCAGCACGGCTCTTGTTGGGCCCGCGTTTGGCGTTATACTCTTCCAAGTAGCTGGCCGCTAAATCGCCATCGCCAAGGTACGCCGGGCTTGGCTCCGCCAAACAGAAGATCTCTATGAGTTTGATCATATCATCAGCAAACATGTTTGATGTCGGCACTTCGCTCATCCACCCCTCAACGAGGTTTTGTGCAATTTGTGGAACAGCATCCGGAAATTTCTGCGCCAATGCTGCACCAACTTCCAGCAAGCCCCATTCACACGGCATAAACCGAAACGCCGTTGGATGGGCCAGTACCACCTGATCTTGCTCCGTTTGAATGTAGTGCTCTATCCGCACGTTGGTGTTTGCGATGACCTCATGTGCAACGGGCAAGGACTGCAAAAAGGGTCGATGCAAATCAAATGCACCAGCAATATGTCGTGCTGCGTGTGTCAGATAGTTGTCCCAAGTCCCAGATGCGGCTCTCTTTGGTACAACGCCAGAAAATCCACCGTGCCACGCACCAAGCCTTCGGCAAGTGCTTGGTAAGGTTTGTTCTGAAAGCTGCTCAGCAAGGCTTTTTCCGTTGACAACACGTGAGACCAATATGCCGTCTGCCATAAGTGCTCCAACAAGCCGCGGCAAAAAATTTCGTGCGCGTTTTAGCTTCATAACCCCCACCAAACGCTGCATGATCAACTTGGAGCCAGTACTTTGTGGACGAAAGCTAAACACTTCGAAAGCGTCAGAACCTATGGTCAACTCATAAGAAACATGGGTGTCGCATCGACCTTTGTGTGCGAGGTTTGCCTGCCCCCAAGCACCGGTTTCTGTGTTGGCCAACTTTGCAAGCTTTCGGCCGTAAGTTTCCAGAAACGCCTCTGGCGTCTTCCAGGCACGCATCGCCTGAGAGATATCACGCATGGCGTAGCACTCCACACTGCATCAAAAGCAAAGTCCGTAGACATTCAACTTGCTCAAGGAGTGCAGAAAATTGCTCCGTCTTATATTCGTTGGCTGACAAGATGAGGCCAGCCTCAGCGAGCATTAGTCTGCGAATTGATGGCCGGTGAGCGGACCAGAAAATCAGATACAAAAGTAAGCTTTGCTTGGCTAAGTAAACGTTAATTGACTTCTTCATCTAATATTAACCCCTAAAACCAGCCTAATATTACCCGCTTTCAAT
>JAQWVA010000026.1:0-4082 GCA_029250205.1 Tateyamaria sp.
CTGAACGTGCTGGATGACTTTAATCGCGAAGGCCTTTGCATCGAAGTGGACTTCTCATTGCACGCTGAACGCATAATGCGTAATTGGACTAGCTCAGTCATGGGGTTAGCCTAACGGAATATAGGCTCCGGTGCCCCTCCAAAACGCAGGCCGAGTCTTTCTGCCGCAGCTGGCGGGCGGGTCTCTAGCGCAGTCACGCGCCGCCAATCCAGACCCGCAAACAGCGCCTCAAATTGCGCCGGATCAAGTCGCAAAACACCGTCTTTGATGGCTGGCCATTTGAAGGCGTTCTGTTCGAGGCGCTTGTACGCCATGACAAGGCCGGTCCCATCCCACCATATCATCTTGAGCCGGTCCGCGCGTTTGGCATGGAACACATAAACAGCACTGTCAAAGGGCTTCATCTTCAAGTGGCTTTGCACGAATGCTGCCAGCCCATCGTGTCCTTTACGAAAGTCCACCGGTTTGGTCGCCACAAAGATCTTCACGCCATGCGACGGATGGATCACAGCGCTGCAACCAGCTCAGCAATCCGCAAGGCGGGCGTCGTACCAGAAAGTCTGATCGTGACATCGCCCTTGATTAGCTCAATCTTCTCATCGGGTTCAGGTGTCGGGGTCGTCATCGCTTGCACAGGACTTGCTACGACTACCGGTGCAAAGTCCACCCCATCAAAGTTCGGCAGAACCAACTTGCCCTCGCGCGCTTGCCGCCGCCAATCAGACAGGTAGTTCGCACGAAGGCCATATCGCTGCGCAACAGAATTGACGGTTACACCCTTAACCAGCGTCTCAGCCACAATCCGAGCTTTAACCTCGCGCGGCCATCTCGGGCATTTACGACGATCAGAACCCATATCTGTGAGAAACTCATCCGATATCTCCATAGAGAAACTCCTTTCAAATCTACAAGGAGCGGAATCGCAGATCACACAGCGATACGGAAGGTCAGCTTCAAGCGCCTGTTCAATCAATTGCCGTGCCCGGGACCGGATCAGGTCCGTGAGCGGATCTGCGGAAAATCCATTTGGGTCTGGCAAGGCGGTAATGGTATCTCTCGTCATGTGGCATATCCCTTTCTCCGCGAGAATTGACGGCGTCTTCAACACCGCCATGATATGCCGCCAGTTCGGGCCATCACGAACTTTCAGCTATTTCTCTTTATACAGCGGATCATCGGTGCGCGATTCGTAAAAAAGAACCTCTGGAGCAAAAACTAGGGGCTCAAGGGATCAGGAGCAATCGTTGATTCGATGACGTTTATTTGACCATTAAATGGTAGAGACTTCCAGAAATAACAAGCATTAACATCGACTTAATACTTGCCAGACCCCTCGCATTTTCCCTCTCGAGACGTGCCTTATCCCGCCAAAATTGCAGCATATTACGCCAACTCATGGTTAATGCTTTTACTTATTGAAACAATACTCTACATGTTTCAATTACAGCATAACAGTGCTGGGTTGATGGCCGCGTACGTGGTCATTGGTCAGAGCGTGGCGTCAAGAGGTCTCTAACCCAATCAGGCACCACGCTCACTAATAATTGTACAAAAAGCTCCATACATATCTATTTTCGGATTTTTGGTAGACCCTATTGTGTCTTGGCCTCCTTCAAGTGACTGCTGTCATTCGTTTTATTCGCCTTCAAGTACCATTCCTTTGGATCTCTCGGATCAAAGCCCGCTTACCAAATTCCTGTTGAATTTGTCCAATCTAGAAAGACCATTGTTTCTTTCTGCGCATTTCTAAGACTAGTGCTATCACTGCTTTTTGTATTGCACTTGTCAAAGCGACAAAACCAGGTTCATTTTCAGTTAGACCAGCTTCTACTTCTAGTACTGCATCAGAACTAATATACCGGAATATGCTTCCGGCAGTGCTGGAAGAAAAAAGTGACTTCTGAACGACCACCGAAGTTAGTATCTCTCCGGTCTTAACACTAACGGACCGCAAGTTCACAGTCATTGTGTCTTTTCGATATTCTTCCCTGGCACTTAAACCAAGCAAGGCCGCACCACGCCCACCAGTCATGACATTTGAATCGTAACCCACTACCCCCCCCTCAATAATCAATTCCGCACTAAGCATTGCGGGTAGAACATCAGGGTTAACCTGCGTCTCCTGCATATAAATTTGGCGCATCTCTTGAAGAATTCGACGCTCTTGCAGGAGATTATTCAGCTTTGTCCGCTCCACCACTCGGAACCATTTTCCCTTTCCAGCTTCCCGCAGTGACTTTATCAGGACTGGGCCACCACCTTGTGACACTGCCGTCGAAGGGTTTTGGAAATTGTCTGACGGTTTAAGTTGGCCCGTTAAGTCGTCAAACTGGTATACAGTCACGTCTATTCTTTGCCGTGGAGGGGGAGGCAGGCTTTCCAGCGCGCTCCGCGCTTCTGTGGGGGGAAACACGGTTGGAGGCTCGTATTCGGGCATGAAGTCTGAACACCCGACAAAAAAAGCGGCGAACAATAAGGACAAAGTCATCCTGGCAAATAGCATTATTCCACCACTGGCAACTCAATTTCTGTGACTGAACCGTCAAGCAAATTTGTAATAGTCACATTAATGTCGTTCGCAGTTCTCGAATAAAATATTTCTTGATCGCCGATACGAATGGTATCTGAGTCTCCGTTCTCAGCGCCGGTAATTGCCTCTGACAAACCTGCTGACAAACCTGATAATAGACGACTTTGTAATTGCCTTACGAACAGGTCGTCTTGAGACGAAGCTGCGCTGACCGTCTCACTGTCGCTCTTAAAAAAATCTTTTTGGATTTCTGCCAACCCAAGAAGGTGGCTAGAATTAAAGGAATCACCTCCGAATGTTGGATTTACAAACCGAAACTTCATGTCTCGGGAAGAAACACTACTTGCGAACGAAACGAGCAGCAGTGCACTTACAAAAAGCATGCGCATCATTATGTTGCTCCCCAAATCGTTGATACACATGTCGCGCACACGAATAAACGCACAAATTGCCGATTTACTGTATCGCCTTTTCGCGTGCCCCTTCAACAAATTTTTAGTTCAATTTTGCAATTAATATTCTCTTAATTTTTTTTCTGGACTTATTTACCATTTGTTTGCGAAAAAAACGCTGCAGTTGCAAGTTCTCTATTAATAGGGGAAGTTTCTCAAAAATTATTTAGCCAATATTGATAGATATTCAATTCGTGTGACAGGTCCGGGCGGGCATTAATTATATATTAAATTTGCTTAAAATTGGCTCTATCAAAACTGTCTGTTATCGAATTTTCTACGGATATTTACTTTTTTGTCTCTGAATTCATATAGCGAGCCTATTGTCCGAAGACTGCCAGGCCTGTCCATACCAGCATTAAGTATTTGATGCTGAGTTTATTGAGTTGTTGTGTGGATGCCCGTTTTACTGCGAGAAATTTTTTAACTTTCATGAAATAGGTAACCCGTGCGATCGTGTGCTTGGCCTGTGTGTGCTTGAAAAGAAACGACCATTCGTTGATAAACAAGTGATTTCAGCAATCACACTACAGCCAAACTTGCCTGCAAATACCAGCTGTAATGGGTAATCCCGCTCATACCGTCAGCTGCGAGTTGCGGGGTTATCAAAAAAAGCAGCTGTGAAAGTCTTTCCGATCTTGAACAATTGAGGGAATTTAGAAGCTTCTACTGGCGCGTAACTTCTTTAAGTTCTGTGTATACGACAGCGCCCTTTTGGAGCATTTTAAATTCCACCTTCAAGGTACCGCCAGGCTCAAGAGAAATCCGAGATGTGCTCATGACGTCACCAATCGCAAAGCCATCCAATAATCCACCTTGCTTGCTGATAGAAGTACCACCCGCCCCTTCCTTAGTAGCTTCAACGATGAACTGGTCAGATTGCAGGCCCGTCTCTTGATAGCGGACTGCGATGACAACAGTTTCGGTTTCTCGTGTGATTATTATCCAAGACTTTTCTTGGGCCTCGGCTGTGCCTGCACATATCGCGCATATCATCGCAAGTTTCTTCCAATACATCAAAGAAATCAATATCCTGAATAGCTAAACAGACACTATTGGCCCGTCTGGTAAATCGAACCTTTTGCCCCACCGATCTGCGT
>JAQWVA010000059.1:0-16884 GCA_029250205.1 Tateyamaria sp.
GCTAACGCGCTGATCATCTCAAATCACGAGGCACCGGAGGAGCTGTTGTGAGGGTCGGATGCAAGACTGCGGTGAAATGGCAGCTGTGCGCTCATGTCATCATCTAGGAAGCGTGTGGAAAGGTCGATGTTTACTGATGGCATGTAATTTTCGCCCTTATGCTTTTAAAAAATGACTGATTCTTGTGGCCGATTACCCATGATTTTTGCGCTCTACCACGGGTGGATGTTAAATTGGATCATTGCCTGCGGGTTTAGGGAAGGCTGATGCCGCTATTTTTCGGCCAGCTTATCCAACCATTTCCAACCTTCATATTTGTCGCCTGTCTGTTTGATGTGGGTGTATCGCTGCAGTGAAGATCACGAGCGATGCCCGGACACGGCTGCAACCGGCGGAATCGTTTCACCGATTTCGAACAGGCGCGTGACACCTTCATGTCGAAGGTCGTGGAAGTGCAGGTCTTCAATTTCCAGAACTTTACATGCCCGCGTGAATGCGGCGCTGATGGTGTCGCTGTGATATGGGAACACCAGTGGTTTCTTCCGTGGCATTGCCAGCGCGATGTTCATGGCGGGGGCCGGTAGGTCGCACCACACGTCATTGCCCACTTTGTCACCGGGGTGTTTCATGTCTTTGATGAACACCCTGCTGTGCGTCTGGTCCAAACCCTTCCAAGCCACCCGCGTGATTTCTTCCTGCCGTCGCGTAGAAAACAGCGCGAACCCAACTAGGCGATGCATTGGCAGTGAGTTGGGGCGGCGATGGTGCTTGTCTTCGAACATGGTCAGCAGTGCTTCCAGTTCGTCTAGGGTAGGGCGGCGGTCACGCTTCTTCGCTTTGCCGGTTATGCCAAAGCGATTGCAAACCGCGAACGCATCTTTCATCGCCTGCTGGTCCAGTGGAATGCCCCATGCGGGTCTGGCCACTGCAAAAATTGCCCCAAGGTGGGACATGTAGTTCCCAACGGTTGCGGGTGTTCGTGTCGCGCCAAGTTCTTTGGCAAACTGCACGATGTCATGGCTTTGGATTTCATTGCAGTTCATCGACGCGATGTCATATTTACGAATTGAGCGCAGCACTTGTGCCTTGGTGCGGCCAATTTCCTTGACGCTTTCGTTATGTAGCGGTCGATGGCAGTGCTTAGGGTTCTGCCTTTGCTTTTGACAGCAGACAGGTCAGTGCCAGCTGCAGTGATTTCCTTCATCCGCTTTTTGAACCATGCTGCAGCTGAAGAATGCTTGTCAAAGGTTCGGGATTCGCGGTGTGCCCATTTGCCATTTCGCCTGATGTTGATTTGTGCAACATACGCGATGGAACCATCTTGGCGTTTTCGTTCTATAATCTGGGGCATATCTGAACAACATTTTTGGTCAATTTGAACAACCTATCTCGTTCAGATAGTAAACAACGGACAAAAACAAGCAAAAATGTGCAACAATGTGTGAAACGATGCGGAACAAGTCTTGAAAGTAAAGCTAACAAAATCAGATGTTTTCAGGTCTGCAAGGCTATCCATTGCACCCATGATGGACTGGACGGACCGTCATTGCCGATACCTGCACAGGCAGTTGAGCGGGCAGGCGCTGCTTTATACGGAAATGGTTACCGCGCCTGCTTTGGTGCGGGGTGCGGCGCTGTATTTGCTGGACCATGATCCGGCAGAGCACCCGGTCGCACTTCAATTGGGTGGCTCTGATCCGGCTGAGTTGGCGCAGGCCGCAAAGATGGGTGCACGTGCTGGCTATCAAGAGATCAACCTCAATTGCGGCTGCCCCTCTGACCGGGTGCAGTCAGGAGCGTTTGGCGCGGTGCTCATGCGGAGCCCGGCGGTTGTTGCGGATTGTGTTGTGGCCATGCGGGACGCAGTGGATGTTGAAGTCACAGTGAAATGCCGCATCGGCGTGGATGAACAGGACCCGCACCAAGTTTTGCCCGAATTCTTGTCCCGCATCGTTGCAGCAGGGTGCGAACGGGTCACGATCCATGCCCGCAAAGCTTGGTTGCAAGGGCTAAGCCCCAAAGAAAACCGTGATGTACCACCGCTGGACTATCCGCTTGTCATGCAAATGAAGGAGTATTTTCCAAATCTGCACATCACGATTAATGGCGGTATCACGTCGCTTGATCATGCCGAAGCGATGCTGGAAGCAGGGCTTGATGGTGTCATGATTGGGCGGGCGGCATACCACCAGCCTGCCGATATTCTTTGTTGCGCAGATCGGCGAATTTTTGGTCAATGTTTGGATACAACAGCCGAAGATGCGGTTGCCGCTATGCTGCCATATATAGAAACGCACCTTGCCTCGGGGGGGCGTTTGCATCAGGTGACGCGTCACATGCTGGGCTTGTTTGCGGGGCGACCTGGCGCTCGTGCATGGCGCCGAATGTTGAGCGAAGGTGCTACAAACCCGGGCGCAGGCCCTGAATTGGTCGAGGCAGCACTCGCGCAGGTGACGGCTTTGGCCCCGGCGGCTTGAGCTGTGTAATACACTGTGATTGCTGGATTTATACTATGCCTGCGCCAATAAATGTGAATCAGATTCCTGATATGTTTGTATTGGTTAGGGTTCTCATGCGTGTTGTGTTCAGAATATGGCCCAAGGTGCATTTGCGATGATTGAAAACGATGGCTTTATTTTGTTTCAGGTCGATAATCGGGTCTGTGCATGGGTAAAAGCAGCAAAACCATTGGCACATCGCATCGCGTCTGATCCGGTTGCACGGACAGCTAACCTACGGCATGGCAAGACCTGGTTCGTCGGAGTGGATGCGTTGCCAAATGCATCTGACGGGTCAGTTGACGGGGTGCCCTTGGCTGGACCTTGGTTGCCGCTTGTGCCGGAACTGCCACTGCATCGGGCGCAACTGTCCATTATCTATCCTGGTTATCCTCGGCAGGATCTGGACGAAAGCGATGCCAATTACCGCTACCGGAACGCCCGTTCGGCCGCCCACGTCGATGGTCTGCTACCTGAAGGACCCAAGCGGCGGCGCTATGCTCGAGAATTTCATGCCTATGTTTTGGGCGTGCCCCTGACGGATGCGCGTCAAGCGCCAACCGTCGTGTGGCGTGGCAGTCATCGGATCATGCAAAACGCCCTGCGGGCTGCGATTGGATCGGCACATATCGGTTCTGTGGACGTCACAGATGCCTATCACGCCGCACGTCGGCGTGTGTTTGAAACCTGCGAAAAGGTTTTGTTGACGGCGACGCTCGGGCAAAGCTATCTAATCCATCGATTTGCGGTGCACGGCACAGAACCTTGGCAAGGTCCGGCTGCATCCGGCCGGATGGTTGCGTTTTTTAGACCTGAATTCGCGAACCCTGCCGACTGGCTGGGCGAATGACGAATAGCGCGGCTCGTTTGACCGCCCATTCGTAGGTTTAAAACAATTGTCTGTCCCACGCGTCTGACAGCAAACCAGCCGATTCAGCGTTTTAGACGTGCGCTTCGGCCACCACGTCGGCCGGATGGGGCAGCATTGCGGTTGGGCAGGTCGTCCATTATTGCACGGCGTTGCTCATGGGTCATACGGCTCCAGCTTCCGATCTCGTCGATTGATCGGGCACAGCCCGAACACAGCCGTGTTTCGGGATGAATAATGCAGATTTGGACACATGGGCTTTCTATTTCGTCCCGTTTCCAAACCAAATTTTCAGGGACTGCGCGCGTCATCTGGGCCTCTTCATTACAGCTAGCCTATCCAGCAATCCCTGTAGGATATAGCTCGCCGCCACATGATCAATGACCTCTGCGCGACGTTTGCGCGTCGTATCCGCCTCAAGCAGCGCTTTTTCCGCAGCCACTGTGCTAAGCCGCTCGTCCCAAAAGGTGATTGGGCCGTTCCAAAGCTGGGCAAAGTTGCGAGCAAATGCGCGGGTGGATTGGCAGCGCGGACCTTCGCTGCCGTCCATATTTCGCGGCAGTCCCAGCACTATTCCACCCACAAAGCGTTCGGCAATCAATGCCTGCAGGCGCGCAGCATCCAGTCCAAATTTCTTTCGTCGGACAGTTTCGAGCGGAGATCCAACCGACAAGTGCGTGTCTGATACAGCCACACCTATGGTTTTCTCACCAAGGTCCAAACCCATAAGCGCACGAAATGGCGGTAATGCAGCGACGAATTCTTCTGTGTTATCAGTTATCATTGCAGGCCGATCCGGTCTGCGGTGCGGTTTAACAAGTCCATCGCTGCCCGGTTGTCGCCAAATGCTTTTAACGCGTTTTCAAAGACAGCGCGTGCCTGATCCATTTGTCCCAGCACGCCCAAAGAAGATATTAATTGTGACCAGTCTTCGACTGGCCCGCCCTCGGTTGCCAGGCGGTCACTCAAGCCCGCCACCATGCCCTGGATCATCTCCATGCGCTCTGCCGGGCTCATGTCGCCCGCTGCGTCGATATCAGCGGCAGAGGGGCCACGACCGGTGCCAATCGCTGGGCGGGCATAGTTTACACCGGCCCGCATCGCCATCTCTTCGATCTGAGCTTCGATTGGCTGCACCCAGGGTGCATCTGGCGGCCCCTCACGCAACAATTGGTCCCAGACGCGCAGGGCTGTATCAGGCCGACCCGTCTGCGACATCATCAGTCCAAAATAATAGCGCGCGGGCCCATTGGCCGGATCCATAGACAAGGCACGTTCGAGAACCCCCTCGGCTTGGGGCGATACATAGCCGCCAGCGGCTAGGATCAACAGATCGGCGTAGTCAGCAAAATCGGTGGCCGTTGCGTTTGCGCCCTTGATTGCAAGCACACGGGCCTTGGCAGCATGGGCGGCAGCAAAGTTGCCCAGCTGTCCTTCGGATTGTGACAACAAAACCTGTCCTTGCAAGTCATTTGGCCGCGCGCCTACGGTTTCGCGCAGCTGCTCGACCAGAGCCACATAATCCGGCGAAAGATTGAGCGGCGGCCCTTTATTGGGCAAACTGGCCTCGGCTGTCGTCTGGCTGGGTCTTTCTGCACGCAGCGTTTCGGCCATTTCGATCCGGTTTGCTAGTCTCAGGTCGCCGTAGCCCGGTGCACCCAGCTGTAAATACATCAAATAAGACGCACCCGCGATAACAACTGACGTTATGGCCGCGATCAGCATACCTCCTGTCGGATGTGTTTGAGAGATGCTAGTTCGGACGGCGGCATCCGCCTGCAGAATGCGCCGCGAGACCTCAGTGCGCGCACGCTCGGCATCACTCTCGGACACCACACCACGCGCCAAGTCGCGCTCCACTTCTTTGAGTTGGTCGCGGTAAACGTCAAGATCATAAGCTGCGGGAGGACGGGCATCCCGACGCGCGCCTATTAGCGCACCCGACAGGACGGAAACCACGCTCAGCGTTAATACGGCGGTGACAATCCAGAACAGCATCATTGCCCTTTGATTTGCATTCTCTTTATTGACTTAACCTGTGCAATCGCGATGCAAAAGGGTCAAAGCATCCAGATAGCACCAACGCTGCAACAACACATCGTTGCTTGACAGGCCATAAGGATCGGGTCTGTGTCGCAAAACTGCTATGAAACGCCGCCAGCGCTTGACTTTTTCTTCTGTCATAAAGCCATTAAAACGCTTGTTGACCTTTTTCGAATCCAGTGCCGGACATATCCTTATGAAACGCTACTCTGCCTTTGCCATCGCTCGGGAAGCCGCACGCTATCATACCGGTTGGGAACGAGCATGGCGCGCGCCTGAGCCCAAGTCGAAATATGACGTCATCATCATTGGCGCCGGTGGCCACGGGTTGGCGACGGCCTATTATCTTGGCAAGAATTTCGGAATAACCAACGTCGCAATACTTGAAAAAGGGTGGCTTGGTGGCGGCAATACTGGCCGTAACACAACGATCATCCGCTCAAACTATCTGCAGGATCCTTCTGCCGCTATCTATGAAAAATCCCGCTCGCTCTATGAAACAATGAGCCAGGATTTAAATTATAATGTCATGTTCAGCCCGCGCGGCGTTATCATGTTGGCCCAGACCCAGCACGAGATCCGTGGCTATCAGCGCACGGCCCATGCCAATGCCCTGCAAGGTGTAACCACAGAATTTATCGGCCCCGAAAAGGTCAAAGAACTGGTGCCGATTATCAATATCCATGGGCCACGCTACCCGGTGCTGGGGGGGCTCTGGCAGGCAAGGGGCGGCACGGCGCGGCACGACGCGGTTGCTTGGGGGTATGCGCGGGCATGCTCTGACATGGGCATGGATGTTATTCAGAAATGTGAGGTCACAGCGATCCGCCGTGAGGGTGGCAAGGTAAGCGGCGTCGATACCAACAAAGGCCCGATTGACTGCGCCAAGCTTGGCGTCGTTGTGGCTGGTCACTCTGGTCATTTGGCTGACATGGCGGGCTTTAGATTGCCGCTTGAGTCCGTAGCATTGCAGGCGCTGGTTTCCGAACCCATCAAGCCCTGTATGGATGTCGTTGTGATGGCCAACACCGTGCACGGCTACATGAGCCAATCTGACAAAGGCGAAATGGTGATCGGCGGTGGGACCGATGGGTATAATAACTATACCCAGCGTGGATCTTTCCATCATATCGAGGAAACCGTGCGTGCCCTGATCGAAACGTTTCCAATGATCTCTCGCCTCAAGATGTTGCGACAATGGGGCGGCATTGTTGATGTGACAGGAGACCGATCGCCGATCCTGTCCAAAACGCCGGTCGACGGTGTCTTTGTCAATTGTGGCTGGGGTACTGGTGGGTTCAAGGCAATCCCCGGTTCTGGCTGGGCTATGGCGGAACTGATCGCCAAGGGACATTCGCCGCTGACCGAAGAATTCGTGCTGGATCGGTTCCGTGCGGGGAAATTCATTGACGAAAGCGTTGCTGCCGGAGTGGCACACTGATCATGTTGGCCGTACGCTATATCCTTCGACGTTTTGCGGGACTTGTCGCTTATGTTGGCCTTGCAGCTTGGGCCATCGGCACGGTACTGATGATTTGGTCTGAAAATGCCGAACTGTTTCAGCGGTTTGGTGCCCTTGGTGTTGCGGCATCTGTATTGTTTTTTTCCAACAGGCTAGCGACGATCGAGCAAGGCCGCCAGAAATCGGTAGAAAAGATTTTGCACGAATTCGGTATCGAGTTGACTGCGCTCAAACAAGGCACACCACCTACAGAAATCCCGAAACAGGGCTACTCGGTTGACTACCTGACCGAAGAACGCAACTTTGACAGCCTACGTCAGAAGGCTGATATGTTCAATTTTTTGAACGTCTTGCTGCTTACCGTAGCCACGTTGCAATGGGGCTTTGGCGATCGATGGGTGAACGTGCTTTTGATCTGCGGGGTTGGTCAATGCTGATGTTGCAACTAAACGCACTTATGGGCGTCGCGTCGAACCACCCCAATTATCTAGTCAGCGGCTTTGGTCTTTTTCCCTGCGCCCGCAGCCGAGCCAAAGGCGATAAGGTCGCTCACGTCTATCTCGCGCCCGCCACGGGCTGCCTTACGTTTGGCAGCGGCACGCTGTTCCAACGCAAACATGATCAACGCGCCAACGATAATCGCACCAAAGACCACTATGGCCCCCATTTCCTTGCTCATGGCATTCTCCTGTCAACTCAGGCTGACACTGCCACGATCCGACGTACCGCGTCACGTAAAATCGTAAGTGCCGAGCGCGGTGGGCGTGTTCACAAGGCAGCAACCAGACGTTGTTCGGCCCCACGTCCAAACCCGATCTCACTGGGGGGCTGCGGCAAAAATATAGCCACAAAAACCAAAGACACCGCGAAGGTGGGGCATGTTGCGACGTCCGGCCCCTGCCGACGCACGTCACTGAACGGAGCCTGCACATGTTGATACTGACGTGCCCCTACTGTGGGCAAATCGGCGAAGAGACCGAATTTCATGCAGGCGGAGAGGCACATCTGACCCGGTTTGGCCCGGGCTCGTCGAATGATGAATTCGAAAGCTACTTGTTCGTGCGCGAAAACCCCAAGGGGGTGCACTTTGAGCGATGGCGCCACGTCTATGGCTGCGGCAAGTGGTTCCATGTGGCTCGCTGCACAACAACACTCGAGGTCTTTGGCACCTATTCTGCCCAAACCTTGCGCCCGCCGCAGGATCTGATCGATAAAATTACCGCAAAACGCCCCGGATGGACCTGGAGGGATATTCAATGATCCACTTTCATCTTGCCAGAAAAACTCCCGCCGGAGGCTCCTGCGCTTCCAGCCCGCGCCGAGGCCTGATCACATGAGCACGCGTCTTGCCTCACAGGGTCGTCTTCTGAACAAAGATCGCGCGATCCATTTCAGCTTCAACGGCAAGCAGTTCAAAGGGTTCGAGGGTGATACTTTGGCGTCCGCACTGCTGGCCAATGACCAGATGCTTGTTGGCCGGTCTTTCAAATACCACCGTCCGCGCGGTATTGTTGCGTCCGGTGTAGAAGAACCCAATGCGCTGGTAAATCTTGGGATTGAGGGCAAATTTGAACCCAACCAACGTGCCACTACGACCGAATTGTTCGACGGGTTAGACGCCACCAGCCAGAACCATTGGCCTAGCCTAGAATTTGATGTCGGAGCGATCAACGCCAAGCTGTCGCGCTTCATGCCAGCGGGCTTTTACTACAAGACATTCATTTACCCGCGTCCCCTTTGGAAACATCTGTATGAGCCGTTCATTCGGCAGGCAGCTGGCCTCGGCCAGGCTCCCAAGTCGCGGGATGCGGACACATATGAGCATTTCTATGCCTTCTGCGACGTGCTTGTGGTTGGCGGTGGGATTGCAGGCTTGCATGCGGCCAAGGCTGCGGCGCTGGCCGGGGCAAAGGTCATTGTGTTCGAACAAACGGCCCATTGGGGGGGGCGCGCACCCGTTGATGGTGGAGAGATTGGTGATCACCCTGCTGAAAAGGCAGTGAACAGTCTGGTTGCTGAATTGTCCCAGATGGCCAACGTAAGCATGCGTCTGCGGACGATGGGGGCAGGTGTCTATGATCACGGCTATGTGCTGGGTTATGAACGGCTGACCGATCACGCGCCTGAACAGAAGGGCTCGCGACATCGCCTTTGGCGGATCAGGGCCGGGCACGTCGTGACAGCCACCGGGGCTATAGAACGGCCGCTCAGCTTTGCGGGCAACGACATTCCGGGGGTAATGCTTGCCTCTGCGGTGCGCGACTATGCCGTCAATTTCGGGGTCAGCGCGGGCGACCGTACCGTCGTTGTGACCAACAATGATGATGCTTATAGAACCGCGCTGGTTATGCACGATGCGGGTTTAACCGTTCCGTTAATTATCGATGCCAGGACCCTCTCAAGCGATAGTGCACTGGTGACCGAGGCAAAGTCCCGAGGCATTCGCGTTCTGATGGGACATGGTGTCGCCAAGGTGCTGGGTGGTAAACGCGTAAGCGGCGTTGCGATCTGTGCTCAGGCTGGCGAAGGCGCTGTGTTGGAAGACGTCGCCTGTGACGCGGTTGCCATGTCGGGTGGCTGGTCGCCTGTGGTGCATTTGTGGTCACATTGTGGTGGCAAGCTTGTTTGGAGCAATGAATTTGCCATGTTCCACCCCGATTTGGAGAAAGCACCGACGGGTGCGGATGGCACAGCCTTTGTCAGTGCAGCAGGCGCTGCCAACGGTTATTTTGACTTGAACGATATCGTCCGAGATGCCCACGCAATGGGGCAGGCTGCGGCAAAGGCTACTGGCTTCGCACCTGAAAATACTCTGGCACCCCAAGCCACGTCGATGGCCGAGGCCCCGATGGCGCCGGTCTGGATGATGCCGCATGGCGCAGGCGTAGCTTTGCGGGCAAAATCGTGGTTGGATTACCAGAACGATGTCAAGGTCAGCGATGTGCAACTTGCCGCGCAAGAAGGATTTGAAAGCGTCGAACATGCCAAAAGATACACCACGCTGGGCATGGCAACAGATCAGGGAAAGCTTAGTAATATCAATGGCCTTGCAATACTTTCCGATGCGCTGAATCAACCCATTCCGCAAACGGGAACCACGACGTTCCGCCCGCCGTATACACCCATTTCTATGGGGGCGATTGGCGGCGAAGCGCGCGGTGATGTCTTTCAACCGATCCGGCGCACACCGATGCACGACTGGCATGGGGCCAATGGTGCGGATTGGGAGCCTGTCGGCCAATGGCGCAGGCCCTATGCCTTTGTCCGTTCAGGCGAAAGCGTCCACGATGCCGTGATGCGCGAGGTTGCCAACACACGCCAGAACATGGGTGTTCTGGATGCCTCGACGCTTGGCAAGATCATCGTCAAGGGCAAGGACGCGACAAAATTCCTCGACATGCTCTACACCAACATGATGAGCACGCTGAAGCCGGGCAAATGCCGCTATGGTTTGATGTGCGGTGAAAATGGATTTCTGATTGATGACGGCGTTGTCGCGCGCATCGATGAAGAAACCTATCTTTGCCACACCACCACCGGGGGTGCTGAAAGCATCCATGGCCATATGGAAGAATGGCTCCAGACCGAATGGTGGGATTGGGACGTATATGTTGCCAATGTCACCGAACAATGCGCGCAGGTGGCTGTTGTGGGTCCGAATGCCCGCAAGGCGCTTGAGAATATGGGCGGTATGGATGTCTCAAAAGAGGCGCTTGGCTTTATGGAATGGGCGGATGGCTCGCTCGGTGGATTTGACGTGAGGGTCTATCGGATCTCTTTCTCAGGTGAGTTGAGCTATGAGATCGCTGTGCGCGCAAGTGAAGGACAGGCGTTCTGGGATGCTGTCATGGCGGCAGGGGCTGAGTTGGGGGCCATGCCCTACGGCACCGAAGCGCTGCACATCTTGCGCGCCGAAAAGGGCTTTATCATGATTGGTGACGAGACTGATGGAACGGTCATTCCCCAAGATCTGGGTCTGCATTGGGCACTGTCGAAAAAGAAAGAGGACTATTTGGGCAAGCGTGCGCATACCCGCAGCCACATGGCCGATCCAAACCGATGGCAGCTTGTGGGGCTTGAGACGGTGGATGGCTCTGTCTTGCCAGACGGCGCCTATGCGGTTGCGGATGGCACAAATGCGAATGGTCAACGCAATGTGCAGGGGCGTGTGACGTCGACATACCACTCGCCGACCCTTGGTAAGGGGATCGCCATGGGCCTTGTGTTGCACGGGCCAGAGCGGATGGGCGAGTTCATCGATTTCCCCGGGACAGATGGCAAGACCTATCAGGCCAGGATCGTCAGCCCGGTCTTTTTCGATCCGGATGGGGAGAAGCAGAATGTCTAATGCTGTCAGTGCTTTGAACGGGGCTATATGGTCGGATGGGATTGCCGACGTAGCCGAAGCGCCGTTGCAGGGCATGATCACCCTGCGTGCAGATCTGAATGCGCCTGCGGTCAAAAAGGCAGTCAAGGCTGCATCAGGTGTGGCCATGCCTGGACCCGGACAGGCTCGTGTCAGCGGTGATGGCGGGTTGTGCTGGATGTCGCCCGATGAGGTGCTGATCCTGTGCCCTTACGACGCCGTGGATGAAACACTGGCAAAGATGCACATTGGCCTTGCTAAGGCCCATGCGCTGGCTGTTGACGTGTCAGATGCAAGGGCCGTGTTTCGCGTTTCTGGTGAAAACGCGCGCGAGGTGATGGCGAAACTGGCTCCGGTTGATTTTAGCCCAGAGGCGTTTGGCCCGGGCACGTTCCGACGCTCGCGCATGGCGCAGGTTGCAGCTGCGTTCTGGATGTCTGATGAAAAAACCTTTCAAATCGTGTGTTTCCGCAGTCAGGCGCAGTATGTCTTTGATCTGCTGAGGGGGGCGGCACAAAAGGGTAATGCCGCCGATTTCTTTCGCTAAACAAAGAATGTTTCTGCGCGTAAAACATCATAGCTCCCAATCGCCGTGGTACAGGTCCGGCGATATCAGTCTTTGAGTGGGGTTTGATAGAAGCCTAAGGGTAAGTGTACTTTTTCAGACGCAGGTCTGACATGGTCTTTTGACAAACAGTAGCAAGCTGCCCGCGAAAAAATATGTGAAAAAATCGCAACGGGTTAGCGAACAGTTCAGATCACCCTTGATCTTGCGGCGTTGCGCACAATCTGTCAGTCACAAAGTGAATTTACAAAAGGGGGCCGACAATGGCTTTTGCACTTCCTGATCTTCCCTATGCCCACGACGCGCTCGCATCCAATGGCATGTCCGCAGAAACGCTGGAATACCACCACGATCTGCACCACAATGCTTATGTCACGAATTGCAACAAGGCGATCGAGGGCACCGAATGGGCCGGAAAATCTCTCGAAGAGATCATCATTGGCACCTACGACGCCTCTGCCGTGGCTCAGAATGGCATCTTCAACAACATCAGCCAGTTGTGGAACCACAACCAGTTCTGGGAGATGATGGGCCCTGGTAAAACCGCCATGCCGGGTGAACTTGAAAAAGCGCTGACCGAAAACTTTGGCTCTATCGACGCGTTCAAGTCGCAATTCTCGGCTGCGGGTGCGGGACAGTTTGGTTCAGGCTGGTGCTGGCTGGTTAAAAATGCTGACGGCTCACTCGCGGTGACCAAGACCGAGAACGGCGTGAACCCGCTTTGCTTTGGCCAGACCGCTTTGTTGGGCTGTGATGTTTGGGAGCATTCCTACTACATCGACTTCCGCAACAAGCGGCCTGTGTATCTGACGAACTTCCTTGATAATCTGGTGAACTGGGAAAACGTCGCGTCCCGTATGTGATACTGCGAACCGCCTGTAGAATAGGTGGACACAGACCTGCAAATATCACGCCCCGTGTCAAACCGGGGCGTTTTTAGTTTCCCATGTCAGAAAACTGCTCGAAACAGCTTTGTTTCAAATCACGGCAACGCCTCAAGCGCTGCCGCAGCGTTGGGTACATCTACGAAATAATCCAGCAGTGCTGCGTCGGCAAATCCCTGCGCCACCACGTGTTTCAGAAGTACTAGAAGCGGATCCCAGTAAGCGTTGACGTTGACCAGAAAAACTGGCTTGTCGTGTAAGCCAAGCTGGCGCCATGTCAAAACTTCGAACAGTTCGTCCAGCGATCCGGCACCGCCGGGCAGCACCACAACCGCATCACAGTTCATGAACATGACCTTTTTACGTTCGTGCATGGTCTCGGTGACGATGTATCGGGTTAGATCGACCTTGCCGACTTCCCATTCAACAAGATGTTTGGGAATGACACCAAAGGTGTCACCGCCCGCCGCCTGTGCAGAGCGCGCCACAGCGCCCATTAAACCCACATCCCCCGCGCCATAAACCAGCCGCCAGCCGCGTTCTGCCAGTCCGCGCCCTAAGGCTTTGGCTTCGGTCAAATACGCGGGATCGGTCCCGGTTCGGGACCCACAATAGACGCAGACGGATGTATTGGGCACTTGGGCTTCCTTTTTCGGTGCAAAAATGCAACTGGGCTCTGGTGAACGTCTTTTGACCGTTCTATCGCTGCCTGATAAGGAAGCGCAATAAACCCGTTTTGAATTCGGGAACTAGGAAGGAAGAAAATGTCGAAGTGGGCAGCCCGATTTGGCTCAAACGGTGCGATCGTCGGATTTGCTGCAGTCGCTGCAGTGGCTGTGGTATCGGCTGGCGTTTATATCAATAATAGGGCAGCCCCGTCTGCGGCGTTACCTGCTGAGCTGCCAGGAAAACCTGTTGCCGAAGTCGCCCCTGCAAACGAAACGCAGGAGCCTGTGAAAGCTGAAGCCGAAGTTGTGGCGCAGGTGCCTGAAACACCCCCTTCGATCGATGAAGTTCGCGTGGAATCCGACGGGCTGACGATTATTGCTGGGCGCGCCGCTCCTGGTAGTACTATATTGATTTTAATCGATGGGGTCGAAAACACGCGCAGCACAGCAAATTCGGATGGTGGCTTTGCTGCCATCACAATCATTGAACCGACCGCGACCGCCCGGGTTCTGACTGTGGTGCAGCGCAACGGCGAAGTGGATCTGGCCTCTCTCGATGAAATTATTCTGGCTCCTGTAAAACCCGCTCCGACCGTTTTGGCAGAAGTGACAACAGAACCTACGCCGATTTCGCAGGGTGACACGGTCGTTGCTAAGCCGACCCCAACCGTGGAGCCGGATGTCGTGAAGGCCACTCCTCAGGAAACGCCCGCGACAGCGTCTGCAGAGCAGAATGTTGCAGCAGTGATGCACGAGGCAACTCCGGACCCAATAGAGACGCCCGCACCCGTCGTAATCAAGGAGCAGGATGTTGCAGCGCTCACGCCCGAGGCAACGCCAGACCCAACGAAATCGTCGGAATCGGCTGCGACCGACCCGGCCGCACAGACGTCTGCCGTTGTGGCGTCAGCAAGTCCCGTGGAACAAGAGCCTGCTCCCGAGCCAAAAGCCAAGGTGCCGGCCCCTGCACCTGTAAAAGTTGCCGTTGCCAAGCCAGAGGCGGAAAGCCCGACGACTGAAGCTGTTTCGACACGACGGCAAGATGCGGCGGAGGCGCCCGTGCCAGCCGTCGCACAAGACAAAGTGGCTGTAGCAACGGTAACGGATGTTCAAGAGGAATCACCCACAAAAACTGCGGCCGTTGAGTCCCCACAGTCAACGCCAACACCCACATCAGATGCTGCAGCTGTGCCCAAACCCACCAAAGCGCCGAAAGTCGCGGCAGTTGTGGAACCCGAGACATCCCAGGCTCAGGATGTAACAGATGCGTCGACACCCGCGGCCAAGGCGCAGCAGATTACAGTTTTGAAATCCACTGCCCAAGGTGTCGAGGTTCTGAATCTGGCACCACAGGCTCTTGATACAATTGCAATCGATACGATCAGCTATTCGACCGAAGGGGATGTGCAGTTGGCTGGTCGTGCGCAATCGGAATCCGAAGTTGTCCGTGTTTATGTGAACAACCGTCCTGTCACGGAATTGAATGTCGATGCACAAGGGCGTTGGCGCGGCAATCTTCCTGATATCGACACGGGTGTTTATACGCTCCGGGTGGATCAAGTGGATGAAACAGGTGATGTTACCAGCCGCGTCGAAACCCCTTTCAAGAGAGAGGATCCCGTCGCTTTGGCTGCCGTGGACAACCCACAGGCATTGGCGACGCAAGTGACGGTGCAAACCGGGGCGACGCTTTGGGCGATTGCGCGCGAACGCTATGGGGAAGGGCGGCTTTATGTGCAAGTCTTTGAGGCCAATCGCGATTCGATCCGTGATCCGGATCTGATCTATCCGGGACAGGTATTTGCCTTGCCTAACTAAGGCTGCTCTTTGGGTTTATTAAGCAGAAATGTTCAGATCTTTTGTTTAGCGCTGCGGGCAAATTTTGACATTGGTCCAGCCTGATGTGAGCTGGCATGTGGAGCGGACCAAGCCCTCTGGCAAGCACGCGCGCGTTGGACTAAGTAAAACGTCTAACTAACAGGTCGTTTCTATATGCCCACCGATACCACAGACACCGCAACGCAAGTCGATCCGACTAAGCGCACACCAGATCCGTCGCAAAATGAAGGCCGCGCTGAGCGTCAGTCTGGCTGGCGCACGGTTCGCAAGGTGGTTCCTTATCTGTGGCCACAGGACAAAGCATGGGTCAAACAGCGCGTCATTCTGGCGATGATTGCGCTTATTGCCTCAAAGTTGGTTTCGGTCGGGACACCCCTGATCTACCGTGATGCGGTTGATGCGCTTGCCGGGGATGGCGTATCGGCATTGGCGCTGGGGGCGATCGGGCTGACCATTGCCTATGGTATGGCGCGCTTGTTGAACGTTGGGTTCCAGCAGTTGCGGGACGTGGTTTTCGCGCGCGTGGCCCAACGGGCGCTGCGCATGCTGGCGCGTGAAACATTCGAGCATATTCACCGCCTGTCGATGCGCTATCACATTACTCGCAAAACGGGCGGGCTGAGCCGTATCATCGAACGGGGGGTCAAGGGCGTTGAATTTCTGTTGCGATTTCTGCTGTTTTCAATCGGTCCCTTGGTTTTGGAGCTGGTGCTGATCGGTGTGATCCTGACAATACTGTTTGATGTCAGCTATCTGTTGATCGTTGCTGTAACGATCGGGTTCTATGTTTGGTTCACCTTTGCGGTCACTGAGTGGCGGGTAAAATTGCGCCGTGAGATGAACAATCAGGACACGGACGCCAACCAAAAGGCCATCGACAGCCTTTTGAACTATGAAACCGTCAAGTATTTCGGGGCGGAAGCGCGCGAAGCCACCCGTTATGACGGCGCAATGGAGCGGTATGAAGCGGCCGCCCTCAAGACCAGCTATTCCCTGGCGTTCTTGAACTTTGGCCAGTCGTTGATCATCACAGCCGGCCTTGTTGGCGTCATGGTTCTGGCCGCGATCGGCGTGCAGAATGGTGCGCTCACTGTTGGTGATTTCGTTATGGTCAATGCCTACATGATTCAGATCACAATGCCTTTGAACTTTCTGGGCACTGTCTATCGTGAGATACGACAGGCGCTTGTGGACATGGGTGAAATGTTTGACCTGCTTGATCAACCCGCAGAAGTTGTCGATGCCCCAGATGCCAGGCCATTGGTTGTTCGGGGTGGGCAAATTGAATTGGCTGATGTGCATTTTGGCTATGATACCCCGCGCCCGATTCTTAAGGGCGTATCCTTTGTGGCAGAACCGGGCAAGATGCTGGCGATCGTCGGATCGACGGGTTCCGGAAAGTCGACGATTGGCCGGTTGTTGTTCCGCTTTTATGACGTGAACGGCGGGGCGTTGCGAATTGATGGGCAAGATCTGCGTGATGTCACTCAAGACAGTCTTCACGCGGCCATCGGTGTGGTGCCGCAAGACACGGTGCTTTTTAACGACACGATCCGCTACAATATCGCTTATGGCCGGGATCAGGCCAGTCAGGCCGATATCGAAGCTGCAGCAAAAGCGGCCCAGATTCACGACTTTATTGAACGGCTGCCCGGCGGCTACGACACCGCAGTCGGTGAACGTGGTCTAAA
>JAQWVA010000100.1:0-1676 GCA_029250205.1 Tateyamaria sp.
CTGACGTCGTTTGATTCATATCCCACCACTACTACGCAACTCTGTATTTGAAATCATCAAGAGAAACGAACGGCAACTTTGTCCGCATTGCAGTCATCGAGCGTAGAAAAATGCTGCGCACCTGCTCAAATGTCCGCTTCTGGGAAGTTGCGCCACAGCATCGAGAGCTTGCGTGAACGGCAGTATTGGGCCGTCCTCGACGGCCATCCCGCCGGTCAGCCTATGATTGCTGCGATCGATCTAATGGCCGCGAAGAGCCCAGTCTCCCCGTTTGTCGAAGAAACAAGAATGACTGCTTTCGCGGCTGTCCATATTTGGTAGACAAACGTTTGCCGCTGTTGAAAACTCGCGACGTGCTGCAGAGACGGTCACGGCGACAACAAAGAACTAAAACATTTCGATTTAGGAGACATAATGCTCAATCATATCGGTCAGATTCCAGCCGCAGCCGCACAAAAGTTTTCTGACAAAGTTGCGCTTGTTTTTGAGGGGAAACCATTCTCATTCAATGAAATTAACCTTCTCGTCGAACGCGCGGCCGGTGGCTTGAGTGACTTAGGTATCTCACCTGGAGATACGGTCACCCTTTATGCCTCTAATTCGTGGGAATGGATTGTCAGCTATTACGCAATTGCCCGGCTTGGCGCGATTATCAATCCGGTCAATACCATGCTGACGCCAGATGAAATCGAGTATGTCGTAAAAGATTGCGGCGCCAAGGCGATCATAGCCTCGCAAGAAAAAGTGGCCGGGATCATGGGCGTCAAAGCTGTTTCGGATGTCAATGCCATCATTTCATTTGGCAGCGACATTGCCGAAGGGGCAGTGTCCTTTGATGCGCTGATCGCAGCGGCAATTCCAGCTCCTGCACCGATAGAAGTTGACCCCGCTGCTTTGTCAACAATCGGCTATACATCAGGCACAACAGGGCACCCCAAGGGCGCAATGCAATCGCACCGGGCGGTGATCACCAATGGGGCCATGACCAGCCAGATGCAGATGCGCGGCGCTCAGGATTGTGTGGTCAGTGCCCTTCCATGCCCGCATGTTTATGCAAATGTTATTATGATGAGCATGATGATGTTCGGCAGCAAACTAGTGCTGCATCGTACATTCGATGTGGATTTGGCCTTTGCGGATATCGCCGCTCACAAAGCCACCATTTTCGACGGCGTTCCAGCCATGTATATGTTCATGCTGAATAGCCCGACACTCAAAGACGTTGATCTGTCGAGCCTCACGCGCTGTTATGTTGGCGGTCAAACCATGCCTGTTGCCACGATGGAGGCGGTTGAGGCTGCGTTCAAAGTACCTTTGATCGAGCTTTGGGGCATGACCGAAATTGCTGGTCTCGGCTCGACGCATCCGCTTTATGGCACCAACAAACATGGTTCAATCGGCTGCGCGTTGCCTTATTGTGAGCTGCGGATCGCCGATGCGGAAGACGCTGCCAAAACAATGCCGCGCGGCGAGGTTGGGGAATTGATGGTCAACGGTCCCATCGTAATGATGGGATACTTTAATGATGAGGAAAAAACCCGAGAAGCGCTTGAACCAGATGGCTGGCTGCACACAGGCGATCTTGGGACAATGGACTCAGATGGCTGCGTCTACATTGTTGACCGGAAAAAAGACATGATCTTAACAGGCGGTTACAACGTCTACCCTGCTGAAAT
>JAQWVA010000105.1:0-52572 GCA_029250205.1 Tateyamaria sp.
GCTCCTCTACCGAAATGGGGACAGAAGGGTTGTGAGCCTCACAGAACCGTCGCCTCAAAAGATGTGCCGCCCTCGCTCCAGCTCGCTCGGACGTCGGTGAGATGGGGTCAGATCACATCTGAAACTAATTTAACTAAGCACCTGAAATAGAAACTCTTTACAAAAAAATACGTTCGTCTGAACGCTTTGAAAAAAGATACTGGATCACGCGGTTATGTTGGTAAATGGTTAACCTGCTAAGACCGTTATCGACTATATTCAATGCGTGTTAATATGCCTCCTTTTGAGGCCCGTGTCAGCAAAATTAAGCTGGTGAAATTACCAATCTGAAGAATACTCTGATCCGACAGAACAGGGCTGCAAGCTAGTCGAAAACATACGATCAGTTCCCATCATAATCCTGGGATACGGAGCCAAGTGCCCCCAAGGGCACGTATCTGTGCGCCACTGCCAATTTTAAATCTGGCCAAACCAGGTGCGTTTTCGGTATCCACAGTACCAAGGTCCAATCTCGTTATGCCCCTTTTCTCGAAGTAATCCGTCGCACTCGTCAAAAGAGCGTAGTGCGCATTGGTCTCGCGGCCTGCAGCGCTGCTCCATCCTACGTGATAAGTTGCCACTTGGCCGTGTTGCAGAAACAACATGGCGGCCACATTCTTGTTTTCCTTTCTTGCGCTGAACACAATCACATTGCGCGGGCTGATAGATGCATAAGCGTGGATAATGCTATGTGATAAAGCGCGGTATTTCTTGCGGCGCTGTTGTAGTCGATCTTCGATCAGCACCCATTCATGCAGAGCCGCGTCAAAGGTCTCATGCTCAATTTCAAGATTAGATTTTTGCGACTTACGCCAAGAATTGCGCCATTTTCCATGTGCACTTGTCAACCAAGCTGTATCCAGCAGGTTAAGCTCGGCAACATAGGCTGGTGTCATAAGCTGCCGGAACCCCGCCTTTCGATAAATCTCACTGGGTTGCTCTGCATTAATAATACGGAGCGGACATTGCCTTAATGCCTCTGGATTTTCCGTAAACCAAATAGGCCCACGCGATGCGAAATCGATCCCAAAGCGTTTGATAATCTGGGTTGGTGCTGCGCCTTTTATATTGATCCGCCGGACATTTGCTCCAATCATTTCAAGGGCTGTACCAAAGTCAGGATGTTGTTGAAGCGGTAATTCCATGCCACTATTAAGCCCTTGGAAACCTAAAACGTAGTTAACAAGCTGCATGAAGATAACGCAGTCCAAATTTATTGCCGGAGTTCTGGCCCCAGCTGTGCGCCCCACGCCACTGGGAGCCGCGTTATTGGCAGCAATGATTGCAACGCCGACTGGCATATTAATCCAGTTCGTCGCAGTCCTATTTTTTTAAACAGCGCGCACCACCTTTGGATTCTTTGGCGATAGGCATCAGCCAGACCAAAAATCTCGTTCCTGACCAGTTCATCAGACCCGCTCAACACTAGGACATATTGCTTTTCCTCAGCCATTCGAGGGCAGAAATAGACACTCTTTACACAGACATAGACAAACTATTGGGCACACAGATCCCAGCGCTGCCAGCGGTCGTATTCATCCCATCAATTGGCTTTCAAACGTGAAGTCTTTGTGGACAACAGGCCTGTCGCATTTGCCCTCAGAAAAGCGGCAAGCACTACCAAGAAGCCGCCGGAGGAACTGTAATTGACAGTATAGTCAGGCAGAAGCTCTTTAATAGATTTTCTCGTTATGTAGATAAGGCGCCAAGATTGTTGATATGAAGCAGGTCTTTTCGGCACCATGGGCGCGTTGCAATATGAATGGCACAGCACCGAAAGCTTAGCATAAATTGGTTGCTAAATCAGGTCACGCGCGCCGGTGCGTAGAATGTCCACCAAAGGGTACCTCGTTGCAGACCAGATCAACATGATCAACATGCGCAGGATCTTGCGCCCAGGCCTGCAGCCAAGAGCGCACGCGCGGATCAGTTGAACAATCCTCAATCAACACCAGTCGCCAATCAGGGCCTGAATGGCGAGCAATCCGCGAGAGAGCTTCGGGCAGCAGTTCAAAGGCATTGAATACCGGCATAATCAAGGTGGCGGTTTTCGTCCGCTCGGGCGCCGAGGCCGGAGTAGGCAACAGCAGTTTCCCATCTAGTGGTAAAGCCTTTGTGCACGGCACAAGCCCAAGACGCTGCTTAATCTATTCACGGGCCACCAAGTCACCCTGACGCTTCCAGCGATAGATCTGCGGCAATAACAGCACAAGCTGCCTCACAAAACGCAATGCCGTTGCACCCCGCGCCATGTGTAAACTCAATGCCGTGACACCAGGCACGAGCAACTCGATGCTTTGTTGCCGTTGTGATGCGGTCACGGTGATATCACCTATCTCAAGTGGGATATCCATACTAAAGACGGCACGATCTAGCTGCTTGGATTCCGCACGAGGTGTAATTTCGCGGGTGGTCCGATTAATTTGCAAGGACACTTTATCCGCCTGCGTCTGACCTGTTATCCACATGCGGTTCCCCCTTACCGCGATGGGATTGAACGCAATTCTGCCTTTCAAAGAAGGTGGTGTTGGCAAATCAAAAGAGACGTGGATGTCAGCGTAGCGTTGAA
This sequence comes from Tateyamaria sp., assembly GCA_029250205.1. GTDB lineage: Bacteria > Pseudomonadota > Alphaproteobacteria > Rhodobacterales > Rhodobacteraceae > Tateyamaria. Next base: position 2,609 of record JAQWVA010000105.1, read on the forward strand.
AAATTCGGTACAATCTGCGCAGCAGCATCTGACCCTCCTACACGTCTCTAGAGCTGTGCGTATACGTAGAAAATAAAAATGAAACAAGCAGACGAAACTCCCGTTTTGGCGTATTTCACAGCGAAATATTTGCACGTTTTCGCTCAGTAAGCCACGGATTTGTTGCACAAATGAGCTTAAGTGGATTATTCCCTTACTCCAGATGGATTTAGCCCATAGCCTCTGTTTGGGGCATTCCAAGTACGGTGCGGCTATCTCGGATTGCAGCACAAATTTGGATCTCCGCAACTTGGCGATTATAGTCTGGTGCCGAGAGACGCTGATCAAGCAATTTCATACGGTGCATTTTGGTCTCAACGCGGCCTTGGCGGTGATATCCTGTCAGCTGCCACCACAATAGCTTCCTTAGATACTTTGAGAAGCGAACCCCTTCGTTTCATGCCTTAACACCGGGCCTGTTAGGCTTCCGAAGCTTGGCGTTCTTACCCGGCAGGATGACAGCATTTGCATCGCGTTCCACAATCGCATCGAGGCGCTTGCGCACATCATGTGCAGCGTCCGCTGTAACTCTGCCGATCTTTTCGTTCAGCGGAACCCGATTAAGCAAGTCAACAAGCTCAGCAGAAGATTCAGCGGCCCCGCTGATCATTGCTACCGAAGAGAAAATGACAAAGTTTTGGGTCCCCGACACAATGTGCTAAAATCTGGCGCCACCCAATCCACCCCAATCCACTTCAGCAGGCTTTCGACAGACCCGGTCATCTGCCGAAGGGGCATTCCGAACAAGACTTTGTTGGCATCCAGCCGCTCACAGCTATCTGCCTCTAAACTCTATTCATAAAGCAAATTTTAAACAGAACTATTGTTCCAGTAAAGCCATCCCCAATGTCAACAGATCCCAATAATGTAAGGGAATAGTCATAAAATTTGTAAAACAGATTGCATCTACTCAACGCCTTAGAGGCTCATCACAGTGCTTTATAAGAAAAATAATTGTTCGTAGGCTTAGCGGGTTTTAGTCCCCATAGTTACGGTTTTTCAACTTTAAAGTGATTTTCTGTTCGCATAAAAACGGAGAGTATCTATGATCGGCTGGAAGCACGTATCCACATTGCGGGAGGAAATTGGCGCGGCCGACTTTGAAGAAGTCGTACCAATGTTTGTGGAAGAGGTGGAAGCAGTCACCGACCAACTAACTGAAGAATCCACAGCTGAGGCGCTCGAAGAGAATCTGCATTTCCTGAAGGGTAGCGCATTGAGCCTTGGCTTTTTTACCCTTTCGGCCATGTGCAAGAAAGGAGAAATAGCGGTAGCATCCGGCGAAAGATCTAGCGTTGATTTGACTGCAATCTTGACTTGCTACGAAGAGTCCAAAAAGGTTTTTCTTGATGGTCTTTCACAGATTATCGCCGCGTGAAAACGCCTTAAATTACGAACTGGATAAGTATTTCGTCATCGGTGATGTCGGTGTATGTGAAGCCGGCATCATCAAGGGCCTGCATCAGCCGTTTAAAATTATTAGGATGTGATGTTTCAATGCCGATAAGAACCGATCCAAAGTTTCTCGCCGATTTCTTAAGGTATTCAAACCGAGCGATATCATCATCTGGCCCAAGGATTCCAAGAAAATCCTTAAGAGCGCCCGGCCGCTGCGGCATGCGTAGAATAAAGTATTTTTTGACCCCCGAAAATCTCTGCGCCCGTTCCTTAAGTTCTGGCAATCGTTCAAAATCAAAGTTGCCACCAGATGCAATACACACGACGGTCTTTCCCTTGATCAGGTCAGCGACATCTACCAGCGCCTCAATTGCTAAAGCGCCTGCTGGCTCAAGAACAATACCTTCTACATTCAGCATTTCTATTATGGTTGTGCATATTCGATCTTCGGAAATTGACAAAATGTCAGACTGCGACACATCAAATAGACGCGCAAAGGTGCGCTCTCCAACCTTGGCAACCGCCGCGCCATCCACAAAAGAATCAATAGGGGAAACATCTACCGGACGCCCAATCTTAATGGCCTCGGCAAGTGACGTTGCTCCCTTTGGCTCAGCAAAAGTATATTCTGTTCGGTTTTCGAAATAGGCGCGCGTTCCTGCTGACAGACCGCCTCCTCCGACAGGCAATATAATCCGGTCTGGGACACGACCCAACTGCGCCTCAATCTCGACTGCGACCGATGCCTGGCCTTCGATTACATCATTGTCGTCGAATGGCGACAGAAAGTGCGCGCCCACATCGGCAGAATAGGCTTGCGCAGATGCCAATGTGTCATCAAAGTAGTCACCGGTCATTCGAACCTCAACATGAGAACCGCCGAACATCCGGGTCTTCATTACCTTTTGTGGCGGTGTCGTGACCGGCATAAAAACCACACCGCGCACTTTGAAATGACGACACATGAACGCAACGCCCTGGGCATGATTGCCCGCACTTGCACAGACGAAAATCGTATCCGGAACGATGACCTTGCGCATTGCGTTAAATGCTCCGCGCAACTTGTATGAACGAACAGGGCTCAAGTCCTCGCGTTTGAGCCAAATGTCAGCATCGTACCGGTGCGACAGAAGGTCATTTCGCAGAAGCGGTGTTTCTGGAAAAATCGCACGCATTGCTTGCGCCCCAGCACGCGCGTCGTCCTGAAAGCTCATATGCTTACCCCTATTGCAATTTCAACTGATGTATCGACCCTTGCCGTGCCGGTCAATCTTGCCCCTTTCCTACAAAACAGGTATCGCCAGCCAAACTTTCAAAGGGAAAGATAAAATGAGCGCGCCTAAAAAAGTTGTGCTGGCCTATTCCGGAGGCCTTGATACTTCGATCATCCTTAAGTGGTTACAAACTGAATATGGCTGTGAAGTCGTTACTTTTACTGCTGACTTAGGGCAAGGCGAAGAGCTTGAGCCCGCGCGCGCCAAAGCGGAAATGATGGGTGCCTCGGCGATTTATGTCGAAGATGTGCGTGAAGAATTTGTTCGTGATTTTGTTTTTCCCATGTTCCGTGCGAATGCTCTTTATGAGGGTTTGTACCTTTTAGGGACCTCGATCGCACGTCCTCTGATCTCGAAACGATTGGTCGAAATTGCAGCCGCCGAAGGCGCAGACGCCGTTGCACATGGCGCCACCGGAAAGGGAAATGACCAAGTTCGTTTCGAATTGGCCGCTTATGCGCTGAATCCAGACATCAAAGTGATTGCTCCGTGGCGAGAGTGGGATCTGAGCAGCCGGACCAAGCTGATCGATTTTGCCGAAAAAAACCAAATACCGATAGCCACGGACAAACGCGGCGAAGCGCCATTCAGTGTGGATGCCAACCTTTTACACACCTCGTCCGAGGGCAAAGTTCTTGAAGATCCAGCCGTGGATGCGCCCGATTACGTATACCAGCGCACCGTAGCCCCAGAGGATGCCCCGAACGAGCCTGAGTTTATCGAAATTAGTTTCGAAAAGGGCGATGCGGTTTCCATCAACGGGGAAACAATGTCGCCAGCGTCAATTCTAACCAAGCTCAACGATCTGGGCGGCAAGCATGGCATCGGGCGTCTTGATTTAGTCGAGGGCCGTTTCGTGGGCATGAAATCACGCGGCATTTATGAAACACCCGGCGGCACTGTTTTGCTTGAAGCCCATCGTGGCATCGAGCAAATCACACTCGATCGGGGCGCGGCGCACCTCAAGGACGAATTGATGCCGCGCTATGCCGAACTAATCTACAACGGCTTCTGGTTCTCGCCTGAACGTGAAATGTTGCAAGCTATGATCGACAAAAGCCAAGAACATGTGACTGGGACAGTCCGCTTGAAGCTTTACAAGGGACTAGCCCGAACTGTTGGTCGCTGGTCAGATCATAGCTTGTATTCTGAGGCGCATGTTACCTTCGAAGATGATGCCGGCGCCTATGATCAAAAAGATGCAGCAGGATTTATTCAGCTAAATGCCCTACGTCTGAAATTGTTGGCCGCACGAGACCGCCGCCTAAAATAAGCAAGCAATATTTCCAAAGGCGACTGGATTTTGCCGCGAGCCCCGATAGAAATCACCTGTTCACAGATGCGCGATTTCTGTGTTCCATGACTTGAGCGTTGCGAAATATGCAGGCACATTTTCCGACATAGGAGAAAACCGATGTCACGCATCTATACATTTAAGACCTGCGCCTTAGCTATAGTGATATTGCTCGGGCTTATTGCTCAAACCAAGTCGTTACATGCGCAACAACATGACACTCTAGTCGTAGCAGGCGGCTGTTTTTGGTGCGTTGAAGCTGATTTCGAAACAGTAGATGGTGTTGTTGAGGTCATTTCTGGATTTACCGGAGGCGATTTGGCCAATCCAACCTATAAACAGGTTGTCAATGGCGGCACCGGCCATCTGGAAGCAGTTCAGATAACGTTCGATTCCGCCGAAGTTTCTGTTGATACACTGCTGATGTTGTTTTTTCGCTCTGTTGATCCAACAGATAAAGGTGGCCAATTCTGTGATAGAGGCCCCACTTACACAACAGGAATCTTTGTAACCCCACAACAGCGTAAAGCGGCAGAAAAAGCAAAGGGCAGCGCACAAGCAGAACTTTCTCAGATCGTTGTCACCCCAATATTGGACGCATCAGATTTTTATCCAGCAGACGCTTATCATCAAAATTATTATAAACAAAAAGGTCTTGTGCTAACCCGCTTTGGACCAAAAACCAAAGCCGGAGCTTACAAAGCGTATCGTAAAGCCTGTGGGCGGGACGCAAGAGTGAAACAGCTTTGGGGCATGGACGCCCCATTTGCGGACAACTAACCTAAGCGGGCTTCTTCAATTTCTTTTAAGTCCGGAATGACATCCGCAGTACCAAAACGTGCAACCATTAATGCCGCTGCTTGTGTGGCCAGGTTCAAAGATTGCATCATCGGCAATCCGCGATCCAAACCAGCGACGAGGAACCCTGTAAACGTGTCGCCCGCGCCCGTCGTATCGACCGAAGCGACCGAAATAGCCGGAATCTTTGTTTCTAACTTGGCTAAAGCGTCGATCCAGCAGCTGCCATCGCCGCCTTGTGTGACAACAACGTGGTGCACATCAAGATCTTTTAGAGATCGTCCAAGCACGGCCTCTAGTTGATTGGCCTCTACCGAATTCAGCACCAGTAGATCAGTATATGGCAAAACGCTTGTTACGGCCTCTGCTTCGAAGGGGGCAGCTGCATAAACAACGTTAAGGCCCATTTTCTTGGCAATCTTGGCTGCACGAAGCTGCCCGTTCGTTTCATTTTGCATAACAAGTATATCACCGGGCGACGCAACCGCCAAAGCCCCCCCGATCATATCGTCCGTGATCATACGATTTGTCCCTGGGTAGATGATAATTTGATTTTCACCATCGTCAGCAACTGCAATATTTGCGTGCCCAGTCGCCTCATTGGCCAGCTTTGTAATATGGCGGGTATCGACCCCGTACTCCATCAAACGTTCGACAGCCCATACGCCGTCTGCGCCTACCGCACCGATATGCGTGACGCTTGCGGCGCCACGCGCTATCGCAACCGACATATTAGCACCTTTTCCACCTAACCCTTTTTGGTAGGATTTAGCGCTGATCGTCTCTCCTGCACTGGGCAGATGCGGTACCCGGTAAGCATTATCAATATTGATTGAACCAAGGTTCCAAACCGCCATCAGCCCACCTTGCAAGCAGCCAGCACCGCCATATTCAGAATATCGTTTGCCGTAGAGTTTGAAGAGCAGATCTGAATCGATCCACCAACACCAGCCAAGATCGGACCGATAACAGTCGCACCGCCCATTTCCTGCATAAGCTTAACAGAAATGCTAGCGGAATGCCGTGCTGGCACCACCAGTATATTTGCCGGACCAGTCAACCGTGAAAACGGATATGCCTGTTGCGCGGCAGGGTTTAGTGCAACGTCAACAGTCATTTCACCTTCATATTCGAAATCAACACCGCGCCCGTCAAGCACCTGTGGTGCGCGGTGCATCTTTTCTGCTCGCTCAGACACCGGATAGCCAAAGGTGGAAAAGCTCACAAATGCCACCCGAGGTTCAAGCCCCATATTACGAGCAACCGTGGCGGCTTGTTGCGCGATATCGGCCAAGTTTTCTTCGTCGGGCCATTCTTGAACAAGCGTATCAGCGATAAAAACGATCCGACCTTTGTGGATCAACGCCGTGATTCCCGCCGCCTTACTAGACGCGTCGGCATCATAAACATGATTGACCCGATCAAGGATGTGAGCTGATTTTCGGGTGGCACCCGTCACAAGACCATCACCGTGCCCGTGGGCCAGCATAAGCGCCCCAAACACATGCCGGTCGCGTGCAGCCAACCGATGCACATCTGATCCATCAAACCCGCGCCGCTGCAAACGATCGTACAAATACGATTTATAAGTCTCTAAATATGAAGTATTGGCAGCATTGACCACTTCCAATTCACGAGCACCATCACCCAGCCCCGCTGCTTCAAGCTTAGTCTTAACATCATCGGGGCGCCCGATTACCAAAGATTTTCCGAACCCAGACCGTTGATACATAACCGCAGCGCGCAACACGCGCGGGTCGTCACCTTCTGCAAAAATCATGCGAGCCTGTGCGGCACGGGCGCGCGCGTTAATACCGGTCAAAATGCTTGCCGTTGGGTCCATCCGAGACTTCAGGCTCAGCTCATAAGCATCCATGTCGATGATAGGTCGGCGCGCAGCACCAGTGTTCATTCCTGCACGAGCAACAGCAGGTGGAATACGGTAAATCAGACGCGGGTCAAATGGCGTAGGAATAATATAATCACGTCCGAAGCTTAGGTTTTTACCATATGCCAACGCCACTTCGTCTGGAACATCCTCACGCGCCAAAGCTGCCAACGCATGTGCGCAAGCGATCTTCATCTCATCGTTGATCGCACGCGCATGAATATCTAGCGCACCACGAAATAAATAAGGGAACCCAAGCACGTTGTTGACTTGATTAGGGTAGTCGCTGCGTCCAGTCGCAACGATAGCGTCCATACGGACCTCATGCGCATCTTCTGGCGTGATTTCAGGATCGGGATTAGCCATTGCAAAAATAACCGGACTATCCGCCATGCTGAGCACCATGTCCTGCGTGACTGCGCCTTTGACAGAAACACCCAGAAAAACATCCGCATCAACCATAGCCTCTTCAAGCGTGCGCAATTCTGTCTTAATCGCATGGGCAGATTTCCACTGGTTCATACCAGCGCTTCGCCCTTGATATATCACGCCTTTAGTGTCGCAAATAATGCAATTGTCATGCCGCGCACCCATGGATTTCAGCAGTTCAACACACGCAATCCCGGCGGCGCCGGCACCGTTCAGCACAATTTTGACATCTTCAATTTTTTTGCCTGAGATGTGCAACGCGTTGATCAGTCCGGCTGCACAAATAACCGCAGTACCATGCTGGTCATCGTGAAAGACGGGAATGTCCATCTCTTCTTTGAGGCGCTGCTCAATGATAAAACACTCAGGTGCCTTTATATCTTCAAGGTTGATCCCCCCAAAGGTCGGCTCCATTAACTTGACCGCTTTGCAAAATGAATCTGGGTCTTCAGTGTCCAGCTCGATGTCAATGGAATTTACGTCAGCAAAACGCTTGAAAAGCACCGCCTTGCCCTCCATCACGGGTTTTGATCCAAGCGCCCCTAGGTTTCCGAGCCCCAACACCGCTGTACCGTTAGATATAACAGCGACTAGATTTCCCTTGTTTGTGTAATCATACGCAAGTTCTGGGTTTTCAGCGATCGCTTCGCACGGGACAGCCACGCCTGGGGAATAAGCAAGACTAAGGTCGCGCTGCGTGGTCATTGGCACTGTGGCAGCAATCTCGAACTTACCGGGCGTTGGCTCCAAGTGGAATGCAAGTGCTTCTTCTGGCGTGACTTTATTCTTGGTCATGTGCGTAATCCTCTCTCGCGCCCATCCCGTTTAACCCAGCACGCCCCCCGCCTCAATCTACTTTGGCTTTCCCTCACCTACACACATTTGTAAGGTCAGACGGCACGAACAAGAGGTCCACCATGACAGTCACGCCCATGATGGCGCAATATCTTGAAATTAAATCCCACCATCGGGGCGCTCTATTATTCTATAGGATGGGCGATTTCTATGAGATGTTCTTTGACGACGCAGTTGCTGCAGCAGAGGCGCTCGACATTGCCCTGACCAAACGAGGCAAGCATAATGGCAACGATATTCCGATGTGCGGCGTTCCGTTCCATGCTGCCGAAGGCTATTTGCTTACGCTTATTCGCAAGGGCTTCCGTGTAGCAATATGCGAACAGTTAGAAAGCCCCGCCGAAGCAAAAAAACGGGGTCATAAATCAATCGTCAACCGCGACGTCGTCCGGCTCGTGACCCCAGGAACGCTCACCGAAGATTCCCTTCTTCAACCGCGGCAACATAACTTTCTTGCGGCTTTTGCAGATGTTCGTGGCGATTCCGCCCTAGCGTGGATCGACATTTCAACCGGAGAGTTTCGAGTTATGTCGCTCGATAATGCATTGTTAGGGCCTGAATTAGCACGGCTTGCCCCGTCAGAATTGGTTATCTCCGACAGTAAAGAGGCCGAGCTGAGACCAATCGTCGAAGACTTTGGAATTGCCCTTACGCCCTTAGGTCGATCCGTTTTTGACAGTGTGGGCGGAGCCGCACGCATTTGCAATGTATTCAACGTGGCCGCACTTGACGGGTTTGGCAATTTCGCGCGGGCTGAAGTTAGCGCAATGGGTGCGTTGATTCACTATGTTGATCTCACTCAAAAGGGGAAATTGCCGCTTCTTTGCCCACCAAAACAGGATAAGCAGACAAAGACAGTTGAAATCGATGCTGCCACTCGTCGGGGTCTTGAGCTGTCAGGCGCATTGTCAGGCGGCAAAAATGGATCATTGTTAGAGTCTATTGATAAGACAATCACCGCCGCTGGCGCACGGCTGCTGGCACGACGACTCGCATCACCATCTACTGTGTTAGAGACTATTTCCCGGCGTTCAGATGCTGTTGAGTATTGTGTGAAAAACGCCGCTTTCAAAAACGCAGCGCAATCGAATTTGAAAAGAGTCCCGGATATGGACCGCGCCTTGTCACGTTTGGCGCTGGACCGCGGGGGGCCGCGCGACCTTGCTGCGCTGCGCAACGGATTGGCCGAGGCGCAAATGATTGGCGATAGCCCGCCTGAAAGCTTGTCAGAGCTGCTGGCTGAAATCATGGCTGACCTTGTTGGGCATACCGAAATGCTCGAAATGCTCGATACCCAACTGGTAGCTGAACCACCCTTGCTGGCAAGGGATGGAGGCTTCATTGCCGCTGGATATGATCCAGAACTGGATGAAGTACGCCAATTACGGGATGAGGGGCGATCATTTATAGCGCAATTTCAACAAAGCTATATTGAACTATGCTCTATTCCGTCCCTCAAGATAAAGCACAACAAGGTCTTAGGGTACTTCATCGAGGTTACCGCAACACACGCCGACAGAATGCTATCTGAGCCCTTGAGCCAAACCTTTATCCACAGACAAACAACCGCCAATCAAGTCCGCTTTACCACTTTAGAGCTTTCCAGCCTCGAGGCACGCATTCTTGATGCAGGCAGTAGGGCGCTTGAAATCGAAAAGCGTCTGTACGAATCTATCAGGGGCCTTGTCATTGATCGTGCCGCCCAGATCAGCCAGACTGCGCGTGCTTTAGCGCAGATTGACCTGACAACTGCGCTTGCTCATCTCGCCATAACTGAGAATTGGGTTAAACCAGTCTTGGATAATAGCCGAAAATTCGAGATCAAAGGTGGGCGACACCCTGTGGTCGAACAATCTTTGAGAAAACAATTAGGAGACGCTTTTATCGCAAATGATTGTAGTCTTTTGGCGGATACGGGTGCTGCGATCTGGCTTTTGACTGGGCCAAACATGGCCGGAAAGTCCACATTTCTACGTCAGAACGCCATTATTGCGATCCTTGCACAAATGGGCAGCTACGTGCCCGCCACCAAAGCGCATATTGGACTGGTTAGCCAAATTTTTAGTCGGGTTGGGGCCTCTGACGATCTGGCGCGCGGGCGATCAACGTTTATGGTTGAAATGGTGGAAACAGCTGCAATCCTAAACCAAGCTGATGATCGCGCATTGATAATTCTAGATGAAATCGGCAGAGGTACTGCGACCTATGACGGCCTGTCTATTGCGTGGGCGACGCTCGAACACCTGCATGATGTAAACAAATCTCGGGCACTGTTCGCCACACATTATCACGAGATGACTGCCCTAGCAGCAAAGCTGGATGGTGTCGAAAACGCTACAGTCGCCGTAAAGGAATGGGAGGGGGAGGTCGTATTTCTACACCAAGTCCGGCAAGGAGCGGCTGATCGGTCTTACGGTGTTCAGGTAGCGCAGCTTGCTGGCCTGCCACCCGCTGTGATTGCTCGTGCGCGTGTTGTTCTCAAAGCGCTGGAATCAGGTGAGCGTGAAGGCGGAAATGCAAAATCAACTTTAATCGATGACTTGCCACTCTTTTCGGTGGGGCCGGCAGATGCGCCGATTAAAGCAACCAATTCAGCAGCTCTTGATCTACTCGAGAAAATTCATCCCGACGAGCTAACGCCCAAAGATGCTCTTGGGCTAATTTACAAATTAAAAGACGCGGCAAAAAACTAACCGCGTCTTATTCTATTTTTTTACAATTTATATTTAGCTGACAGGTGTAGACGACACACCAACCTGTGCAGGACGCAAAAGCCGATCGTGCAACATGAATCCTTCGGCGGCAACCTGAATGATGTCTCCCGCGTTTGTCCCGGGCAAAGGAGCCTCAAACATTGCTTGATGATGCTGCGGATCAAAACGATCGCCAACTTCAGGCGCGATAACATCAATTCCGTGTTTCTTAAAAACATTCAGAAGTTCACGCATGGTCAGCTCAACGCCTTCCAGGAGGGCGCCGGAAACCTCGCGCTGATCATCGGTTGCTGTCTCAAGTGCACGTTTTAGGTTATCGTACACCGGCAACATATCGCGGGCCAGCTTTGATCCGCCATAGTTTTCAGCCTCACGTCGATCTTTCTCCGACCGTTTGCGCGCGTTTTCAGCATCAGCCAAGGCTCGCATGAACCTGTTTTTCAATTCATCCCGTTCAGCTGTCAGCGTTTCCAGCTCCAGCGCTTCTTCGTCGATTTCAGCCATGTCTTCTGCATACTCTTCGTCTGCAGCATCATCGATATCGTCAAGAAAATCGTTATTCTTGGGCTCAGCCATTTTTTACCTCTCACTGCGGTCAGTCAGCATCCGACCAACCAGCTGCGCTGTGTAGTCCACTATTGGGACAATCCGTCCATAATTCAGTCGCGTTGGCCCGATAACACCAACGGCACCAATAATCTTTCGATCAGCGTTCATATAAGGGGAAACGACCAAAGAGGAACCCGAAAGTGAGAAAAGTTTATTCTCTGATCCAATAAATATGCGCACGCCATCGCCATCCTGGGTTAGATCAAGAAATTCGGCGATATCGCGCTTACGTTCAAGGTCGTCAAACAGGGTTCGAATTCGATCTAGATCTTCTACTTCAGTAGATTCGTTCAGCAGATTTGCTCGCCCGCGAACAATAAGCCGATCTGGCGTACTTCCTTCACCCTCCCAAGACGCCAAACCACTTTTGACAAGAGCATGGGAAAGCGAATCGATTTCTTGCCGGCGCTCTGCGATTTCAAGCTGAACAATTGTACGAACATCTGTCAGGGATCGGCCCTCGATGATTGCATTGAGAAAATTTGCCGCCTCTCGCATTGAAGAAGGTGTTTGGCCCGGCGGAGGTTGGAAAAGTCGGTTTTCTACATGACCATCTGCAAATACAAGAACAACCAATGCTTGTTCGGGCCCAAGTGGTACAAATTCAAGATGCTTGATTGGCGCCTCGTGCTTTGGAGTCAGAACCAATGACGCACCATGTGTGACGCCAGACAGTGCTGACCCAACGCGGTCCAATAGACCGGTTACATCACGTTCAGTTTCGCCCAACGTTGCATCGATCTTTTCTTGGTCCGATCTGTCAGGAACAGTCACCTCAAGAAGCCCGTCAACAAACATTCGCAAGCCGCGTTGCGTCGGAATCCTACCGGCGCTGACATGGGGGCTGTTCAGCAAACCCATGTACTCTAGATCCTGCATTACATTCCGTATTGTTGCTGCGCTGACGCTTTCGCTGAATTCCCGGGTCATCGTCCGAGAACCCATAGGATCCCCTGTGGTTAAATACCCCTCAACCACGCGCCGAAACACCTCTCGCGAGCGATCATTCATTTCATCAAGAAGTTTTTGCGTATCCGACATAAAGCCCAATAGAAAGGCGCAGCAAACAAAGGTCAATCGGGGTTGCCACTGGGGCGCTGCCAGCGGTATCTCCTTACATCAGTAAAAGGATAATCGCATGCGCCCCTCAGGAAGAAAATTAAGTGAAATGCGCCCCGTTTCAATCGAAACAGGGTTCACCAAACACGCCGAAGGCTCGGCTTTAATCAAAATGGGTGACACGCATGTGCTGTGCACCGCCACGATAGAAGATCGCGTGCCCCCGTTTATAAAAGGTTCAGGTCTCGGCTGGGTCACTGCAGAATACGGCATGCTCCCGCGGGCAACCAACACTCGAATGCGCCGCGAGGCAGCATCTGGCAAACAGGGCGGCCGCACTGTAGAAATTCAACGCCTTATCGGACGGTCGTTGCGCGCGGGCGTTGATCGGGTCGCCATGGGCGAACGCCAGATAACTGTCGACTGTGATGTCCTACAAGCCGACGGCGGAACACGCTGTGCATCTATTACAGGCGGCTGGGTTGCCCTGCGCCTAGCTGTTCAAAAATTGATGAAGGCTGGTGATTTGGTGACCAATCCTCTTATTTCACCTGTTGCTGCTATCAGTTGCGGTATCTACGCAGGACAGCCTGTTCTTGATCTGGATTATCCTGAGGATAGCGAAGCCGGCGTTGATGGCAATTTTATCCTATTGGGTAATGGCCAGCTAATCGAAATTCAAATGAGTGCCGAAGGTTCTACATTTTCTCGCGACCAAATGAATACGCTCATGGATCTTGCAGAAAAAGGCGTCAGTGAACTGGCTGCAGCACAAATGGCCGCCACTGAATGATACGAAAATTCACCGCGAAGCAGATACTTGTTGCGACGCACAACGCGGGCAAGCTCGAAGAGATGGAGCAGTTATTTTCTCCATTCGGGGTAAATGTTATTGGGGCAGCCGCAATGAGCCTTCCCGAACCCGAAGAAACCGAAACGACGTTTGTCGGTAATGCAAGGATCAAAGCCCATGCAGCCTGTAAGGCGACTGGGTTGCCAACGCTGGCAGACGATTCCGGTATTGAGGTAGAAGCGCTGGATGGCATGCCTGGTGTCTACACTGCTGATTGGGCAGAAACGTCCGACGGGCGTGACTTTATGATGGCAATGGAGCGTACGCATAACGAACTTGAGGAAATCAACGCCAGCCAGCCTCGGTATGCTCGGTTTTGCTCGACCTTAGTTCTTGCATGGCCAGATGGGCATGACGAAGTGTTTGAGGGGACCGTCGAGGGAACTCTAGTCTGGCCTGTGCGTGGAAGGCTGGGCCATGGTTATGACCCAATGTTCCAGCCCCTTGGCCATAAACTCACTTTTGCTGAAATGAGTCACAAGCAAAAAAACGCGATTAGTCATCGGGCAGATAGCTTTAACAAGCTTATGCAAAGCTGTTTTGCTTGAAGACTGGAAATCAGGCGGCTTCGGCTTGTACATCCATTGGCCTTTTTGCGCTGCGAAATGCCCATATTGCGATTTTAACAGTCACGTTTCACGCTCGATCGATCATGCTGCGTGGCGAACGGCCTTTGTGGCCGAGATTGAGCGCATAGCGCAAGAAACCAAAGGGCGGGTCCTTCATTCTGTTTTTTTCGGAGGCGGGACGCCCAGCTTGATGGCGCCAGCTACTGTCAACGCTGTTATGGAAGCAGTCCATCAAGCTTGGCCCGTTGCCAACGATCTTGAAGTTACTCTTGAGGCAAACCCGACATCCGTCGAGGCAAGCAAGTTTGCAGATTTTCATGTGGCAGGTATAAACCGGATTTCCATGGGAATTCAGGCTCTAGACGATAGAGATCTTGTCGCTCTGGGCAGATTGCATACAGTAAACGAGGCGCTTTCAGCATTTGACATTGCGCGTAAAGAATTCGACCGCGTCAGTTTTGACCTTATGTATGGACGCCAAAACCAGTCTCTATTAAGTTGGGAGGCTGAGTTAACCCGCGCATTGTCGCTGGGCCTTGATCATTTGTCCCTGTACCAACTGACTATCGAAGGAGGCACTGCCTTTGGTGATCGTTATAAAGCCGGAAGGCTTAGCGGGCTGCCAGACGAGGATCTTTCGGCAGATATGTATAATACAACCCAAGATATCTGTGATGCATTTCGGATGCCGCGCTATGAAGTTTCTAACCATTCTTCCACTGGGAATGAATCGCGGCACAATCTCATTTATTGGCGCTACGGCGACTATGCTGGAATTGGCCCGGGTGCTCACGGCCGATTAACCGTGGGTGGATCAAGATTCGCAACTGAACAAACCCGTATGCCCGCATCATGGCTGAAAAAACAAGAAAAAGAGCAGCGCGAGGCACTAACGCAAACAGATCAAGGTACTGAATTTTTACTGATGGGGTTAAGGCTGGTTGAAGGTATCAACCTCACACGGCTCAATCAGCTATCTTGCCAACAGTTAAACAGCGCTAAGGTTTCGCGACTGCAGGACCTAGGCATGATCAAACTGTATAATGGAAATATCTCTGTTACAAACCAAGGGTTTATAATCCTGAATGCTATTTTGCGCGAGTTAATTGTGCCCTAACCACTAAGCTTTCGACACAGATCATCTAGTTGCTCAAGCGAAGAATAGTGCAGCGTTAATTGCCCAGATTCAGCATTTGGCTTGTGGGACAAAGAAACTTTTACCCCAGTTGCTGCTCCCAGGTCCTCCTCCAAGGCCCGAGTATCAGCGTCTTTCTCGGTCTTGTTTTGCGGTAGCCTCACGTTTTGCCCTGCGGGGCCTCTGCGTTCTTGTGACTTTTTCACAAGCATCTCTGTTTGTCGCACCGATAGGCCACCATCGATTATCTTTTTTACCAACGCTTCTGAATCTTCGATTGTGACAAGCGTCCGTGCATGACCGGAGCTTAAACGGCCCTCAATGACATGGGTTTGTATAGATGACGGCAAGTTGAGAAGCCGCATTAAGTTTGCGATATGACTCCGGCTTTTGCCCAGCGCTTCAGCCATCTTTTCCTGAGTATGGCCAAATCGATCCATCAGTTGTTTATAGCCCGCCGCCTCTTCTATCGGATTTAAATCTGATCGCTGTATATTTTCAATAATTGCGACTTCCAGCACTTCAGTATCGGTAAACTCACGTACGATTACCGGGAGTTCATGCAGTTGTGCGCGTTGTGCCGCACGCCAACGCCGCTCTCCTGCGACGATCTCAAAGCTTTCACCAACTTTGCGAACGATCAGAGGCTGCAAAACACCTTTTTCCTGTATTGATGATACGAGATCGTCAAGTGCTAAGGATTCGAACGTCTTGCGGGGCTGGTTCGGGTTAGGAACAATCATCTCTATTGGAACCGATTGATCAGATATGACCACGGACGCTGCATTGTTCAGTGGTTCGTTTACATCTGCCATTAACGCAGAAAGACCACGGCCCAAGCCTCGTTTTTTATCAGAACCAGCCACGTATCAATCCCCCACCAACTTGTTGTTATCAATTAACTCTCTTGCTAAGTCACGATATGCTATCGCTCCTTTTGATGTTCCATCGTAGCTCAATACAGGCATGGCAAAAGACGGGGATTCGCTTACCCTAACATTGCGTGGAATACGTGTTTTGAATACGATATCGCCTAGATTTTCGCGAGCGTCTTGTTCGACCTGCTGCGAAAGATTATTGCGAGCATCGTACATGGTTAGTACTACGCCTTCTATCCTTAAACTTGGGTTTCCAGCTTGGCGGACTTCGCGAACCGTAAGCATAAGCTGTGACAAACCTTCAAGGGCAAAGAACTCACTCTGAAGAGGGATTAGGACTGAGTGCGCCGCAATCATTGCGTTTACCGTCAAAAGGTTCAGTGACGGCGGACAGTCTATTAGTATATATTCGAATTTAAACTGACCCATCTGAATTTGACGCAATGAATCAAACAGTAAAAAACTTCGTTTTTCGCTAGACATCAGTTCAATGTCAGCAGAACTTAGATCTACAGTGGCAGGTACAATCGAAATATTGTCAAAAGCTGTCGCTTGAATAATGGCTTGAAGGTCGGCGCTGCCAAGCAATAGATCATATGTTGTTAGCTGCCTATTGTGCTGGTCAATACCCAATCCTGTGGATGCGTTACCTTGTGGATCAAGGTCTATAATTAAAACTGAACAGCCAGCCTCAGCCAGAGCCGCCCCTAAATTTATCGTTGTTGTTGTTTTGCCAACGCCACCCTTTTGGTTGGTGACGGCAATGATTTTTGGGCCATCAGGTCGTAGCGGGTCAGACACGTTCAATGTCCTTTATTTTCAAGATAGCTGCGTTCTTGTCTGTTTTACTAGGCAAAGCCTCATATGAAAACCGCCAAGTTTTTTGTGCTTCGCTTATTTCTGACTTCCACTGTGAACCTTTCTGGAATACCGCCATGCCGCCGGGGGAAAGGTGAGGCGTGCTTTGCTCAAGTAATCTGGGTAGGCTTGATAGCGCACGGGCTGAAACAATCTGCGCACCCTGAGCTTCTGCTTCCTCTATACGCTTCGCTATTACCGTTATCGGCACATCCAACTGTCGTGCGCACGTACGAAGGAACGTTGCTTTGCGCTGGTCACTTTCGATCAAAACAACTTCACCAGATAAATGCTGCGCTTGCGCAAGGATTGCAATTACAACACCAGGTAGTCCACCACCACTTCCTAAATCTGCCCATTTGCTCGAAAATGGCTGAAAAGTCTGCGCAGAATCCCAAATGTGACGCTCAAATATTTCGTTTACGGTCGATTTAGCGATCAAGTTAATACTACGTGTCCATTTTTCCAACAGAGCAGAAAAATTTAGCAATTTATCTAATGTTTCACGTGAAACATCGATCTCAAACCATCTAGGAACTTCCATTAGGCTGACATCTTTTCCAAATACCGAATACGACCCAAAATGAGAGACAGAGCCGCGGGAGTCATGCCCTCTATACGGGCCGCCTGCGCAAGGTCGCCTGGACATACAACATTTAGCTTGGTCGACAGTTCGTTTGATAACCCAGATATGGAAGAATACTCAAAATCTTCTGGGATAATATGCTGCTCATCCCGACGCATTTTTTCAACATCGCGCTTCTGTCTGTCTATGTAGTTGGCATACAGTGCGTCATTGGAAATTTGTTCCTGTATTTCTTTAGGAATGCCCGAAAGGCGTGGATCAATCCCCACAATGTCTGCGAATTCTACGTCTGGAAAAGCTAGAAGTTGAAACGCTGTGCGTTTTGTACCGTCTTGATTGATACAGATACCCGCTGCTTGTACCTGTTTTGGTGTAAATTCTTTATCTGTCAGAACCTCGCGACCCATCTCTAATTGATTAAGCTTCGCCTCATGGTGGCGGCGCCTATGTTCAGACACACACCCAAGACCGACACCAAATGAAGTTAAACGCTGATCTGCATTATCGGCTCTCAGTGATAAACGGTACTCTGCTCTTGAAGTAAACATACGATACGGCTCTGTTACGCCTCGCGTTGTAAGGTCATCAACCATCACGCCAATATAACTAGTGTCGCGACGGAAATAAACTGGATCGCCATCAGTAGCGGATCGGGCTGCATTTAATCCAGCAACGAGCCCCTGTGCGGCGGCCTCCTCGTATCCAGTGGTACCGTTGATTTGTCCTGCGAGATACAAGCCGGGAACAGAACGGACGCTCAAATCGATGTCTAGTGCGCGGGGATCAATATAGTCGTATTCAATAGCATATCCGGGCTGCAAAATTTTTGCAGATTCTAGTCCGGCTATCGAATGAACGTATTCGGCCTGCACGTCCGCAGGCAAAGATGTAGAAATTCCGTTCGGGTATACCGTTTGATCAGTTAATCCCTCTGGCTCGAGAAAGATTTGATGAGTAGTTTTATCGGCAAATCTAACAATTTTATCCTCAATCGAAGGACAGTATCGCGGTCCGACCCCATCAATGTGTCCGCCGTACATTGCCGATCGCGATAGGTTTTTTCGAATTATATCGTGCGTATGTTCGTTCGTATGGGTGATTCCACAAGCGATCTGCCGTAAAGATGCTGATTTGTTCAGAAAAGAGAAGAGTACTGGTTTTTCGTCAGCATTCTGATGCCCTAAGACATCCCAATCAATGGTTTTTCCATCTAACCGTGGCGGCGTACCTGTTTTGAGGCGACCCATAGGAAGCCCAAAGCTATCTATACGGTCAGCAAGTAGCGTTGATGCATTGTCACCCATTCGACCGCCAGGATAGTTTGTGTCTCCTATATGAATTACGCCACGCAGAAATGTGCCCGTAGTCAGAACCACCGACCTCGCGGACATTTCAGAGCCGTCGGCAAGCCGTACGCCACACACACGGTCACCGTTTATAATGAAATCAACGGCCTCACCTTCTATAACTGATAGATTGGGCGTGCCTTCCATGAACTTCAGCATTACGCGCTGGTAAACTGCGCGATCAGCTTGGGTACGCGGGCCTTGTACCGCTGGACCCTTTCGGCGGTTTAATAAACGGAACTGTATACCGGAGGCGTCAGCAACGCGCGCCATTACACCATCCATAGCATCGATCTCGCGCACAAGGTGACCCTTACCCAAGCCTCCAATAGCTGGATTACAAGACAAAACACCGATTCCGTCACGCTTGATTGTAACCAACGCCGTCGAAACGCCCATTCGTGCTGCTGCATGGGCCGCTTCGCAACCAGCATGGCCACCGCCGATTACTAAAACATCAAATTGTTTCACGTGAAACGCTCCATTATTTCCCAAGACAGAAGCTTGAAAATATTTCGTCTAACAAATTTTCAACATCAACGCGTCCGATGACTGCTTCCAGTGATCGGACCGAAGCTCTGATCTCTTCCGCAGCTATGTCGTAAAACTCGGGCCCAAGTTCAACATGCTGAACCGCAGCTGCCAGCATAACCAAAGACTTTTCCATCGCTACACGGTGGCGTTCATGACTAATTAAACCGGCACTACTGACACGTTTGGCTAGTTCTTGCGTAACCACATCAACAAGCGCTCGCATACCTAGACCCGTCTTGCCAGAAACAGCTACAACGTCATCCGTGCGACAATCCGCTTTAGGCGCAACTGCTATATCTCCAGCGGCCCGCTTAACTGGAAGGTCCGTCCCAGGCTCTGCTAGAAATATCCGCAAGTCTGCGTCAGACGCTCGATCAATCGCGCGATGAATTCCAACTTTTTCTAATTCTTCCGCGCCGACTCGCAATCCCGCTGTGTCCAGTACAGTCACAGGGATACCCGCCAAATCCATTCGAACCTCTATGATATCACGCGTCGTTCCCGCGGTCTCTGAGACAATAGCAGCATTCCTTTGCGCTAGTGCATTTAAAAGTGTCGATTTTCCTGCATTTGGTGGGCCTACTATTGCTACAATAAAGCCATTGCGCACTCGCTCGGCCGCTTTAAAACCTTGTAGCTGATCCTCAATATCCAACCTAACCGACAACAGTAGAGCATTCACCTCAGATGTCACATCTAGCGGTACGTCCTCATCCGCGAAATCAATCGTTGCCTCAATCAATGCAGCCCCTCGAATGAGGTTAGCGCGCCACTGTTCAATACGTTCGCTCAGGCTGCCCGACATCCCGTGAAAAGCCTGCTGACGCTGCGCCTCAGTTTCTGCTTCTATCAAATCACCAAGAGCCTCGACCTGCGCCAAATCCATCTTGTTGTTTTCTAGCGCACGCCGTGTAAACTCACCGGGTTCGGCCAGACGCCCGGTGCCAGACCCAAGTGTACGCAGAACGGCAGCAACGACAGCGACACTGCCGTGCAAATGAAATTCTACGGTATCCTCACCGGTGAAACTAGCCGGGCCATCAAAGCGTAAGACTAGCGCGCGATCAATAGCTACAGAGTGTTGATCAACCAATGTACGCAAGGCCGGATCATGACCGTTGGGAATTTTACCACAAAGGGCTCTAGCTACGTCAAAAGCCTGCGCCCCTGAGATGCGAACAACCGCGACGCCCGCTCTGCCTTGAGCGGTCGCTAGCGCAAAGATTGTATCACCGCTCATTGGTAACCCGAGGCATTAGGTATTCATAGAATCAAAGAAATCAGAGTTAGTCTTAGTCTGCTTCAGCTTTGAAATAAGAAATTCGATAGCATCCGTTGTGCCCATAGGGTTAAGTATACGGCGCAAAACAAAAGTCTTAGCCAAATCAACTTTGTCCACCAAAAGATCTTCCTTCCGGGTACCGGATTTCAGAATATCAATAGCTGGGAAGACGCGTTTATCAGCAATTTTACGGTCAAGAACAATCTCTGAATTACCAGTTCCCTTAAATTCTTCGAAGATAACCTCGTCCATCCGGCTCCCGGTGTCGATAAGAGCTGTCGCGATAATGGTTAGCGAGCCGCCTTCTTCAATGTTACGCGCCGCTCCGAAAAACCGCTTGGGTCGTTGCAAAGCATTCGCGTCAACACCGCCAGTCAAAACTTTGCCTGACGATGGAACAACAGTGTTAAAAGCCCGTCCAAGCCTAGTAATCGAATCGAGAAGTATAACTACGTCTCGTTTATGCTCGACCAAACGTTTAGCCTTTTCAATCACCATCTCAGAAACTGCAACGTGCCGGGTAGCAGGTTCATCAAATGTTGAGCTCACTACTTCGCCTTTAACTGACCGTTGCATGTCCGTTACTTCTTCTGGGCGCTCATCAATTAGCAATACAATCAAATAGCACTCTGGATGATTTTTTGCGATGCTGGTTGCGATATTTTGAAGAAGCACGGTTTTACCAGTGCGCGGAGGGGCGACGATCAAAGAACGTTGACCTTTACCAATGGGTGACACAAGATCAATAATCCGTGCAGATCGATCCTTAGTAGCAGGATCGTCGGTTTCCATCGTCAACCGTTCATCAGGATATAGCGGTGTTAAGTTATCGAATGCTATCTTATGCTTAACGCGTTCTGGATCTTCAAAGTTGATGCGAGTTGCATTCGTCAGAGCAAAATATCGTTCGGCGTCATCAGGCGCTTTAATGACACCTTCGATAGTGTCGCCCGTCCTCAACGAGTACTGACGGATCATATCATGAGAGACATAAATGTCATCGGGACCCGGCAAATAGTTCGCTTCTGGCGAACGTAAAAAACCAAATCCGTCCTGCAGCACTTCCAACACGCCATCACCAGACACTTCCCAGCCTTCGTCCGCGCGTTCGCGCAAGATTTGGAACATCATCTCACCCTTCCGCATAGTGGAAGCGTTCTCAATCTCAAGATCCTCTGCCATATTCAGAAGATCTTTAGGGCTATTCGCCTTTAGGTCAGCAAGGGCGAGACGTTCTGTTGTCATGATAATACTCTTTGCCCGCAATAAAACAGCGGTGCAGTACAGTTTCATAAAAGGGCTGGTGCGGTATCCCCGAATGGGGCGCATACAGTCGCTTAGTGGCTAATAGTCAGCAAGTCAACGTTTTCAGAACTTAACTACCACTGACAAAACGATGATAACCATCAAGACAGTGGGCACCTCATTCATCAAACGGTATCTACGGCCAGTTAGTATCGGACCATTACAAGCAAACACCTTTCGCTGAACACTTAGCCATCCATGAAATCCAGACATCGCCAATATCCCAAAAAGCTTGGTCCACGGCCAAACAGCGCTCCAATCTATCACACCAGGGATAACAGCTAACAGGATACCAAAAACCCAAGTTGAGATCATTGCTGGCGTCATTATGACTTTGAGAAGCTTAAGCTCCATCATCTGGAAAAGAGTATGTACCTCTCCGCTCAACCCGACCTGTTCAGCGTGATATACATATAACCGAGGTAGATAGAACAAAGCAGCCATCCATGCGATCACAGACATTATGTGAAAAGCCTTGATCCAAATATAGCTTGAAATAAGAAAGTCGGTCATTGGTTTCCACCTATCGTTCTGCCTTGCCTAAAATAAATAAAGATAAGAAGAAAGGTTGATGATGATGTAGTGTGTTCGCTTGCTGGGGATTATCGTGTTTTACACACGTTATGCCATATGTTTATTTACTGTAACCAGAAGATAAAACCTATTATCATACGAAATATTTTTATTTAGAATCATATGCTTGAACATATTTAATCCACAATTTATGTGTTAAAAACAGTGCATGAAATTGTATCATAGATGTTATCCACAGAGCCGTTTTTATCCCAATGCACAGTGTATAAAAAGATAGCACATAGGTCGAGATTATCAAAGCTGACGGATTTTAGGTTGCACAGCATTTTTTCACGTGAAAACAAGAGCTGACTTCACAATTTTTGAACAGGGTTCTCCACATGTCTGTCCCACTGATACTCGCCTCTGGTTCAGATATGCGTTCTCAACTGATGCGGAATGCTGGCCTTTCCTACAGTGTGATTGTTCCACGAATTGATGAACAAAACATAAAAGACGCTCTAGTTGCCGAGGGCGCTCACCCTCGAGATATAGCTGATGCTCTAGCAGAAATAAAAGCGCGCAAAGTCTCTTCAAATTACAATGATGCGATGACAATAGGCTGTGATCAAATATTATCTATCGATGGGTCTATCCTTTCAAAACCTGCGTCTACAGACGCTGCGCGCGACCAGCTGCGCGCTTTGCGAGCTAAGCGGCATATGTTGCTATCCGCAGCTGTGGTATATCACCAGGGCAAGCCAATTTGGCGCCACGTAGGTCAAGTACGGCTACGTATGCGAAACGTCTCTGATGCGTATATCGACGATTATGTCGACCGAAACTGGGACGATATTAAGTCAGCGGTCGGTTCCTATAAGCTAGAGTCGGAAGGCGTGCGGCTATTCGATAGCATTGAAGGGGATTACTTTCATGTTCTGGGTATGCCACTTTTGGAGCTGCTTGCGTTTCTTACGCTACGGGGCGTGATCAACGGCTAACAGATGGTGTAATATGACGAATAAAATAGTTTTAGCAGGCGTAATCGGATCACCGATTGCGCATTCCAAATCGCCACAAATTCATCGACATTGGCTTAAGTGCTACGGAGTTAATGGTGACTATATACCGATGGAGGTCAGCGCGGCTGACTTGCCAGAAGTTTTAAGCGCTTTACCAAAGGCAGGGTTTGTAGGCGTTAATATCACCATACCGCACAAAGAGATCGTGCTTAATATCGCGGATATTGTGACAGATAGGGCTGCGTTGATTGGCGCGGCGAATACCCTGATATTTAGGAAAGATGGCAAGATTCACGCTGATAATACAGATGGTTATGGGTTTCTTGAAAACTTAAAGCTGGGCGCGCCTAGTTGGAATCCGACAACAGGCCCTGCAACAGTGCTTGGGGCAGGAGGCGCGGCGCGCGCCGTTATTTCCTCGCTTTTAGATGCTGGCGTATCAGAGATATTTTTAGCAAATCGCACTAAGACGAGAGCTGAGAAACTGGCAGAAGATTTCGGTAAAAAAGTCACTGTCGTTGACTGGGTACAGGCGGGCAATATTATCGAAGAGGCGGCGCTGCTTGTAAACACTACGTCACTTGGAATGCATGGGAAACAAGACATGCGTGTTCCGTTGGATGGGTTACAAAAAGAAACAGTCGTTACCGATTTAGTCTATGCACCTCTGCGCACCAATCTATTGGCTACAGCAGAAGCAGCAGGGTGTGTCACAGTGGATGGGCTTGGCATGCTTTTGCACCAAGCTGTCCCAGCCTTTGAGCGTTGGTTTGGCATTAGACCAACTGTTGATAGCGCCACACGAGGGGCAGCATTGGGATGACATTTAAGCTTGGCTTAACCGGTTCGATAGGAATGGGAAAATCGACAACAGCGCAAATGTTTGCCGATCTAGATTGTGCGACTTGGGACGCAGATGCAGCTGTGCATCGTTTATATAGCGTTGACGGTGCTGCAGTGACGGAAATGAGCAAAGCTTTTCCAAAGTCTGTTGCTGAGGGGTCTGTTGATCGATCTGTTTTGCGGAAAATTATATCTGAGGACCCGACAGCTTTGTTACGCATAGAGCGGATTGTGCATCCGCTTTTGGCATGGGACCGAGCAGCATTTATGACCACAGTGGAATCAGATATCATCGTTTATGATATACCACTACTTTTTGAGACGGGCGGTGATATAGCTATGGATGCTACTGTGTGCGTTCAGACTTCAGACGATATACAACAAAAGCGTGTATTAAATCGCGGAACAATGACCATAGAGCAATTTTCAATGATCCGAGCCAAGCAAATGCCCAGTGATGATAAGTGTAGACGAGCGGATTATGTGGTTGAAACTGATACATTAGTCCATGCACGCACCCAGGTAGAAAAAATTGTGGCAGATATCAGAACGGGACTTGCGAGTGCGTGAAATTGTACTGGATACTGAAACCACGGGATTTGATCCCCAGTCAGGCGACCGAATTGTCGAAATCGGAGCGATTGAACTGATGGGGCATGTCCCAACCAACAATGTTTTCCACGAGTATATCGATCCAGAACGCGAAATGCCCAAAGAAGCGTTTGAGGTACATGGTTTGGGCGATGAATTTCTGCGCGGCAAGCCCAAGTTTGCGCAAATAGGGCAACGTTTTCTTGATTTCATTGGTGATGCCAAATTGGTCATTCACAATGCTGCGTTTGATATGAAATTTTTGAACGCAGAATTGAAGTGGATGGGATTACCGAATCTGCCATTTAGCCGCGCAATAGACACGCTGGAAATAGCGCGCCGCAGGTTTCCCGGCTCACCTGCATCGCTCGACGCGTTATGCCGCCGCTTTACCATCGATAATTCTAGCCGCACCCTTCATGGAGCGCTTCTTGACAGTGAAATTTTGGCAGAAGTGTATCTAGAGCTGATCGGCGGCCGACAGCCAGATTTTGCTCTATCTGCAACAGCTGTGGGGTCGTCCACACTAGCTGTGCAATCAGAATGGAAAACCACTGCTCGTCCTGTTCCACTTGCCCCGCGGATCACCGACCAAGAGCAACAGGCACATGCTATTTTCATAGAAGAACTCGGTGATGCAGCGCTCTGGAAAAAATAAAACCGGGTCTTATTCAGGACCTGGTTTTGTAAGCAATTTAGTTAAGCGCAGTCTCGGCCGGCGCATCCTCTGCCTGACGCTTTGCAATTTCGTTCCGATACAGGGACACAAAATCGATATTTTCAAGAGTCAAAGGTGGAAAGCCGCCGTCCCGTGTGACATCGCTGACGACCCTACGTAAAAATGGGAAGATCATGCGCGGGCATTCTATCAAAAGGAATGGGTGCATTTGTGCATCCGGAACATTGTCGATGAAAAACAGACCAACATAGTCAATTTCAAGGACAAACAGAACTGCATCGCTATCTTTGTCTTTCGAAGTGATCTGTAGTTTGATCGAGGATTCGTATTGATTTTCCTGACTACGTTTTTTGGCATCAAGGTTTACTTGAATTTGCACATCTGGTTGCATATCGGGCGCACCGCCTTTTTGCGCTACGATGTTTTCAAACGACATGTCTCGTACAAATTGTCCCAAAACGCGCATTGTTGGCGCCACAGCTTGGGGCGCTTCTTGTTCTTCTGCCATATTGATAGTCTCCCGGTGGCAATAAATTCACGTTGTGGTATCAGCTAGATGAACAAGCCTCAATCCTTGTTCCAGCCTGATGTAGTTTGTATTTTGTCCGTTTCCGGTGCTACCTCTGAGTAATCGCCGTCAATAATGTCTGAGCTGTGTTGTTGTCGCGTCGTCGACTGTTCCGTTGAAAACTTTGTCACACTGACCCGTTTACGAGCCCAATTAAAAACAGCCATCCGAATAGTTGGTATTAAAAAGGCAAACCCAACAGCGTCTGTGAAAAACCCTGGCGTTAACAAAAGTGCGCCAGCGAATAAAATCATGGCGCCGTGAGCTAAAGCTTCGCTAGGATCACGTACCTGAGTAAACGAGTTTTTGATTTGATCTAGGGCCTGAATGCCTTGAGTTCGGACTAGGAATGTACCGATCATAGCGGTGGCCACAACAACCAAAAGCGTCATACCAAGGCCGATAGCACCGCCTATTTGAATAAACAGCGCGATCTCGACCAATGGAACAGTGAGAAATGCAAAAAACAGCCACATGTGCGACATCCTTTCTGTAAGGGTTTACCTTGCCATGGTGGACTTGGCGGCACCTACCACCTACATAAGAGGCTGGAAAGGGTGATGCCACCCGAACACGCCATACGAGGTATAAATGAACTCTCCGCTGATTCAGCTACTGGTCCTTGCCGGGATCGCAGTCTTTTTAGTCCTGCGCCTCAAAAACGTACTCGGAACGCGAGAGGGATTTGAACAACCTCCTGCTCCCAAAGAGTCGACGACGCGCGCCGCTCGTCCTGATCTGGAAGTGATCGAAGGTGGCCCTGATCTGGACATCACAGATCACGTCGCCGAAGACAGCAATGCTGCAACAGCATTGGCTACGATGAAGCGTGTTGAGCAATCATTTCAAGTGACCGATTTTCTTCAGGGTGCACGAGGCGCTTATGAGATGATTGTTATGGGCTATGAAGATGGTAATCTGTCTGAAATTCAACAGTTCTTGTCCGAAGAAATTTATGAATCGTTTGTAGACGGTGTCGCTGCCCGTGAAGACCAAGGACTGACCATCGAAGCACAGTTTATGGGTGTTCGGGAGATCAAACTGATGGACGCGACATTTAATAACGAAACGCGCGAAGCAGAGCTTACTATTCGGTTTGTGGCCGAACTGACGTCTGCCGTACGCGACAAGGGCGGCGACATCATAGAAGGTAGCTTGTCCGAGGTGAAACAGCAAAAAGATACGTGGGCTTTTGCGCGAACCATGGGGGTTAACGACCCGAATTGGCTGTTGGTGTCTACAGACGTGTAATTGAAAATGCTGTGTGTGCTCTGTTTTTGGCGATCCTCATGACATTTGAGGTTGCTGCTGATACACAATATTCGGTGATGGAATTTAAAAACCTTGATGGTTGGGCCGTTGACGACCATGAGGCAGCACTTACTGTTTTTCTAAATACTTGCCAGGACATGGATGACCCTGACTGGATAGCTCTGTGCGCCCTCGCCAAAGAAGGCCCAGACCCACGAACATTTTTCGAGCTCTTTTTTCGCCCAGTCCTGATCGAAGATGGCTCGGATGGGCTATTCACAGGTTACTTTGAGCCTGAGCTGCAGGGATCGCTGCGCCAAACCAACGAGTATCGATATCCAGTTTATGCCATGCCGAACGAGGCTCGTGTTTCGCGCCCTTGGCTGAATCGGCGGGATATTCTGGAAACGGATATAATGATTGGACGAAATTTGGAAATCGCATGGGTGGATGACCCAGTTGAGCTTTTCTTTCTGCAAATACAGGGGTCTGGCCGTATTAAGCTACAAAGCGGTGAAAGTATTCGTGTGGGATATGCGGGCGCAAACGGTCATGAATATCGCTCTATCGGCTCTGAGATGATTCGCCGTGGAATATATGAACCACATCAGGTAAGTGCACAGGTCATCAAGAACTGGGTCAGGCGCAATCCAGTGGATGGGAAGGAATTGCTCTATCATAACCCGTCCTACGTTTTTTTCCGCGAAGTTAGCGAGGTGAAGGCTGATCTTGGCCCTTTAGGCGCGATGAACCGGTCGATTACGACAATGCGTTCTATTGCTGTTGATCCTTCATATGTGCCTCTTGGCGCGCCTGTTTGGCTTGAGAAGGATGGCGAAAATCCACTTAGGCGCCTTATGATTGCTCAGGACACAGGATCGGCGATCAAAGGATCACAGCGTGCTGACGTATTTTTTGGTACAGGCGATAAAGCGGGTCATGCCGCAGGCCAACTTCGGGATCCTGGTAGAATGATGGTGTTGATGCCAATTCAACGTGCGTTCGCTTTGTCGCCGGAAAATGCGATATGACACGCCGCAAACTAAGACCGGACGAAGAAGACTTGTGGCGCAAGGTCACCGAAAAAGCAGAACGTTTGCATCCGGAAAAACCGTTCAAACCAAGCGACTTTGTTACCAAGACGACTGTACGAAAAGAAAACAAGCGAGTTTTTAACTCTGTACCTAAAACTATCTTGGGCGGCACCGGCATCCCAAAAACGCAAATACATTTGACGCCTTCGATTAGTGATCAGGTAGGCGCTGCGCGGGTACAGATGGATCTCAAGGCATTTGGTCAAATGAAGCGTGGAAAATTGCGCCCCGAGGCCAAAATAGACCTACATGGAATGACATTAGACCGCGCGCATCCTGCACTAACCCGGTTTATCCTAAGCGCCCAAGCTCAGGGCAAACGGCTGGTTCTGGTTGTTACTGGCAAAGGGAAAGAGCGCGATGACGGCGGGCCAATTCCTGTCCGCTTCGGAGTTCTTCGTCATCAGGTGCCACAATGGCTGTCAATGCCGCCACTTTCATCGGCAATCTTGCAAATCACCGAATCTCATGTGCGCCATGGTGGTGGTGGCGCTTATTATGTTTATTTACGCAAAGTTCGGTAAACTGCGTCGCGTACGTTGAATTCCGATCCAGACCATTGTGCTGGCAAATGCGAAATAAAATGCGATGCCCATAAATTGAGTCGTCAGTGGTACGCCGATATCGATGAGTACACCTGTTACCCCTGGCCCAAGCGCAGAGCCAAGAACCATGACTGCTGTTGCCATCGCCTTGATCGATCCAATGTTTCTCGTTCCATAGAATTCTGCCCAGAATGCATTTGGTAGTGTCGAATTTGCACCCGTTGTCAGGCCAAGAAACATAAACCCAATTGCGACATGTAACAGTGATCCGGACATAGAAAAGACGGCGAAGCCAACAATCAAAGGCAACTGGTACAAGGGAATCAAGCGAGCAGTTCCAAGCCGATCAAGCGCTATGCCTGACAGCATCATGGCGCCGATGCCGACGACCGTGTAGATCGGAAATAGGGATACAAGGGCGAGGTGCGACCAGCCCTTAATTTCTGCAAAATACACTTGGTGAAAAAAGAATGCTGTGTTGAATGCTGATGGGCCTAAAAGCGCAGGTACCATGAACCAAAACAATGGATGACGCAGAGCCCCACGTCTTGTCCAATGTTTGCCCAACATGCCTACGCTTTGCCCTTCTTCGGCCATGGATTGCGGCGTTCGCTCAGAGCGCAGTAGTGTTAGCAGTATGGGTATTCCCATCAGGGCGATGCAGGCAACAGCAAACCACAGCATGCGCCATGGCCAAATCGTCATCAGCGCAACAAAGCTGAGGGGCAGTATCGCTTCGCCAATGGAAAACCCCAATGTCGCGATAGCAAGCGCTTTGCCTCGGGTTGCAACGAACCAGCGGGCCATCGCAACAATGGCGATGTGGCTTGTCATGCCCTGCCCGGTTAGTCGCAAAGCGAAGATGACGAAAGGTAGCAATGCAACATATGGGTTGAGAGCCATCGCCAGGCAGGATGCTGCCAGCAGCGCCAGAACCAGAACACCAAGGCTGCGCGCCCGCCACATATCTGTGAGGCTGCCCGACCAAACCATTACCAGGGCCGATGCCATTGTGCCGACAGAATAGATCGCGCCCCAACTGCCGTGAGACAGCTCAAAGTCCGCTTGTATTTGCGCGGCAAAGATCGAAATGAAAAACGTTTGGCCGAAAGAAGACAAAAGCGTCAGCAATCCGCCCGCTGCTAGCCATCGACTATTTTGTGTCAGGAAGCCAATGAACCCAAGCGATGAGCCCGCTGTCACGTCTCTGTTCCAAGGATTCTGGCGCTTGTTGCGAGGTGATTTCTTTGCTGTTTATGGTCAGTTGGGCACAACATGCCTGTTGGGGACCAAAGTGCTTGCATTTGGACCATCAAAGACAATGGTTTGGTGTGTTTATGGCCAAAACCGTTGGCCACCTAGAGCACGTAGCGACTGATATCGGCGGATTTCGCCAATTCGCCCAGATGCTGATTCACAAAAGTGGCATCAATGGTGATCGTGTCGCCGCCGCGGTCCGGGGCAGTAAATGACAACTCTTCGAAGACACGTTCAAGCACCGTGTAAAGCCTCCGGGCACCGATGTTTTCCACCGTTTGGTTGACTTCGGCAGCAATACGGGCGAGCGCGCGAATGCCTTCGGGGTCAAAGGTGACAGAGACGGCCTCGGTCTTCATTAAGGCAGTGTATTGCCTGGTTAGTGCGTTGTCAGTTTCGGTTAGAATTCGCACAAAGTCATCTTCGGTCAGTGGCCGTAGTTCTACCCGGATGGGCAAACGCCCCTGCAGTTCTGGCAGAAGGTCTGATGGTTTGGCCACATGGAAAGCGCCTGATGCAATAAACAGGATATGGTCAGTTTTCACGGCGCCGTGTTTTGTGCTGACGGTTGTGCCTTCGATTAAGGGCAACAGATCGCGCTGCACGCCCTCGCGGCTTACATCGGCGCCGCGTGCATCGGTGCGCGCACAAACTTTGTCAATTTCGTCAAGAAATACGATCCCGTTTTCCTGAACAGCCTCTAGCGCAAGCTTTGTAACTGTTTCATCGTCCAGCAGCTTGTCGGCCTCTTCGCCGATCAGGGTATCATAACTTTGGGCGACGCTTAGCCGTTTTCGAGTTGTCCGGTTCCCCATCGCCTTACCAAAAAGATCGCCTAGGTTGAGCATGCCCATGTTGCTGCCGGGCTGACCGGGAATATCCATCATGGGGAATGGATTTGATGAATCGGCCAACTCCAGATCAATCATGGTATCGTCCAGCTCACCGGCCCGCAGCTTTTTGCGAAACATTTCACGGGTCGCATCGCGCGCATCAGAGCCTGCGATGGCTTCGATTACGCGCTCTTCGGCTGCGGCACGCGCGTTCGTTTTCACGTCTTCGCGCATAAGTTCGCGGGTCATAGCAATCGCGCTATCTACCAGATCGCGGATAATCTGTTCAACATCGCGTCCGACATAACCGACCTCGGTGAATTTGGTGGCCTCAACTTTGAGGAACGGAGCACGGGCCAATTTTGCCAGACGGCGGCTGATTTCTGTTTTACCCACACCCGTTGGGCCAATCATGAGGATATTCTTAGGATAAACCTCATCTCGCAGATCATCGCCCAGTTGGTTGCGGCGCCACCGATTTCGCAGGGCCACGGCCACGGCGCGTTTAGCGTCATTTTGCCCGATAATAAATCGATCAAGCTCTGAGACAATTTCGCGAGGTGTTAAGTTGGTCACGTCAATACTCCGACGGTGGTGAGTTTAGGTTTTGCTTTAATGGAAGCAGATTATACAGCAAAGGCTTAGGTTCCATAGGGAGGTAGTTGGGTTTTCCCCGGAAAGGAGGGAATTGCATTCATTATGGACGCTCGTAGCCGTTCCCATTGGGCACCAAGTGCAACCAAAAGCGCCCCAATAATAAGTATTGACCAAGCTGCTCCGCTGCCATCAGCAAAGATAAAAGACAGGGCAACTGTGTATCCCACCCCGGCCACCAAAAACGACCGCCGGTCAATGATGATCGACACCAGCGACAGCGCTGTCAGAACGCAGACCAGCGACCCGTAGGATGCGCTGCTATCAACCTTAAACAAGGTAAGCGCGACCGTGTTCACAATCGCAGGTGCTGCAACGATATGCAGGTAAAACCCCGCAGCGCTGCGCCGGGACACGCGGTGTGGATCAGACATATCAAATGACATCGCCACGGCAAAGCCGATGACCCCCAATGCAAATGTGATCCAAGCAAAAGGCCCATCGTTCGATAACAGAAACAGATCTTTGATGCTGTTAAATTCGGCGCCTTGAAAAACCGTGAAGCTTAACGCAGTTGCAAACAGGCTAAGCGCGACCAATGCCATCGAAAACGGGATGCGAAATATCAAGTACCAGCCCATTAAAATGCTACTGAGTAAAGCGAGGACAAGTGTCGTCTCTCCGCTATCAGAAAGATCCATTTGCGCAGCCGCTGACATCGAAAATTGTGCACCCGATATCGTCGCCATCATTGTCAGGGCGTTCGAGGGGGCCACCATGCGGCGCTTTAGTGTAAAGTATGCCGCGCCCAAAGCCACGCCCACCATCCCGATCACGCTTAGCCCCAAACCGTCACCGTTGCCGATGATTTTCGAAATCGCAAATTGGAAGCCCGTAATTCCAAGCCAACCGCCATATAAAACGACCAGCCCAACCACGATGAAAATCTCGTTAAAGCCCTTAAAAAGCTCAAAGGGCTCTTCTTTTGCCAAGGTTCCTTGGCGATGACTTTGGCGTTCCTGCGCCAGTGCCAGCACTGATGCGGCCTGAGCCTCGTTTAGAATACCAGCAGACACCGCGGCGCGCATGTCTTTTTCGTCGATGCTCATGGTGAGATTACCTCAACCGTTAAGTTACCATTGGTATAAACACAAATGTCTGCGGCAATCGCCATTGATTTGCGAGCGATCTCTTCGGCGCCGAGATTGGTTTCCATTAAGCCGCGCGCCGCCGCCAGGGCATAGTTGCCGCCTGATCCTATGGCTGCGACGTTATGTTCTGGTTCCAGAACATCACCTGCGCCTGTGATGACAAACAGATTGCTGCCGTCGGTCACGATCAGCATCGCTTCAAGCTTTTGCAAATATTTATCTGTTCGCCAGTCTTTGGCAAGTTCGACACTGGCTCGGGCCAATTGGCCAGGCGTTGCTTCCAGTTTGGCTTCTAGTCGCTCCAACAAGGTAAAGGCATCCGCCGTTGATCCGGCGAACCCGGCAACCACATCAAAGCCGCCCGGTGACAATTTGCGGACCTTGCGCGCCGTGCCTTTTATGACGGTTTGTCCAAGGGATACTTGTCCGTCGCCCGCGATGACGACCTGGCCATCTTTTTTGACACCAATGATCGTGGTCCCGTGCCAGCCGGGAAATTCGGAATGTGACATTTGGTGGCTCCATTTGATTAAAACCTATATGGGACGTTCGCGGGCTGGCTTCAATCCGGCGTGGCGATATGATCTATTCTGACCATGGTACTGGCGCACAAAGATCCGCGAATGAAACAGGCGCTGGGCGAATGGGCTAGGATTGCGCCTGATCTTGGCTTTGACCCGGTTATTTTTCGTGCAAAACTGCTATGGCACAAGAACGAACCTACACGAAGCCATGTTGTTCTTCGATTGCGGGGACCAAGATCTCTGATCTTGAAGCGTACATTTTCTCACCAATCTGATAGCAACCTAAATCGGATTGTTGCGGCGCAAAAAGACGCATATTCCCGCCTTAGGCCCTATCCAAAAGCGCATGCCCCTGAAATTCTGTATTCAAGCGACAGTGGCGATCTACTTGTTATGCAAGAGGCTCTCGGGAAAACCTTGGACGACCATCTTAGGTTAGCCCGCGCGCCTGCGCCTCTTTTGAAGCGAACCGGAGCATGGTTGGCCGCGTTCCATGAAAACTGCGATACTGAAAAACGGATATACCAACCGCACTTCATGGTAACGCATTGCGAACACATGGCGGATAAGGTCGAGGCCGGGAAAGTATCAGTCGCTGACCCGACGAATTTTATGGCTTGTTGTCGTATGGTGCGTGGCAAAGCCAAAACAGCGACTGATCAAGAAACGATATCAGCGACAAAACACGGTGATTTCAATTTGCGCAACATAATGCTTGGATCAGACGGCGAAACAGGCTTGGATTTTGAACCATTGTCTACAGCGCCCGTCGGGTTTGATATCGCACGAATCCTGATGGATTACGCTGAACTTTTTCAATCAGACGAAGATTTGGCGCCGGGGCAGTTATTGTCCAGCCTCACGATCAGAGCGTTTTTTGGTGGATATGATTTGGTGACACAGAATGATCCCGGCGTTGCATTTTTGCCGTTTACACAAATACTGAATGATTGGGTATCTATACCTTCGGACCCTCAGCAGCGCAGTTGGCGACAGGAGCACAGGTACGGAGGGATTGTAAGGTTGGTGAGAGCCGGATTCGGAGTGTTTTAAGACAGCGACCCCGTATTGGGGCCGCTTTATTTGCTATACTGACGCCGTACTTGTTAAATCGAGTCTTCTATCCAGCTTTTGAGTGTGGCCTTGGGGGCAGCACCCGAGCGGTTTGAGACAACTTCACCGTTATTGAACAAAAACAGCGCTGGGATGCCGCGTACACCCATTTGGGCAGGTGAGTTAGGGTTTTCATCAACGTTCACTTTGACAATTTTAACCTTGCCAACCATCTCATCTGACAGTTCTTCAAGTGCAGGGCCAATCTGTTTGCACGGGCCACACCATTCGGCCCAGAAATCCACTACAACAGGAACTTCTGAATTTTTGACTTCTGCGTCAAAGGTTGCGTCGGTAACAGGCACGGTCGCCATTTTTGTCTCTCCTGACAGGGATCAAACTCAAGGGTGGAACTTATGAACCTGACTGCCAATCGTCAAGATATGGCGTTCGCGCAATTGCTTCACTCACAATGTCGTGTGGCAGATGCATCAGGTGCCCGGATTTTGTCCAAAGCACATGTGTCTTGATCAGGTGGTTTGGATAAATCTGTGCGATTGCGTGGGCATAAGCGCCAAGTTGACGCAGTACGCCTTCGGGACAATTTATGGCAAGGCTGGGTACCGTGCGATTGGTTTTAAAGTCGACGATGTCGACGGTTGTGTCTGAGACGATCAGGCGATCGATATTCCCATGAATTCGGTGGACGCCAAGATCGGCTGTAATTGGAACCTCTGCCAAGGTTGCGCTATCGAACAAATGTGCAATGTCGGTCTGTTGTAGCACCCTACAAGCTTCTGCCGCGGCTTCAGCCTTGAGGGCATCTGTCAATCGAGCGACTTCAGAAAGTCGTTTGATCGTTTCAGACCATTCGCCTTTTTTCACGCTTGGCAAGACTTCTAAAAACTGATGGACCAGAGTTCCGTAGGACTTGGCGGTTTCTTCATCCATTCCTTCACCAGGCAACGCTTTGTCGCCACCAAGTTTAGATGGCGATACGATCGACAGTGGTGGTTGTCTGGCCGGCACACTGTGTTGGTAAAGTTGAGGGAGAGCCTTTTCGCTCGGAGTGTTTCTAGCTTTGTCACCTTTGGCTTCAATCGTCCAGTTGCCATATTCTAGGCGAAGACCCGGGCCAACGGGTGTTTCCAATGCAGTTGATCCACCATCAGACATGCCCCTTTGGATACGTTGATGCCAATCGTCACCTTTGCTGTCGAGTTTGCCAGAGGCTGCAACGATCAGCCATTTTTCTGCTCGTGTCAGCGCAACATAAAGCAGGCGTAGACTTTCTTGTTTTTGTTCCTCTTTCATGGCGCTTAGCCGTGCAACCATATTGACGGGCTGCGCATCGCTTGGCGTGCGCCAAACGGGCGTATTTTTTATCGTGATAATATCATCTTTAATGGAAAGCGTGCGTTGACCGCATTCAGGAAGGATTACGATAGGCGCCTCTAGCCCTTTGGCGCCATGGACCGTCATCACCCTGATCTGGTTGGAAGCGCTGTCGATCTGGCGCTTCACTTCTAGGTCGTCTGTCTCCATCCATGTCAGGAAGCCAGTCAGGCTTGGGATAGCTGAGCGCTCATAGGACA
This sequence comes from Tateyamaria sp., assembly GCA_029250205.1. Classification (GTDB taxonomy): domain Bacteria; phylum Pseudomonadota; class Alphaproteobacteria; order Rhodobacterales; family Rhodobacteraceae; genus Tateyamaria. Next base: position 38,425 of record JAQWVA010000105.1, read on the forward strand.
GCGCTTGTGACAGCAATGCATTGATACCGTCCTCTGCCTCAGCTCCCAAGCGGGCCAAAAGATTTTTGCGACCACTGTGTCGAGTAAGCATGCGCTCAATCAGGTCATAGGGTCGCATAAAGTCGATTTTCCCCCGTAGATCTTTGAGAATCGAGACTGTATCGGGGTATTCAGTCTCCTTTTCACGCAAACTGGGCCATAGATGTTCAGTGTCTCTGTGATGCGCCAGAGTGAATAACTCCTGCTCTGACCAGCCAAATAAAGGTGACTTTAGGGCGGCGGCAAGCGACAGGCTATCATCTGGTGTTGCTAGAAATGCCAGCAGCGCACCGAGATCGCGCACAGCTGTTTCTGCGCCAACTTTAAGCCGGTCAGCCCCCGCAATCGGCAGTTCAGCTTTCTTACAGGCGCGAATGATTTCGGGAAAAATACCAGACCGTCGTTGGACAAGAATCAAGAAATCACGCGGCTCCACTGGGCGCATTGCGTTGCCATCAGGAATGAGCGTTTTGTTGTCCAGCATCAAGCGCATCTTCTGTGCAATGGCATCGGCCAAAATTCGATCTTCATGCACTGCGTTGCGGCGATCAAGCGGAACAAACCACTCTGAATCTTCTTCCCTTTCCGGCTTGGGGACCAGCGGCCATAAATCGACCCGGCCGGGCAAATCAGCGTGAAACGCAAGATGTTCTACCTTGGAAAACCCGGCTTCGTCTTGGTCTTCAAAGACACTGTCAACAAGGCGCAAGATCGCCGGAGAAGATCGGAATGAATAGTCCAATGTTAATTCGTTGAGCGTTTGGTTCGCGCTTTTCAGTTTGGACTGATATTCCGCCTGCATTCGGTCAAATTCACGAGGGTCTGCGCCTTGGAAGGAGTAAATTGATTGTTTTTTGTCCCCAACAACAAAGATGGTGCGCGTGGCCTCTGGCCTCGACCCTTCCCCGCTTGAAAACTCTTCGCTTAGCTTGCGAATGACGTCCCATTGCGCCGGGCTAGTGTCTTGCGCCTCGTCTACAAGGATGTGCCCTATGCCACCGTCCAATCTGAACAAGACCCAGTCTGCAACCCGGCTATCGCTGAGTAAATCGCGTGCTTTTTGAATCTGGTCGTCAAAGTCTAGCCAGCCGCGCCGCTGTTTGGCTGCTGCATATAGATCTGCAAACGCGCGTCCAAAGGCATGAAGTGTTACAGTTCTTTCCGCCGCCACCAGAGCTTTCTGTGCCTCTGTTGCATCTGCAACACGCTGCATTAGGCCGTCGAGACGCGGCATTAAGTGACCAATTCTTTTCTGCGTGGCTTTGGTTGGGAAGCGCCCAATTTTTGGCTGCCCAGTACTATCGCCACTTTTGAAAACGAACACCTTGGCCATGGATGGAATGGCATCAAAGTCTAAATTAATGACAGACCCAAGATCATCGGCGGCCTTGGTGTCATTAGCGCTACCTTTGGTCAGCGCGGACATTATATCGCGCAGCAAATCTGCATCATTCTTGAGGAAAGTAGCGCTGGCGATCTTTTCACGGCTTAATGTTGGATCGGCATCGAACAATGATAAGGCTTCGGACAGGCCGAGTTTTCGTAACCCACCTTTGCTAACAATCTGGTGGGTAAACTTGAGGATGTCACCGCCGGTATATACTTGTGCCAGATCAGTCAGGAGAGTGGCATTGGGCCCGTCTGCCAACGTGTCTACCAGCTCGGCGCGTAAAAGTTCAGCGGCTCGATCTTCGATTTCTGTAAATTGAGGGCTGACGCCTGCTTCGAGTGGAAAACGCCGCAATAGAGACGCACAGAAGGAATGAATAGTTTGAATTTTTAATCCACCGGGTGTTTCGATAGCGCGCGCAAAGAGCGTGCGGGCATTGCGCAGATCAGCCAGTGTGGGCTTGCGGTCTAGGCCAAGCTCGGCCAATGCAGTCGCGAGCGGCTCATCGTCAAGCATGGCCCATGTGCCTAGCCGTTTGAACAGACGGTTCTGCATCTCAGAGGCGGCTGCCTTGGTGTAAGTCAGGCACAATATGTGTTGCGGTTCGACTTCGTTCAGCAGCAACCGAGCAACGCGATCAGTCAAAACGCGCGTTTTGCCCGAACCTGCATTTGCCGACAGCCAGGTTGATGCATTTGGGTGCGCCGCCAGATGCTGACGTTGAGTCGCTTGATCGACATCAGTCATTTGAGGACCTCGCGCACAGGATCATCCGAGCTGTCCCATTCGCCAACGCGCGCCAGCTGATCATAGTCGCGCTCTGCGGTATCAAGGTCCATTGCGCGGCGAGAGGGGTATCCTTGGTCTTCTTTCAGATACGAGGCAAACAAACTGACAAGTTGCGCAATAACTTGCTGCGGCGGCTCTTCTTCGAGTGGTGCGTTTTTCTCTTCGGGCGTCGACCCGATTCCGATGAATGTAGCAGCACGTACAGCACGTGGCCCCACAGCGTGAAATGCGCCTTCTTCGATCATTGCTGCCTCGAGCAGCAATTGTTTGTTAAAGTGTTTTTGCTGTTTCCCCGTCGGTGGCGGTCCGGTCTTGTAATCATACACGATGGCATGGCCAGCATCATCAACGTCAATTCTATCCGCACGACCTTTGAGTGTTGTGGCAACGCTGGGCAGCATCAAGATTCCCTGTGCGACTTCCTCGAAGGCAAATGGCGTCGCAATGTTTTGCCGTTTCAGCTCACTTTGCACGATCCAGTCTGCCACACGCCCAAACCGAGCCAGCCAGAGCGTACGTGCGGCCGGCCAAGGCACATCCTTATCAAGAATACGCTTTGCGTGGTTCATTAGGTGCTGAGTGGTCAGCGCGGTGCTGTCAGCTAAGGTTTCCTTTACAAAGGCTTCCATCACATCATGTGATAGGATCCCGCGCAACAGAGCGTCAGGTGTTTGCACAAGCGGTCTGAGCGGTAGCAAGCGCAGACAATGTTTGGCATAAATAGCATAGGGATCACGTATTAGTGTTTCGATTTCTGTGACAGTGAATTGTCGAGGGCGCGCAGCAACCGGAGGGCAGGGGGCTGGGCGATGCGCCCTTTCCACTTCAGGTTTCATGTCAAGCTGTCGGGCTAGCCCCAGCCAATGATCGCCGCGTTTTCTCATTTCGTCCCATGCCTCTGGTCCGCCTTTGGTCTTTAGACCGGAAAGCAGATTGGATAGCCGGTTGACCCAGCGCGATGGAACAGTTTCCGCGTCATCAGAACGGATCGATCGGGTCAACCAAACTTCACGCGCCGCAACCGCCTGTTGAAAATCATGAGCGGACAGCCCAATGCGCCGTTCCGGCAAGAGAAGCCCGACACGCAGGCGCATTTGCCGATTAAGCCACGGATCAGGGGCAGGCGTTTCCGGCCAAGTACCTTCATTCAACCCTGCCAGGATCACAAGATCAGCCCCCTGTACCCGCGCTTCGAGCGTGCCCCAAATCATGATTCCTCCGTGGGACGCGCGCGGTTCGCGGACTTCACCCTGTGCAAGCAGCTGACCAACCAGAGCTATGTAATCAGATGCAGACATCACACCACCGTGCTGCGCCTCATCGCGCAATTCCTCCATGGCGGTGTATGCGGCTTCGCCAGAGCTTTTCTCCCAAAGCGTTCCAGCCCGCGAGGGATCTGGCCCTGATGCTAGCGACTCACTTAAAGCGAGGTGTCGTTCGACCCAGTCGCGCAGCGGCAAGCGCATCTGGCTGTTTTGATCACAGACAAGATCGCCCACCCATATCGCCCACGCCTCTACATTTGCGGGATTATCCTTGGCCATGTGTTTTGCGCAACTGATCAAGCTATTGCGGTCAGGATACGGTAGGCCGATCTTGCGTATCCGCAGCTCTAGCCATTGTGTGTAAAGAGCGTGGGTATTGCGGTTATCGCCTGAACGGGTCAGCGGATGTTTTAGCAGCGTCAAAAGCGCTTCGGCATCTAGCGGACGTTCGAACAATGCTGCTGTGTGCCGCAGGAACCGGCCTGGTGGAGAAAGGTGCAGCGGCTCGCCTGCGCTATCATCAGGCAGAATGTTCCAACGATCAAGTGCTGCGGTTACCTGTCGGGTCAACATTCGGTCAGGTGTAATCAGTGCCGCGCGCTGACCTGTTTCGGCCGCTGCGCGTAACCGCATGGCAATTGTAATTGCTTCGGCTCTTGGCGTGTTAGCCTCGACAAGGGTGATGTCTGCGGTCGCCGTATCAAGGCCGCTCAGCTTTGGTCCTTCACGTCGCCACGCATCTGTAACGGGTGCGGGCCGTAATGCCAGAGAAATTAATTGATTGCGTGCATCGGAGGGTGGCAGATCACTGGTCCACGGCTCTACATTTGTTGGCGCCATCCCAAACCGGTCGGTCAGGTTCACGAACCGGTATTGGGGATGATCCTCACCACTCATCGCATCACCCATTGTGGCCCATACTTCGGCTGGCATGTGAAAGTCGAAACCCGGTAGGATAATGGCCCCTTGCGGCAGATGGGCCACTGCTTGCATCAACAATTGAGTTGTGCCGCGCGATCCTGTGGATCCAAAGATCAATATAGGATCACGCGGCGGAGCAATGGCCCAATGTGTGGCCAGTTTTAAAACTGTGGCTCTGCGCCTTGCCTCTGGGTCCGGGGCGCTATCAATCGTGTCGATATATGCTTGAGCAATAGAAATGAATTTTTGTGCCCGTGCCCAATGTCCAGATTGATCGGTAACGTCGATCTGGGCGATATCGTCTGGCGTGACGCCTTCGCCTTGCATTTCATCGAACAATCCAGCGAGGCTGTCCGCCAAGTCAAAGGCGGCCGTTTCCGCAGCAAGGTCTGCCTGTGACTTCATCAAACCCGCAATCAGCGAGACCAGTTCAAGACGGCGGCGCAGCGCTGATGGTGATGGGGCAAGCGGCGCGCCGGGCAAAAGCCCATCAAGCTCGGTCACAAGGCGAACTTTTGGCAGAATACGAGCTGGACCAGTGTCAAAAAGATCGCGCAGCCGGCGGGCCATCCGCTGTGTATTGACCAGCAAAGTGACTTTGGCCCAAGCTTCAGGGGGGCTGTTTTTCAGGCGATCTTCCAGCCCTCGGAGCACTGCGGCGGGAAAATCTACACCGGGTGGGCACCCAAATAAGCGTGGGTGGGAGTTTGGTTCAAACATTGGCATTAGAAATCATTTTTTCTGCAATATCGATGCCTTCAGGATGGCCGACGTCACACCATTGCCCCGGATACTCAAGGCCGAACAAACGGTTTGCTGCGGCCATCTGGTTCCAGACAACATTTAGTGAAAAACAGGCTTGTCTTACATCGTGTAACAGGTTGGTCTTTATGATTTGGACGCCACCATAGATCAGATCTCCGCCGCGCAGCAGTTGGCCATCTTGTGCCAGGTGGAAGTCCCCGTTTCCCATATGCCCGTGCGCGCTGCTTCGTGGAATACTTACCAACAACGCATCCATTTTATCTGGATTCCAATTATTTATTAGTAAGTCGATTGGGTTTTCCCCTATCCAGATAGCATCGGTATTCATAGTTATCACTGGGCTATGATCAAGAATGCCAAGTGCGTTTTTTAGTCCCCCACCGGTGTCAAGAATTTCGGGCGCTTCGATAATCGTGTCAACGGGACTATGTCTCAGATGCTGGGCCAGCATGTCGGATTTGTAATGCAAGTTGGCCACCATGGTCTGACTGCCAGCCAAGATTGCTAGGTCAAGCGCATGGTCAATCAAGGCGCGGCCAGCGACAGGAATAAGTGGTTTGGGCCGGTTGAGGGTCATTGCTCCCATGCGCGTTCCGAACCCGGCCGCGAAAAGCATTACGGGATAGGGATTGTGGCGCATTGATCATTGATCTTTCGAAGAATTTCAGGCGATGGAAAGGGCATACTTTTGGCAATCAGAGAAGAAATGTCTTGAAGATCTGGATGTTGTAGATTGGCTTGAATGTGCTTCCAGACTCGTGGAATCAGGTCGATGTATTGTGGCTTGCCATAGGCCAGTGAAAGGCGCGAAAAACCGCCCAGTATGCGCAGGTTGCGCTGCAAGCCGAGCAAAGCATAATCTGCTCTGAATTGCGTGTTTTCCACCCCGGACTTTTCAATATAATATGCCATCATGGAGCGTGCGATTTCAGGCGAAACAAAGCGCCGTGCATCTTGCAGGATCGACATAAGATCATAGGCTCTATGCCCCGCCATTGCGTCCTGATAATCCAGCAAGCCCACGCGGGCCACACCATGCCGCTTGGGCAACCAAATTAGGTTTTCTGCGTGGTAGTCTCGTTGGATAAGCACGTCGATGCGGTCGTCTAGCGGCGCTAGTGCGGCATGAAGTTCAGACTGAAAAGCGGACTTGGCTGTTTCGTTACAGTGCCCAAGAGCCCCCTTTTGGTACCAGTCAAATGAAAGAGATGCCATTTGGGTCATGGCATCGCTATCGTATGGGGCGACGTTTGACGGTGGGGCGTTGTGCAGGTGTAACAATACGTCGATCGCAGCCTTGTAAAGGACTTCTTCGAGCGTTGGATCGGCGGCCATGACGCGGGCAAACAGGTCATCACCAAGGTCTTCGAGCAACAAGAAGCCGTTGGCGGTATCTTTTTCAAGGATTCGAGGGGCCGATAGATTTAAGGCGCGCAGATGATTTGTAATGCCAATGAAGGGGGCTGTATCCTCGCCTTTTTCGGGCGGTGCGTCCATTAAGATCGCGGTTTTGTTGTCTGAGCGCGTTAATCTCTCATAGCGTCTGTTTGAGGCGTCTCCGGCAATCGTCACACGTGCTGCTGTGCCCCATTTTGTGCGGGCCAGGAAGTAGGCGCTAAGGGTCGCGCGATCACGCATTTTGTATGACCTCTTGCACAATTTGAGTCCATCGATCGGTGCGCCAGCTTAGTTTGGCGTCCCGCTTGTCGTGATCCGGAATCAGCTCGATGCCCAGCGCGGTGGCTGGCTGAAGCGACCCTAGTCGATCTGGCCATTCAATCAGGCAAATTGCATTTTCGAATGCCTCAAGAAGCCCCAGCTCATCGATTTCTGAGTTAAAGCTGATGCGATAGAGGTCAGTATGCCACAGCGCCCCTCGGTTTGTTTCGTAGGTCTGAATCAAAGTGAAAGTGGGCGAGGGCACTTCTTCGGGCACGTCTAGGATCGATTGGATCAACGCGCGCGCAAAGTGGGTTTTCCCTGCGCCAACTGGGCCTCTAAGCAGAATGATATCACGGGGTGACAATCGTGCGCCAATTGCGGCAGCGAAAGTGGATGTTGCCGCCGCGTTGGACAGGTGGATCATGTGGCCGAATGATGTCATTGGCCCAAAGTAACTGCACAGCCTGTGTCTGCAAGTGGAATGGCACTTGTCAGACTGCATTGCTCGCGGCCCTCTCACTGATCGTTTCTGTAAATCGGATCAAGGTTGCCCCAGAGGTGATCGGAGAAACCTGAGCGATATAGGGGCCATAGCTTAGATGCACCACTCTAGCATCCCAAGGCGCGCGCTCTCCGAGCTTCATAACAAAATCTCGCATATCGCCCCATGCTGGATCGGGGCGGCACTGTGATTGCCAGACTTTAATTGAATCGACTATGGTAACATCAATAAGGGTACTCTCTGGGTCAATTTTCCACAGTTGCCCATATGCAGCATTGCAAAAAGTAAGAACGACAGACGAGGAGAACACGGCCAGAGCATCCTCGAATGTGTCCATGAGGGATTGGACAAGCTCAAGTTCTGCACGAAAGTTTCTGGTCATGGCCACTTCGGCGGTGATATCTTCGATTAAGAAGGCAACGGCGCCATCGGGGTGCGGTCGACCAATCACACGGTACGTATGTCCTGTGTCGAGTGACCAGGTTTCTTGATAACAGCCGTTGGTGGCTGCGGCGATGACATCTAAAATATCCTGTCTCCAGGTGCGGTAATCTTTAGGCTCGGGCATTACTCGATTGTCGCGCAAGCGGTCAAAAAACGACAGCAGATCAGGCCGAGCGCTAAGGAATTCAGCAGGGAGATCCGTCAAATCCACGATTGCGGGGTTAAATAAAGCCAATTGCCCGCTGCGGTCAAAGATAGCGAGACCAATCGAAAGCTGTGCAAATGTTTTCACTAGTGTTTGTACAAAATTGCGCTGGGCAGCTTCTGCTTCGATAACGGCGTTGATGTTTACAGCATGATAAACGGTACTGCCCGATGCTTCTGTGGCAGTGACGTTGAACCAATGCAGCGTTTTGGCCTGGTGATTACGAACTGAAAGACGGTCAGTGGTGCCCGTCGTTAACGCGTGGGTTCTCATATCGAACAGTGGTATTTCATCAGTGTTGTCAGCAGACGTCTCTGCCCTTAGGTCTTCGTATGCTTTGTTGCGCCAACCAATATTGCCATCGCGATCTTCCATCCAGATTGGATTGGGCGCGCCAACGGTAACCGAGCGCAACTCGCCTAATTCTGCTTCCTTCGAGCGTATGGAATGTGTCTTAGTAAGGCATGGTTTAGCACTGTCCTCGATTGTTAACCGGACCATATCATCCTCTTTGCGAATCTGGATGACAGCATGATCATCCGGGCTGGCAGCACGGAAGGTTTGCGATTGGGTTCCGTCTAGGCGGTTTTGGTCAGGCAGATTGGGAAAGCGCATCCTTAAACCCGCGCGCAGCCTGTCCCAATCTGTGCTAGAGCCTTGCGCAGCAAACAGTGTTTGTGCATTAGGCGAAGCATGTTCAAGGTCAGTTTTGCGGAATAAGAAATGAACGCCTTGATCTTTGGTTGCCCGTTCCTTTGCAATCTTGGATTGATTTTGTGCTACAAATCCCAACCCTACCGCAACCGCTGTTAAGGCACATAGGACAGCAAACGAAGCCTCTAACAGTGACATTGACGCACCCTTCTGAAAATACACGTATAACGTGCTTCATCAGGGTTAATAGATTATTAAGAAGTGGTTGAGATTGGCCAATCAAGCCTGAACTATTTGGTTTTTCTTGTTCTGTGGCAAAGCATATTCGCCTCGTCGCGCGTCAATCTTGCCTCGCGGCCAGGCGACTTCGACGATTGCACCAATTTGGGCCGTCTCGTTGTCCAGTGATTTGTAAGGGTCTGTACCGTTTGAAAAGGTCAGTTCCGCACCCGAGCGCTCTAAGAGCGTCTTTGCGATAAAGAGCCCGAGCCCCATCCCTTCGTACTCGGGCCGTTGCTGGCTCTCAGCGTTGGTTTTTCGACTGCCGACAAAAGGATCACCAATGCGGCCCAGCAACTGCGGCGGAAACCCACGTCCGTCATCTAAGATGCGCAGGCAAATGGTTTCTTCCGTCCAGCTTGCTTCAATCCAAACACAGGAGCGAGAAAAATCCACTGCATTTTGGACCAAATTGCGCAGCCCATGAATGATCTCAGGTTTGCGCAGGATGGCAGGTTGATCGATTTGAGTGCCTGAGTCTGGATCGTGCATGAAATCAACAGTTTTGCCACGATTCATATGTGGCTCAGCGGCCTCTTCTACCACTGATATTAATGGGGCTTGGCGCAGGTGCAGGTCGTCCTTGCCTGCGCGCCCCATGTTCCGCAAAATATCACGGCAGCGGTCGGCCTGTTCGTGGATTAAAGTGGCATCATCACGCAGGTCAGGAAAATCGCCTAATTCTTCGACCAATTCGGCGCTGGCCAATTTGATCGTTGCCAGGGGTGTGCCCAGCTCGTGTGCCGCAGCGGCAACGACGCCACCCAGATCTGTAAGTTTTTGTTCGCGTGATAGGGCCATCTGAGTGGCCGACAGAGCATCAGACATCGAATGGATTTCTGAGGTTACGCGGCGCGAGTACGCGCTGATAAAGCAAATCGCGATCACAAGGGCGATCCAATTCCCAAAGACAAAGATTTCCGGAATACTAAGGATGAAACCTTGCTGCGTCTTGAGAGGCAAATGATATTCCGACAAAAGCGTAACCAATGTGATAGCCGTGCCGCCCAGCAGAAGTGTCGAACGCGTCGTGAGAACAGTTGCAGAAATGGTCACTGGTCCAAGCAGCAATAGTGTAAATGGATTGTGCAAACCGCCAGTTAGAAATAGTAAAAACGCCAACTGCAACAAATCAAACATGACCATAAGTAGGTTTTCGATTTCGGTCAGCCGCTTGTTTTCTGGAAAGATGAAAATAGCGATCAAGTTGCCGATGACCGAAACACTAACCGCAAGATAGCACAGCCCCAGTTCCAGTTGCAGCCCATACATGCGCTGAGCCACCGTTAAGGCGACCAGCTGACCAAAAATGGCGACCCAACGCAGCAAGATCATTGTGCGCAAGCGGATCCAATTAGAACGATGTTGCCCTGACAGGACACTCAAGTTGGATTGCACCATTTGTTCACTACTTCGTTGGTTGCACTCGGGCGTGAGACGTCTACTTGTCAAACTGAATGTTTAGACCAAGGCTCACAATGACACGCATTATCGCACCCCTTGCCGCCATTGTCGCCGCTCTTTTTTTGGTGGGGATGTGGCTGCTAACCCGAGGATCTCAAGATTATGGGCCCTTTGCCCAGTGTCAGGCGACGCAAATTGCCAGCGATGGTACCCAGATTGGCGGAGCGTTTGAACTTGTAAATGCTAACGGTGAAACAGTCACTGATACCGATGTTATCAAAGAGCCGTCTCTGATCTATTTCGGGTACACATTTTGCCCAGATGTCTGCCCCTTGGATGTGTCGCGTAACGCCGAGGCTGTGGATTATTTAACTGAACAAGGGATGTCTGTCACACCGATTTTCATCTCGATAGACCCCGACCGGGATACGCCTGAAATTGTGGGCGATTTTGCCTTTAACTTGCACGAAAAGATGATTGGTCTGACCGGGTCTGATGCGCAGATTTCTACTGCCAGCAAGGCGTATCGGACATATTATAAGGCGCATGACAAAAGCGATGAGTTTTATCTGGTGGATCATTCGACTTTTACCTACTTAGTGCTTCCCGAGGATGGCTTTGTTGAATTTTTCCGGCGAGATATTACTGCGGAAGCAATGGCAAAACGCGTTTCCTGTTTTGTCGAAAACGTCTGAAAAGAGATGAAAAAATTGACGATCTATGGGGTCCGGGCCATATTCAACAATAACCAAGACGCAAATCGGATTGGAATTGGAGTAACTGATGCCTGAAACTGCGCTGACAAATCTGGGCGAAGACAAATCTCTTTTGCTGGTGGATGATGATGAGCCGTTTCTGCGGCGGTTGGCCAAAGCGATGGAGAAGCGCGGGTTTTCAGTAGAAACCGCCGATTCTGTCGCCGGAGGCCGTGCAATCGCCACCGCCCGTCCGCCCGCATACGCCGTCATTGATCTGCGGTTAGAAGACGGTAATGGTTTGGATGTGGTCGAGGTTTTGCGAAGTAAGCGGCCAGAGTCTCGCGTCGTGGTGCTGACCGGTTACGGGGCCATTGCAACTGCCGTTGCAGCGGTAAAAATTGGCGCCACTGATTACTTGTCAAAACCTGCTGATGCGACTGATATTACAAATGCATTGCTTGCCAGCGGTGACGACCTGCCGCCACCGCCGGAAAATCCGATGAGCGCAGACAGGGTTCGTTGGGAACACATTCAGCGCGTGTATGAGCTGTGTGACCGCAATGTCTCAGAGACTGCGCGTCGTTTGAACATGCATCGTCGGACATTACAGCGAATCTTGGCCAAACGCTCGCCGCGTTAAAATACTCACGAAGGCAGCTCTGCAAAAAGGATAGCAAGCGCGTAAACATGACTGGTGTTGTTTAGACGTCGAAGCGTTTGCTGATCTTGTCTACGACCAAGCCACTTTCTAATGTTACACCTTTGTCTACTGTCCATGTCCGAAATCCACGTGACTGATAGTAGATTAATCCGCCCTCGTTGTCTGCGCGGATCGTCGCATTGATCCAAGCGTAGCCCAGATCCTTTGCTGCTTTGGATGTGGCGGCAAACAATGCGGATCCAATGCCCAACCCAGTCCGCCCAAGCTGCACAAAGCTGGCGATATCACAGGATTGTGGTGGTAGCTTTTCATGTGGTGCAATCCACTGAAAGCCAGCTACCTTTTCCGCATCATCCAACGCCACATGCCAAGCCGCGCGATCCCCACCTTCGGCCATCCATTCTATTATGTCTTGACCAGTAACCGGTCTTGTCAAAGCTGTTGTGCCGCCTTTTTCAATGATGGCGTTCAATAGTTTTGCCATTGAGGGTGCATCAAGCGATATGGCACGGCGAACCTGAATCATGGCATTGCATTCAATAAAGTATGATGACGATCGGTAAAGGCAGAGCGGGTTTCGACGGGCGTTCGCAATACAATACACAAACCTGCGATTAGGTCAGGGTCTGGTTTGCCAAAGAATTTGTCGGCCTCTGCGGTACTGAAGCCCGCAATCTGCGTTGCCTCCATCCAAGCGCTAATCTTGTCAGCTTTTTTGATTTGCCGCTTGATGGTTTTTGGTACCTTTGCAGGAAGCCCAAAGCGAATGTGAATGGCTGCTTCAAGGCGTTCGTCTAATGCGCCATAGCCCGGACCTACGGCCGCTTTGACCGGAGAAATCATATCTCCAATCACATATTCTGGTGCGTCATGCAGCAAAGCGGCGAGTCGCCATTTTGCTGGGGCTTTGGGCGCGATGCGTGCAAACAGCGTTTCGACGAGCAAAGAATGCTCGGCAACCGAATAGGCGTAATCGCCAATCGTTTGCCCGTTCCAGCGCGCAACAAAGGCAAGACCATGGGCAATATCCTCAATCTCGATGTCCATCGGTGTAGGGTCGAGCAGGTCCAGTCTGCGACCGGACAACATACGTTGCCATGCTCTGAGGGGTGTCGCCATTATACCTAGACTTCTTTCGGTTCTCTAGTTTGCCGTATTTCGACTAGTATGTAACTTGTTCCGTAACGTGCGTTCCAGCCTTGAATTTCTCGCTAAAAGGGCTTGGATCTTTACGTTATGCCTGATCATGTCAGCCAACTAAAGCGGAAGAATAGCTAAGCAAAAATGTAAAACGACAGCGTTTTTTGGCGCTTTGACAACATCGGAGTATCGAAGACTTCTTTTAATACTTTCCATTTGAGACACTCAGTCCCTTGAATACGGTACGTTAAGAGGCATGTGTTATCCAACTTGGATTGTGTTCGCACCAGTGTTAGGCACGGCACAAATTTCGAATGAAAGAGGCTCAAGAGTTACTCATGACTGATTATATCGTCAAAGACATCAACCTTGCGGACTATGGTCGCAAGGAACTGGATATCGCCGAAACAGAGATGCCTGGGCTGATGGCCCTGCGCGCTGAATATGGTGACACCAAGCCACTGTCTGGGGCGCGTATTGTCGGATCGCTTCACATGACGATTCAGACGGCTGTTTTGATCGAAACGCTCGTGGATTTGGGTGCCGATGTGCGCTGGGCTTCGTGCAACATCTTTTCCACACAGGATCATGCTGCTGCCGCCATTGCAGCTGGCGGTACGCCGGTATTTGCAATCAAAGGTCAGACGCTGGAAGAGCATTGGGATTATCTAGACAAGTCGTTCATGTTCGATGATGGCCCAAACATGATCCTCGACGATGGAGGAGACGCCACCTTGTATGTTCTGCTGGGCGCCCGTGCCGAGGCAGGCGAAGAAATCATCGCGGTTCCGACGTCGGAAGAAGAGGCCGTGATCAAGGAGCAGATTAAAAAGCGGATCGCGGCAAGCCCTGGCTGGTTCACCAAGATCCGCGATCAGATCAAAGGTGTTTCCGAAGAAACTACGACTGGTGTGAACCGCCTGTACCAACTGGTGAAGGAGGGGCAATTGCCCTTCCCTGCGATCAATGTGAATGATTCGGTGACCAAGTCGAAATTCGACAATAAATATGGGTGCAAAGAATCTCTGGTGGACGGCATTCGCCGTGCAACAGATACCATGATGGCCGGCAAAGTTGCTGTGGTCATGGGGTATGGCGATGTGGGCAAAGGGTCTGCTGCGTCTCTTAGCGGTGCAGGTGCGCGCGTGAAAGTGACCGAAGTTGATCCGATCTGCGCCTTGCAGGCCGCGATGGACGGCTATGAGGTTGTGCTACTCGAGGATGTGCTGGATACCGCAGATATCTTTATTACGACCACTGGAAATAAAGACGTGATCCGCATCGAGCACATGCGCGAGATGAAGGACATGGCCATTGTGGGAAACATCGG
>JAQWVA010000116.1:0-60599 GCA_029250205.1 Tateyamaria sp.
TCTGTAGCCAAAACCATAAAAGCGCGCGATCTTTGGGCGCAGGTGGGGCATGCAGCATGGGCCTGTGCTGATCCGGGCATTCAGTATCATGACACGGTCAACGCGTGGCACACTTGCCCTGCGGATGGAGAAATCCGCGGGTCCAACCCGTGTTCTGAATATATGTTCTTGGATGACACGGCCTGTAACCTCGCCTCGATGAACTTGCTGACCTTCTACGAAAATGGTGAGTTCCAGGCGGATGATTACGTACATGCCACACGTCTGTGGACGGTGACCCTCGAGATCAGCGTTTTGATGGCGCAGTTCCCCTCAAAAGAGATTGCGCAACGGTCGTATGACTTCCGGACGTTGGGACTGGGCTATGCAAACATTGGCGGTTTGCTGATGAATATGGGGTATGGTTATGACAGTGACGAGGGCCGCGCGCTGTGTGGTGCCCTGACGGCGATCATGACGGGTGTATCCTATGCCACATCTGCCGAGATGGCAGGCGAGTTGGGCCCATTTCCCGGATACAAAAAGAACGCCGAACACATGCTGCGTGTCATGCGCAATCACCGCATGGCGGCGCATAGCGACAAAGACGGTTATGAAAAGCTGGCGGTCAAACCCGTCCCGCTGGATCATGCGAACTGTCCGGATGCGCGGCTGATTGATGTGGCCATGTCCGCATGGGACGAAGCTCTGAAGTTGGGTGAAAAGAATGGTTACCGCAATGCACAATCCACGGTGATCGCCCCAACTGGCACCATCGGCCTGGTTATGGATTGTGATACGACGGGGATCGAGCCGGACTTTGCTTTGGTGAAGTTCAAGAAGCTGGCTGGTGGTGGTTACTTCAAAATTATCAACCGGTCTGTGCCAGCTGCGCTAGAAAACCTTGGCTATGGTTCTGCCCAGATCGAGGAAATCATCAGCTATGCCGTTGGCCATGGGTCGATTGGCAACGGGCCAGCAATCAACCATACCACACTGGCGGGCCATGGGTTTGGGGCGGCTGAGTTGGCCAAAGTGGATGCGGCGCTGGAAAGTGCTTTTGACATTCGCTTTGTGTTCAACCAGTGGACGCTGGGCGAGGAATTCTGCACGCAGGTGCTGGGCATTCCAGCCGAAAAGCTGAATGATCCGACCTTTGACTTGCTGCGCTCGCTTGGGTTTTCGCGAGCAGACATCGAAGCTGCCAACAACCACGTTTGCGGCACCATGACACTGGAAGGTGCACCGCATCTCAAGACCGAGCACTACCACATTTTTGACTGCGCTAACCCGTGCGGCAAGACTGGCAAGCGGTTTTTGAGCGTTGACAGTCACATTACCATGATGGCGGCGGCCCAGTCCTTTATCTCCGGGGCAATTTCCAAGACGATCAACATGCCCAACGATGCAACGATTGAGGATTGTCAGAAGGCGTATGAACTCAGCTGGTCGCTTGGGGTAAAGGCCAACGCGCTTTATCGTGATGGATCCAAGCTGTCGCAGCCCTTGGCTGCTTCGCTGGTCGAAGATGATGATGACGCCCAAGAGGTTCTGGAAAGCGGGTCGGCACAAGAGAAAGCCGTGGTGCTCGCTGAAAAGATTGTTGAGAAGGTCATCGTCAAGGAAATCATCAAATCACACCGTGAAAAGATGCCACAGCGCCGCAAGGGTTACACGCAAAAGGCGATCGTGGGCGGGCACAAGGTTTATCTGCGCACGGGTGAATACGAAGACGGAAATCTGGGTGAGATATTCATCGACATGCACAAGGAAGGTGCAGGTTTCCGGGCGATGATGAACAACTTTGCCATCGCTGTAAGTGTTGGTCTTCAATACGGCGTGCCGCTTGAGGAGTTTGTGGATGCCTTTACCTTCACCAAGTTCGAACCAGCGGGTATGGTACAGGGCAACGACAGTATCAAGAATGCGACGTCAATCCTTGACTATGTATTCCGCGAACTCGCTGTCAGCTATCTCGACCGCACCGACCTGGCACATGTGAAGCCAGAGGGTGCAAGTTTTGATGATATCGGTCTGGGCATTGAGGAAGGTGTTTCAAACGTCTCCGAACTTAGTGAAACTGCGGCGTCGAAATCCCTTGAGGTGCTCAAGCAGATCAGTTCGACAGGTTATTTGCGCAAACGTCTTCCGCAGGATCTGGTCGTGCTACAAGGTGGCATATCCGATACAGCTGAGATGGTAAAAGACTCGGCTGCAGCACTTGAAACGCTGGTGCCTGAAGTGGCCGTGGCTGGAGCTGTTGCTGTTAACACCACGGCGATGGCGGCTGCCTCTGGGACGGTTGGATTGGATGCACGGACCAAAGCAAAAATGCAGGGCTATGAAGGCGAAGCATGTGGAGAGTGTGGCAACTACACGCTTGTGCGCAACGGAACATGCATGAAGTGCAACACCTGTGGCGGAACGTCTGGGTGTAGTTAAGGAGACGATGCGACCGAAGATTTGGGCGGCATCAGCGGTGCGGTACTAGCCCAAGTCAAGAGACAGGGTGGGGTGGTAAATGCGCCTCCCACCTTAACACGGGGAGGGTGCGCTCGCCCCTGACGACGTTCAGGCCGCAGGCAGAAAAGTACCGAGCGGTTAACATATTGAGCCTGAACGGCGAGACTCAACGGGGGGCTTTTGCTCCCCGTTTTTTCTGTTGATGATGCCAAAGCTTTTCTTGATTGTTCGGGCGGGGCCGGTCTGTTTTGCGCCAGGCGCAAAAGGCGCCCGCCCACCGACCCTTGATATATCGTCTAAGGTAGGTGGGACGTTGTGCAGAATTTCAGAAGGATGCCAGGTGGATATTGAACTTTGCACGCACTGCAGCGTCGAGGGTGGGTTTCAGACTTGCGCGGGGCCGTTGGCTCAGGATTTCAATCTTGCGGGCGGTCGCTTTGGCCACAAGGTCGGGTTTGTCCAGTTCGGCCCATTCCTTGGGCGACGTACGATCGCCAAGGCTAGGATAGACGCAATCGGTTTGCATGCGACTTAGGGTTTGTTCGGTGCCAAGGTAGTGGCCGGGGCCGTTCATGCAGACATCGGCTATTTGGTCCAGTGCCAGTGTTTCATCATTGACTTCGATGCCGCGCACGCAACGCAAGGCTTGGCCAATGATGTCGTCTCCCATGATGAGGGACTCGTGGCAAAATCCAAGCAATGATGCGTGCATTCCTGCGGCTTCATAGACCATGTTAAGCCCTGATAGACCTGCCATCACATTTGAGCACATCTGCTCCCATCCCGCCTGCATGTCAGGGAGTTTACTGTCAGCGATGCCAGCGGCTGCCCCGCCGGGCAAGTCGTAGAACCTGTGCATCTGAGCGCAGCCAGCCGTTAGAAGGGCCTGTTCCCCCGACCCGCCGGTCATTGCGCCTGTGCGCAGGTCAAGGCCAAAAGGCCAGGTGCCGAATATTGCTGGCGCGCCAGGTTGCACTGCGTTGACATAGATCAGACCTGCCAGGCATTCGGCCACTGCCTGCACGATAGCCCCCGCGATGGTTGACGGGGATGTTGCCCCTGACATGCCCGCAGATAAAAGGAGTACAGGCATGCCGTGCTTGATGCATTCCTCCATCACTAAACAAGATTCGGTGGCGAATTTCATCGGCGGGACAACGAAGCAATTAGAGTTGCTGACAAAGGGGCGTTCGCGCCATTTGTTCTCACCGCCCGCGATCATGTGCAGCATCTCTATCGCTGGGGCGACGTGGGCTGGGTCATGGAAACTGGTGCCGACATGTTTTGTGGTTCCGGACACACAGGCGTAGATCGAGTTATAGTCCATCTCTAGATTGTCTGGGATGTCGCGACAGACCATCGGTCGTTGCACAAAATGCAGGTTGTCTAGGACGTCGCAAATGCGCGCTGCATCATGCAGATCCTGAACGCCGCTTTCGCGATAGTTTCGGCCATCAGGTTCGACGAGGTGTACGGCGGCCCCTGCTGTGCCATAGTGCACGCGGGTGCCTGACAATTCCAGATCGTGTTCTGGATCGCGCCCGTGCAGCGTCAGGCTGCGGTTTGCGCGCGCGATCGTGTCTTCGACCAGAGCACGAGGAAAGCGGACGCGCCCATCATCGCCCAGAATGGCACCTGCGCCGGTCAGATACGCAATGCCGCTTTCAGGGGCATCTATCAGGCCGATTGTTTCCAGTGCGTCGAGTGCAGCAGTATGGATACGCTCGACATCTTGTTGGCTCAAAGGGCTGAGCGTGCCGCCCGAGAGGCCAGCGCGCACCGGGCGAAGATGGTTGGCAAGTGGTGCCGCGCGCGCAGCACGACGGGCGGCACGTCCGCCAGAGCGTGAAGGAGTTTGATCGTTCATGGTATTTTCCGGGATAATGTAAAAAGGCATTGTGTAGGGCGTCTTGGTCTATGCCGGTCGCCCGCGCGCCGCGCGTCCCCGTTCTGCTCCGATGGTGCGTGACACCAACACGATTTTGCAGTGGCATGCCTGCACGAGAGCCTCCCTGCTGTCGTCGCCGTATTTCTTTTGCACCCAAGTTGGTTGAGGAGAATCCTTATTTCTGTCCCAATTACGACATGAGGTCGTTCGCAGCCTCTGGGCTTTTCAATAGTTTTGGTTGGGGCGTAATCTGGCGTGTCAGGCTGTGAGCGTTTGTGCAAAGTGGCACAAGGTCTGCAGGGCGGTCTTGAAAGCAGTGTCTTCGATGGTCATTGCCACGCGGATATGCCCTGCTGCGGCACTTCCAAAGCTTTCGCCGGGCATCACTGCGATGTGATGTTTGTCTAAAAGGGTATTGGCGAACGCGTCTCCGCTTAGGCCGGTGCTGCGTATGTCGAGCATCAGGTACATTGCACCCTGCGCTGGGACTAGGCTAACCGCAGTTTGACCTGCCAGCACGTCTTGGGCCAAGTTGCGTCTGCGACGGAAGGGGGCCGCAACCTGGGCTTCTATATCGGGGCCCTGATCCAGTGCATAGGCGCTCGCATCCTGCACAAATCCGGGAACGCCATATGTCGTATGGGTGGCCAGATTGATCATATGGTCGATAGCCTCGGCAGGGCCTATAACCCAGCCGCAGCGCGAGCCGGTCATGGCGTGACTTTTGGACATTGATCCAACCACCAACGTACGCTCGACCATTCCGGGCAGGCTGCGCGGGCTCAGATGTGCGCCGTGCCAGACTTGACTGTCATATACCTCGTCGGAGATCAGCCAGAGGTCATGGCGCTGGCACACCTTTGCAATGCCTTCGAGAGTGGCTCGGGAATAAACTATGCCTGTGGGGTTGTTAGGCGAATTGATCAGCAAACTTGCGGCGCCCTTTGCGACGGCATCGATATCGCTCGCGCGGGGTTGAAAGCCATCATCTGCCCGCGTCTGGATTGCATGGGGGATCGCGCTGACGCCCCGCAAGGTACCGGGATAGGTCGCGTAATAGGGATCAATGTACAGCGCTTTGTCGCCTGGGTCGCATACGGCTGCATGGCCGGCAAACAGGGCAGATTGCCCTCCGGGTGTGATCAAGACATTGTCGCGGGTCGTCTTGACACCGGTGCGTTCGGTCGTGCGCCTTGCAACACTGTCGCGCAGGGCATCAGTGCCCGGCACCATGGCGTAGCCTGTGTGCCCACCAAGTGCACTGGCATGCATGTGCTGAAGGATCGGGGCAGCTGTGCGGATATCATGTTCGCCTATCGTCAATTCAATGACCGGAACACCCTGCGCGATCATTTCACGTGCCCTTAAGAACACGTCCCATCCACCTGAATCGTCGTCGGTCAGGGTTGTGATTCGATGTGACAGCGCCATGTTTCCTCCTGACCTTCGATTTGGATCAAAGGGTCAGAGTGCATTTGCATTGTCAACACGCGCCGCGGCACTCGTGTCTTGACCGCGCCCTGTATTGGAAGGTACGAGTGGTGCATGAACCAGATCATTTGCATTTGTTGCTGCATTCTCTGCTGATTTTCTTAGCGGGCCGGTTCTTTGTTTCCTTGACAGTTCAGAATTGCTAGGCCCGCGCCAACCCTTCGCGCGAGCATTGACATGAATATCACACTCTATAACACCGCCACCCGCCGCAAAGAGGTGCTGGATCCAATCGATCCGGACAATGTGCGTATGTATGTCTGTGGGCCAACGGTTTACGACCGCGCGCATCTGGGCAATGCGCGGCCGGTGTTGGTGTTTGACGTGCTCTATCGGCTGCTGCGTCACACATATGGCGCAGAGCGCGTCACTTATGTGCGCAATTTCACGGATGTGGATGACAAGATCAATGCGCGTGCTGCCTTATCCGGGCGCTCCATCACAGATATCACCGCCGAAACAACGCAATGGTTTCTGGATGACATGGCCGCGATCGGCGCGCTGCAACCCTCGATCAGGGGCCGTGATCATGAGCGTGCGATGCCGCGTGCAACGGCCTATGTCGGCCAGATGATCGCGATGATTTCTGGTCTGATTGCAGATGGGTACGCTTATGAAAATGAAGGGCATGTGTTGTTTCGGGTGCGCAAATACGAAGACTATGGTGCGCTATCTGGCCGGTCGGTTGACGATATGATTGCCGGCGCGCGGGTCGAGGTTGCCCCCTACAAAGAAGATCCGATGGATTTTGTAATGTGGAAGCCTTCGGATGATGAAACGCCCGGCTGGGACAGCCCGTGGGGCCGTGGCCGTCCGGGCTGGCATATTGAATGTTCAGCCATGGCGGCGGATCTGTTGGGTGACAGCTTTGATATTCATGGCGGAGGCAACGATCTGACCTTTCCGCACCACGAAAACGAAATTGCGCAGTCAAAATGCACAGGCCATGGCTTTGCCAACGTGTGGATGCACAATGAGATGCTGCAGGTTGAAGGCAAGAAGATGTCCAAATCTCTGGGCAACTTTTTCACGGTCCGGGATTTGCTGGATCAGGGTGTGCCTGGCGAGATCATCCGCTTTGTCATGTTGTCGACGCATTATCGCAAGCCGATGGATTGGACCGAAAAGAAACGAGCTGAAGCAGAAGCGACTTTACGCAAATGGCGTTCAATAACTGCCGGTGTCGATTTGGATTTGGCGCAGGAACATGCCACCGCTGCATTGTCAGATGATCTGAATGTTTCAGAGGTGATTATGCGCATGCACAGTCTTGCAGCCGAGGGCAAAAGCGCTGCCTTGCGGGCGACGGGCGCGATGATTGGGTTGCTGGGTGATGACATGGGACACTGGGCGGAGGCGCCAGAAATTGATCTGCGCGCTCATGAGGCCGCATTGA
Source organism: Tateyamaria sp. (assembly GCA_029250205.1). Classification (GTDB taxonomy): domain Bacteria; phylum Pseudomonadota; class Alphaproteobacteria; order Rhodobacterales; family Rhodobacteraceae; genus Tateyamaria. The sequence continues at coordinate 7,218 of JAQWVA010000116.1, forward strand.
CCGAGGCGCGTTCTAGAGCAATGCAAAGCAAGGATTTTGGCCCCGTGGATCGGTTGAAGGCTGCCCTGATTGACGCAGGTGTTGAGGTACGCATGAGCAAAGAGGGGGTGGAACTCCTGCCCGGAGTGGGCTTTGATCCAGCGAAACTTGAGAATCTGGAATGACCCTAGTCGAAAAACGGATAGTCAAGAGCCACAGCCGATGGGCTGACCGTGACGCGCCCACAGCGACAGCTTTGGGCGCGCACTTCTGTCGAATCGCAGAGGCGTGTGCGCCCTGTATGACTTTGGGGCCTTTTTCATGAAAGAACGCCTGTACCTTTTTGATACGACCCTTCGGGATGGGCAGCAAACTCAGGGCGTCCAGTTTTCGACTGACGAAAAGCACCAGATTGCCAACGCACTTGACACGCTTGGCATCGATCACATCGAAGGTGGCTGGCCGGGCGCCAACCCCACCGACAGCGCGTTTTTCGAAAACCCACCTAAAACGCGTGCGACCTTTACCGCTTTTGGCATGACCAAGCGGGCGGGGATCAGTGCAGAAAATGACGATGTTCTGGCTGCCGTGCTCAATGCGAATACGGCTTCGGTTTGCTTGGTGGGCAAAACCCATGACTTTCATGTGCGCACCGCTCTTGGAATATCGCTTGACGAAAATACCCGCAATATCGCGCAAAGCTTTGCTCATATCACGGCGCGAGGGCGCGAGGCGATTTTCGACGCTGAGCATTTTTTTGACGGCTACACGTCAAATCCTGATTATGCGCTTGAGGCGGTGCATGCTGCCTTTGATGCAGGCGCGAGGTGGATCGCGCTGTGCGACACCAATGGGGGCACATTGCCCGCGGATATTCACCGCATCACGCGTGCCGTCATAGAGTCGGGTATCCCCGGGGATCGGCTGGGTATTCACACCCATAATGACACCGAAAATGCGGTCGCCGGGTCACTGGCGGCCGTTGATGCCGGTGCGCGGCAGATACAGGGCACGCTGAATGGGCTGGGCGAGCGCTGCGGCAACGCCAACCTGACGGCGCTGATCCCGATCCTGCTGCTGAAAGAGCCTTATGCAAGCCGCTTCGAGACGGGTGTAACGCCGCATGCGTTGAAACGGCTCACACGGGTGAGCCGCATGCTTGATGATATCCTCAACCGGGTGCCGCAGAAGCAGGCGGCTTTTGTGGGGGCGTCGGCCTTTGCGCACAAGGCAGGGCTCCACGCCAGTGCGATCCTCAAAGATCCGACCACATATGAACATATTGATCCCGCTGGCGTGGGCAATGCGCGCATCATCCCGATGTCCAATCAGGCGGGGCAGTCCAACCTGCGCAAGCGTTTGGGCGAGATGGGGCTGGATGTGCCGCCCAAAGATCCCGCGCTGTCGCTTATTCTCGACAGGATCAAGGCGCGCGAGGCCCAGGGTTACAGCTATGACACGGCTCAGGCATCGTTCGAGATCCTCGCGCGCGAGGAACTCGGCGTGTTGCCGGACTTCTTTGAGGTCAAGCGCTACCGCGTCACAATCGAACGACGCAAAAACAAACGCAACCGTATGGTTTCTCTGTCCGAAGCCGTCGTGGTGGTCAAGGTGGATGGCAAAAAGAAACTGTCGGTTTCTGAATCTATGGATGAAAACGGCACCGATCGTGGTCCCGTTAACGCGCTCGCCAAAGCGCTGGCAAAGGATCTGGGCCCCTATCAGTCTATCGTCGAGGACATCCGCCTTGTCGATTTCAAGGTACGCATTACCCAAGGTGGCACCGAAGCCGTGACCCGAGTAATCATCGACAGCGAAGACGGGAAGGGCCGCCGCTGGTCGACCGTGGGCGTGTCGGCCAATATCGTCGACGCCTCGTTCGAGGCGCTGCTAGATGCGATCCGCTGGAAGCTGGTGCAGGACGGTGCAACTGGACAGGCAGTATGATGTTCAATCGTCATCTGACCTTTCATAAGGTTGGCCGCAAAGCATCGCTGGATCGACGTGATGTGCGCTGGAAATTCACTGAAAAAAGCGTGAACTGGCCTGTTGCATTGCTGAACATCGTATGCGGTTCTGCCGCCGACGCGGCCGCATGCGCACGGTCCCAGACCGGCAACAGGTACATTGGACACGAGAAAGATGTCTATGCATTGCTTGTGGTGGTGTCCGCGTGAACCTGTCTGACGACATTGTCGGCTGCGCCAAACTCGTTGAACAGGGTGACCCGGATCGGTTCAGAACCGTCATGGCTGCACCGGTGTCCGCGCGGCGGGTTTTGTTCCCGCTTTATGCGTTCAATGTTGAGGTCTCGCGAGCGCCTTGGGTCACTCAAGAACCTATGATCGCCGAAATGCGTCTGCAGTGGTGGCGCGATGTGCTCGAAGAAATCGCCAAAGGCAAAGCCGTGCGCAAGCACGAAGTCACAACACCGCTGGCGGAAGTGATCGACCCGGAAAAAGCCAAGATGCTTGATGGCGCGATCGTCTCGCGGCGTTGGGATATTTACAAGGAAGCCTTCGAAGATCCTGAACACTTTGATCATTATATCGATGCGACGGCGGGTCATTTGATGTGGGCTGCGGCGGCATGTCTTGGTGCGCGGCCAGAGGCAGAGCCCGCAGTGCGTGGCGTCGCCTATGCCGCAGGCGTCGCGGCGTTTCTGCGTGCGGTGCCGGATTTGGAGGCCTCGGGGCGCATCCCGTTGATTGATGGGACAAACGAGGGGGTGGCGACATTGGCACGGCGGGCGCAGGCGCGTCTGATCCGCCCTGACTTGCCCAAACTGGCAAGGGCTGCACTTTGGCCAGCCATCGGCACGGGCAAGTTCCTGAATGATGTGATCAAAGCACCGGGCCTTGTCGCAGATGGCGCAATTCCCGCAAGGCTTACATCCGGGCGGTTGAGTTGGTCGGCGTTAACAGGGTGGTTTATGTTTTAGACTGCAGTGCTTTTCGGGCGCAGAACCAGCCAGATCAGCGACCCACCCGCGAGCAGCAAAAACGGCACCATAGCGACGTTGACTGCGGCCCAGCCTTCGACTGGATCGCCGCCGATGCAGTTCATTAAGCCGCCCGACGCCAGCGACGCGATAGTGACCCCGCCGAAAACAATTAGGTCGTTCATGCCCTGCATCCGGCCCCGCTCTTGCGGGCTATGGGCACTGGCCAGCAGTGTGGTTGCGCCGATAAAGCCAAAATTCCAACCAACGCCGAGAAGAAAGAGCGCGCCATAGAAATTCATCAGGTCTACGCCCTGCAAGGCGACAACCCCGGCTGCGGCCAGAATGGCGATGCCAAGCCCCATGATCTTTTCCGTACCAAAGCGCGCAATCAGATGACCGGTAAAAAACGAGGGCGCAAACATGGCCAGCACGTGCACCGTGACAACATTGGCTGCGTCTGGCTCGCTAAATCCGCAGCCCACAACTGCCAGCGGCGTCGACGTCATCACCAGGTTCATCAGCGCATAGGAAACCGCCGCACAGATCACCGCGACCGCGATGCGCGGGTTGGCCAATAGCTCGCGCCGCGTGCGCGCTGGACCATCAGCTGCAGTTGCTGCTGCCGGCTTTGGAATGTCCAGCAGCAGAAACAACAGCATGCCCACAACATTGAACCCCATCGCGGCGTAATAAATCGGGATATACCGTGTAACCGTCACATCAGCGCTATTGGCTGTGACATAGCCCACGACTTGAGGGCCGATAATTGCAGACAATAAGCCCCCTGCCATGACATAAGAAATGGCTTTGGGGCGGAAGGCTTCAGACGCGGTATCAGCGGCGGCAAAGCGATAAAAACCTTGTGCGGACATATATATCCCGGTCAGGTAGCTGCCTGCAAGAAATAGCCAAAAGCTGCCCGCTGACAGCGCATAAACCCCAATGGCGGCTCCGATCAGTCCGCCGATTGCACCCAGAATGAAACCCGTGCGGCGCCCGAAACGCTGCATTACGTTTGACAACCAAGGTGCGGTCGTCATCGAACCAAACACGATCAGAGAAATGGGCAAAGTGGCGAGGCAGGCATAAGGGCTGAGCTGTTGCCCGGCAAGGCCAGCAACTACGAACATCATGGTAATCTGGCTTCCCAGAAAAGCTTGGGCGGCAACTAGAACGGCCACGTTGCGCTTGGCGCGGTTATCGTCGATTTGGGTCATAAGACTGACTAAACCCGAATGCAGCCGGGCCACAAGAGGCGATACACGGCACATCTCCACAGACAGTTGCGCACGCGCGCAGACAGGTTAGGCTGACCACATGTCAAAAGGGCCACAGATCGCGATACTTGGCGGCGCACGCGAAACCGCACAGGCGGTAGACTGGGTGCTGCACGCGGGCGCGCGCGGACAGGTTATCTGGGGTGCCGGGGCGGAGGCCGAGCCATTGCCATTGGCTGTGGGATCTATGGATCAGGTGACAGATGCAGACGGGGTTCTGGACGTCACACATGCCTTTGACGAAAAGACGCGGCACAGTGCTATGGCTGTTGCGTCGCAGCTGCCTTATGCTCGTATGAGACGTGCGGCCTGGCACCCTACGGATGCGGATCAATGGACCGAAGTTGACAGTCTGGAACAGGCTGTCGCGGCACTGCCTACGGGTGCGCGTGTCTTTGCTGCGACGGGGCGGGGAAGTCTGACAGCACTTGCGACGCATGACGGGCCGGTTTTCTTACGCCAGTTGAGCGCCCATAATCTTCCAATGCCACTGGCACATGGGCAGTATGTTTTTGGTGCGGCCCCGTTTTCGGTCGCACAAGAGGTTGAACTGCTGCGCAGATTGCAGATTGATGTGGTGCTGGCACGCAACATAGGCGGGCCGCATAGTTTTCCAAAACTCGCTGCCGCCCGGCATTTGGGCCTGCCTGCTGTTTTGCTGCGCCCGCCAGCCTTGCCGGACGGGCCGCATCTGCGCAGCTTCGAGGATGTGCGCACATGGGTGCGGGGATTGCGATGCGAACCATAGAAACGAACGCCGATGTGGCAGAAGGGGCCAATTGGTTGGCAGCGCAAGACTGGCGGCTTTCACGTGCACTTGAAGTGGCTGGGCCGCTGCCGTTGCGCAGGCGTCCAGATGGGTTTGCTGCTCTTTTGAATGCCATTGTCGGGCAACAGGTCAGTACGGCTTCGGCGGCTGCAATCTGGTCTCGGCTTGAGGCTCAGGGTTTGACCTCTGCTGCACCTGTCTTGGCTGGGGGTGATGCGCAGCTGCGTTTGGCAGGTCTCAGCCGCCAAAAGATCGCCTATGCGCAGGCACTGGCCGAGGCGGGTATCGACTTCGACGCATTGCGTCAGGCACCGGATGCAGAGGTCATTGAGACGCTCACGGCCGTCAAGGGCATCGGTGTTTGGACGGCTGAGATTTATGCAATGTTTGCACTTGGACGGCGGGATGTCTTTGCCCCCGGTGATTTGGCCCTGCAAGAGGCGGCCCGCATGATATTTGATTTACCAGCGCGTCCGTCAGAAAAGCAACTGCGCGTTATGGCGCAAAGCTGGAGCCCTTGGCGGGCGGTTGCCGCGCGGCTGTTCTTCACCTACTACCACGTGGCAAAGGGCCGGGAAGGGATCACATGACACGTGTATTGAATGCAGGGCGGGTTGAGCCGCAATCAGGCGAATTACGCTCGATTGTAGTGCTTTTGCACGGCTACGGGGCCAATGGTGCGGATTTGTTGGGGCTTGCTGATCCCTTGGGGGAGCATTTGCCCGATACGCTTTTCGTGGCACCCGACGCGCCCGAAACGATCCCGGGTATGCCGACTGGATTTCAATGGTTCCCGATTCCTTGGATCGACGGGTCGAGCGAAGAAGAAGCAGAGCGCGGGATTGTTGCAGCAAGTGCGGATCTTAACGCGTTTCTTGACGCGTTGATGGTAGACGAGGACGTGTTGCCAGAGCAGGTGGTTTTGCTTGGTTTTTCGCAAGGCACGATGATGTCGCTGCACGTTGCACCCCGTCGCGAAGATGCGGTTGCAGGCATCGTTGCATTTTCGGGTCGGTTGCTAAATCCTGAGGTTCTGGCCGATGAAGTGGTCAGTCGCCCGCCTGTCTTGCTGTTGCATGGGGATGCTGACGACGTGGTCCCTGTCGAGTCTCTGCCACAGGCGGCCGAGGCGCTGCAAGAGGCAGGGTGGCAGGATGTCTATGCGCATGTCATGAAGGGAACGGGGCACGGAATTGCGCCTGACGGCCTCAGCGTGGCACTGGCTTTCATGCGCGACAAGCTGGGGTTGTAGGTCGACTTGCCATGGTACGCAGCGGCTAACTGCGTGAGGAGTAGTGTATTTTCAGGGTTGCCAGCAGAGTTCTTTCGTCTTGTGGGAAAACGTCACTGGCGCAACATAAAGCCGTTTAACCCAGACATGCGACATGTTGTGGTTCAATAGGCGGTTGCCAGAATAAAAACACGATATATAGTTGGTACAGAAGGCTTGGGCAGGCGCCCGGTTCTGGCGCTCGCACTGCCCTAAGCTAAGGGACGGAGCAAGACTTGTGGACGGCGATTTCAGAACAGAATTTGTACGCAGCCCTACGGCGTTGAAGCAGCATCCGGCTTTGGTGCTAAACGCTGATTACCGGCCGCTCAGTTACTACCCTTTGTCGCTCTGGCCTTGGCAGGAGGCGGTCAAGGCGGCGTGGCTCGACAGGGTCGATATCGTGGCTGAATATGATGAAGTGGTACGTTCGCCCAGTACCGAAATCCGAATACCGTCGGTTGTTGTATTAAAAGATTATGTAAAACCTCAAAAGCGCGTGGCCTTCACGCGCTTTAATTTGTTTTTGAGGGATGAATTTCGCTGTCAGTATTGTGGTGCCAAGGGCGAGCTGACCTTTGACCACGTTGTGCCGCGTGCTTCTGGCGGAGTGACAAGTTGGCAAAACGTTGTGGCGGCCTGTTCGCCGTGCAATCTGCGCAAGGGCGCCAAGCCGCTGCATCGGACGGGCATGGCGTTGCGCAAGACACCGCGGCAACCTGGTGCGGAAGAGTTGCGCAACATGGGACGCAAGTTCCCCCCAAACCATCTGCATGAAAGCTGGATGGATTTCCTTTATTGGGATGCCGAGCTGGAGGCGTAACGCCTATCGGACGCTGTTTGGCTTCGCCAAAGACGCCCCGCCCGCCGTCCCGTTACTGTAGGTTAAAAGGTTTGCACAAAACGTCATGCGAAAAATTTGCATTACCTAACGCTTTCTAAGATGAAATATTTCAACGTGTTAGGTCATGTTTTCTGTTTCAGGTATTTCGCCAAACGCTATAATCCGTTTGCTTTCGCATATTTAAAAATGGGTAAGAGTGTTATCGGGGTGCCAAAAACGGACACATCCTGGTCACAAGGTGATGCGCTGTCAGGCTGCGAGGCTGATCCAGACGGGTACATGATCAGAAGGTCTTTCCTCGCCCCGTACGGGTTTGTCGATTTGGCAGTCTTGTAGCAGGTCAGCGCAGGTTGGGTTGAGCAGAAAATGATCAATGCGGATACCGTCATCCCGGTTCCATGCTCCTGCCTGATAGTCCCAGAATGAATAGTGACCGGGCCCATGGGTGCGCGCACGGAATGCTTCGGTCAGGCCCAAGTTCAGCAGGCGGCGGAATTGGGCGCGCGCCTGAGGCAAAAACAGCGCATCCTGACGCCAGGCATCAGGCCTCTTGGCATCTTCTGGTTGGGGGATGATGTTGTAATCGCCAGCCATAAGAAAAGGCATTTCTTCAGCCAACAATGTGATGGCACGGGCACGTAATCGTTCCATCCAGGCGAGCTTATAATCAAATTTTGGGCCGGGCGCTGGATTGCCATTGGGCAGGTAGAGCCCACACAGCCGGACTGCATGTACTTCCCCAACAACCGTCGCCTCAATGTAGCGGGCCTGTTCGTCGGTTGCGTCACCGGGCAAGCCACGCATCACGTCTTCGAGCGGCAGTTTGGATAGGATTGCCACTCCGTTAAATGATTTTTGTCCGTGAGTTTCGACGTTATAGCCAAGGTCTTCGAACATCTCACGCGGGAAATTCTCGTCGACTGATTTGATCTCTTGCAGCAAGACAACGTCTGGGCTCGCGTTATCAAGCCACCGCGGCAGCGCTTCAATCCGGGCTTTGATGCCGTTGATGTTGAAGGTGGCAATTTTCATCTTGTAGCCCTTTGGTGCTGCTATAATCTGGTGTGACGCATTGCGTAGACGGCAGCAAGTGATCGGGGCAAAAATAGCCAGTTTGGGCCGCGAATAAAATGGCGGCAATTCGTGCAATTGATGAAGCTGGCCCGTTGGCCGCCATCCTGCACTCGGGTTAGGGGCCTTGACGCTATGTTTAACTTTTAGAATGTTGTGGCTTGATTTACATCGAAAATGACGTACCACATCCACACGAACTTGTGGCGTTAGGGTTCTCGATGACGAACCGTGCGCCAATCAACTCTTCGGAAAAGTCTATGATAGCGTTGGACAAAAAGGGCAGTGAAATCGCGTCGACCACGACCTTTTGGCCCGATCCTTCAAGCACCAGATCATCATCTTTGGGTTGATCCAGCGCAATTTCGTATTGAAATCCGGAACAGCCCCCACCTTCAACCGCGATCCTAAGGGCCTGACCTTGATCAGACGCCCCGATCTCTGCCAATCGTTCAAAGGCGCGTGGCGTCACTTTGGGGGGCAATTGCATATGGCGGTCTCCGACGGTCAGCGGTTTCATTCGTGATCACCTTCTAATATATGTGAAGATGAAACAGGCGACAAGGATCACCATAAATGTCCGCGCCCTTTGCCAGCGATCCAACCAGCGCCCATGGGCGGCGATGGCCAGAGAATGAAATGTCATTTCGGTCGTGTTTTCAACGGGATCGGGACAGAATCATTCATGCCTCGGCCTTTCGCCGGCTTAAGCACAAAACTCAGGTTTTTGTGGAACATGAGGGCGACTATTACCGCACGCGCCTGACGCATTCCATTGAAGTGGCACAGGTGGCACGTACGATTGCGGGCGCTTTGAGTTTGAACGACGAACTGACCGAGGCTGTTGCGCTGGCCCATGATCTCGGGCATCCGCCTTTTGGCCATACAGGCGAGGATGCCTTACAAGCATTAATGAACCCCTATGGCGGCTTTGATCATAATGCACAAGCCATACGCATAGTGACTCGTTTGGAATGCCACTATGCCGATTTTGACGGGCTGAATCTGACGTGGGAATGTCTTGAGGGGATCGCTAAACATAATGGACCGGTCACTGGTGATTTGCCATATGCGCTGGCTGAATACGATGCTGAACACGATCTTGAACTGGGCACCCACGCCAGTGCCGAGGCGCAGGTGGCCGCACTGTCAGACGACATTGCTTACAACAATCATGATCTGCATGACGGCCTGCGGGCAGGGTTGTTTGACGAAGGTGATCTGATGGCCTTGCCTCTTGTGGGTCTGGCTTTCGCCGAAGTGGACGCAGCATACCCTGGTTTGGACCCGATGCGTCGTCGCCACGAGGCGCTGCGCCGGGTCTTTGGCGCGATGGTGAGCGATGTGGTAGAGACGTCAACTGGGATTTTGAACCAAAGCGGCGCTCGCTGTGTTGCCGATATTCGGCATCTTGGTCGCCCGGTCATCCGATTTTCGGATGCGATGTGGGCTGATTTGCAGCATATCCGCTATTTTCTGTTTAAAAACATGTATCGTGCACCATCCGTCATGGTAAAGCGTGAAGAGGTGACTGGCGTCGTCACTGATTTGTTCCCACTGTTTTTGGATCAGCCAGAGGTATTGCCCGAGGGATGGTTGGACCATGTCGATGTGACAGATCAAACCGCACGTGCGCGCAGCGTCAGTGACTATATTTCAGGGATGACTGATCGCTATGCGCTGCAGGAACATGCAAGGTTGCTCGGGCCATTAGGTTGACGTGCATATCGGCACCCAACGTTTTTTTGGTGATAAATATTGGCATATGCGGCATTGATCGAATTCGCGTAACAGAAACTTCGCGTTGACCACGAGCGCAGAATTGATACACGCCAGGTGCACCCCTGCAAGAGAATGAGCCGATGAACCTTTTTGCCGATATCCGCGCGCATGTGATTGATGCCCTGACTGACATGGTCGACAGTGGCGCACTGCCTGGCGGCCTCAGCTTTGACAACGTCACGGTAGAGCCGCCGCGTGATGCAGCACATGGGGATATGGCGACGAATGCGGCGATGGTGCTGGCCAAGCCTGCGGGTCTCAAGCCGCGCGACATTGCGGATGGGTTGGCGGCGCGGCTCGCTGATGATCCGCGCATCATGTCGGCGCAGGTGGCTGGACCCGGCTTTTTGAACCTGCGCCTGGATCCGCAGATCTGGCAAGATGTTGTGCGGGCGGTTCTGACATCCGGTGCCGGATACGGCCATTCAAAAATGGGGCAGGGGCTTTCTGTTAATGTCGAGTACGTTTCGGCTAACCCGACTGGGCCGCTGCACGTGGGGCACACGCGGGGCGCGGTCTTTGGTGATGCTTTGGCGTCGCTGCTGGATTTTGCCGGCTACGATGTGACGCGGGAATACTATATCAATGATGGTGGCGCACAGGTCGACGTTTTGGCGCGCTCGGTTTATTTGCGTTATCTTGAGGCACACGGCCAAGATGTCGCTTTTGCCGATGGCACCTATCCGGGCGATTATTTGATTGCCGTTGGTGAGACACTTAAGTCCAAGGTGGGCGATGCCTATGTCGATAAGGCCGAAGAAGTTTGGCTGGCAGATGTGCGTGCTTTTTCGACCCAAGCCATGATGGAACTCATCCGCGAAGACCTGTCAGCGCTTGGCGTCAAGATGGATAGGTTCTTTTCCGAAAAGTCACTTTATAACACTGGTCTTATCGAAGCTGCACTCGATGATTTGCGCGAAAAAGGACTGATCTATGAGGGTGTTTTAGAGCCGCCCAAGGGCAAAAAACCCGATGATTGGGAACCTCGCGAACAGACTTTGTTCAAGTCCACTGACCATGGTGATGACGTGGATCGCCCGGTGATGAAATCTGACGGTTCGTGGACTTATTTCGCGCCTGATATTGCATATCACTACGACAAGGTGCAACGGGGCTATGATGTATTGATCGATGTCTTTGGCGCAGATCACGGTGGCTATGTCAAACGGATGAAGGCCGCTGTCAGCGCGCTGTCGCTGGGGCGCGTTCCGCTCGACATAAAGCTGACGCAACTGGTCAAGCTGTTCAAAGATGGTGAACCGTTCAAGATGTCCAAGCGGGCGGGGACATTCGTGACATTACGTGACGTGGTTGAACAGGTCGGCCCGGGCGTAACCCGGTTTCATATGCTGACCCGCAAGAACGACGCGCCGTTGGATTTTGATTTTGACAAGGTGCTTGAACAAAGCCGAGATAACCCTGTGTTCTATGTGCAATACGCTCATGCGCGGATCAATTCAGTTTTGGGCAAAGCGGCAGAGGCGGGCATCGCTGCAGATGACGCAGCACTTGGTGATGCAGATCTGAGAGTGCTCAATCACGAGGCCGAATGGGCGCTTGCCGCCAAACTGGCCGAATGGCCACGTCTCGTTGAGACGGCTGCGCGCAGCAACGAACCACACCGGGTGGCATTCTACCTGTATGACCTTGCCGCAGTCTTTCATAGTCTGTGGAATCGGGGCAACGACCTGCCACACCTGCGTTTCGTACAAGATGATTCTGCTACGAGCCAAGCAAAAATCGCGCTCGCCCGCGCCTGCGGCGTTGTAATTGCAGCGGGCCTCGGTATTCTTGGCGTCGAACCAGCCAAAGAGCTGCGTTAACCCCGCAATAGGGGCACTACAGGCGACACTCAAAAATATGATCCGTGCGGGCATGTATTCGTACGGGCAATGAGGCAAAAATGGCAAATATTCAATATATCCATTCTTTGGATAGTATCAGCGATTCTGAATCTACTGGGTATCCATACGGCAGTGAGCCGGACTCTGATTCTTCAGGTAACTCACTGAAATACTTTTCAAATATACTGGGTGGATTGCTTTCTTTAGCGTTGACGGCTGGCGTGGTTGTTTGGGGTTACAAGTTAGTGGTGCGCGATGTTTCTGGCATCCCAGTGGTCCGCGCTGCCCAAGGTGAAATGCGGGTCCGTCCCGATAACCCCGGTGGGCAGTTGGCCCAAAACACGGGTCTGGCAGTAAACGAAGTGGCCGCGTTGGGCCAAGCGTCCGGACCCGTTCAGCGGCTGGTTCTGGCTCCAGCACCGATTGAATTAAGCGCAGAAGACGTACCCATGACCGGAGACATGGTGGCACTTGTGCAACAGCCAGCGTCATTTGACGAGGCCGCCATTCGCGAGGATAAGCGCACCGCTATTACCGCTGCCGAAGCGCTTGAAAGCGGATCGGTCCAAGAGCTGCTGAATCAGCTGACGGCACACTCAGGTGGGGCAGACATCAAACCAGCGCCGGATAGTGATTTAACGTCGCAAGGGGCTGCAACTCAGAAACCTAAGGTTTCTGGCCCCGGTCCAAAAAGATCGTTGCGCCCCGTAGTGCGCCCGGCAACCGCGCCCGGAGTTGTTGTCCCGGCTGAAATCTTGAGTTCAGCAACAACCGAAATTGACCCGGCGACCATCCCGGCGGGGACACGCCTTGCGCAACTGGGGGCATTTGGCAGCGCAGAAGTGGCGCGCGATCAGTGGGAAAAGATGCAGGGGCGTTTTGGCGAATATCTTAGGGGTAAGGACCGGATCGTGCAAAAGGCGCAAAGTGGTGGCAGCACTTTTTATCGGCTTCGTGCGCATGGATTTACTGATTTGAGCGACGCGCGCCGGTTCTGTTCGGCGCTGAAAGCTGAGGGCACTGATTGTATTCCGGTTGTCACCCGATGAATTTCGGCGCCACCATCCTTGATGCGGATGGGCTGCGACTTACCCGGGACGAGGTTGCTTTTTTTCGAGAGGCAGATCCATTTGGCTTCATCCTTTTTACGAGAAACATCGATGCGCCGGATCAGGTTTATGCCCTTTGCTCGGAATTTCGCGAGGCTGTCGGGCGCGATGCGCCGATCACCATAGATCAGGAAGGGGGGCGGGTGCAGCGTCTGCGTGGTCCTACGTGGCGCGAATGGACGCCGCCCTTGGACTTTGTCCGAGCGGCTGGTGATGATGCGCCACGGGCGATGTATATCCGCCACCGTCTGATTGCTGATGAATTGCGCAGCATGACCATCGACAGCAATTGTGCGCCAATGGTGGATGTTATTGCCAAGCAAACCCACGCTTTCCTCCACAACCGTTGTTATGGGAGCGCTCCGGCTGACATCACTGATCTTGGGCGTGCTGCAGCTGATGGGATGCTGGATGGGGGGGTTTTGCCGGTTCTCAAGCACATTCCGGGTCATGGGCGTGCCAATCTGGACAGTCATTTTGAATTGCCGCGGGTGGATGTCAGCCTTGATACCTTGCGCGAGACAGATTTTGCACCGTTTCGTGCGCTAAGTGACCTGCCGATGGGAATGACAGCCCATGTGGTTTACGAGGCCGTGGACGATCAACCCGCAACCTTGTCGGCTGATATGATGCAACTCATCCGCGATGATATCGGGTTTAATGGTCTGATTATGACCGATGACACCGGGATGAAAGCGCTTAGCGGCACGCCCGGCCATATCGCTGAGCGAGCGATTGCGGCAGGGTGCGATGTGGTCCTTCACTGTAATGCTTCTTTGGCGGAGCGCGCCCAGACCGCTGATGCAGCGGGCCGGATGACGGATGCCGCCCAAGCGCGTGCCGAAGCTGCGCTTGCTGCGCGTCACGCCCCAGATGACATTGACATTGCCGAGCTGAACGCCGAACTTGAAGAGCTATTGGCCTAGAGCATGTCGCTCAGAAGCGGTTCCGGTTTTGAGCTTTTTGGACATGTGAAATCAATCGCTTAGAGCGTGTTCATCGACTCGGGTTTGGTGCAACACACTCTAGGTCAATAAAACGGGTGCGTGCATGGCTGACGACACTTTTGAAGAAGATAAGATACCTGTCGCTGACCGTCTTGCTGCCGAGGCGTTGATCATTGACGTGGATGGTTACGAGGGCCCACTTGACCTGTTGTTGACACTCAGCCGTACTCAAAAGGTCGACCTGCGCAAAATCTCGGTGCTGCAACTTGCCCGACAATATTTAGCATTTGTTGAAAAAGCCAAGGCGTTGCGTTTAGAACTGGCTGCTGACTATCTGGTGATGGCGGCTTGGCTGGCCTTTCTGAAATCACGGCTGTTGTTGCCCCCCGATCCGACCGAAGAAGGCCCTTCTGGTGAAGAGCTGGCAGCCCATCTGGCGTTTCAGCTGGAACGTTTACAAGGCATGCGTGACGCTGCAGCCCGATTGATGGCGCGTGACCAGTTGGGGCGCGATTTCTTTGCACGCGGACAGTCCGAGATGGTCACGCGAGTGCGAAAAGTAACCTATACGGCGACGCTGCTTGACCTGATGCAGGGCTATGCACGCATTCGCACACGCGATGAATTCCGCCCCTTTACGATGGACCGCAACTCTGTTTTTACGATGGAGCAGGCCCTAGATCGCATGCGGGGTCTCATTGGCTTTGCCGGTCAGTGGACCGATATTCTCAGCTATCTGCCTGATGGCTGGGAGGCAGATCCTGCCCGGCGACGCTCGGCGACGGCTGCCACTTTTGCGGCCTCGCTTGAACTGGTCAAGGAAGGCCAACTCGAAATTCGACAAAGCGAAACCTTTGCACCTATCCAGTTGCGCAAACGAGATGAAAACCGTGACACAAGAGACTGACCCAAAAGAAGAAAGCCTGTTCGAGGCCCCCCCCATAGCCGAACAGGAGCGGATGATAGAGGCGATCCTTTTTGCTACCGCTGAGCCGGTCACAGTGCGCGAGTTGGAAGCGCGCATGCCACATGGGTGCGACCCGGCCGAGGCATTAGCGCATCTGCGCAAACGTTATGAAGGGCGTGGAGTGCGGGTGATGAAAGTGGGCGATGCCTGGGCCATTCGCACAGCTGCAGACCTGGGCTTTTTGATGCAAAAAGAAACGGTCGAGACGCGCAAGCTTAGCCGTGCCGCCATCGAGACGCTGGCCATCATCGCCTACCATCAGCCCGCTACCCGCGCTGAGATTGAGGAAATTCGCGGCGTATCTGTCAGCCGGGGCACTGTGGATCAATTGCTCGAATTGGAATGGATCCGCTTTGGTAGGCGCAAGATGACCCCCGGCCGGCCGGTAACCTTTGTGGTCACCCAATGCTTTCTGGATCACTTTGGCCTCGAAAATGCACGTGATTTACCGGGTCTGAAAGAGCTGCGCGCTGCGGGTTTGTTGGAAAATCGGCCGCCGCCGGGGACGCTGCCGGGCCCGGAGGCAAGCGAAGACATCCAAGATACCGAGGGCCAATCTGAGCTTTTTGAGGATTGATCAGTATTTATAGCGTTTGACGAAATATTTGATACGTCAAACATCGCCTAAGGCTTGGAAAGCCTTCATTTCGGGCAGGGTTTGATGATGCGGTTTTTTTGCATAACGCTTTTGGCCTGAAAATTGCCTCAATTTGCGTTATAGTTCCCGCAAAGCGTCAAAAGGCAGTCACATGAACATCAACCAAATCATCAACATGATAACCCGGATCGTTTTGCGCAAAGTGATCAACAGTGGTATCAATGCAGGCATCGATCGCGCGACGCGTGGGGGCAAGGCCACCCCACCCCACCCTCAAAGCGTAGAACCTCAGATGTGACGGATCAGGACGGACCTCACAGATCGTAGACTGTTAGGCGAGGATGGGCGCCTAAACTGGCGCTGTATAAAGCCACAATATCGCTAAGTGCTAAGTCGGTCGCAATGTTTCGGGTATGTCACCAAACTCTTTAACTCAGAGGGCGCGGAAATGCTTGGACAGCTTCAAGCCTTGTCCTTGATAGTTTGACGCAATCCCGGAACCGTACAACTGGCCGGGTGGTTTTGCCATACGTTCGTAGATCAGCCGTCCGACAATCTGTCCGTGTTCCAGCACAAAGGGCGCTTCGTGGCAGCGTACCTCGAGCACACCCCTTGAACCAGCGCCACCGGCTGCCCCGTGACCAAAGCCGGGGTCGAAAAAGCCTGCGTAATGCACGCGAAATTCGCCGACCATCGCAAGGAAAGGAGCCATTTCTGCAGCGTATTCAGGTGGAATATGCACGGCTTCACGGCTCACGAGGATATAAAATGCGCCGGGATCAAGGATGATGTGTCCGTCTGTGCTGTGCACTTCTTCCCAGAACTCCGCCGGATCATAATGACCGATCTTGTCTAGATCGATGACACCGGTGTGCGGCTTGGCACGATAGCCAACCAGGCGCGTCTCTGACAGCCTCAGATCTACGGAAAATCCGAGACCTTCGTCGATGACCGCGTCACCATCGACCAGTGGGGCCTGTGCATGCAATGCGGTCAGCTCAGCGTCGTTCAGAACAGCGTGCCCTGTTCGAAAGCGAATCTGATTGAGCCGCATGCCCGGGCGCACCAACACTGAAAAAGAGCGCGGGCAGATTTCCGCATAAAGAGGGCCGTGATAGCCCGGCGCGATCCTGTCGAACTCGGCCCCACCATCGGTGATTGTGCGCGTCAGAAGGTCAAGCCGCCCAGTAGAGCTTTTGGCGTTAGCAACGGCTTGGACACCATCGGGCAGGGCCAATCGTTCCATCAGTGGCACAACATAGACACAGCCCTTTTCAAGGACCGCCCCGTCACTCAGATCGATGCGGTGCATTTCGAATTCTGTTAGGCGGTCTGTGACTGCCCGTCCATGTCCTGCCAGAAACGAGGCGCGAACGCGGTAGGCGATGGGCCCCAGCCGCAGGTCAAGGCTTGCCGGTTGCACTTGTTCGGGCGTTACCGCGGGATCGGCTGAAATCTCGCCGCGGTTTACCATCTGTTGCAGGAAGATATCTGGGAGCACACCGGTCATGTTTGTCCACTCTGGCCTTTGTGAACGAGGGCCAGTTCGTTTTTCTGCCCGCAGCGCAAGGGCAACATGTATTTGGTCGGGCTAGCAGGACTCGAACCTGCGACCTTCCGTCCCCCAGACGGACGCGCTACCAGGCTGCGCCATAGCCCGACTTGAGCCGTGTCATACCCGAATTTTTGCCGTGGGCAAGGGGGAAGTGGCACGTGGGCAGGACTCTTTACTGTTGATCACTGTGCGGCGAGCGCGTCTGGGCCATCTGATCCCGCAGGGCGGTCAACTGAGCCAGTATTGGGCGAACTGCGCTGCGCTGTGCAGCGGTCAGGTGCCTGACATGCATGACATGGCTTAGAATTGACGGCACGGCATTCAGCGTTTCTGGGTCGACATCTTCGGGCACATCCACGATGCGCGGCTTGGGTAGAGCCGGTTCTTGTTGGGATTCAGAAACAGACATGGGAGCTGAGAGAAAAGACGGCAAAACGGAGACTTTGGCTTCATCCTCCGATACTATGGGGTGCTCTATCGCAAAGGCGGTTGGTTCTTCGTCGGTGCCTGTGTTCAGTTCGGTCTCTTGCGATGTTGCACCTAAGTCGGCCAATGGTTCCGCCTCGATTGGGGCGAGGTCTGGCATGAGCGGAAGATCGGGTAACGCGTCACCCGCATCCTGTTGGTCCGCATTTGCGTTGTCCAGCCCCGTTGCAGGTTTCAGGAACAGATCATATTCCTGTGGCTCATCCTTGGGGGTGGCCGGTTTCTCTGATATCTCAAAGAGTGGCTCAGGTTCAGCTGCAAAGGGGTCAGATGCGGGTCGGTCTTCTGCGACGTCCGGAGCGTCAAAGGCCTCAGGCATGTCCAACTCAGTCAGGCTAAACAGTGGCTGTGGTTCGGGCTCGTTCACCGTAAATGTTGGTTCGGACGTGACATCAGGTTGATGCTCTGGCGTGTGTTCGGCAACAGATTCGGGCTCTGCCATATCTGGCAGCGAACCAGTGGGGAACAATGTTACGGTATCTTCGGTTGCGGAAATCGGCGCCAGTTCCACCTCAACAAAACCACTTTCGCCCGCGAGGTCGCCTTCTATCTGCGCTGTGACCTCTTCTTCGAGGGGGCCCGACATGTCCGAGACATAGGCTATGCCTTCTTCTCGCAGGATTTTTTGCACACCTTTGATCGTCAGACCATCACCATGCAGTAATTTGCGGATTCCGCCCAACAACAGCATGTCGACCGGTCGATAATAACGACGGCCACCGGCGCGCTTTACCGGTTTTATTTGTGAAAATTTACTTTCCCAGAACCGCAGCACATGGGTCTGAACGCCTAGCCAGTCGGCCACTTCGGATATAGTTCGAAAGGCGTCGGCCGATTTTATCATCGTCTCAGGACTTATTGCCTGAGGCAACTTGATCTTTCAGCAGATGCGAGGGGCGGAACGTCAGCACCCTGCGCGGATTGATTGGAACCTCTTCCCCGGTTTTTGGGTTGCGACCGATACGGGCTGACTTGTCGCGCACTGAAAACGTACCAAAAGATGAGATTTTTACCTGCTCACCACGCACGAGTGATGCAGACATATGCTCAAGTACACTTTCTACCAACTGCGCGCTTTCGTTTCGAGAAAGTCCAACCTCGCGGAATACTGCTTCGCTAAGGTCCATCCGTGTCAAAGTCTTATCGGTCATTACAAATCCCCTTTAGATGACCATAGGGGAGTGTTAAATTCCGAGTCAATATCAATGACTTGCACAGGCTGCGAAAATAACATGAACAATCGCCGCAATTAGGGCGGGAATCACGTTTACCAGCGAAGGACGACCGCACCCCAAGCCAAGCCGCCTCCGATCGCTTCCGTGACAATTAAATCGCCAGATTTGATCTGTCCGCGGTCGCGTCCTACGGACAAAGCAAGCGGGATTGATGCAGCGGATGTATTGCCATGATCTTGTACGGTGACAATGACGCGGTCCATCGGAATATTCATCTTTTTGGCAGTGCCTTGGATGATTCGAATATTGGCCTGGTGTGGCACAACCCAGTCGATATCTTCTGAATTAATTCCTGCGCGTTCAATGGCAGTGTTCGCAGTTCCCGCCAGCTTTTCCACAGCATGTCTGAACACTTGATTGCCCTGCATCCGCAAATAACCGCTTGAGCCGGTGCTGATTCCACCGTCAACAAAAAGAAGATCGCGGTAGCGCCCGTCTGAGTTCAGATCAGTCGAAAGAATTCCGCGATCCTCAGTCGTGCCGCCGCCAGTTTGGGCTTCCAGAATAAGCGCCCCAGCCCCATCACCAAACAGCACACACGTACTGCGGTCGGTCCAATCCATGATCTTGCTAAATGTTTCGGCACCGATGACCAAAACACGCTTGGCTTGCCCTGATATGATCATCGCATTGGCATTGGACAAAGCATATACGAATCCAGCGCACACCGCTTGCACATCAAAAGCAAAGCCTGACGTCATGCCCAGCTGGGCCTGAACCATCGTGGCAGCTGATGGAAAGGTCAGGTCGGCTGTCGACGTGGCAAGTACAATTGCATCGATATCGTTCGCATTTAACCCGGCATCTGCCAGTGCTGCTTTGGCTGCGGCGGTTGCCATGGACGACGTGGTATCGCCGTCGGTCGCAAAGTGGCGCCGTTCAATTCCTGACCTTGCTCGGATCCACGCATCGTTTGTATCGAGGGTTGCCTCGAATTCAGTGTTTTCTACCACGCGGGACGGTAGGTAGTGGCCAACACCGCGCACAACCGAACGAACAGTCATTACTTGGTCTCCTGTGCAGTGGTGGCGACATTAGCAAGCCGCGCGGCCACCTTATCGTTAAAACCAAGCTCCGCCAATTGGGCCGCTAACTTTATTGCAGCTGCTATGCCTGTTGCATCCGCTGCCCCATGCGATTTTACGACCGTGCCATTCAACCCCAAGAAAACGCCACCATTTACCAAGCGTGGATCTATGCGCTGCTTCAAGCGGTGCAGTGATGTCACCGCTAAAAGAGAGGCCAGCTTGGACAGTGGTGAATATCGGAAAGCCTCGCGCAGCAAGTCGCCGATCAGATTTGCGGTGCCTTCGCCAGTTTTGATCGCAACATTGCCAGTAAAACCGTCGGTCACGATAACGTCTGCAATATTGCCAGGGATATCGCTCCCCTCAACAAAGCCCACAAAGTCAAAGTCGGCTTCGGCTTCCTGTGCTCTTATCAGCTCAAAGGCGTCTTTCAATTCGGCGCGGCCTTTGTGCTCTTCGGTGCCAACGTTCAGCAGGCCAATGCGCGGTCGCGACAGATCCATGCCATTTCGTGCATACGAAACGCCCATCAAGGCGAACCGAAGCAGGTCATCAGCGTCGGCACGTACATCTGCTCCCACGTCGAGCATGACATTGAAACCTTGTGGATTTCGGCTGGGCCACAGAACGGCGATTGCCGGCCTGTTCACGCCGGGCATTTTGCGTAGGCGGATCATGGACAGCGCCATCAGGGCACCAGTGTTGCCACAGCTCACCGCGACAGTTGCGTCACCTGATCTGACGGCTTCGATTGTAGACCACATCGATGTGGCCTTGCCGTTGCGCACGACCTGACTGGGTTTGTCGTCCATTGTAACGACATCACGAGCATCCCTGATCTCGCAGCGTCCGCGCAAATGTTTGCGCTGCGCGACCAAAGCTTCAAGTTCATCTTTTGGCCCATGAAGGATGAAACCGATGCGTGGGTTGAGGATGGCAGATTTTTCACAGCCAAAGATAACGACGGCGGGTCCATTGTCCCCACCCATTGCGTCTACCGATAATATGATGGGAAAGGCGCGTTGCCCACTTTGATCGGCCTGATCTTGTGTTTGGGCCGTCATCCGGGCTGCGCCTGCCTTTTTTCCCGCGTGCCTGTTCAGGCTGCGTCTTCTTCTAGATCGACCTCATCGGCCATCACTACGATTTCGTTGTCGTCATAGTGCCCGCAGGCCGCGCAAATGTGATGAGGGCGTTTCAGCTCACCGCAATTAGGGCATTCGTTGGGATTGGCGGGGGTCAAGCTGTCATGTGCGCGACGGTTGTTGCGACGCGATTTCGACACTTTATTCTGTTGCACAGCCATTGGAATGGGCCTTTGGATTTCGGCAGCGCCGCAGTTATGCGGATGCGGGGTTAAAAAATGCCCGTTGGGGGGCGCATTACGGAGCTCATCATTCGAGCAGTATTTGATTAGCCAGCAAAGGCGTGACGTGCGTTTAGGCAAACGCCCCGCGCATGTCCAACCCAAAATGCCGCGAAGTATGAAAAATACGCAATTTTGCCCAAAACGCAAGTCTGAATCAGGCGCTGGGGTCGTCTTTCAGCTTGTCTTTGAGGGCGGCAAGGCCGGCAAACGGTTTCATTGCCGCGGCGGTGAGTGGGGCGGCGCCCGGTTCGGTGACCACGGTTTCGCCCAAATCAACGGCATCGTCTGCCCGCGGGTACAGCGGCAGAGCAAGGCTTAGGGCCTCTATCATGACCGCTTCGGGTTCAATCCACTGGCGCAGCGGCTCGGTTTCGTCATCATCGGGCATTTCTGCTTCGGGCGCTTCGAATTCTATGTAATCGCGCTGGTAGTGTCGGCGCACAGTGACGTCGATTCGCGTAGTGACTGGCGCCAAAGTTGCGATGCACGGCTGGGTAACGGTTGCCCCGAGAGCACCGACCAAAAGCCAGTCTGCTGAGCTGTGGCCTTGCAGCGTGCCCTCAAAACGCAGCTTGCGTAATCCGGCGAGGTTCAGGGTCTGCGCGATGGCCGCCAGTGCGGCTGCGTCTGGCTGCACAAGGAACTGTGTTGCCGCGTTCTGCGCCAGTCCAGCCACCCAAAGGGCCGTATGGGACGGAGGGGTCTTGGACATAGGCGGGCACTTTCGTTTCTTGTGTCGGGGGCGTTCCTTGAGTAAGTCGGAATAAAAGGCCTGTGCGATTTGAGCAAGGGGCAAGACCGAACAAGGGGGTCGACATGCGCAGTTACGCATCTGTGATTATTCTCGTAGCATCTTTGGCGCTTGCCGGCTGCTCACCAACATATCGCAACCACGGCTATATACCTTCAGACGAAGATCTGCAGGAACTGGCGATTGGTATCGACACCCGGGCCTCTGTCGAGGACCTTGTTGGACCGCCTTCGTCCGGTGGCCTGCTCGAAGGTGGCGACTATTACTACGTGCGCAGCCGGACGAAAACCTTTGGCATACGGGCCGCAAAAGAGACGGAACGTCAGGTTTTGGTTGTTAGCTTTGACGCCGCTGGTGTGTTGCAAAATGTCGAACAGTTTGGGCTTGAGGCCGGACGAGTCGTGAGACTGTCTCGGCGCGTTACGTCAAGCGCCGTGGGTAATGTTTCTTTGATCAGGCAGCTTTTGGGTAATATTGGCCAGTTTGATGCGGCCGACGCCCTGTCTCGCGACGGATAGGCATCGCGCGTGCCCGACACATTCGTTTGGCCAGAACGCGGTCGTGCGGGCGGTAGAAAGGGCACGGCGTGATCGCTTTGCTTAATCGGCGTTATACAGCGCGGGTCGCAACGTCAAAAGATGAGGTGTCTTGGGCACAAGCACTGCGTGCCCGGTGTTTTGGCATTGAGTGCGCGTACGACGTGGACCAATTTGATGTGCTGTGCACCCACATTCTCATCCATTCAGAGGCGGATAACCAGTTGGTTGGGTGTTTCCGAATGATGCCTCTTAGCGGCGCAGAAATATCAAATAGCTATTCTGCGCAATATTATGATTTGAGTGCGCTTGAGAAATTTAGTGGGCGCATGGTTGAGATGGGGCGCTTTTGCGTGGCCCCTGCACAAAATGATCCCGATATTCTGCGCCTTGCGTTAGGTGCAATGACAGCTTACGTGGATGAAAACGCTATTGATTTTATATTCGGTTGTTCGTCTTTTGCCGGAATTGCGACGGAGAAATATCTAGATACGTTTGCAATGCTAACGGCGCGCCACCTTGCGCCCAAGCGGTGGCTACCCCAAATTAAAGCGCCTTGTGTGTTCGAGTACGCGGCCCATTTGCGCTGCCACCCCGATCTGAAAAAGGCAAGGTTGCAGATGCCGCCATTGCTTCGAACATATTTGACCATGGGGGGGTGGGTCAGCGATCACGCTGTGATTGATCGGCAATTGAACACATTGCATGTTTTTACCGGTGTCGAGATCGCGGCCATTCCTCCGGTGCGCAAAAGGTTGATGCGTGCTGTTGTTGGATGAGCTCAGAATCTGAAAATCAAACAAGGTTGGCGCGCTCTTTTGGGTTCGTATCCATTTTGAGTGCAGTCGTGATGATGCCTTTGGTTGACGGGTGGCTCGTGACCGAATAGCTGGCAGCTATGGCTCGTATACCGCTTCTTCAGCTCTCAGATATTTCGCTCACTTTTGGCGGTGATCCTGTTTTCGACGGATTGTCCCTGGTCATACAGCCCGGCGATCGGGTGGCTCTTGTGGGGCGCAACGGTTCGGGTAAATCCACCTTGATGAAGGTCATGGGTGCGCTGGTGGAAGCGGACCGTGGTGACGTCGTTTCCGGCCCCGGAGTTTCGGTTGGATATATGGAGCAAGATCCTGATCTATCTGGCTTTGACACCCTCGGAGAGTTTGCGCTTCATGGTCTTGATCCGTCAGAGATGTATAAGGTTGAGCGTGCGGGCGAAGGGCTGAAATTTGATCCTGACCGCCCGGTTGCTACTGCTTCTGGCGGGGAACGGCGGCGCGCGGCGCTGGCGCGTTTGATGGCCGAAGCGCCGGATCTGATGCTGCTTGATGAGCCTACCAACCACCTTGATATTGAGGCGATTGCCTGGTTGGAGGCCGAATTAAAGGCCACGCGGGCAGGTTTTGTGCTGATTTCGCATGATAGGGCATTTTTACGAGAGTTGAGCCGAGCAACGCTCTGGATCGATCGCGGAACTGTTCGGCGTATGGAAAAAGGGTTTGATGCGTTCGAAAACTGGCGTGACACGGCATGGGCCGAGGAAGATAGTCAACGCCACAAGCTTAATCGCAAGATCAAGGCAGAGGCCCGTTGGGCTGTTGAGGGCATCTCGGCAAGGCGTAAACGCAATCAGGGACGTGTGCGCGCTTTGCAGGATCTGCGTGCGGAACGTGCTTCGCAAATCCGCCGCCAAGGCACCGCAGCAATGGCCTTGGACGCAGGGCCAAAGTCTGGCCGCAAAGTTCTTGAGGCGATTGAAATAACAAAGTGCTACGGGGGCAAAACTATCCTTGCCCCATTTTCTCTCAAGGTGCAGCGAGGGGATCGGATTGCCTTTGTCGGACCCAACGGTGTGGGCAAGACAACGCTGTTGAACATGTTGATTGGCCAACTTGAACCCGACGCGGGTACTGTCACTCAAGGCACCAATCTGGAACTGGCGGTTTTTGACCAGGCGCGCGCGCAACTCGACCCGGATTTGAGTTTGTGGGACAGTTTGACTGGTGATCCTGAAATGCGCGTCAGCGGCAAAGCTGATCAGGTTATGGTGCGCGGTTCGCCCAAGCACGTGGTTGGATATCTGAAAGAATTTTTGTTCGACGAATCGCAGGCACGTGCACCTGTGCGGTCATTGTCCGGGGGTGAAAAGGCGCGGTTGCTGTTAGCCAAGATCATGGCACGACAGAGCAATCTACTGGTCTTGGACGAGCCGACAAACGATTTGGATGTCGAGACACTGGACTTGATGCAAGACCTGATCGGACAATATGACGGTACCGTACTTCTGGTCAGTCACGACCGTGATTTCCTCGACCGAGTTGCCGTAACCACCATTGCGATGGAGGGCGACGGTCAAGCAACAGTGTACGCCGGTGGCTGGAGCGATTACCAGTCGCAGCGGCAGGTTACAAAAGCAGAAACCGCTGGCGCAAAGACAAGCCTGCAAAAGACGAAGGCGAAGCAAGAAAATGTAGCAAAGCCAATACTGAGCTTTACGGAAAAGCACCGCTTGGACGCTCTGCCTGCTGTGATCCAAAGGCTCGAAGCTGAGATGGAAAAGCTACAAGAGCTTTTGGCTGAACCAGACTTGTTCACAAAGGCGCCGGTCAAATTTCGCAAGGCTACAGAGGCGCTGGTCGAACGACAGGATAAGCTGACGAAAGCCGAAGAAGAATGGTTGATACTTGAGGAAAAGGCCAGCACCGCTAACGTTTGAGGAAATACCTAAAATGTTTTGCATCAATTAGCGCGTTGAAATCTGTGATTTCAGGTAGCATTTGGGGATACTTCATGTTCCAGATAGTTCGTCAAACGCTATAGTTTATATGTTTATTCTGACTTGTTGATACAAGTAGCGCACGGCACTAAGATTCGATTGAAATATTGCTGTTGAGGGTTTCCGCAACAAAAAGCGTTACGTGGTACGGCGGGTCGGGTGCTGGCCTTTTCCTCAAGTATAAACATTCTTCTATAGCTTTCTTGGCATGTGCCCGCGAAGGAACGTCGTGGCTTTTGCTTATCGCATCCGCAGGGCTCCGTCCAAGCGAATAACCTCTCCGTTCAGATACCCCATCTCGATGATAAATGCCGCGAGCCGTGCATATTCCTCTGGATTGCCGAGGCGGGCGGGGTTGGGGACATCTGCGGCAAGGCTGGCTTGGATATCATCGGGAAGGCCCGCGAGCATAGGGGTGTGAAAGATGCCCGGTGCAATTGTCATTACCCGGATGCCTAAGGAGGCCAGATCGCGCGCCATGGGTAGGGTCATGCCTACGATCCCGCCTTTCGAGGCAGCATAAGCGACTTGTCCCTTTTGCCCGTCATAGGCTGCGATTGAGGCTGTGTTGATAATCACACCCCGCGCGCCGTCGGATTCGGGCGGGTTATCTGTCATGGCAGCCGCAGCAATGCGGGCTACGTTGAAGCTTCCGGTGAGGTTGATGTCGATAGTTTGTTGAAACGCGGGCAGCGGATGCGGCCCGTCGCGGCCAAAGGTTTTGATGCCAAGCGCAATGCCTGCGCAGTTCACGGCGGCATTCAGCCCATCCATGTTTGTGACTGCTTGACCAATAGCGTCGATGACAGACGATTCTTCGGTGACATCTGTTTCAGCAAAAAAGCCGTCGATTTCCTTGGCGAGAATGGGGCCGCGCGTTGTGTCTCGATCAAGCAGGGTGACACGCGCACCGCGTGATGCGAAGTGACGGGCCGTTGCCTCGCCCAAGCCAGAGGCTCCGCCGGTGACGAGGGCTTTGGTGGTGCTGAGTTCCATAGTCTGTGCCTCTGTTTGCTGGTATCATCAGTTTCGGGGATAGCTTCAGCCCCGTCGTCTGACAAGCGTCGCAGTGATCCAAAGGCGCGCGCATCCGCGCGCACGACATTTTTTCATGGGCGTCTTTGGCGCGCGTCAGCCCTTGTGAATCCAGCCGCCACCAAAAATACGTGTGCTGTTACGGTCATAGAACACACAGGCCTGACCGGGTGACACACCGGCTTCGGCGGCGATCAATTCAACTGTTGCCTCGGTCGGGCTGATAGGGCGAATCACAGCCTCGGTTGGTGGGCGCGTCGAACGAACCCGGACCGACATGTGCCATTCATCTTGTGCATCAAACGGGATGTCGCCAAGCCAATTCACTTCGCGCACGGGAATTGTTCGCGTCGCGAGCATGTCTTTGGGTCCAACGATCACGCGGCGTGCATCGGCATCTAGCTTGACGACGTAAAGAGGATCGACCAGCCCGCCGATGCCCAAGCCACGCCGCTGACCGATGGTGTAGTTGATCACCCCGTCATGCTGCGCAAGCACGCGGCCATTTGTGTCAACAATGTCGCCTGGGGCGGCGGCTTCGGGACGCAATTTGCGAATCACTGCCGCATAGTCGCCATTGGGCACGAAGCAGATATCCTGGCTGTCGGGTTTGTCGGCAACACTCAATCCATATTTGGCGGCCAGCGCCCGGGTATCATTCTTGGAAGCAAGATGGCCCAGTGGAAAGCGCAGGTAGTCGAGTTGCTTGGCGGTGGTCGAGAATAGGAAATAGCTTTGATCGCGGTTGCTATCGGCGGCTGCGTGAAGCTCTGGGCCAGCATCCCCCATCTTGCGTTGGATATAATGGCCCGTGGCCATACAATCCGCATCGAGGTCGCGCGCGGTCTCTAGCAAGTCCTTGAACTTGACCCGCTCATTACAGCGAATACAGGGCACTGGAGTTGCTCCGCCAAGATAGCTGTCAGCAAATTCGTCTATTACGGCGTCTCGAAAAACATTCTCATAATCAAGCACATAGTGAGGAAACCCCATCTCTTCCGCTACTCGGCGTGCATCGTGGATGTCGCGGCCTGCGCAACATGCGCCTTGTTTGGCTAGAGCCGCGCCATGATCATAAAGCTGCAAGGTGACGCCGACGACGTCATAACCTTGGGTTTTGAGTTCTGCTGCCACGACAGAACTATCTACGCCGCCAGACATGGCAACGACAACACGTGTTTTGGCAGGTGACTTGGCAAAACCAAGGGAATTAAGCGGACCGGACTGGTCAAGCATGGGGGCTCTCCGGAAAATATGTAAGCACATATATGAAAATGCGAAATAATCTCAAGTGCGGGTTTAACCGCTCGTTAAATGAGAGTGACACAATGTGCGCGCAACCAAATTACGCGAGCGACAAAATGTATTTAAAAAAGGTGGACGGGCCCCGTGCTGTGACATTACCGGACGGAACCGTACTGACCCAGGCTGATCTGCCCGAGCGCAATACGAAACGTTGGGTGGCATCGCGAAAGGCTGCTTTGGTGCGAGGCGTTTTATATGGGCTGATAACGCAGGAAGGTGCGCAAGAGCGGTACGGGATCAGCGAAGAGGAGTTTCAAGAATGGTTGCGAGCCGTCGCTACGCACGGCGAAGACGCGCTGAAAGCTACCGCAACACAAAAGTATAGACAACCTTAAGTTGCTTTATTACAAGAGCGATAGCGGTAACGCGCCGTTAACCTTTTGCGTTCAAGTTAAGAAAATATATAAAACACCCGATTGCGGAGATTAAATAATGCGTGTGCTGCTTGTAGAAGACGATCCAGCTACATCCAAAAGTATCGAACTGATGCTGACCCATGCCAACCTGAATGTGTATGCGACTGACTTGGGCGAAGAAGGAATAGACCTAGCCAAACTGTATGACTACGATCTAATTCTGCTTGATTTGGATCTACCAGACATGACTGGGCACGAAGTTCTGCGGCAGTTACGTCTTGCTCGGATAGAGACTCCTATTTTGATCCTGTCAGGTGCGGATGATACGGAGAGCAAGATTAAAGGTTTTGGCTTTGGTGCCGACGATTACCTGACAAAACCCTTCCACCGCGAAGAATTGGTCGCGCGCATCCATGCCATTATCCGCCGATCAAAAGGGCATTCACAGTCTGTCATCGGTACTGGAGCGATCTCTGTCAATCTTGATGCCAAAACCGTTAGCGTGAATAAAAAGACAGTGCATCTGACCGGCAAAGAATATCAGATGCTCGAGCTGTTGAGCTTGCGCAAAGGTACGACGCTTACCAAGGAAATGTTCCTGAACCACCTGTATGGCGGCATGGACGAGCCAGAACTGAAAATTATTGATGTGTTTATTTGTAAGCTGCGCAAAAAGCTGAGTACGGCAACAGGCGGATCCAACTACATCGAGACGGTTTGGGGCAGAGGGTATGTCCTGCGGGATCCTGAGGAAATGGACGACGCTGAAGGTGAAAGGATCGCCGTTGGCGCCTGAAGAAAGAAAATTGTAAAACCTAAACCCGGCACCTCTAAATGATGTGCTGGGTTTTTTTATTGGTAAAAGCCGGTGAGGTGCCTTTACCTTGCCTCGGCGCAACAGAAAGACTGGACCCCGCCGGACGGTGGAATTATCTGTCTGCAAGAACCGCGCACGAGGAAAGCCGTGATCCTACTGCCTGATCCAGCAACACTTTCTGAAGCACAAGCCATGGCTGAGCTTGAGCGCTTGGCCGGACTGTTGTTCAAGGCCAATAACGCCTATCATACTCAGGACGCGCCGAGTATCAGCGATGCGGAGTACGATGCGCTCAAGAAGCGCAATGTTGCAATCGAAGCGCTCTTTCCGGCGCTGAAACGTGATGACAGCCCAAGTGAACAGGTGGGAGCAGCTCCAGCGCGAGGTTTTGCAAAAGTTAAGCATGCAGTGGCGATGCTGTCGCTGTCCAATGTGTTTGACGAAAAGCACGTGATAGAATTTGACGACCGGTTACGCAAATACTTGGGCTTGGGCGCACAGGTTCCGCTTGCTTATACAGCTGAGCCCAAAATTGACGGTCTGTCCCTGTCTTTGCGATATGAACGCGGGCACCTGATCCAAGCTGCAACACGCGGCGATGGCGCGGAAGGCGAAAACGTTACTGAAAACGCCCGTACGATCCAGGACATCCCACAACAAATCGACGGGGCCCCCGAGATTTTGGAAGTTCGCGGTGAGGTGTATATGTCACACGCTGACTTTGCAGCCCTCAATGAC
Organism: Tateyamaria sp.; assembly: GCA_029250205.1. Taxonomy (GTDB): domain Bacteria; phylum Pseudomonadota; class Alphaproteobacteria; order Rhodobacterales; family Rhodobacteraceae; genus Tateyamaria. Next base: position 36,606 of record JAQWVA010000116.1, read on the forward strand.
CGTCAGGCCCGGGCAGGGGAAAAGGCATTTGCCAACCCGCGCAATGCCGCAGCCGGATCGTTGCGCCAATTAGATGCGACGATTACCAAGGCGCGGCCGCTGGGCTTTTTTGCCTACGCTTGGGGCGAGCTGTCGAATCCGCTGTCGCAGTCACAGAAATGTGCTATTGATCAGTTGGCCGTTTTTGGATTTAAAACCAATGCGTTGACAGCTATATGTGCTGGTCCTGAAGAGATGAACGCGCATTACCGTAAGATCGAACAGATGCGGGCTGGCCTCGGCTATGACATTGATGGTGTGGTGTACAAAGTGAATGATCTGGCCTTGCAGGGTCGGCTTGGATTTCGCTCGACCACGCCCCGATGGGCCACGGCGCACAAATTTCCTGCTGAACTGGCCTGGACACATCTTGAATCTATTGACATTCAAGTGGGCCGCACCGGTGCGCTTTCCCCAGTAGCGCGATTAACCCCGGTCACTGTAGGTGGCGTCGTTGTATCAAACGCGACATTGCACAACGAAGATTATATCGCAGGTCGTGACAACAAGGGTGCCGTAATTCGCGATGGCAAAGACATTCGTATGGGCGATTGGGTGCAGGTCTATCGCGCGGGTGATGTCATTCCTAAAGTTGCCGATGTCGACCTGTCGAAACGCCTCACGATGGCCTATCCGTTTATCATGCCAGACAAGTGCCCGGAATGCGGGAGCGCTGCGGTGCGCGAACCGGGTGATGCGGTGCGAAGGTGCACCGGTGGTTTGATCTGCCCCGCGCAGGCGGTTGAAAAATTGAAACATTTTGTTTCCCGCACCGCTTTTGACATAGAAGGGCTAGGGGCCAAACAGGTCGAACAGTTTCATACCGACGGGTGGATCGCAGAGCCTGCAGACATATTCACTTTGCGCAATCGCTTTGGTCAGGGCCTGCAACAGTTGAAAAATCGCGAAGGGTGGGGCGAAAAATCGGCTATCAACCTTTTTGATGCAATCGATGACCGGCGCAAAATTGGGCTGGGGCGGGTTATTTTTGCGCTTGGTATCCGCCATGTTGGCGAAGCAGCGTCCAATCTATTGGCCGCCCATTATCAGGAGTGGTCGGTTTTTGCCGACGCAATGCGTGCCGCGCATGAAGGCAACTGTGCTATGGATGAGCTGATGAGCATTGATGGTGTTGGCCCCGTTATGGCGCGATCGTTGACAATCACCTTTCAACAGCAGGCCGAGCGGGACAGTATTGATCGGCTGATCGCGCATCTTAACATCCAGCCTGCTGGCCGCCCCATTACAGATGGCAGCCCCGTGGCCGGGAAAACTGTTGTCTTCACTGGGACGCTCGAAAAAATGACCCGTGCCGAGGCCAAGGCACGTGCCGAGGCGCTTGGTGCCAAAGTGGCGGGGTCTGTTAGTGCCAAAACTGACATCGTGGTCGCAGGCCCGGGCGCGGGTTCAAAGGCCAAAAAGGCTTCTGATTTGGGAATAAAAGTAGTGGACGAGGACGGTTGGCGCACTCTAATCGGCGCCACATGAGCAGACCCGAAATCCTGTTTCCGTTGTTTGCAGCCCTCGATTCGCTGACTGGGGTAGGTTCAAAAACGGCTCAAAACCTTGGGCAATTGGGGATTTTGGCGCCGCGCGACGTACTTTTTACGTTGCCTCATACTGGCATTGATCGGGCGCTGCGTAGTTCAGTTGAGGGTGTTGGACTGCCCACAACCGTTTCTGTAAGGGTAATCGTCGGCGCGCATCACCCGGCGCGTAACCGTGGCGGGGCTTACCGCATTCACGTGGAAGACGAAAAAACCAGTTTCCAGATCGTGTTTTTTCATGGCCGCAGTGATTATCTGGAACGAGTTTTGCCACAGGGCAGCACGCGAATCGTATCGGGCAAGGTCGAGCTGTTCGACGGTGTTATCCAGATGGTGCATCCAGAATTTATTGTCCCAGAAGAAGAGGCTGGCGATATTCCACTCTTTGAGCCGGTGTATCCACTGACTGCCGGCATCACCCAAAAGACCATGTTCAAGGCCACCCGGTCGGCGCTGACTCGTGCGCCAGACCTGAACGAATGGATCGATCCTGCGCAACTGGCACACGCAGCTTGGCCCGGATTTGTACAGGCGATGCAATCTGTTCACACACCCGGCGGGCTCGAAGATCTGGCATTTTCCAGTCCGGCCAGAACGCGGCTGGCTTATGATGAATTGATGGCGCACCAGTTAACTTTGGCCTTGGCACGGGCGTCTGAACGCCGTGTGCGCGGGCGGGCGACAGTTGGCGATGGGCGCCTGCGTGGCCGGGTGCGCGCGCAACTGCCCTATGCCCCTACGGATGCGCAAGATCGTGCAATTTCCGAGATTGAGCATGACATGGGGCAAGCCAGCAGAATGAACCGCCTGTTGCAAGGGGATGTAGGCGCAGGGAAGACGCTTGTCGCCTTTATGGCGCTTTTGATCGCAGTCGAGTCTGGCGGACAGGGGGTGATGATGGCGCCCACTGAAATCCTCGCGCGTCAACATCTTGAAGGTCTTCAGCCGCTTGCGGAAAGTGCAGGCGTCGTTTTGGAATTGCTTACAGGCCGTGACAAAGGGGCGGAGCGGCGATCAAAACTGGCGGCTCTCGCCCAAGGGGACATCCAAATTCTTGTCGGGACACATGCGGTGTTTCAGGCGGATGTCGTGTTCTGTGATTTGCGGCTGGCAATCGTGGATGAACAGCACCGTTTTGGTGTGCGGCAACGGTTGGAATTGGGAAAAAAAGGCACCGCGGCGGATGTTTTGGTGATGACCGCGACACCGATTCCGCGGTCGCTTGCTCTGGCGCAATATGGCGATATGGACGTCTCGGTACTTGATGAAAAACCACCCGGTCGCAAGCCGATTAAAACCGCTTTGGTCAGCATTGGCCGCATGGACGAGGTGATCGAGCGGCTGCGCGCAGTCATGGCAGAGGGTCGACAATGCTATTGGGTGTGTCCCTTGGTCGAAGAGAGCGAGGCCGTCGATCTGACCGCAGCCGAGGAACGTTTCAAGCGATTGCGCACAGCTTTGGGCGAGGGGGTCGTTGGGTTAGTCCATGGTCAGATGCCTGCCGCCGAAAAAGACGCGGCCATGGCGCGCTTCCAAAGGGGGGAAACCGGGGTATTGGTGGCCACCACCGTGATCGAAGTGGGCGTGAATGTGCCCAATGCAACGGTCATGGTCATCGAGCGCGCCGAAAACTTTGGTCTTGCGCAATTGCATCAGTTAAGGGGGCGCGTGGGTCGCGGCACAGAGGCGTCGACCTGTTTGCTGATGTATCAAAACCCACTATCAGAGGCTGGTCAGAGGCGGCTAGAAGTTCTGCGGGAAACCGAAGACGGCTTTCGCATTTCCCAAACTGACCTAGAAATGCGTGGCTATGGTGATCTTATTGGAACCGCGCAGTCTGGGGTGCCTCGTTTTGCGATTGCCGACATAGAACAACAAGGCGCGCTTATGGCTGTCGCTCAGTCGGATGCCCGTAAATTGCTGGCTGACGATCCGGGCTTGGCCAGCCCGCGCGGTGCTGCAGCGCGTGTTCTGTTGTGGTTAATGCGCCAGGATGAAGCGATCCGTTTGATTTCCGTAGGTTAGTATATTTGTTCTATTAAGTTCACAAATGTTCTTAAAAAGTTCTTTACCAACCGTTAATAATATGAGAACAAAGGGGCAACTCAAAGACGGAGACGACCAAATGACCATTTTGCGCCACATCAAGGAAATTGCATATCGCGCCGAAGCAACCTTGTTTCAGGATGCAATGGGAGCGGCCGCCTTGGTGGTGATGCTAGTGATTGGCTTGCACCTTCCGTCTTTGATCTGAGTTCTGCCTGCGATCTTGCTGTGATCCCTTTTGCGCCCGTCCCATATTGGCGCCTCTGTATTGGGCATTGCCTGCCCTGTTTGCCTCAGGGTTTACTGGATCCGTCCCAAGCAAGATACGCGTTTCCTTGCGCCGCCATCCGTCGGGATGTGCGGCGCTTTTTTTGTATGAAGTGCATCAAGATTGGCGAATTATTCTGATCAATCCCGAGCCTGAACAACCAGATGAAACTCTGCGTTTATGACATATTTTTAAGCTTAAAACTGACAATACTCGGCAGAGGTGTTGCTTATCTTTGCTCGATACATCCATCCTTCGCATCCAAGGCAAAGTTGGCCTGCAAGGCTTGCTCCATGGCCTCGTCCGTGGCCTCAATCGTCAGCAGGATCGATGCGTGCCGGTTTTTATATTCGCGGGCGGGTTCCAGCACTTCGAAACCGTCAAAGGGGGCACCGGGTACGGGCCCACCGTTTTTCAACATCGCACGCAATGAATCACGGGCTGCGCGTACTTCTTTGTGACTGCGCCCAATTATAGCGCTTCCGGTGACCGCGGCTGCGGCCTGACCCAATGCGCAGGCTTTGACGTCCTGACCGAACTGGGCGATTCGCCCATCCTTGACCTGCACTTCCACTGTCACGGTTGATCCGCACAGGGGTGAGCGCTTTTTGACGGTGGCATCGGCAGCTTCTAAGCGGGCAGTGTGCGGAATATCCGCCGCCAGCCCTAGAATGCGGTTGGAGTAAAGTTTTATCAGGTCTGTATCGGTGGGCATGGCCCCTCCGGTCTGGTGTCTATGTATATTGATCTCTACATAGTGGTGCCCAAGCAAGAAGCAAAGGTTTTGCCATGGTAGATAAGGTCACGTTTAATCCGGCCACGCTGCAGTTTGACGATCGCGGGCTTATTCCTGCCATTGCGCAAGACGCGGACAGTGGTGAAGTGCTCATGATGGCGTGGATGAATGCTGCGGCTGTTGCGCAAACGCTTGAGACTGCGCGCGTGACCTATTGGAGCAGATCGCGACAATCGTTTTGGATAAAGGGTGAGACATCGGGCCATGTGCAAGAACTGGTCAGCATGGCCATAGATTGCGACCGTGACTGTTTACTGGTGCAAGTTAAACAGACCGGCCCGGCCTGTCATACTGGGCGTCGCAGTTGTTTTTATACTGATGTTACAGATGGTTCTGAAGTTGAACTCATGTCGCCAATTGCTTAAGGATGGTTGGCTAAAGTCCGACCATCTGGCGTATGTCGATCGCTGAATACCCTTCTGCCCGATATGTTGCGATCGCCCGCGCGTCGTCGCGTTTGGCAAGGCGTTTGCCCGCCGAATCGCGGATCAGCCGGTGGTGATGATAGATAGGTGTTTGCCGGTTCATAAGCTTTTGCAAAATAACGTGAATGCTGGTTGCTTCGGCAAGATCGGCACCGCGCACAACCTCGCTGATACCTTGGGCTGCGTCATCCACAACGACCGACAGGTGGTATGACGTGCCCATATCGCGACGCGCGAGCACGATGTCGCCAATGTTGCGCAGGGGATTAGAGTGGACCGCGTTCTTGTGACCTGCTGCCACGCCGGTTTCATCATACTTCAACGGTTCTGTAATGATCGCCAGCGCGCGCTCCATGTCCAGCCGCAATGTGTCGGCTTTTGGGCGAGGACCGGTGCGCGGGTGGCGTATGCGACAGGTGCCGGGATACACCGCACCGTCTGGGCCATGCATCGGTGCGCCCTCTTGGGGGGCACTGACGGCTAAGGCGATATCACGGCGCGTGCAGTCACAGCGGTAGAGCAACCCATCATCCCATAATTGATCAAGGGCCTGAGCATATGTTTCCGTTTTGTCTGACTGGCGCAAAACGGGTTGAGGCCATGTCAGGCCCAACCAGCCGAGGTCATCATATATTTGCGCCTCCCAAGTTTGTCGTGCACGGCTTTGGTCGATGTCCTCGATTCGCAACAGGAACGTGCCACCGCGAGCCTGCGCCCGATCAAAGGCAAGCAGTGCCGAATAGGCGTGCCCTAGGTGTAATGGCCCCGTTGGAGATGGTGCGAAGCGGGTGATATAAGTCACAGTTTTTCAATGATATAGACGGTTGAGTTCATGTTTAACGCGGGCAAATGTGGCCCATAGTCCTTGAACACAAGACGGGCAGCGCCACAATCCGTCCACTCGGCCACGCCCGCTTCGTTGACTGGATCCTCAAGCGCGTGGTCATTGAATGAAAAAACCAGTTTGCCGCCAGTGTTCAAGTTCCGCATCAACACGTGCAAGACAGAGATCGGGGCAGCACCGGCGCCAATGACACCAATTGCGGCCATGTTGGTATAGGTCCCTTTGGCAAATGGCAGATCCGCATCCGCTTCTATCTGTTCGAGATTGCGATAGAGGCGCTTGGCAGCGGCTCCCTCCAACATCTCAGCCGACAGATCCAGCCCATCGATCACATCAAAGCCTGCTAATTTCAGCGCAAGGCCTGACAGCCCGGTTCCGCATCCGAAATCAAGGATCGGCGCCCGCATGTTTCTGGTCACGGATTTCAATGCTTCGGCACATCGTCCCGGCGTGACGTAGCCGTTTGCGGCCACTTCGGCGTCGTAACTGGCGGCCCAGTTGTCATATAGGCCACGGGTGGAGGCCGCATCGCGCGCCTCATAGGCTTTGTCTAGAAAATTTGTCATAAGAGCAGCGTAGCCTTGCAACACCTAGGTCGTCCAGAGGGCTGCATCTGCGGGGCTGAGGGGCCAGCCCCTCAGACACCCCGGAGTTTATCTGGCAAGATGAAGAAGAATTAAGCGGCTTGGGACTGTGGAGCGAGCCAATCTTGCCAGTCGGACTTGGCTCTATCTGTATAGGCTTTGTAGCGATCCTTGCGCCCACGGCGACCACCTTTGAGCCCTTCAACGGGAGGGAATAGTCCGAAATTTACGTTCATCGGCTGGAAGGTCTTGGCGTCAGCGCCACCGGTAATATGGGTGATCAGCGCGCCCATTGCCGTGGTTGCAGGGGGAACATCGAGGCTGCCGCCCAGAATTTCGGTTGCGGCCAGTCGGCCTGCCAGCAGTCCCATGGCGGCGGATTCGACGTACCCTTCGACCCCGGTGATTTGACCTGCAAATCGAATATGGGGCTGGGACCGCAGGCGCATATCAGCCGTTAGCAACGAGGGAGCGTTCAAAAACGTATTGCGGTGGATGCCGCCCAAACGCGCAAAGCTAGCCCCTTCAAGCCCGGGAATGCGTTTGAAGACGTCTGATTGCGCACCATGTTTCATTTTAGTCTGAAAGCCGACCATATTATATAGAGTGCCAAGCTTATTGTCGCGACGCAGCTGCACCACAGCATATGGTTTGATGTCGGGCGAATGCGGATTGGTCAACCCAACCGGTTTCATGGGCCCAAAGCGCAGTGTTTCGCGGCCGCGTTCTGCCATCACCTCGATGGGCAGGCAGCCATCGAAATAGCCCGCTGTTTCGCCTTCGTGGAACTCGGTCTTGTCGGCGGCCAGCAGGGCGTCGATAAAGACCTCGTACTGATCTTTGGTCATTGGGCAATTGAGGTAAGCCGTCCGCTCTTCTTCTGTTTCACCTTTGTCGTAGCGCGATTGCATCCAGGCACGCGACATGTCGATGCTGTCAAAATACGCGATCGGCGCGATAGCGTCGAAAAAAGCCAGAGCTTCGGCACCGGTCTCTGTGGCGATGGCCTTGCCAAGCGCAGTAGAGGTGAGCGGGCCAGTCGCAATGATCCATTTTCCATCCTGAGGCAGGGTGGTAATTTCACCATATTCGATTGCAATGTTGGGGTGTGCCGTAAGGGCATCTGTGACAGACTGTGCAAAGGGATCACGATCCACGGCCAGAGCGCCACCGGCTGGCAAACGATGTTTGTCGGCGGTGGCCATGATCAATCCGTTTGCTGCGCGCATTTCCCAGTGTAGCAGGCCCACGGCATTTTGTTCGCTGTCATCTGACCGGAACGAGTTAGAGCAGACCATTTCGCCCAACAGACCGGTTTGGTGCGCAAATGTACCGACCTTGGGCCTCATTTCGTGAATGACAACGCAAACGCCCATATTTGCTGCCTGCCAAGCCGCTTCGGACCCGGCCATGCCGCCACCTATGATGTGTAAAATATCTGCCATTGCGCGGATGTAGGTCAAAGTGCGCGCGGGCGCAACATTGCCACCACGATAATGTCGCATCTTCAGTCTGCGCCGCGTTATTTCTAAATATGCGTCGGGCTGTTTATTTCAGGCTGTTTTGTTTTCGATTGAATAAAATGTGCTTTAATTCGTCAGGTGTGTGGCTGGCGATATTGCTGCCAGTTGGACAAAGTATCCACGCGAAAATAAACCCACTAGTCGCATCATAAACTGTAAATATTTGATAGCGTTTGAATTAGACTGGCTTCGTTTGTCTGATTTTAGCCTTTTGAGCGCGGGATGTGACGACACTATGTGCCAGTTCGAGGGTGTAAGACTGTAGCTTAATCAAGGTGGCCTCGGTCTTGGCGCCATCCTTTGCCTCGAGCGCGTCGGCCAGATCGGTGTGCAGCGCGACAATGGTTTCGCGCGAGCGCGCGGTAAAGGTGATCATGTTCATCAACGGTTGCATAGCCTCGACCGCTCCGGCCAATTGGTAGCTAAGCACTGGGTTTCGGGCACCATCAACCAGCGCACGGTGCAGGGTCACGTCCGACGCGCAAAATGCTTCGTCAGTCAGGCCCGGTTGCGCTTGCCGGTGAATTTCTGCGCGCATGGTGGCCAGATGATCGGGCGTGCGCCGTTCAGCTGAAAGGGCCGCACAGGCGCGTTCCAGCGCATAGCGTGCTTCGCAGGCAACATCAAAGCTGACCGAATTCATACTGAGCAGCAGGGTCGAGGTTGTCACCTGCTGGTCGTAGGCTTCTTCAAATCGCAAGTGATTGACGAATGCGCCGCCTGTTGCGCCGCGCTGGGTGCGGATCAGTGATTGGGCTGCCAGACGCTTGAGCGCTTCGCGCACCGTGGGGCGGGACACTTTGAATTGGTCGGCCAGTTCCGCTTCGGAGGGCAGGCGCTGATCGACGATCAGTGCCCCGCTTACAATTGCATCGCGGATGGCCTGTGCGATTTGGGCGGAAAGGTCTTCGGAGCTGTCAGGATCAATTTTCATTTGTCATACATATTAATGTCTGACATTTAATTCGGCAACAGTTGAGTCGTGGGGGAGGTTCCATGCCGCATTTGATCCGCAGCGTCCTTTGGTTAGGCTTTTTCGGCCTGATCTTGATTTCTTGGTGGTTCATGTATGCGATGAGCATGGACATGGACCTCGACCTTTTGGGGCGTCCGGGCGAAATGGGCGCGCGTATGGCCGCGATGGACCCACGTATGCCGATGTATATGCCAATGGCCAATTTCGGACCGCTTTTTTGGATGTGGGCGGTCATGATGGCAGCGATGATGCTGCCGACGATGGTGCCAACGCTGCGCAGCTACGAAGACCTGATGATCAGTGCCGATGGCACCCGTTTGGGATGGTGTGGTGTGATCGTTGGGTATTTTGTTGTTTGGCTGGCCTTTGCGGCGCTGATCACGGGTTTGCAGCTTGCCCTTTTATATGGCGGGGTGATCGACATGCTGGGCATTCTCAAGACGTCTGCATTTGCAGGGCTGTTACTGGTGGTGGTTGGGGCTTTTCAATTTACCCGCACCAAAGAGGTTTGCCATGGCGTCTGTCACAGTCCGATGATCTATTTTCTTGGCCATTGGCGCGCTGGCTTTGCCGGTGGCTTGCGCATGGGCTTAGGCCTTGGGGCATTTTGTGTGGGATGTTGCTGGGGGTTCATGGCGCTTGGCTTTGTTGGTGGTGTGATGAACCTTGCGTGGATGGGTCTGGCGACCCTGTTTATGATACTCGAAAAACTGCCCCAGATCGGGCATGTTGTAACCAAACCCATGGGGGTGATCCTTATCATCTCTGGTCTGGCTGCTTTGGCTTGGCCTTATATCGGAGGAGTGTGAAGATGGCTGTGAAAAAACGGGAAAACGCAGACAAGTTGCCAATCAGTCAAAGGATCGACAGTCGGATGCCCAGCACATCGGGCCGGCGACAAATGACGCCGACAGAATGGGCGATCAAGGGCGAACTGTTTCTGAACTGCTCTTGCGAGGTGTTTTGCCCTTGTGTTGTCTCGCTGGGGGCGCACCCACCCACTGAAGGGCACTGTCACGCTTGGATGGCCATTGCCATCGATGAAGGGCACTTTGAAGGTGAAAGCCTTGCCGGTCTGAATGTGGGCCTGATGGTCGACATCCCGGGCCGAATGGGCGAAGGCGGTTGGCGCGTTGCGGCCTATGTAGACGAGCGGGCTACTCAGAAGGCGTATAACGGCATCTTGCAAATCTTCTCAGGCGCTGCGGGCGGCACGACGGGCCTGTTTACGATGTTGGTCAGCGATATCGTGGGCGCAGAGCGCGAAAAAGTAGAGATTGTGCGCGACGGCAAAAAACGGGGTCTCTATATTGGTCGTAAGATTCAGGGAGAGATCGAGATGATCGATGGGGGCAACCCTGATCATCCAGTTATGATCACCAACTCCAAATACTGGATGGGCCCCGACATCATCGCTGCCCGTGGTTTGAAATCCCGCGTGCGCGACTATGGACGGATTTGGGACTTTGGCGGCAAATCGGCCGAGATTTGCCCCATCGATTGGAAAGGTCCCAAGCCTTGATGGTGGTGGGTGCCCCATCGGAGGTCGGGCCGTGATCGAGCCGGGTTATGTGCGCACCATGGCCCGTTACAATGCCTGGCAGAACCGCCAGTTGATGGACCTGCTAGACGATGCGCCGGATGATCTGCTGTGCGCGGATCAGGGCGCGTTCTTTGGCTCCATAATGGCGACGCTGAATCACATCCTGTGGGGCGACACCCTTTGGATGAACCGGTTTGAGCCGCGCATCAGCGCACCTGCGCACAATGATCATGTCAACTTTACTCCGACCTTCGCGGTGTGGAGCGCCGAGCGCTTTCGCCTCGACGGAGCGATGCGGATGTGGGCGGACACGCTGCGCGGGCTGGACCTCAAGCAGGACCTCGAATGGCAGTCCGTTTTGCTGGACCGCACGTTCAGCCAGTCGTTAAGCTTTTGCATCATGCAGCTTTTCAACCACGAAACCCATCATCGCGGCCAGGTCCACGCGATGATGACTGCCGCAGGGCTGGAGGCCCCGGTGACTGACCTCGTTTTCATGCCAGAGGATTAGATATGGCTGTGATTTCCCCTTCGCGCCGGTTGCGGCGCACTCCTTTTTCTGATGGTGTCGAGGCGGCGGGCGTCAAGTCCTATACCGTGTACAACCGGATGCTCTTGCCCACGATGTTCGAAAGCGTTCAGGCCGATTACCGCCACCTTAAAGATCATGTACAGGTGTGGGACGTGTCGGTCGAACGGCAGGTGGAATTGCGTGGGCCTGATGCGACCCGACTGATGCAGATGCTGACGCCGCGCGATCTGCGCCGGATGCTGCCGGGGCAGTGCTATTATGTACCCATCGTCGATGAAACTGGTGGCATGCTGAACGATCCTGTGGCTGTGAAACTCAGCGAAGATCGCTGGTGGATTTCAATCGCAGACAGCGATCTTCTGCTTTGGGTTAAAGGGATCGCCAATGGCTACCGGCTGGATGTGCTGGTGGACGAACCTGACATTTCGCCACTCGGGGTTCAGGGACCCAAAGCCGAAGAGCTTGTTGCGCGTGTCTTTGGTGACCGGGTCCGCGATATCCGATTTTTCCGCTTTGATATGTTTCAATACGAAGGGCGTGATCTGGCCATCGCGCGCTCTGGTTACTCCAAACAAGGTGGATTTGAGATTTACGTGGACGGGACCGAGATTGGCATGCCGCTTTGGAACGAACTATTTGCTGCGGGCGAGGATCTGAACGTGCGCGCGGGCTGTCCGAATGCCATTGAGCGGGTCGAAGGTGGATTGCTGTCTTACGGAAATGATATGACGGACGACAACACGCCACATGAATGCGGTTTGGGGCGGTTTTGCGACACGCAAACGGCCATCGGCTGTATCGGCCGTGATGCGTTGCTCCGGGTTGCAAAAGAAGGCCCCGTGCAGCAGATTCGCCCTATCGCGATTGACGGTGACGCGGTACCCGCATGCGATCGGGCATGGCCCATTTTCGGCAATGGCAAGAAGGTTGGGCAAGTAACGTCCGCTGCCTGGTCACCGGATTTTGGGACAAACGTATCCATTGGTATGATCCGAATGACACACTGGGAACCGGGCACGCGCTTGGAAGTTGAGACGCCAGAAGGTATGCGCGGCGCAACAGTACAGGACGCTTTCTGGTTGTGAGGGTGGGAGCCTTCGGCGAGAGTTTATTTTGCAAGATGAAGCAGGGGATCTATCCCCAGAATGGAGTTGACGATGTTTGATGCACTTGTTGTGAACAAGGACGAAGAGAGCGGCAAGACGTCGGCTGCGGTGACGCAGCTGTCTCTGGACGATCTGCCCGAGGCAGAGGTAACGGTCGCTGTCGAGTACACCACCGTAAACTACAAAGACGGGCTGTGCATTGGCCCCGGTGGCGGTTTAGTTCGCAAGTATCCTCATGTGCCGGGCATAGATTTTGCGGGAACGGTGGAAGCGTCTGACGATGACCGCTACAAGCCTGGTGACAAGGTCGTGCTGACCGGCTGGCGTGTGGGAGAGGCCCACTGGGGCGGATATGCTCAAAAGGCGCGGGTTAAAGCTGACTGGCTGGTGCCGCTACCCGATGGTCTTGACACGCGTCAGGCCATGGCTGTTGGCACCGCTGGTTTTACGGCGATGCTGTCCGTTATGGCGCTGGAAGATCACGGCATCAAAGAGGGCCCCGTTCTGGTCACCGGTGCGGCCGGTGGCGTGGGTTCGGTTGCGACTGCGATCTTGGCCAATCTTGGGCACGCTGTTGCGGGCGTCACCGGGCGGCCTGAAACCGCCGATTATCTGATATCACTAGGTGCCAGCCAAATCGTCGCGCGTGAAGAGTTGAACGAGACAACAAAGCGCCCGCTCGAAGCCGAGACTTGGGGCGGCTGCGTCGACGCTGTGGGAGGCGCAATGTTGGCCCGGGTGTTGGGCCAGATGGAATATGGCGCTAGCGTAGCGGCGGTTGGTCTTGCGGGTGGGGCGGGCTTGCCGACGACAGTTATCCCGTTTCTGCTGCGCGGTGTGAACCTGTTGGGTATTGATTCCGTGATGCAGCCCTATGCCAATCGGTTGCGCGCTTGGGAGCGGCTTGCCAAAGATCTACCGATGGATAAGCTTGAAACGATGATCCAGCCCGCAACCCTCTCGGAGCTGCCAAAACTTGGGGCCGACATCCTTAAAGGTCAGGTCAAAGGCAGAGTTGTGGTTGACGTGAACGCCTGAGTAGATCCGTTCCAGTAGACTTGTCGGGCGGTTTTCGGGCCGCCCGTCTGCGTTTGATACAGATTGCCAGTCAAAGTGCGTTTATGTCCTTGACCCAGTAGAAATGGCACACTTTGGCGTTTGACGAGGTACCTGAAGCGTCTTGCAACATCTCATACGTTGAAATCTTTGTTGTCAGGCTGCATTGGGTGATTCAAGATTTTAGCATAACGCCTTTAGTCTATGAAAGATGACACAGGATGCAGCCTATGACCGCTTATGACGACCAGAACATCTTTGCTAAAATCTTGAGGGGAGAGATCCCGTCAATCAAACTCTATGAGGATGATGAAACGTTGTGTTTTATGGATATCATGCCACGTACGGATGGGCATTGCCTTGTCATTCCCAAAACACCCTGCCGCAACATTCTGGATGCGACGGACACGCAATTGGCGGCTGTCATGGTGACGGTGAAAAAGGTTGCAAATGCGGCCAAATTGGCCTTTGATGCTGATGGTATCACACTGCAGCAATTCAGCGAAGCCGCAGGCGGGCAGGAGGTGTTCCACCTGCACTTTCATATTCATCCGCGCCATGCCGATGTGCCTATGCGTGCGCCGGGCCAGATGGGTGATATTGATGTTATCAAGGCCAATGCCCAAAAAATCTTGGAGGCCTTGGCTTGAGGTCATCGGCGCGTGATCAGGATCTGTTTGTTGCCGGGCGCGCGCCGTGATGCGGCGGATCAAGATCTGCTGGCGGATCGGTGGCATCGGCTTACATCTGCCACCAATATAGACGGAATTTGGCAAGTTGAAGTGGAGAGGGTTCGAACGGCTTGCCTCTGGTGATAAGTGTCGTATCGTACGCTCACTTCGTGGAAAGGCCCCTTCAGATGACACTTGATATTGATTTTGTTCGCGCCCAGTTCCCGGCTTTTTCCGAGCCGTCGCTGCAAGGACAGGCTTTCTTTGAAAACGCCGGAGGCAGTTATACGTGCAAACCGGTGATCGACCGCTTGATGCGATTTTACACGCAGCGCAAGGTGCAGCCCTATTCGGATTACGACGCCAGCCGTCTGGGCGGTGAAGAGATGGACGAGGCACGCGTGCGCATGTCTGCAATCCTTGGGGTTGCAAGTGACGAGCTGAGCTTTGGCCCATCCACCACGCAAAATACCTATGTGCTGGCGCAGGCTTTTGCGCAGATGATGCAACCGGGCGAGGCAATTGTCGTAACAAATCAGGATCATGAGGCTAACACCGGCCCATGGCGCAGGCTGGCCGATCGCGGTATCGAAGTGCGCGAGTGGCAGGTTGATCCGGGCACCGGCCATCTGGACCCTTCCGCACTGGAGAATTTGTTGGACGAACGCGTGCGGCTGGTATGTTTCCCCCATTGCTCGAACGTCGTAGGCGAGATCAACCCGGTGACCGAGATCACTGCCTTAGCGCATGCCGCGGGGGCCTTTGTTTGCGTTGATGGCGTCAGCTATGCGCCACATGGCTTTCCGGATGTGGGCACGTTGGGGCCTGATATCTATCTTTTCTCGGCCTACAAGACGTATGGGCCGCATCAGGGGGTCATGGTGACCCGGCGCGCTTTGGGGGAACTTCTGCCGAACCAAGGCCACTATTTCAACGCAAGCTCTCTCTACAAGCGGTTCACGCCTGCTGGCCCTGATCATGCGCAGGTGGCGGCCTGTGCCGGGATGGCTGATTATGTGGATGCGCTATACGCTCATCATGTGGGCGGAGAGGCGGATGCCTGTGTCCGGGGCATTTCGGTACATGACTTGATGCGTGCCCGCGAAGAGGTGGCGCTGAGCCGGGTTCTTGATTTTGTTTCGGACCGCAATGACCTGCGGGTTATTGGCCCTGTAGACGCCGCTATTCGCGCACCAACTGTGGCACTTGATCTGGGTCGTGATCCGCTGCCTGTGGCCCGTGCATTGGCCAGACATGGCATTATGACGGGCGGAGGCGATTTTTACGCTGTTCGTGCGCTGACCGCCATGGGAGTTGATCCTGATGTGGGCGTACTGCGTCTAAGTTTCACCCACTATACTGACGACGCAGAGATCACCCAGTTGCTTGATGCATTGGAGGCGGAGTTGTGAGCCGTGATACCTGTGCACAGCAATGATCCGTTGGCCTGACTTGGGCGTATCTTAAAAAAGACTGGAGCCGGGTGTGGGCAATTCTCCGATCATAGTGTGGTATCGCCGCGACCTGCGGCTGAGCGATCACGCAGCACTTTCGGCGGCCAAAGACGCTGGCGTACCCGTGATACCTTTGGTGATCCGTGATGATAGCGTTCATGCGCTTGGAGCAGCCCCGAAGTGGCGATGGGGCTTGGGCGTGGATCACCTGGCCCATAGTTTAGATGCGGTCGGCAGTCGGCTGATTTGCCGATCAGGCGATGCCCTGCAGGTCTTGCAGGCGCTTGTGGCTGAAACTGGGGCGGGGGCCGTGTACTGGTCGAGGCTCTATGATCCGCAGGCTGTCGCACGCGATTCCAAGATCAAGTCTATTTTAAAGGCGCACGGCGTTCAGGCCCGCAGTTTTGGTGGTCATCTTATGTTCGAGCCTTGGACAGTCGAGACAAAGACGGGCGGATATTACAAAGTTTATACACCGTTCTGGAATATGGTGAAGGGGCGCGACGTGGCTGCGCCCTTGCCCGCACCAAGCACTTTGCCTGCACCCGACATTTGGCCCCAGAGCGAAGAGGTCGCCGATTGGACCCTAGGGGCTGCAATGCAGCGCGGTGCCTCAGTGGTGCGACCATTCGTGCAGTTGGGCGAGGAGTCGGCGCAAGCGCGACTACACACCTTCATTGATACGCGCGTGGCAAGCTACGTCGCAGGGCGCAATATTCCGGGACAAGACAGAACATCAAACCTTTCGGAAAACCTCGCGCTGGGCGAGATCAGCCCCCATCAGTGCTGGCACGCAGGTCAGCGCGCATCGTACGAAGGTAAGGCAGATGCCGAAGTCTTCCTCAAGGAACTGGTTTGGCGCGAATTTGCCTACCACCTGATGCACCATACGCCTCGCATTCTGGATCAAAACTGGAAAGAGGGTTGGGACGCGTTCCCCTGGAACACCGAAGAGACTGCCGAGATCATGGCATGGAAACAGGGGCGAACGGGGATACAGTTCGTCGACGCGGCCATGCGTGAACTTTATGTAACGGGGCGGATGCACAACCGGGGTCGTATGATCGTGGCCAGCTATCTGACCAAGCACCTGATGAGCCATTGGAAAATCGGACAGGCGTGGTTTGAGGACTGTTTGATTGATTGGGACCCGGCGAGTAACGCTATGGGCTGGCAGTGGTCAGCAGGCTCCGGCCCTGACGCAACGCCCTATTTCCGAGTTTTTAATCCGGTGACGCAGTTGGACAAGTTCGACAAGAATCGTGACTATGTCAGCCGCTGGATCGCAGAGGGGCGGCGCACACCCCATGCAGATGCCTTGGCGTTTTTTGACGCTGTTCCGCGCAATTGGGCCCTGTCCCCCTCCAATCCGTACCCCGCGCCGATTGTTGCAGCCGACGTTGGCCGTACGCGCGCGCTAAGTGCCTATGGAGCGAGAGAATTTTGAACCTTTCTCCACCTGAACAGTTGCACCTGCGATGGTGTCAAGCTAGCGTTACACAATTGCGAAATTGGGGGCACGCATGATCCTGACGACAACCGACGGGCAAAAGAACCTGCCGCGTTATTTCGCGCGTGTGTTCGGAATGGCGCAAGGGATGAACACCGGGCGGGTGGATTTTGTGCTGGAAGACGGGCGTGTTTTTCAGGCTGAAGGACCCAACCCCGGCCCAATGGCCGAGGTGCATATCCACAACCCTGACCTGTTTGCTCGATTGATCCGCGAGGGTGATTTGGGCTTTTGCGACGCCTATTTGGATGAGTGGTGGACCACGCCAGACTTACAGGCATTCATGGACTGGGTCCATGCGGACAATGAAGGCATCTATGACGGGTTTCCCGGCATGAGTCTGGTGCGTAACTTTGAAAAATTTCGGTTTTGGATGCAGCGCAACCACCGCGCTCAAGCTAAGAAAAACATCAGCTACCATTATGATCTGGGCAACGATTTTTACGGTTTGTGGCTCGATGATACGATGACCTACTCCAGTGCGTTGTTCAAAACTGGGCAGGAGAGCCATGAGGCGGCGCAGATCGCCAAATATGCCAGTATGGTTGATCAGATGGGCGTACAACCCGGTGACCATATCCTTGAGATCGGATGTGGTTGGGGTGGGTTCGCAGAATATGCGGCCCAAGAACGTGGACTGAGGGTAACTGGCCTGACCATCAGCGAGCAACAGATTGAGTATGCGCGTGAACGTATAAAAAAGGCTGGGCTTTCTGATCTTGTCAATTTCAAGCTGCAAGATTACCGCGACGAGCGTGGTGTATACGACGGCATCGCTAGCATTGAGATGTTCGAAGCCGTTGGACAAAAATACTGGCCTGATTATTTCAAGACCGTGCGCGAACGGCTCAAACCCGGCAAGAACGCGACCCTGCAGATTATTACAGTCACAGACAGCCGCTGGGACGTGTATCAGCGCGGCGTTGATTTCATCCAAAAATACATTTTTCCGGGTGGGATGCTTCCCAGTCCCTCGGCGTTGCGCGTGCAGGTGGACAAGGCTGGGCTTGCAGTAGAGCGATCAATCGAGTTTGGTCAAAGCTACAACATTTCGTTGCGGCGCTGGCATGACACGTTCAACCAAAAATGGGATCAGATCGCCGAAATGGGCTTTGATGACCGCTTTCGCAGGATGTGGAATTTTTACCTCACGTCTTGTGCTGCCACATTCCAAAGCGCAAACTGTGATGTCACTCAGATTACCATAAAACGCCCCGGCTGATGTTGATTTGCGGGTGCAAGCACCCGAGACGGTTTAATTACGCCGATTATCTGGAGATAATAGGTTGGGGTCGTGCGAAGGCTGGTCCCCACTGTTATTTGAGGCTTGGCGTGCGGGTTCTATAATTTGAAGGGGATCTGATTGTCCCTTTGCGCCAGATTGGATTACCAAATCATGAAAAATATGTTTATTTACGGAACTCTACGCTACATTCCTTTGCTTGAGACCGTGATAGGCCGCGCATTGGGTGATCTGGATATATCACAGGATTTATTGCTGGGTCATGCTGCAATGGCAGTGGCCGAAGGCCCTTTCCCGATGATCATTGCGGCTGCGAATTCCCAAGCGGATGGCTTGTTGCTGCGCGGTTTGTCAGCCGATGATATTGAGCGGCTGAGCTATTACGAAGCGGGCTTCGAATATGATCTGCGATCTGTCACACTGGCGTCTGGCGTTCCAGCCGAGGTGTATTTCCCTCGTGAAGGCGCATGGACGCATAATGGGCCATGGGACCTTGAGGCATGGGTTGAAAAGTGGGGGCAGGCGACGCTGTATCAGGCGCGCGAAATAATGGACGGCTTCGGCACCGTGCCAGCGGCAGATGTGGCGCAGTGGTTCGACCGTATCCGCGCGCGCGCATGGTCTGCCGTCAATGCGCAAACAAGCCGCCATGGGGCCGGGACCCTGCAGGGTAAGGTCGAGGTGCTTGCGCGGTCGCGGCCCTATTCCAGGTTTTTTGCCGTCGAGGAAGTGCAGCTGCGCCACGAAACCTTTGATGGCGCGATGTCTGAGCCACTACGGCGGGCGGTCTTTGTGTCGTCTGATGCGGCGATTGTACTGCCGTATGATCCGGTGCGCGACCGGGTCTTGCTGGTTGAACAGGTGCGGATGGGGCCATTGGGCCGAGGTGATCCGGTTGTGTGGCAGATGGAACCGATTGCAGGCTTGATTGATCCGGGTGAGACAGCCAAAGAGGCCGCGCATCGCGAGGCATGGGAAGAAGCGGGGCTGCGGATTGCGCGATTAGAAGCAGCCGGTGAATGCTATGCTTCGCCCGGTGCGGCGACTGATTTCTTTTACTTGTTCGTGGGCCTGTGTGATTTGCCCGACGATATCACAGGGGTGGGTGGTGCAAGCGAAGAGGGTGAAAATATCCGCAGTCACGTGATATCGTTTGATGCGTTGCTAAAAATGGCAGAAGCCCGCGAAACAGCAAACGCGCCACTGACATTGCTGGTCTATTGGCTGGCGCATCATCGTGATCATTTGCGCGCCAGTTCATAAGCTTTGATGCGTCGCGGGTTGAGGTCGTCGGGGCAGAGCGGTACATCATACAAAGAATTGCAAAAGGACTGCACGCATGCGCTATGCTCCGGATCTGGCGGCCGCCATAGGAAACACTCCCCTGATCAAGCTGCGTCAGGCGAGCGAAGCGACGGGCTGTACCATTCTCGGTAAGGCCGAGTTCATGAACCCCGGTCAGTCGGTCAAGGATCGCGCGGCGCTGTCGATCATTCAGGACGCGGTGGCCACCGGCGCGCTGCGTCCGGGCGGAACTATTGTTGAAGGCACCGCTGGCAACACCGGCATCGGGCTTGCGCTGGTGGGTGCGTCAATGGGTTTCAAAACAGTGATCGTGATTCCCGAGACGCAAAGCCAAGAAAAAAAAGACATGCTGCGCCTTGCGGGTGCCGAATTGATTCAGGTGCCTGCTGCGCCTTATCGCAACCCGAACAACTTTGTGCGCTACTCTGGTCGCCTGGCAGCAGAGCTTGCAAAAACCGAACCAAACGGGGCGATATGGGCCAATCAGTTTGACAATATCGCCAACCGGCGTGCCCACGTGGAAACCACTGGCCCAGAGATTTGGGAGCAGACCGATGGCAAGGTCGATGGCTTTGTCTGCGCCGTGGGGTCTGGTGGCACGCTGGCCGGCGTCGCCGAGGCGCTGCAACCCAAGGGCGTCAAGATCGGTCTGGCTGATCCTGACGGAGCGGGGCTGTATAGCTATTACACCACCGGTGAAATCGCGATGGAGGGTGGATCCATCGCAGAAGGCATCGGGCAGGTGCGCATCACAGCGAACCTCGAGGGGTTCACGCCCGATTTCAGCTACAATATCTCTGATCGCGAAGCTTTGCCGATTGTGTTTGATTTGTTGCAAAATGAGGGCCTGTGTCTGGGTGCATCGTCTGGTGTGAACGTTGCTGGCGCAATCCATTTGGCGCGAGACCTTGGGCCCGGGCATACTATTGTTACCATTTTGTGCGACTTTGGCACCCGCTATCAGTCTAAGTTGTTCAACCCGGACTTCCTGCGCGAAAAAGGCCTGCCGATGCCTGATTGGCTGACACTGGGCCCGTCCAGCATTCCCGGTGTATTCGAGGAGGTGTAATGTACATGGTACTTCCCATTATGCGTCGCGTTGTTGCCACGCTGTTGCTTGTGCTTTGGGCGTTTTCTGGCTGGGCACAGGGGCAGGGGCCTGACTATGAAGCGTGGCATTCGGTCGCCAATCGAGCCGAAGATGCGGTGAGCGCCGCGCGCGCCTCTGATGCTGCCTTTTCCAGTTTGCGCGCCGAAGTGGTTCAATGGCGCACAGAGCTGCAAGCGCAGTTAAGCGCGAATGACAACCGCTTGCAAACCCTGCGCGATCAAATCGCATCGCTTGGCCCTGTCCCCCAAGAGGGCGCTACAGAAGCCACCGCAATTACTGCACGCCGCGCCGAATTGAACGCACAGCTTGAACGCCTCAACACGCCACGCCGCACCGCCGAAGAGGCATTTAGTCGGGCCAATGGCATCATCGTCGAAATTGACGGCATTCTGAACCAACGTCAGGCAGAGCGACTTTTGAATATGGGGCCTTGGCCGATCAACCCGTCCTATTGGGTGCCTGCGCTGCGTGACGTACAGATGACTTTGGTTGCCAGCAGAACGGATTTTCAGAACGCACTCGCCAACCCGATACGCCGCGCAACGGTGCAGGATCGCCTGCCTTTGGTCGTCGTTTTGGCAGTTTTTGGCTTGGTTTTGCTGGCACGTTCGCGGCATTGGTCAGAAATTCTGGTGCGACGCATTCAGTCAGACAAGGCCCATTCGCGGGCAGGAGCCGCCGGGTTTGTCATCTCATTGGGCCAAATTGCCTTGCCAATGCTGGGCTTATGGGCACTGATCAGCGCATTAGGTGCAACTGATCTATTCGGAGCACGCGGCGAGCTTTTCCTCGTGTTCGTTGAGCAGATGGGCCTGGCGATCTTTTTTGCACTGTGGCTCACAAGCCGTATTTTCTCCAAGGATCCGGGTTTGCCAACTCCTTTGATCTTGCCACCCGAACGCCGGGCCGAGGGGCGGATTAATGCCGTGCTGCTTGCTTTTGTGTTGGCGTTGGCAAGTCTGCTGGAACGCATTTCGGAGGCTGACCATTACAGTATCGAAACGCAATCAGTCTTAAACTTCCCTCTGATCGTGCTGGCAGGGGTTTTGCTTATTCGCATCGGTTGGATTTTGCGCGGCAACAAGA
Organism: Tateyamaria sp.; assembly: GCA_029250205.1. Lineage (GTDB taxonomy): Bacteria > Pseudomonadota > Alphaproteobacteria > Rhodobacterales > Rhodobacteraceae > Tateyamaria. The sequence goes on from JAQWVA010000116.1 coordinate 58,271, forward strand.
TCGCAGATTCCGCAGACACAGCCCCCGAGCGCGCTTACAGCGATCAGATTGTTGCCGCACTTGGACGTGCAGTGAGCTTTGCAGGCGTCGTGGGTCCAGCGCTTGCAGCTCTGGGCTACGGGGCTGCAGCTGAGGCGCTGATTTATCCAACCATTCTGACATTGGCCCTGTTGGGAGCATTGGCGCTGTTACAACGTTTTGTTCGTGATCTGTATGCGGTGGCGCGCCCGAGCGAAGGGGCATCAGAAAGTTTAATCGCCACATTGCTCAGCTTTGCGATGACGCTTTTAGCGCTTCCATTTCTGGCGCTGATCTGGGGGATGCGGCCGACCGCGCTGGCCGAGATGTGGAACCGTTTACGCGACGGGATTAGCTTTGGCGGCATCAATATATCCCCGACTAGTTTTCTTACACTGGTTATCGTGTTCATGGCGGGCTACCTGATCACGCGTGCGGTTCAGGGGGCGATGAAAACCTCTGTTCTTCCCAAGACCCAGATTGATCCTGGCGGGCAGGTCGCGATCGTGTCTGGGCTTGGCTACGTGGGTATCTTTCTGGCGGCAGTAGTATCGATCACGGCCGCAGGGATTGACCTGTCGAACCTCGCAATTGTCGCCGGTGCCTTGTCTGTTGGTATCGGTTTCGGGCTGCAAACCATCGTGTCGAACTTCGTGTCGGGCATTATCTTGTTGATAGAACGTCCCATCGCCGAAGGCGACTGGATCGAGGTTGGCGGCCAGATGGGCTATGTCCGATCTATTTCCGTACGCTCAACCCGGATTGAAACATTTGACCGGGCGGATGTGATCGTTCCCAATGCGGATCTGATCAGTGGCACGGTTACTAATTACACGCGCGGCAATACGATTGGCCGACTGATCGTGCCGGTGGGCGTCGCATATGGCACTGACACCCGCCGGGTAGAGAAAATTCTGAAAGAAATCGCAGACGCCCATCCCATGGCGCTGGCTACGCCTCCGCCGTCTATCATTTTTGCTGGCTTTGGCGCGGATTCGCTAGACTTTGAGATCCGAATGATTTTGCGTGATGTAAATTGGATGCTCAGCGTCAAAAACGACCTCAACCACGCTATTGCCGCTCGATTTGTCGAAGAAGGTATCGAGATACCTTTTGCACAGCGCGATCTGTGGCTTCGTAACCCCGACGCTCTGCGCGGGAAGGAGGATCCGGTATGACCGAAAAGCTATTTCTTACAGACGCGTATGCGCGTGATGTCACGGCCGATGTTGTGGCACATACTGCAGAGGGCGGCATCGTGCTAGATCGATCCGTATTCTATCCCACTGGTGGTGGACAGCCCGGCGATAGCGGCTCTATTGCATGGGCCGGAGGAGCGATGTCCATTGCTACCACGATCAAAGGTGAGGGGGATCAGATTGTACTTATCCCCGCAGAACCAAACGCATTGCCGCCTGTTGGCGTCGCGGTGGACGTCAGCCTTGACTGGGACCGTCGCTATGCGCACATGCGCATGCACACCGCCTTGCACTTATTGTCCGTCGTGATTCCATACGGAGTTACAGGCGGATCCATCGGTGCTCAACGCGGCAGGTTGGATTTTAACATGGAAGACGCGCCTGATGATCGCGAGGCGATAGAGGACACTCTAAATTCTCATGTTTCGGCGGATATGCGGGTGAGCGAGGAATGGATCACTGAAGCCGAACTCGATGCGAATCCTGGTATTGTCAAGACCCTGTCGGTTAAGCCTCCGCGGGGGGCTGGGCGTATTCGCCTCGTTCGGGTTGGCCAAGGTTCGGGCACTGTTGATTTGCAGCCCTGCGGTGGGACCCACGTAGCCCGGACGGGTGAAATTGGTGCGCTGCGGCTGGGGAAGATCGAGAAAAAGGGCCGTATGAACCGCCGTGTTTACTTGCATTTCGACAGCTAACAACAAGAATTGCAAAAGCGTTACAGGTTTCTGATCTACTCGCTTGCCTTTTGGTCTACAGGTTCGATAAAGACGTCGGTGGAGCGGTGGCCGAGTGGTCGAAGGCGCACGCCTGGAAAGTGTGTAGGCGGGGAACCGTCTCGAGGGTTCGAATCCCTTCCGCTCCGCCACTACCTATTGATATTATTTATAAAAAGTCATAATTTCTGATTTACCCCACATAATACCCCACATAGAATAAACGCTTAATTGTCTGCTCGTGCGCACCTGTACAAACGGCAGCAATGCGCAGATAGCGACCTTTGCAAAGTTTGGCTCGTTTCCCGACAGCGGACCTTCGTGCAAGGCGCGGCGAATGACGGTAGAGAGCCCACTTTACCGAATGCTGCGTGATGCATGGATGTCTGCTGTCAAGAG
>JAQWVA010000012.1:0-172310 GCA_029250205.1 Tateyamaria sp.
GCCGGGTTGACGGTACTCATTGCTCAGGACTGGTTCCAGCAGGGCGGTCGCACCCCTTCTCTTCTAAGCGGTGGACGGTTCGAACCAATCATTTTGCCCTTTGCCGAAAAACTCAGCGCTGTGCCCCTTTTCGGCCCAGTTTATTCTGAATTGTTATCTGGGCACTCATTCCTAGTTTACGTGGCTGTGCTTTGTGTGCCGGGAACATGGTATATCTTATTCCAAACGCGTTTTGGCCTGCGTTTGCGTGCAGTTGGCGAAAACCCAGCGGCAGTAGACACCGCAGGGATTTCCGTGGTGCGCTTACGGTTTGCAGCCATTGGGATTTGCGGCATCTTGTGCGGAATTGCGGGGGCATATCTTGCCACCGGCTTGCAAGCTGGCTTTGTCAAAGACATGACCGCTGGGCGCGGCTTCATCGCACTGGCTGCGTTGATATTTGCCAAGTGGCGGCCCTGGCACGCGCTTTGGGCGACATTGCTTTTTGGATATCTCCAGGCCATCGCATTGCGCCCCGACATCATCGAAGCCGCACTTGGCTTTAAGGTGCAGGTACAGCTTTTGGATGCTTTACCTTATATTCTGACTGTCGTGATCCTTGCTGGTTTTGTGGGCAAAGCGATTCCCCCTCGAGCGGGTGGGGCCCCGTACGTAAAAGAAAACTAGGGCAATCAACGCCACCTCGTCTAAGGCCAGTTTTACGCAACCAATCTGTCCAGTTTGCTGCATGGCGGCATGGCACTTGATTTCAAGCCCCAGCAAAGACTATTGGGGGGGTATGCAAATATTCCTGCCCATTGCCGAGGTTTCGGTCAACGCCTTCCTGCTTTTAGGGTTGGGTGGCATGGTTGGCATTTTGTCGGGCATGTTCGGCGTAGGCGGCGGTTTTTTAATGACGCCACTGTTATTTTTTATCGGGATTCCACCGGCTGTGGCTGTTGCAACCGAAGCCAATCAAATCGTTGCTTCTTCATTTTCCGGCGTGCTTGCGCATTTCAGGCGCAAAACCGTTGACCTCAAGATGGGGTTTGTTCTGTTGATTGGTGGGCTAATCGGCGCTGCCTTGGGTGTGATGCTGTTCAACTATCTCAAATCGCAGGGTCAGGTCGATCTGTTGGTCAAGCTTTGCTACGTCGTCTTCTTGGGCGTGATCGGTGGCCTTATGTTCATCGAAAGCCTGAACGCACTGCGTAAAACCGCCAAGGGTGGCAGCCTTCCGACCCGCCGCAAGCACGGCCTAATCCACAAGCTACCGTTCAAAATGCGTTTCCGCGTCTCGGGACTTTATATCTCGGTGATACCACCGCTGCTGGTGGGCTTATCGGTCGGCGTTCTGGCCGCGATCATGGGTGTGGGCGGCGGCTTTATTATGGTGCCTGCCATGATCTATTTGCTTGGCATGCCGACCAAGGTGGTGATCGGAACATCGCTGTTCCAAATTATCTTTGTGACTGGTTTCACAACCATGTTGCATGCAACCACCAACTACACGGTGGATGTTGTTTTGGCAGTGCTCTTGTTGATTGGCGGTGTCATAGGCGCACAAATTGGTACTCGAATTGGCGTAAAACTCAAGGCAGAGCAGCTGCGCATTCTGCTCGCATTTATGGTACTACTTGTGTGTGGAAAGCTCGCGTTTGACCTGTTGATTACCCCCGCAGAGATGTTCTCTGTGGGTGCGGTGGAGGGGCATTGATGCGTTGGCTGGTTGCCCTGTTGTTCATGACATTGCCAGCGTTTTCCGAAACCGTTGTGCTGGGTCTTAGTCAGAATAAGATTGCAATCACAACCAGTTTCGACGGTTCTGAAATCCTCGTCTTTGGCGCGGTAAAACGCGAGACAACAATCCCAGATGGCCCCCCACTGGAAGTAATCGTAACCGTCGCCGGGCCATCAGAACCTGTAAGCGTTCGCCGAAAAGACCGACGGTTTGGCATTTGGGTGAATACCGATGCGGTCGAAGTGGACCGCGCACCAAGCTTTTATGCCGTCGCCGCAAGTGGGGCACTGAACGAAGTTCTGAGTGAAGTTGAAGACCTGCGTTATAAAATTTCAATACCACATGCCATACGATCTGTTGGCGCGCCAATGTCGATTATAGATGCAGCCAGTTTCACCGAGGCCTTGATCCGCATCCGGAGTAAGGAAAACCTATATCAGTTGATGGAAAACCATATCGCGGTCGACGATCAGACCCTTTTTCGTGGACGGATCGAATTGCCTGCAGCCTTAACTGAGGGCGACTATGAAACCCGCATCTTCCTGACACGAAACGGCAAAGTGATCTCAAGCTATGAAACCTCGATTGACGTACGAAAAGTCGGATTGGAGCGATGGCTCTTTAGTCTGAGCCGAGAGCAACCATTCCTTTACGGCCTTATGTCTCTGGCGATTGCCATTGCAGCAGGCTGGGCAGCGTCAGCTGCATTTTCATTGCTCCGGAACTAAAGCTTTTTGAGAAAACTTTAATCATCCAAGGTTGCCTACAGATACGTATTCCAATGCGTTAGGTCTTGCATGATTTTTCTGGTATTTCGGCAAACCATATAAGCGGTCCGTCACTGCGAAAGCTCTGGATTGGGCGTCAGTGTCAGCGTTGCAGCCGGAACGGCGCGCAAATCTTCCACGCGCAAACCACTGGTTGGTTTGGAAAGCCGATTGCGAACCACCCAAACCAGACGCTCCTGCGCTCGGGTTATCGCGACATAGGCCAAACGCTTCCATAGTGGCTGCCCTGCCTCGACTCGCCCCATGCGCGCTGCCGCATACAGATCTGGCCCGAAGACTTGCACCGTTTCCCATTGTGAACCCTGCGCCTTGTGGATTGTGACAGCGGCGCCGTGCAGGAACGTGGCTCCCATGCGGGCTGCAAAAGGAATAAACGGCTCTTCTTCATCTGGCTTCTCGATCTTAACGATCGAGGCCGCTGAAACCTGTGGGTCTTCTGCGCCCATGACGTGCAAGCGCGAAAAGCCAGGCTTTCGGCCCTCGCCAAGATAGATCACCTGCGCCCCCTTGATCAGGCCGCGTGCCTCAAGGTCCAGCCGTTTGTTTCTATGCTTGATCGGTAATTCCAATCCGTCACAAATCAATGGCTCGCCTTCAAGCAACGCGTCCTCCGGCGCGTTGTGGACCCTACGAAAGGCGTTGATCAGCCGAATGCGCGTCGCATTGCGCCAAACCAAAACCGGGCTGCGCGCCATCAGATCAACCTCCACACGTTGGCCCCAAACGATGCGGTCGTCATTGGCGGCAGCATCTTCGACCATTTTTTCGAAACGGTGAAAATCGACCGCTGGATCAGCAAGCGCATGGGCAAGATCCAGGATCGGGTTATCCGCATCCTGTCGATGGATGCGATTAAGGTTCAGAACCGTCCGCTCTGGCATTTTGTCAAATATCATAGCGCCAGACTGGTTAACTGGTGACAGCTGCGCAGGATCCCCAAACAATAGCAACGTTGGGAATATCTCTTTTAGATCGTTAAATTGCTTATCATCCAACATGGAAGCTTCGTCAATAAAGCCGATATCAAGCGGTTCTTCGCGTCGTTTCCAGCCTGTGATGAAATCCGATCCACGCAAACCTGCTGACGCCAAGGCACCCGGAACAGATTTGTTGATTTGATAAAAAGCAAATGCGCGATCAAGTGCTTGATCTGTCAGCCCCTCTATCTCGGGGCGGTCGCAATTGCCCGCAAGCCATTCGGCAATTCGTTCATATTCTGGGTCATAAACAGGTGTGTAAAGAATCCGGTGGATGGTTGTCGCTGGCACGCCTCGCAAGCGCAACACAGATGCTGCCTTGTTTGTTGGTGCTAAAATGGCGAGGGTTCGCTTGTCCTTGCGTTTACGGCTTTCGTACTCACCTGAAACAACGTCCAACCCTGCATTTTCCAATGCCTTATACAGCTCAGCAAGCAAGAGTGTTTTTCCCGAACCCGCTTTGCCAGTAATTGCCATAACCGCGGATTTTCCCAATCTTGGTGGCATCATCAGAGCATTATCAAGATCGATGCCCGCACTGCGCAGCATCTCTGTCACACTATCATACGCGGTCGCTTGATCATCAGACAGGGAAATAGACGTGGCCATGACAAAACCCTACAGAGGAGAGGCGTCATGGGCCAGCCAGATTACAAAGTAATCGCGATACAGGCCTCAAAATATGACATAAATTACGTTAGATCGCGAGGCGGGACAGTGCATTTTGCGATGGAATATTGCGCGTCACAAAGTAACTGAAACATCACGCGTTACCTAGCGCGTTAACCTGTTCGAACAGAGGTACGTAGCGGCGTAGATCCAAAGGAGCGATCAAACCATTTACGGGAGAGGAGCGGTGAAACTCCGGCGCGATCTGCGAGTTGCGCAGCGATGTCATCATCAAAATGCCAAAGCCCTACACTGATCTGGTCCGAGCCTTGACCAGCGCTACCCAATACTTCGGGCGACGCGCCAATAATACGATAGATTCGGATCATGCGAGCGTCGAAAACGCCAACAAAATGTTCTACGCTAAAGTTTTGCATGACTTCACCGCCGCCCAGCATCAGCGCCGCGGCAACGTGACGCCCAACGCCCCGATTAAGGCAAAAACGGGTACATTCCCAGATGAATGGACTGGTGATTGGCCCCGAAAGTATATTAATGAAATGCTCGTTCACCATTGTACGTCCTGTGGTCGGCAGAAAACGCATCGAGCCGCCGTGGCTGCCATCTGGCTCTTCTCAGATGACATATAGTGGGTTCAATTCATCGTATTCATCCCGTTCAAAACCAACATCATCTACACTTACATTCCAACCTAGGCGAAACTTGAATTGATCAGCGCGATCGCGAAACATGGTTCGGGCAAGCTTGGGGTGGTCATTCAGATCAGTAGCATAAATGTAACGCAGCATTGGTATAGCTCCTTGTCAGACCGGTGTCGGCATGACGAAAAACTATCAAGACGTGCATTAATGTCCTTTCATGCACCCGTGCGGTGTAAGGCTTATGACGCAACGAGAGCTATACGACTACAATCAAGCCGCGGCTCATTGCGCGCACGATCGCATGCGTTGTGTTGGCTGCGCCCAATTTAAATCGGGCGCTTTCAATGTAGACCCGCAGCGTATGTTCCGAGATGGCAAGAGTATCTGCTACTTGCGCGCGGCTATATCCCATAGCCAACAGTGTCATAGCATCAACCTCTCTGGGACTGAGAGAGGTTGATTGCTCCGGGTTGCGCTTTGGCTCGAATTCGAGTGCTTTTTGGTTAAAAAGGTGCGCAATCAAAATGAGATCGCGGCAACATGCATTGGTCCAGTCTGCCCACCAATCATCGCTACATGAGTGGCTGACCGTAAAGAGAGCGAATTGACCGTTCGGCCCCCTTATCGGGACCGAAAAACCCTGATTGCCAACCCCGTGAGTGATAGCTTCAGCCTGAAAGGCCTTGGCCGCCCTGCTTGACCAATCTAACCGTTTCCAGTCAACAGGGTGAAATCGTTGAAAACACCCTAGAATAACAGGATCTACGCGCAAATAGTTTTGTTCTAGATAACGAGTTCTCCACGCATCAGAGTAGGTTCCGCAGCCATATTGATCCCCTGCAGAATCCACCCAATGGTAAACGACGTGGTCAATGCCATAATAATTGCGCAGTGCCTCGGATGCTCCTTGCAGCGCCCCAAGCCCGTCAGCTCGTTCGAGTTCCTCCATAATATGTTCCAACGGCGAAATCACCGTTCTCGTTTTGACTGTCATTTTCATTCCTTACTGCGGCGATCTCGGCCATCGCGACAATCGTCGTGTCATCCAGCTGCTCTGCTAAAGCAGGCATGCCGTTTGCACGGGCGAAAGTTTTGAGGTCCGTCAAGACGTCGAGTATCCAATCGCTTCCCATGTCAAGATTCACTCTTAAGTAGTTAATGAAACATTAATACCACCTTAAATTGTAATGCTGATTTTATATATTCGCGTATTTTTATTCCCCAGAAGTAGTGAGGCAGCTAAAAATAACCTATTGAAACCGCTTGCTCGGTCGTTTGAAGCAAAAACGCCCGCTCAATCCTAGGATGATTCGCGGGCGTTTAGGATAGGCTGGCTGTATTTTTCTTAAGATCGCACCTCAAGCGCATCCTCCAAAGTCCGCAACCCGGTCTTTGGAGCTTGAACCAGAACAGACATGTTTCCTGGCTTATGTTCGTTGCGCATCATCTTCATGTGGGCTTCGGGCAGGTCGGCCCAATCAAAGACTTCAGACATGCACGGATCAAGCCGACGTTCGATCATTAATTGGTTGGCAGCGGACGCCTGTTTGAGGTGTGCAAAGTGGCTGCCTTGAAGTCGCTTTTGGTGCATCCACATATAGCGAACATCAAATGTCAGATTATATCCGGTTGTACCGGCACAGATGACGACCATACCACCTTTCTTGACGACAAAGGTTGAAACAGGAAAGGTGCTTTCGCCTGGATGCTCGAACACCATATCGACGTTGACACCCTTTCCGGTTACGTCCCAAATGGCCTTGCCAAATTTACGGGCCTCTTTGAACCATTCGTTATACTCGGGCGTATTCACAGTCGGTAATTGTCCCCAACAGTTAAAGTCTTTCCTGTTCAGGACGCCTTTGGCACCCAGATCCATGACAAAGTCGCGTTTGGATTCGTCGCTTATGACACCGATCGCATTGGCGCCCGCGGTGTTGATCAACTGAATTGCATAAGAACCAAGGCCACCTGATGCGCCCCACACAAGAACGTTTTGTCCAGGCTTCAAATCGTGCGGCTCGTGACCAAACAACATGCGATATGCTGTGGCGAGTGTCAGCGTGTAGCAAGCGCTTTCTTCCCAGGCAAGGTGCTTGGGACGCGGCATCAGCTGTTGTGATTGAACCGCCGTGAATTGGGCAAATGACCCATCTGGCGTTTCATAACCCCATATGCGCTGGCTTGGCGAATACATTGGATCGCCGCCGTTACAATGCTCGTCGTCACCGTCATCCTGGTTGCAGTGGATAACGACCTCGTCCCCGACGCTCCAACGTTTAACCTTGTCACCAACAGCCCAAACAATGCCTGAAGCGTCAGAACCGGCAATGTGATATGGTTGCCTATGGCCGTCAAACGGGCTGATTGGCGTGCCCAAAGCTGCCCAAACACCATTGTAGTTAACACCTGCGGCCATCACTAGAACCAGAACGTCGTGACTGTCTAGCTTGGGAACATCCACAACCTCTTGCAGCATCGCTGTATTTGGCTCTCCATGGCGATCTTTGCGAATGGCCCACGCGTACATCTGTTTGGGGACGTAGCCCATGGGTGGAATCTCTCCCAGTTCGTAAAGATCTTTTTCGGGTGCCTCATAGGACGCGATGCCAGTGTCGAGAGCCATGTTAGTCTCCATGGGATAAAGTTGTGCCGCAGCGCAGAATCGCAGCTATATGCTGTGAGTATGACTACAGGCGCAACAAAGCAACCCAAAACAAGCCTATTTTGGTAATTTTATGACTTTGCGTCCGCAGCATCGCTCGGGGGCGGAGAATCGCTGACCAACCCATCGAGCGAGTTCGCATAAAACTGAAGTAGCGGGCGTTCGTCTTGGACTGCGATCCAGCCTTCACCGCTTTCTGCAATGAGGCCTCTGACCAACATATTTTTTCGTGCCACAGTTATATATTCCGCCAAATACTGTTCCCAAAGTTTTGGCATCGACCCACGCTTTCTGGGTATAGCACTGCGCACTGCGTTATTCAGTTCGGGTATCGTCAACGGGCCACTGCTTGCAAGAAACACTTGCGCTAAAACGGGCACAAACAATACGGGCATTACATCTTCAATCCGGGATTTTAGTTCTGCAGCCAACGCCTCAAGCGGCGCGTCCCTGTCCATAGATTTCAACGACAACGGCACTCCAAAAGATACCGAAGCTATTCCAAATCTGACATAGCGGCCACGCGCTTTTTGCCAAATCTTGTGCATGATGAATCGCATGGTAACTGAAATCTTGGCTCCAAACCGCCGGTCGCCACGTTGGTGTGCTGCCAATAGCACCCGGTCTTCAAGAACGCGATCGTAGTTTATCGCAACAGGAATAAACACCACATCCCGGCCTTCGGAATCAAACCCATCGACGACATAAGACAATAAACCCATTTTAAGCGGCATCAGCTTACCATTAACAGTCAGCCCACCTTCGGGAAAAATCGCCTGCGTTACGCCGCCTTGCGTAGCCATTTGCACATACCGCGCTAGCACCTTGCGATAGAGCAGACCACGCGACTTGCGCCGGATAAAATAAGCGCCCATGGATTTGATTAGGCGGCTCAGGGGCCAGACACGCGCCCATTCCCCAACAGCATAGCTGAGTGCAGAGGCCTGCGCTGCCAGATAAGTGACAAGTAAATAATCCATGTTACTGCGATGATTCATGACAAATATGACAGTGGCATCCGATGGCACACTTTTGAGCGCAGCGTCATTATTCGGGCCTGTGCGCACATCGTAAAGCGCATTGGCCAACCAACGCGCTATGCGAATGCCAAAACCAAAATAGGCAAAGGCAGAAAAGCTCGGCACAATCTCGCGGGCGTAACGGCTAGCTTCCTGAAATGCCACGTTTTCAGGAATTTTTTCTGCCTTGGCGTGATCAACAATGGCTTTGGTCACCACTGGATCATAGATCAAGCGTTGTATCATATCATAGCGCCGCGCAAGCTTGAACGGTTCGATCGGACGGGTCAGGCGCTTGTTCAGTCGGGTTACTGCTTTTTGCAAGCGCCGACGAAAATACCAACGGACTGAGGGCAGCAGAAAATGACTGAGCGCCGTCACGGCCGCAAACATCATAATCAGCACAAATAGCCAAATGGGAAGTTCAATCGTCTGCGTCATTACGGGCACCCTTACAGGTTGGGCACGTTCGGGCAAGGGTGGCGAAGCGATGCTTTAGACGCCATGCGATATAAATTACCCCAATTTGCAGATACACTGCACTGCGATGAGCAATCCAAAGTGATGTGGCATCTGCAAAGATGTCCGATGACACTCAATTCTGACTTTGCAAACCGTGACCTCAGCGCAAAATGCCGCGACGCGGCGAATTGACAGTGCCACAAAATTACTTATATCAAACTCCAAACGTAACTTTATTTCCCTACCTGCTCGCGAGGCCCGCCCATGACCCACAAAGATCGCCCTTGGCTGATCCGCACCTATGCCGGACACTCCACTGCATCAGCCTCGAATGCACTTTACCAGTCAAATTTGGCAAAAGGACAAACTGGGCTTAGCGTTGCCTTCGATCTGCCGACACAAACCGGATATGACAGCGATCATGTTCTTGCGCGCGGTGAGGTGGGCAAGGTCGGTGTGCCCGTTTCACACCTTGGCGATATGCGCACCTTATTTGCCGACATTCCGTTGGAAAAGATGAATACATCCATGACAATCAATGCGACAGCGCCATGGCTGCTCGCGCTGTACATTGTGGTGGCCGAGGAACAGGGGGTCGATATTTCAACCCTGCAAGGCACGGTGCAAAACGATTTGATCAAGGAATATCTGTCGCGTGGAACCTATATATGCCCGCCCAAACCCTCGCTCAAAATGATCGCAGACGTGGCAGAGTATTGCTACACACACGTGCCCAAGTGGAACCCAATGAATGTGTGTTCCTATCACCTGCAAGAAGCCGGCGCGACACCAGAGCAGGAATTGGCCTTTGCCCTGGCCACGGCGACTGCGGTACTAGATGAATTAAAACCAAGAATTGATCCAGCAGATTTCCCTGCAGTTGTGGGTCGAATTTCGTTCTTTGTGAATGCGGGTATCCGTTTCGTCACCGAGATGTGCAAAATGCGCGCTTTTGTCGATCTTTGGGATGAAATCTGCGAAGATCGTTATGGCGTGACCGATCCGAAATATCGCCGGTTTCGCTATGGAGTTCAGGTCAATTCACTGGGTTTGACAGAGCAGCAGCCAGAAAACAATGTGTACCGCATACTGATCGAGATGCTGGCTGTGACGCTTTCGAAAAAGGCACGCGCCCGGGCCGTTCAGTTGCCCGCTTGGAATGAAGCCCTTGGGTTACCACGCCCCTGGGATCAGCAATGGTCGATGCGCATGCAGCAAATCATGGCATTTGAAACAGACTTGCTCGAATTCGACGATCTATTTGATGGCAACCCTGCCGTGGACGCAAAAGTCGAGGCTTTGAAAGAGGGCGCACGGCATGAATTGGACAATCTGGATGCGATGGGCGGGGCGATTGCGGCCATTGATTACATGAAGGCCCAATTGGTCGGATCGAATGCTGACCGTCTTGGCCGAATTGAACGCGGCGAGACTGTCGTTGTGGGTGTCAATAAATATCAGGCAGGCGAGCCATCACCACTGATGACCGGAGACGGCGGGATTATGATAGTAGACCCGGCGGTTGAACAAGAACAGATCGACCGATTGACGCAATGGCGAACCGACCGAGACGCGGCTGCCATTGCAGCGGCCCTCGCAGACTTGCGAGCCGCAGCTAAAGCTGGTCGAAATATCATGCCTACCTCGATCATGGCCGCCAAGGTTGGTGTAACTACAGGCGAATGGGCGGCCCAAATGCGCGCTGTTCACGGTGAATATCGTGGGCCAACGGGCGTCAGTATGGGGCAATCAAATAAATCCGAAGGTCTTGAGAAACTTCGCAATGCCGTAGACACCGTCAGTGACAAACTGGGCCGTCGACTGAAGTTCTTAGTTGGCAAACCTGGCCTTGACGGTCATTCAAACGGGGCCGAACAGATCGCCGTCCGTGCGCGCGATTGTGGCATGGACATCTCATATGAAGGAATCAGGCTCACCCCAGAAGAAATCGTTACCGCCGCGCTTGCAGATGCAGCACATGTTGTTGGCCTATCAATTTTAAGCGGCAGCCACCTCCCACTGGTGGAAGATCTGATGCACCGCATGCAAGCAGCAGGCCTCGCTCATATTCCAGTTATTGTCGGTGGGATCATTCCAGACAATGACGCTGCAAAGATGCAAGAAATGGGCGTGGCGCGCGTTTACACACCCAAAGATTTTGAGCTCAACACAATAATGATGGACATCGTAACACTGGCAGATCCACAAGCCGTCGCTGCGCAATAGATCTTTGCGCTAATTGCGCGACAAAAACGTAGCTCTGTGGTTATTTAACGTCGATATGGTTCAACGCTCATTAGCACTGGGCCTTTTATAATATTTCTCTACGAGATAATTGGTCATTACATTAAAAGAATACGCTCTTTGTGTAACAGAAACCTTAGCCAATGGAATTCAAATAACTACAGGGCATTTATACAATCATGTTGCTGTTTAAATTTTACATGTAATCCGTCCATCGCGCCTAGATCATGATATATTTTCCAAGTTGATCTATTGATTTCTTCAAAAAAATTGCAAATAATCTCATTACTATGGAAAAGGGACCGTAAGATGACAATTAATATATACGAAATGAGCCGCAAAGAGCTTGTTTCCTTAAAATCTGATATTGAAAAAATATTAACTAAGCTGCACATTAAAGAAAAGAAAGATGCTTTGGCTGCAGCGAAAAAGGCAGCTGCAGAGTATGGGTTTTCGCTGGACGAATTAACCGCAAAACGTTCGACAGGCGGCGCATCCGGAACAGGCAGCTCAGCGGAACCAAAATTCGCCAACCCCGAAGACTCAAGCCAAACTTGGACCGGCAAGGGACGCCAGCCACTTTGGTACAAGTCCGCAATTGCGTCAGGGAAATCGGAAGAAGACCTCGCAATTTAATATTGCTCCAAGTTCAGCGGGTTAGTCTATAATTGCCTCGACCAGTGCTTAAAGAGGTCGAGGCAATCATATTTCTACCTCAAAAAAACCTACCTTGTTTTGCGATATCGTGATGCGACTTATTTCTGAACGGAGACTTCGATGACCGTCCACATTGGTGCCAAACCCGGTGATATCGCTGAGACCGTGCTAATGCCGGGCGACCCATATCGCGCCAAATGGGCGGCAGAGACGTTTTTGCGGGATGCCAGATTGGTTAATGAGGTCAGGGGTATGCTTGGCTTCACTGGAACTTGGAACGGGCACCCTGTAACCATTCAGGGCTCTGGCATGGGTATGCCGTCGCTATCGATCTATGCCAACGAGCTCATGTCAGAATACGGTGCCCAAACCCTGATCCGCATCGGATCATGTGGTGGTATGCAGCCATATGTGGGCATTCGTGATGTCATTATTGCCATGACCGCTACCACGATTACGTCACCTTCGTCCGGGATTTTTCGCGAGGTGAACTTTGCACCTTGTGCCGACTATGGGCTTCTTGCGGCTGCCGTGAATGCGGCACAGGCCAAGGCAACAAAAACACATGTTGGAGGCATCTATTCTTCGGATGTTTTCTATGCGGAACGTCCGGATCTGGACGAACAAATGGTGCGGCACGGCATTTTGGGAGTAGAGATGGAAGCCGCCGAACTCTACACCCTTGCCGCGCGCCATGGTCGGCGGGCCCTGGCGATTTTAACCGTCAGTGACCACCTGCAAACAGGCGAGGCTTTGCCTTCCGAAGATCGTGAAAGATCATTTGGTGATATGGTCGAGATCGCTCTAGAGGCCGCATTCACCAAATCATAAGAGCGCTAGTTTGACACTGATGCACAAGCTGTACGCATCAATGCAACAAAGTGTTCTCAAAGATCAGCTGCCCCAAATGGCTAATAATGTGGCGATGACCCATCTAGCGGCCATGCGTTTGATCATACTCGTTGGGCATTGGGCTATGCCAACCCTCAAGAGCGCCGGGTGCCGGTTCCAGTACCTGCACCAGCATCGGATGGCACGGTGCTGTGTCAGACGAGTGTTCAGATCCACAATCGCCTCCGGGGCAGGCGCTCATTGCGCCAAGCAGGTCGATCTCGGCAAAAAGTTCGATATAGTCACCGGGGCGCACGGGTGAAGCCTTCATAAAATATTGGCCGGTGTCTTGGGTAAATCCGGTACACATGAATACATTCAAAACATCATGCACATAAGGTTCGGCATCGCGCAGCGTCATGCCTGTGTGATCCGCAAGTGCACGGGTCAGGTTTGAGTGGCAACAATTGTGGTATTGGCCACCTTGCAAAAGATTGTTGGTGTAGGGATCACAGCGGGTACCGATAACGTCATGCACTGAACCACCGAACTCATCGATCCCGTACCAATCGAGCGTATCGTGGATTACAGTTGCCATGGGACGCAGGTATGGAAAACAACTCCACATGCGGTCTCTGGTGCTAATATGGGCACCGTGTAGGGCACGGGTTTTCCCGGAATAAAACCGTTCAGACAGGTCGTTTATATTCCATAGGTTTAAATCACCCACCTGTGGCCCTTCGATCGAACTGATGCGCACCACGTGCCCGGCAGGCGCAGTAAAGCATGCAGCGTCACGCGCGGGAACGATGACACGCGATACCTCCTTCAGGTCAGCGCGCAACGCGATGTACCGTGCCATGTCGGGTTCTGGCAACGTATCGGTCGGATAACAGATCACCGGAGGGACCTGACGGCGATCGTCGGCATCATGGGGGATGTTCATGGTAAACCTATTTCAACAATCCGCAAAAAAGAACAGCCCCTCGCCAGAAAGGGCAAGGGGCCATCAAAAGAAACTTGGTACCAGACCGGTTTTGCGCCCCAAATCACACGGTTCGTTCAACCATCATCTTTTTGATATTTGCGATCGCCTCGGCCGGGTTCAGACCTTTGGGGCAAGTCTTGGCACAGTTCATGATTGTGTGGCACCGGTAAAGCTTGAACGGATCCTCAAGGTCATCTAGCCGCTCACCTGTTGCCTCGTCGCGACTGTCGATGATCCAACGATACGCGTGCAAGAGGGCAGCCGGACCAAGATATCGATCACCATTCCACCAGTAGCTGGGGCATGAAGTTGAACAGCACGCACACATAACGCATTCATAAAGACCATCCAACTTTTCACGGTCCTCGACCGATTGCCGCCATTCCTTTGCGGGTCGGTTTGTCTTAGTCTCCAGCCAGGGCATGATCGACGCATGCTGAGCATAAAAATGCGTAAGATCAGGTATCAAGTCCTTGACCACTGGCATGTGTGGCAGCGGATAGATTTTTACATCGCCCTTCACCTCTTCCATGCCATAGATACATGCTAGCGTGTTGATGCCACCAATGTTCATAGCGCACGACCCACAGATCCCTTCGCGACAGGACCGACGGAAGGTCAGCGTCGGGTCGATCTCGTTTTTGATCTTGATCAGGGCGTCGAGGATCATTGGGCCGCAGTTGTCCATATCGACCCAATAAGTGTCGACCTGCGGGTTTTTTCCGTCATCCGGGTTCCAGCGATAGACACTGAACTTACGCAGGTTCGTGGCACCCTCTGGTTTGGGCCAAGTCTTGCCCGTCTGTATCCGGGAGTTTTTAGGAAGCGTCAGTTGGACCATTTCGTTTCTCCTACTTTCACGCAGCTATGCACTGTGGATTTCTTTGTGCCTCGGCGCACGGCTGTCACCAGCACAAATGTTGTCTTTGGATAACTCAGCAATCTTTCGGCTGGAGCCATGTCTGATCAATACACCCGTGCCTTGGGCGCGATCTTTTTCAGATCAATGCCGCCATCATTGTGGCTGGTCAGTGGTTGCAGGTGCACCCCACGGAATCCAAGTGATGCCTCATTGCCCTGAAACCAAACCAGACTGTGCTTGCGCCAGTTCTCGTCATCGCGGTCAGGATAATCCTCATGCGCATGCGCGCCCCGGCTTTCTTTGCGCGCAGCCGCTGCCGTGATCGTGGCGACGGCATTTGGCATCAGGTTGGTCAATTCAAGCGTTTCCATCAGGTCCGAGTTCCACACCAAAGATGTATCCGTTACCTTAAGGTCGCTTTGTTTGCCTGCGATGCCTTCCATTTTGGCCTGTCCCTGTGCCATCGTCTTATCGGCGCGGAAGACCGCTGCGTCGTCCTGCATCGTTTTTTGCATTTCCAAACGAAGTGCTGCCGTGGGCACATGGCCGTTGGCATAGCGCAGGCCATCAAAACGGCTAAAGGCAGCCTCAACGGAGCGTTGGTTTGGTGTCGGCACCGGTGTCTTGGGATCAACAATCTCGCCAGCACGGATCGCGGCGGCCCGTCCAAATACCACGAGATCAATAAGCGAGTTTGATCCAAGGCGGTTGGCCCCGTGCACACTTGCGCAGCCTGCTTCGCCGACAGCCATAAGGCCGGGTGACACATTATCGGGCTTGTCTTTAGTTGGAGCAAGAACCTCGCCCCAGTAATTGGTCGGAATACCGCCCATATTATAGTGAACCGTAGGCAGCACAGGAATCGGTTCTTTGGTTAGATCGACGCCTGCAAAAACACGTGCACTTTCCGAAATGCCCGGCAACCGCAAATCCAGTGTTTCCTTGGGCAGGTGGTTCAGGTGCAAGTGAATGTGATCGCCTTGCTCGCCAACACCCCGACCAGCGCGGATTTCCATCGTCATGCAGCGTGAAACCACATCGCGGCTGGCCAGATCTTTGTAGGTTGGCGCATAGCGCTCCATAAAGCGCTCACCTTCGGAGTTGGTCAGATAACCGCCTTCTCCGCGTGCGCCTTCGGTGATCAAACAACCCGCGCCATAAATGCCCGTAGGGTGGAATTGTACGAACTCCATATCCTGCAAAGGCAAACCGGCGCGTGCGGTCATGCCACCACCGTCGCCAGTACACGTGTGCGCAGATGTGGCCGAGAAATAGGCTCGTCCATAGCCGCCGGTTGCAAGCACGACCATCTTGGCCGAAAAAAGATGCATCGTGCCGTCATCAAGCTTCCAGCACAAAACACCCTGACACACGCCATCATCTGACATGATCAGGTCAATTGCGAAGTACTCAATATAGAATTCCGCATTGTTCTTGAGCGATTGACCGTAAAGAGTGTGCAGGATCGCGTGACCGGTCCGATCAGCGGCAGCGCACGTACGCTGCACCGGGGGGCCTTCACCGAACTGGGTCGTATGACCGCCAAAAGGCCTTTGGTAGATTTTACCCTCTTCGGTGCGCGAAAACGGAACACCATAATGTTCTAGCTCGTACACCGCCTTGGGGGCCTCTCGCGCAAGATATTCCATCGCATCGGTGTCACCCAACCAATCCGATCCTTTGACCGTATCGTACATGTGCCATTGCCAGTTATCGGGGCCCATGTTGCTGAGACTTGCAGCGATGCCGCCCTGCGCCGCCACGGTATGCGACCGGGTCGGAAAAACCTTGGTCACACACGCGGTCCGCAGACCCTGTTCAGCCATGCCGAGGGTTGCGCGCAGGCCGGCACCACCGGCCCCCACTACAACCACGTCATATTCATGCGTTTCATACTCGTAAGCAGCCATAATCCAGCCTCCTATGTCAAAGCGCCAGCCGAGCGATGGCGAACACACCTGTCGCTGCGGCAGCATAGCTTAAGCAGATCATTGCGACGATCAGCACTTTTTGCATTGTTCCATGAATATAGTCCTCGATCAGCACCTGCACACCGTCTTTGAAGTGCATGAAGCTCACCACGACGGTCAGCGCTGCCACCAATGCTGGAAATGGACGCGCAAAATACGCCGTAACCTCTGAATGTGGTTCACCCAGCATCGGGCCAAAGGTGAAAACAAAGATCGGGACCAGAACCAAAAGCGCTGCACTGCTCACCTTCATCGCCCAAAAATGTGCTGTACCGGTCTTGGCAGAGCCCATACCGGCGGCGCGCTTGCGGTCGGTCAAGTAACGCATGGTATTCTCCTTACACAATCGCAACAGTGAGTATTGTCAGCACAAAAGAGCCTAAAATCACAGCCCAGCCAAGCTTTTCCGCAGTCTGAATGCCAAGGCCAATGCCGTTGTCCCAGATCAGGTGCCGGAGGCCAGCCAATGTGTGATACCATAGCCCCCAAAGTGACAGCAGCATGACCAACTTTCCAAAAATACTGGTCAGCGCACTATCTGCTAAGGCAAAATACTCAGCCGAGGTTGAAGCCGCCAGTAACCACCAAATAACCAGCAGCGCAGAGATCAACAAAGCATTGCCCGTGATCCGCGTGAGGATCGATGTCATCGAAGTAAGCTGCGGTCGGTAGATTGACAGGTGCGGCGATAGCGGTCGGTTGCCCCTATTTACGTCGGCCATGTTTCATCCCTTTTTTGTTCCTTGCCGACACTAACGTATTTTGTGCCCAAGTCACCCATCACTAAGCAACAAATAGCGCGGTGTTTTGGCACATAACGGAAATTATTTGCACTTGTGATCACTGAGAAAAATTTTGTGATCGCAAAATTTCAGTTATTGCCTCACAAACCGGCCTACAAACATATTTTTCGTTGGCGATGCCGATTGGTTTGTCTCTGGCGCCGCCGATTCCATTTTTAATGAGTCACCGGCTGAGTGACCTCCCATCAAAGCGAAACCGCGCTTATTTACCTTAGCACAGTTAAAAAATGATCGCGCTGTCATGTGTCTTTTATGCATAACACCTCTGACTGATAGATAGTCAAAGGGTTTTGCATGGCATCAATGCCCAATAGTCTAGATCTAGTAAAACATGGCGCCGGTACTTGGCATCATCACCTCTAAGGTCAAACGCATCGCCGCCCTTTGTCGCAACCAACCGCAGACGAATTGCCGCCACGCCCGGGGCCTTCGTCGGCGCTTTGTCCAGCACTTCTGACCAAGCCCGGATTGTATCGCCAGCAAGACAGGGATTGGCATGCGCACCACCATTCAGGCCAACCATCATCTGCGCATTGGCCAACCCATTGAACGACAACGCGCGCGCCATCGAAATTACATGCCCACCATAGATCAGCCGCGTCCCGTCTGGCCGGGCTGAGGTATCAAAATGCACCTTGGCCGTGTTCTGCCACAGTCGAGTGGCCATCATGTGTTCGGCCTCTTCAACCGTGACGCCATCCACATGGTCAATATGTTCACCAATTTCGTAATCATCCCAACTGTGCGGCTCACCAGCGAGGCCATAGTCATAGTTGGTAAAGTCCAGGTCTGCAGGCACCACCAGTTGCTCAGGCAACAGAGCAGGGGCAAGCGTGGGGATCACTGTTTCGGGGGTTGGGGCGCCCCGGTTGCCCTTGCGAACCATGACCCATCGAACATATTCAAGCACCGGCTTGTCGTCCTGATTCAAGCCCGTTGTACGCACCCAAACGACGCCAGACTTACCGTTGGAGTTTTCCTTGACCCCGATCACTTCGGACCGTGACCGCAACGTATCGCCCGGCCATACGGGTGCCAACCAGCGCCCCTCTGCATAACCCAAATTAGCAACCGCGTTCAGTGACACATCGGGTACGGTTTTCCCAAAAATCACATGAAACGCGATCATGTCATCCAGCGGCGACGCTGTCAGCCCGCATTTCTGGGCAAATTCATTCGATGAATACAGCGCATGCCGCGCCGGATATAGCATATGGTAAAGCGCCCGCTCGCCCCCTGATACCGTGCGCGGCACTGCGTGTTCAATGACATCACCGGGTCGGTAGTCTTCAAAGAAACGGCCCGCATTGGTCTTGGCCATTATTGCTCCCCTAATTTGATGTCTGCCGTGTAAGTGCCGGGTACGTCTTTGGTCACGGCCTGCCCGCAGCGCATGACACCAGCGTCGTGATCCCAAGTCTGGGTTGGGCTGCCATGCAGCACCCACCCTTTGTTCAACGCATCTGTGACCTTATGACAAAAGGCCGACGTGTCCTCTTCGGATAAAAAACGATAAAGCTTCATGAGGTTAAGCCGGGAATGGCCAGACGCCGAGCCAGCTGTGGATATAACCAACAATCACCAACAGGATGACAGAAGCCACCGCGAACATCGCGTCCTTGGCATAAGTGCCTACTGGGTTTGGTGCCCAGTTTGGCTCAGCCGCATTGATCATCCGGGCCGAAGCGACCGCCCAGACCAAAAGGCCGCCAAACATCAGAAAAGACGCCAGATCGCCATTCACAAGCAAATGCGCCCCCGCCCAAACGCCAAATCCGACCAGCATAGGGTGGCGCATGCCGGATGCCAGCTTGCCTTTTTTCGGGGCCGGACTGAGCAGAAACAAAGCGATCAGCATCGCTAGGTTGTTGATGTGTATTAGAAAAGATGGAGGATTCCAGACAGGTACAAAGTCTGTGCCCCGATAGCCTATGACCATCAGCACAATCCCAAGCCCGATGGCCGCAGCCATCATGCCTTTGCCCGTGTCGCCTATAGCGGCGCGTCGCGCTGGCGCCACCCGTTTGAACACATGTGCCGCCCACCACAGGCCAACGCCTGCCAACAAAACGATCCAATACATAACTTATTCCTTTTGCATGGCTGCGATGGCTTCAGCCTTGGCCAAAACTTCGCGTGCGGTCACGATGTGCAGATTTTCAACGATCCGTCCATCCACAACCGCCACGCCCTGGCCGCTCGCCTCAACTGTATCAAAGGCTTCGATTTGGCGGCGGGCCAGATTAAGATCTGCTTCAGAAGGGGAAAAAGCAGCATTTGCCACTGCCAATTGCGCCGGATGTATCAAAGTCTTGCCATCGAACCCCATGTCACGCCCCTGCGTGCATTCAACCTCCAACCCCTCCTCATCTTTGAACGCATTGTAAACACCGTCGACAATCGCCAGCCCATGCGCTTTCGCCGCCAGAAGGCACAGGCCAAGCCCGGTTTGCAGCGGCAGTCGGTCAGCGCGGAACCGGGTTTGCAATTCCTTGGCCAGATCATTCGTCCCCATGACCATCCCTTGCAACTTTGGATGAGCGGCGATTTGTGCAGCGTTCAGCATTCCCAGCGGGGTTTCCATCATGGCCCAGAGCGGCATATCTCCGGTTATTGCAGCCAGCGTATCAAGGACTGACGGGTGTGAGACCTTGGGCAAAAGCACCGCATCGCCCCCCATTTCAACGGCTGCAGCCGCATCATCCGCGCCCCATTTCGTATCCAATCCGTTGATCCGGATTATCCGCATCCTTGCGCCATAGCCCCCAGTTGCCAACGCTTCGGCCAATGTCTTTCGCGCAGATTCTTTCTCATCGACAGAGACCGCATCTTCGAGGTCAAAGATAATCGCGTCCGTCGGTAAACCCCGCGCTTTGTCCAGTGCGCGTGGCTTTGAACCGGGAATATAAAGAACCGAACGCAAAGGTCGAGAAGTAGCCATTAGAGATTCCGCATTGTTATAAAGTTGCGTGGAATTGGGCATTTTTTTGCAGATAGTTCAAGGGCAATAATGCCGCGATGCAGCAAATTTCTTACGTTCCAATTGGCATCGTCAGGTTGCAAAGGACGCCGCGCGAAGCATTAACCATTATTTCAATGACAGACCGCACGATCTTTTGATCACGCACCATCTGAAGGGCTGTTTTGGAACGACTACCTAAAAGTTTCAGAGCTAGGACAAGGAACAACGACGCAACTGGGCTGCCCGCTAAGCCCGCAAAACTCGGCGGCTCAGATGATCAGAGGTGCTTTTGTTGGGAAAGGTCAAATAATATGAAGCAGATGATCAAATTTTTGGCAATGTTTGCTCAGGGTTTAGCGGCTACGGTCGCGTTAATCGCCACCGGTGCGGATGCCTAAAACGCCCGCAACTGTGCGCCGCGTGATCAGGTGGTAACACGGCTGGCAGAGGGGTACGGCGAAACCCGCCAGTCCATCGGACTGGGCGCAAACAATTCTGTGATCGAAGTTTTTGCGTCGGATGAAAGCAGCACGTGGACGATCACCATGACTGCACCCAATGGCATCACCTGCTTGATAGCCAGCGGCCAGGCGTTCGAAATGCTCGCCGAATCCCTGCCCATCAACAGCAACGACGCTTGAGGCCGATGCGTGCTTCAAGCGAGCAAGGCACATTGACATGTGCCTTGTTCACGATCTGTAGGCACGTGTATGCATGCAAATCATTTGGACATGTCTGCCGTCATTCTTAGGCTGTTCAGGTCAGCCCATCCCAAATCAATTTGCTGCCGGTGATGATCAAAAGAACATAGGTCAATTGAAAGAATGCCCGTTCTGGCACAAGGTGATGCGCTTTCACTCCCAACCACGCACCCACGAGCGCAAATGGTGCCAACACAAGGTTGGCGAGGCCTGTTTGCAGCGTGAACATTCCCAAGAACGCGTATGGTACGAACTTTGCGATGTTGATCGCGGTAAAGATCAGAACACTGCTTGCTTGGTATTCTGTTTTGCCGGGCCTCAGTGACAGCATATAGACCGCCGCAGGGGGACCGCCTGCATGGCTCACGAAACTGGTAAAGCCTGCAACTGTGCCCAGCAGAACGCCCATCCAATCAGGCATCGCCCTCGACATCACTCTTGTCCACCGCGCGCCCGCCACTTGCCACAACACGAATGCCACGGAAATCACCCCGATCAGAACCCGGAACACATCTGCATCCGCCCGCGCAAAAAGCGCGGCACCCAACGCCACGCCGGGCAAACCGCCAAAAATCATCAACAGTGACGCCCGAAGGTTCCACTTACCCCAATAGGGCCGCAACGTTGCAGCATCCACAAGCATCAACAGTGGCAACATGACACCAAGGGCAAGGCCCGGTTCAACCACCAAAGCCAGAATCGACGCAGAAGCAAACGCAGCCCCCGAACCAAAACCGCTTTTAGAAATGCCCGCAAAAATTACCGCTGGGCCTGCCACAAGAAAAAAACCTAACGAAAGCTCCAGCATGGCCCAAATTCCTAAAAGTACCGCGTTCCCACCCCTTTAGACTGCCTTTGGCCGGCTCGCCAGCGCTCAGACCTAACCGCGCTGCAGTGCAGCACCCTTGCGCCAAAGCCTATCTCGGGCTAGGCACCGCGCCAAACAAAACCCTAGTGCGGAGAACTTCATCCATGGCCAGACCCAAGATTGCCTTGATCGGCGCCGGTCAAATCGGCGGCACGCTTGCCCACCTTGCAGCCCTCAAAGAGCTTGGCGACGTTGTGCTTTTTGACATCGCAGAAGGCACGCCCGAGGGCAAAGCCCTCGACATCGCGGAATCAGGCCCTTCCGAGGGCTTTGATGCAAAGATGAGCGGCACGCAGTCCTACGCCGACATCGCGGGCGCAGACGTTTGCATCGTCACCGCCGGTGTGCCGCGCAAGCCGGGCATGAGCCGCGATGACCTGCTGGGTATCAACTTAAAGGTTATGAAATCGGTAGGCGAAGGCATTCGCGACCACGCACCAGACGCCTTTGTCATCTGCATTACAAACCCGTTGGACGCGATGGTTTGGGCCCTGCGTGAATTCAGCGGCCTGCCCCATGAAAAAGTCTGCGGCATGGCTGGTGTTCTCGACAGCGCCCGTTTCCGCCACTTTCTTGCAGAAGAATTCAACGTGTCGATGCGTGACGTCACAGCTTTTGTGCTTGGTGGCCACGGTGATACCATGGTTCCGCTCACACGTTATTCGACCGTTGCGGGCATTCCGTTGCCCGACCTAATCAAGATGGGCTGGACCACTCAGGAAAAGCTTGATGCAATCGTTCAGCGCACCCGTGACGGTGGCGCAGAAATCGTTGGTCTTCTGAAAACTGGCTCTGCATTTTATGCGCCTGCGACATCGGCCATCGAAATGGCCGAGGCCTACCTCCGGGATCAAAAGCGCGTTTTGCCTTGCGCTGCATATGTTGACGGGGCGTTGGGTCTGAAGGGTATGTATGTGGGCGTCCCCACCGTGATCGGCGCGGCCGGTGTCGAGCGCGTGATTGACATCCAAATGACCAAGGACGAGCAAGCGATGTTTGATAGTTCGGTCGCTGCCGTCAAAGGACTGGTCAATGCCTGCAAGGGTATCGACGATAGTCTCACCTGAACTAAACCATCAGCGCTGGTCTCTGTTTCCGGCGTAATGAAAAACAGTGGTGGGCCAGATAGAATTGTATCTGGCCCACCTTACAGCACCGACTTTATGTCGAACAGCTGCTGCCCATCTGAACATCCGGCGCCGCGATCTTTCGTCCAAGTAAATATATACGCATCATCACAAGGGTTTTGGGGTTGTAAGAGTGAACAATCCAGCCCCGAGCAATTACCATGGCTCGATTTGCGTCAGCGGCTTGAACCTCAACGGTACGAATCCAAAATACCGGCGCTTATATTTTGTGATCACACTTTAAAAACGCGTGATCACAAAATAAAAAATTATCCCGAAAAACTGTGCTAGTGGCATCTTAGCCATTTACGCAGCTTCAAAAATTCGTCGAATAGGGTCGAACCTGACGTTGTATACGGGACCAAACTGATATGAACATCCATGAATACCAAGCCAAAGCCCTTTTGCGCAGCTACGGGGCTCCAGTCTCTGACGGGCGCGTCGTCCTTCGGGCAGAAGACGCCAAGACTGCCGCAGGCGCGTTGGACGGGCCATTGTGGGTGGTCAAGGCACAAATCCACGCTGGCGGCCGGGGCAAAGGTTCGTTCAAAGAAATTGATGCCGGCGACAAAGGTGGTGTACGCCTAACGAAATCGGTCGAGGAAGCTGCTGAAGAAGCCAAAAAGATGCTGGGGCGCACACTGGTTACCCATCAGACGGGTCCAATCGGCAAGCAAGTGAACCGCATCTATATCGAGGATGGGTCAGGCATCGAAACAGAGCTTTACCTTGCCTTACTTGTTGATCGTCAGACGAGCCGCGTTAGCTTTGTCTGTTCGACTGAAGGCGGCATGGACATCGAAGAAGTCGCAGCGTCGACACCCGAAAAAATTCTAAGCTTCTCAGTCGATCCAGCCACTGGATATCAGGCGTTCCACGGACGCCGCATCGCGTTTTCGTTGGGCCTGGCCGGAAAGCAAGTCAAACAATGTGTTGGCCTGATGGGCCTGCTCTATAAAGCGTTTGTCGAAAAAGACATGGAGATGCTGGAAATCAACCCGTTGATTGTGACCGACAGTGGTGATCTGAAAGTACTCGATGCCAAAGTATCGTTTGATGGTAACGCCATGTACCGCCATGCAGATATCAATGAGCTGCGCGACGAAACTGAAGAAGACCCCAAAGAACTCGCCGCTTCCAAATACGATCTGAACTACATCGCTCTTGATGGCGAAATTGGCTGCATGGTCAACGGTGCTGGCCTTGCCATGGCGACGATGGACATCATCAAGCTTTACGGTGCTGAGCCAGCCAATTTTCTTGATGTGGGTGGCGGTGCAACCAAGGAAAAGGTGACAGAGGCGTTCAAGATCATCACCTCCGATCCACAGGTCAAAGGTATTTTGGTCAACATCTTTGGTGGCATCATGCGCTGCGATGTGATCGCAGATGGCGTTGTTGCTGCGGTGAAAGAAGTTGGCCTGAAAGTGCCATTAGTTGTGCGGCTTGAGGGCACGAATGTGCAGCAGGGCAAAGATATCATCAACAATTCTGGCCTTGACGTGATTGCGGCTGACGACCTCAAGGACGGCGCCCAAAAGATAGTTTCAGCTGTCAAAGGCTAAGAGACAATGTTCGCGTTTCCAGCAATTCCTGCCGCTGCCCCGTGTATTCGACGCAGCCACCTCGAAACAGTAGGGTCTATTATGATGGGCGGGCGCTTGAATGGAAATCCGTTGGCACAAGACTTCACGATCTGTGCTCCAACCGCAGACATTTTCACGGGCCACATGCGCTCGTTTACTCAAACAAGGGTATGACCCCAAGGAGACGCCAGACATGGCCGTATTGATTGACGAAAACACCAAAGTGATCTGTCAGGGCCTCACCGGCTCGCAAGGGACATTTCACACCGAACAGGCCATTGCCTACGGCACCAAGATGGTTGGTGGCGTAACTCCGGGCAAGGGCGGGATGACCCACCTTGATCTGCCTGTCTTCAACTCCGTGCACGAGGCGATGGACGTGACCGACGCGAATGCTTCCGTCATCTACGTGCCGCCGCCCTTTGCCGCAGATTCGATCCTTGAAGCTATTGACGCTGAAATGCCCATCATCGTGTGCATCACCGAAGGCATCCCCGTGCTTGACATGATGAAGGTGCAGCGCGCGCTCGAAGGGTCCAGTTCGCGCCTCATCGGCCCCAACTGCCCCGGTGTGATCACGCCGGATGCCTGCAAAATCGGCATTATGCCCGGCCACATCCATAAACGTGGGTCATGCGGAGTTGTATCCCGTTCTGGCACGCTGACATATGAGGCGGTCAAGCAAACCACCGATCTGGGCATCGGACAGTCAAGCGCCGTGGGCATCGGCGGTGACCCGATCAAGGGCACCGAGCATATCGACGTGCTCGAGATGTTCCTTGCCGACCCCGAGACGACAAGCATCATCATGATCGGCGAAATCGGAGGTTCGGCCGAAGAAGATGCCGCACAGTTTCTCGCTGATGAGAAAAGGGCGGGGCGCTGGAAGCCCACCGCCGGGTTCATCGCAGGCCGCACCGCCCCTCCGGGCCGCCGCATGGGACATGCGGGCGCGATTGTGGCGGGCGGCAAGGGCGGTGCCGAAGACAAGATCGAAGCTATGCGCGCCGCAGGTATCGTCGTGGCCGACAGCCCGGCGACGTTGGGTGAGGCCGTGATGGAAGCGATCAACGGCTAAATGCTGAAACGGCTGCCATATATGTTGAGGGCATCCCCCGGCCCCGGGTGGGGGAGTATCCCCCGCCCGGGGGGGCGGTCGGGGGATGCCCGGCGTGTCCGCCGGGTCTGTGCATTGGCCATCGTTGCACTAGCAACACTAACGTCGTTTGGGTCGGCACAAACCGAAAATGATGTGTTTGCTTGTGCAGAACCCGGCACCACATTTGACGGACTTAAAGAAACATTTGCCAGTCTCAGTTGGACACAAACCACACCGGACAACAGTGACATCTTTCGGCAAGTGATATTCTTGGGAAATGTCGACGCACTAAACCCTGAATCTTGGTCGGCGACTGCGAAATGGGCAGACCGCTTGTCAGAAGGTGTGACACAACGCACGCAAGCAGTTTACGCATTGGATAATAGTGCTGTCGTGCTAGAATTTCGGGACGATGGCGCGATTGTTTGTTTGTTTGTGTCAGATAAGACGCTCGGCCATGCGTTTGAAAACAAATTTCCACAACTCAAGTTACGCCAATTCGGAGAACGGCAATTCGGCTGGTTTGATCAGCCGGACTTAAAAGTCTCGGCAGCGTTTCTTTATCAATCTGCACATGAACTTGCAGAGCATTCAGACGGCAGGCGTTCGTCTGCAACAATCGTCAACAAATCAGCCTCAGAAAAAGAGGATCAATGAGATGACCAACCAATCCCCCAACGACCAGTTTCATGCCTCGTCCTTCATGCAGGGACACAATGCGGAATATTTAGAACAGATGTACGCGCGCTATGCGGGCGATCCGAATGCCGTCGACGAGGCATGGCAGGCGTTTTTCAAGGCGATGGGAGATGATGAGGTTTCGGTCAAGCATCAAGCCTCTGGACCAAGCTGGGCGCGCACCGATTGGCCCCCCATGCCGGGCGATGACCTGACTCAGGCGCTTACCGGCGAATGGGCCGCTCAGGCAGAGGTCAAAGGGGCGGGCGACAAGATCAAGGCCAAGGCGACCGAAACGGGCGTTGAAGTGTCCGGCGATCAGATCAAGCGTGCCGTGCTTGACAGTATCCGCGCCCTGATGATCATCCGTGCCTATCGCATCCGGGGTCATCTGGTCGCTGAGCTTGATCCACTTGGTATGCGTGAAAACATTCCCCACCCGGAACTCGACCCGAAATCCTACGGCTTTACCGAGGCCGACATGGACCGCCCAATCTTTATCGACAAGGTGCTGGGCCTTGACATCGCCACCATGCGCGAGATCATCGACATTGTAAAACGCACGTATTGCGGCACCTTTGCGTTGCAATACATGCATATCTCTGACCCCGAAGAGGCCGGTTGGCTCAAAGAGCGCATCGAAGGACTGGGCAAGGAAATTCAGTTCACCCGCGAGGGCCGAAAGGCGATCCTGAACAAGATGGTCGAGGCCGAGGGCTTTGAAAAATTCCTCCATGTCAAATACATGGGGACCAAACGTTTTGGTCTGGACGGCGGCGAAAGCCTGATCCCCGCGATGGAGCAGATCATCAAGCGCGGCGGGGCGCTTGGCCTGAAGGAAATTGTTATCGGCATGCCCCATCGGGGGCGGCTGAGCGTGTTGGCGAATGTGATGGCCAAACCGTACCGGGCGATTTTCAACGAGTTTCAGGGCGGCAGTTTCAAACCCGAAGACGTTGACGGCTCGGGCGATGTGAAATACCACCTTGGTGCGTCGTCAGACCGTGACTTTGATGGCAATTCGGTGCACCTGAGCCTCACGGCTAACCCCAGCCATCTTGAGGCGGTGAACCCGGTTGTTCTGGGCAAGGTGCGCGCAAAGCAGGACCAGCTGAATGACGCCGAGCGCACGGCGGTGATGCCGATCCTGCTGCATGGCGATGCTGCTTTTGCCGGTCAGGGCGTCGTGGCAGAGTGTTTCGCGCTCTCAGGCCTCAAGGGCCACAAGGCCGGTGGCACTATGCATATCGTCGTGAACAACCAAATCGGCTTTACCACGGCGCCGCATTTTTCGCGTTCCAGCCCCTATCCAACCGACAACGCGCTGGTGGTTGAGGCCCCTATTTTCCACGTGAACGGTGATGACCCCGAAGCGGTTGTGCATGCCGCCAAGGTCGCCACCGAATTCCGCCAGAAATTCCACAAAGACGTGGTTATCGACATCTTCTGCTATCGCCGATTTGGCCATAACGAGGGCGACGAGCCCATGTTCACCAACCCAGTGATGTACAAGCGGATCAAAAAACACAAAACCACGCTGACGCTTTACACAGAGCGTCTTGTCCGCGACGGGCTAATCCCCGAAGGCGAAATTGAGGACATGAAAGCTACCTTCCAAGCTTACATGAATGACGAATTTGAGGCGGGCAAAGACTACCGGCCGAATAAAGCAGACTGGCTTGACGGCAAATGGTCTCATCTGGATCGCAACAAAGAAGACTACCAACGCGGCAAAACCGCCATCCCACCCGAAACGTTTGCCGACGTGGGCCGCGCCCTTTCGACACCACCTGACGGCTTTCCGGTGCACAAGACGGTAGGTCGGCTTCTGGACACCAAGAAAGCGATGTTCGACAGCAAAGAAGGGTTTGATTGGGCCACCAGCGAGGCGCTTGCCTTTGGATCTCTATTGACCGAAGGCTACCCTGTACGGCTTTCGGGTCAGGACAGCACACGTGGGACCTTCAGCCAACGCCATTCAGGGTTGATCAATCAGGACACCGAAGAGCGTTATTTCCCGCTGAACAGCGTACGCGCTGGCCAAGCCCAGTACGAGGTGATCGATTCAATGCTGTCGGAATACGCAGTTCTGGGCTTTGAATATGGCTACAGTCTGGCAGAGCCCAACGCACTGACTCTTTGGGAAGCGCAATTTGGTGATTTCGCCAACGGCGCGCAAATCATGTTTGATCAGTTCATTAGTTCTGGTGAATCGAAATGGCTTCGGATGTCGGGCCTTGTTGTGCTGCTGCCCCATGGGTTCGAAGGGCAGGGCCCCGAACACTCTTCTGCGCGACTGGAACGTTTTCTGCAAATGTGCGGTCAAGACAACTGGATCGTTGCGAATTGTACGACACCTGCGAACTACTTTCACATCCTGCGCCGACAGATCCACCGCGACTTCCGAAAGCCTCTGATTCTGATGACGCCCAAGTCACTGTTGCGTCACAAACTGGCCGTTTCAAAGGCAGACGAATTTACAACCGGGTCGTCCTTCCACCGTGTATTGTGGGACGATGCCCAGCAGGGCAATTCCGAGACAACGCTTGTCAGTGACAGCAACATCAAGCGCGTGGTGATGTGTTCGGGCAAGGTATATTACGACTTGCTTGAAGAGCGTGACGCGCGTGGCATTGAGGACGTGTACCTGATGCGAGTCGAACAGTTCTATCCGTTCCCTGCCATCAGTTTGGTCAAAGAATTAGAACGGTTCAAAGGGGCCGAGATAATTTGGTGTCAAGAAGAACCCAAGAACCAAGGTGCCTGGAGCTTTATCGAACCTAACATCGAATGGGTCCTGACCCGGATAGGTGCTCAAAACACCCGGCCGCAATACGTTGGTCGGACTACATCCGCCTCACCAGCCACCGGCCTTGCCAGCCAGCACAAAGCCCAACAAGCCGCGCTCGTCGACGAAGCGCTGACCGTTAAAGGATAAGACTATGACCACTGAAGTCCGTGTGCCCACCCTGGGCGAAAGCGTCACCGAGGCAACCGTTGCAACCTGGTTCAAAAAGCCCGGCGATGCAGTCAATGTGGATGAGATGCTATGTGAGCTGGAAACTGACAAGGTCACAGTCGAAGTGCCTTCGCCCATTGCAGGGGCACTTGGCGATATAATTGCACCCGAAGGGCAAACAGTTGGCGTTGACGCTTTATTGGCAACCATTCGTGAAGGGGCTGCAGCATCTGGCGACGCGCCCAAGCGCAAGGCCAACACGACCCCAGCAACTGACGCGGGCAGCGCCCTTGTCAATGTAATGGTCCCGACCCTGGGCGAATCCGTCACCGAAGCAACCGTCAGCACTTGGTTCAAAGCCGTTGGTGACGCAGTGGCCCAAGACGAAATGATCTGCGAGTTAGAAACTGACAAGGTTAGCATCGAAGTCCCAGCCCCCGCAGCTGGCGTGTTAACCGAAATCACTGCGGTCGAAGGGGCGACCGTGGATGCCAGTGCCAAGCTGGCGGTGATCTCGGCCTCTGGTGCCGTAGCCGGCGGCGCAGCACCCACTGCGGCGGCTGCGCATCCTGTTGCAGCAGCGTCCCGCAGTACGGACGTAGAAGACGCGCCATCCGCCAAGAAGGCCATGGCAGAAGCAGGCCTGTCCCGCGATCAGATAACTGGAACAGGCCGTGATGGCCGCGTCATGAAGGATGATGTAACCCGCGCTGTTGCAGTGGCCGCCAGTGCCCCTGCGCCGGTGTCAACACCTGCTATGCCCCGCGCGCCGGTCGCTGCGGATGATGCCGCCCGCGAGGAGCGCGTCAAAATGACTCGCCTGCGGCAGACCATCGCCAAGCGTCTCAAGGACAGCCAAAACACCGCAGCCATGCTCACCACCTATAATGAGGTCGACATGACCGAGGTGATGGCGCTTCGGAACGAGTATAAAGACCTTTTTGCAAAGAAACACGGCGTCAAACTGGGCTTCATGTCCTTTTTTACCAAGGCCTGCTGCCACGCGCTGCGCGAAGTGCCGGAAGTCAACGCGGAAATCGACGGTACCGACGTTGTGTACAAGAACTTTGTGCATATGGGCATCGCTGCCGGAACCCCTCAGGGCCTTGTCGTTCCCGTGATCCGCGATGCAGACTCAATGAGTTTTGCCGCCATCGAGAAGGCCATCGCCGAAAAAGGTGCCCGCGCCCGCGATGGCAAGCTGTCGATGGCCGAAATGCAGGGCGGCACATTCACAATCTCCAACGGCGGCGTCTATGGTTCGCTGATGTCTTCGCCCATCCTGAACCCACCGCAATCGGGCATTCTGGGCATGCACAAGATTCAGGACAGACCCATGGCTATTGGCGGTCAGGTCGTGATCCGTCCAATGATGTATCTGGCGCTTAGCTATGATCACCGGATCGTGGATGGCAAAGGGGCGGTTACGTTCCTTGTGCGCGTGAAAGAGGCGCTTGAAGATCCACGCCGGTTGCTGATGGACTTGTAACCAAACCCCGAATGGTCTTGGGCAGGTCACTCTTGGACTTCCCATAGACCGCACCACAACTGACGCGATACCGACGTCCAAATCTCAAAGGACCAAAAGAATGGCTTCTTACGACATAATCATCATCGGTTCTGGCCCCGGCGGCTATGTTTGCGCCATTCGCTGTGCGCAGTTGGGGCTGAAAACAGCTGTGGTCGAGGGGCGCGACACGCTGGGGGGCACCTGTTTGAATGTGGGCTGTATCCCGTCCAAAGCGCTTTTGCATGCCTCCCATATGCTACACGAGGCTGAGCATAACTTTGCCGCGATGGGCCTCAAGGGTAAAAGCCCTTCGGTCGATTGGAAGCAAATGCTGGCCTATAAGAACGATACAATCGGGCAGAACACCAAAGGCGTGGAATTCTTGCTAAAAAAGAACAAGGTGGATTGGCTCAAGGGTTGGGCCAGCATCCCCGCTGTGGGTCAAGTCAAGGTGGATGATGACATACATCAGGCCAAATCCATCATAATCGCATCCGGCTCAGTGCCCTCAAGCCTGCCAGGGGTCGAGATCGACGAAAAGGTCGTTGTGACATCCACAGGCGCTTTGGAATTGGGCAAGGTTCCCAACAAGATGGTTGTAATCGGCGCGGGCGTGATCGGCCTTGAATTGGGGTCGGTCTATAAAAGACTGGGCGCCGAAGTGCAGGTGATAGAATTTCTTGACGCGATCACACCCGGCATGGACGCCGAAGTTCAGAAACATTTCAAAAGGACGCTAACCAAGCAGGGGATCGGCTTTACCATGGGTGCTGCGGTCCAGAAGGTAGAGGCAACCAAGACCAAGGCGAAAGTGCATTACAAGCTGCGCAAAGACGACAGCGACCACGTTATTGACGCCGACGTCGTTCTGGTGGCTACGGGGCGCAAACCCTATGTTGATGGGCTTGGCCTCGACGGTCTAGGTATTGAAATGACGCAACGTGGACAAATCAAGGTTGATGCTCTCTGGCAAACCAATATCCCCGGTATTTACGCGATCGGCGACGTGATCGAGGGGCCCATGCTTGCCCACAAAGCAGAAGACGAGGGTATGGCAGCTGCCGAACAGATCGCCGGGAAACATGGTCATGTGAACTATAATGTGATTCCGGGTGTGATTTACACGCACCCTGAGGTCGCCAATGTTGGCAAAACTGAACAAGAGCTGAAAGACGCCGGACATGGCTATAAGGTTGGCAAGTTTTCCTTCATGGGCAATGGCCGTGCAAAGGCCAACTTTGCAGGCGATGGGTTTGTGAAAGTTCTTGCCGACAAGGATACAGATCGCATTCTAGGGGCGCATATCATTGGACCAGCCGCTGGTGATCTGATCCATGAAATTTGCGTAGCAATGGAATTCGGTGCGTCAGCCGAAGATCTGGCGCTGACCTGCCATGCGCACCCGACGTATTCGGAAGCCGTACGCGAAGCCGCGCTGGCCTGTGGCGACGGAGCAATCCACAGCTAGGATGTTATGCAGAAATACTGAATTACCTAATGCAGTCAGAAGTCTAAGGTTTCAATGCGTTAGGTGATTGCTAATGTTTGAGGTATTGCGTGAAACGCTATTATGGTTTCACATATCGTTGATACTAGAAACTACGTGCTTCTGCGTTCAGTCGGTCGATGCCTGCGGCAGCATCCACGCATTTAGATAGATTTTAAAGCGATCCTCAAACGCGGTCGAAGTGTGAAGCGCGCAAAATTGCAGCGACATCGACTGAATTGCAAAGCCCTGTACACCCTCGGCGATCAGCTCAGGCGATATATCCGTCCGGTAAGAACCTGCTTTTATCCAGTCTTCGATCAGATATACATATTTGCCAAATGTATCTGCAATTGGGCCAATATTGGCGATTGCGGCAGCTCCTGAGTAGCGCAGGATCAGATCGAAAACATAGCGTTCCTGCGTCATGCAGTCATGATAGGGTTGCAGGCGCGTGATGATATCAGGGATCGTGATGGGTGGGGGAATCGCAGCCGCCTGATCCAGACACGCATCCAGTTCTGCGCCGATCAGTATTTCCATAAGCGCATCCTTATCGTGAAAATGCGCAAAGAATGTTCCTTTGGCAACGCTGGCACCTACAACGACCTCTTCCACACGAAATGCTTCATAACCGCTTGTTTTAACGCGCTCTTGCGCCACGGAAAGCAACCGAGACCGGGTTTGAAGCGTGCGTTTTTGAACTGCCATACCCCTTTTTTACATTTTTTATGACCACGGTCAAATTAATTATTGACTACGGTCATTTTTATTGAATAAATGACCGTAGTCAATTTTGGAGCACTTCATGACACAGAAAAAGATATTCATCCTAGATGGTCACCCCGCAGAAAGCAGTCTGTCCCGCAGTTTTGCAGAAACATATGCCCGGTCCGCGCGTGATGCCGGACATGATGTACGCGTCGCGCATCTGAGCCATTTGGAGTTCGACGATGACTTTGGCAAAGGCAACTACACCGACTTCAAGCCATTAGAACCGGCCTTGGAAAACGTGCTGTCAAACCTTGAATGGAGCGACCATCTGGTACTTGTTTCTCCGATGTGGTGGGGCGGTCTGCCTGCGCGGTTGAAAGGTCTTATTGA
The DNA here is from genome assembly GCA_029250205.1 of Tateyamaria sp. Lineage (GTDB taxonomy): Bacteria > Pseudomonadota > Alphaproteobacteria > Rhodobacterales > Rhodobacteraceae > Tateyamaria. Next base: position 33,338 of record JAQWVA010000012.1, read on the forward strand.
CAGAACGTTTATCCCCGGGCGCGCCTTTGACACGCGCAACTTGAACTTTGCCGGGATGCCATCCCCGTTGCTGACAGGCCGAACAGCGCGCGTGATCCTTACGTCTGACACCCCGGGATGGTTCATGCGCCTTGTCTATCGGCGTGCGCTGATCTGGCAACTCAAAGGGCAGATTCTGGGCTTTGTCGGCTTCAAGCCCGCAAAATTTACATGGTTCGCCGGCGCAAGCCATCCTAAACCCGGCACAGTCGAAAAGTGGCTAAACAAAGTCAGGTCCATCGGCGCGCAAGCAGTTTGAAGTTATGCACAACCAAGGCCTCTTCCGAAGCATCGGAAGGGGTCCATACCGTTTGACGAAATACCTGAACCAGCGCACATTACATAACGCGTGAAAACCTATCATTTTTCAGGTGGCGTTAGGCAAGTCTCATTTTCGAATAGAGCTTTATGCCCTCACCACATTGTCTTGGCCGCGCGCACAGGCCACTCAGCGTCATAGGCGGCACCACCTTCTTCGCCATCCGAGGCCTCGGCCAAGATTTCCCCGACCGTCGGCAAGCCTTGGTCATCGTTGCGCGACCACAGGCCCGCGCGCATCACGGCACGTGCACATTGCACATAAACCTCGCCAATGCGCACGACGGTTACAGTCGCAGGCTGCCTTTTGTTGCGCTCGAGCCGGGCGCGCAAGACAGTGTCCGTTGTCAACCGCGCTTTCCCGTTTACCCGCACGACTGTGTCCGAACCCGGCACCATAAACATCAGTGACACCCTACCGTCCAACACGATATTGCGCAGCGAATCCAACCGATTGTTGCCACGCCAATCCGGCATTGCCAGCGTCTTTGGGTCCAGAGCCATGGCAACGGGTCCATCATCACCACGTGGGCTACCATCCGTCCCGTCCGGGCCAACCGTGGTCAAAACGCAAAATCGCGACCGCTCTATCCACGTCCTATACAGCGGGGTCAGATGGTCAGCCACCTTGCGCAGCGACGCAATTGCTGGGGTCCCATAAAGCGTTTCGAGCGTTGCAATATCCTCAACGTATTCCATCTGGATCAAACCCTCCTTCGCGCATCAGAGCATCTGACCGCGTCTCGACTAGGGTCTCCAACTGAGACAAAAACTCAGCATTCTGCATCCCGTCTGGCATGGCTGGCAGGAATTCTACAATTGCTGTACCGGGCTTGCGCATGATGCCTTTACGAGGCCAAAAAATGCCCACATTCGTGGCGACAGGGACGCAAGGTTGCCCCAATTGTTCATTTAGAATAGCGGTGCCCACTTTATATGGCTTGCGATCGCCGGGCGCTACCCTTGTGCCTTGAGAGTAGATGATCAACTGACCGGGGTCTGCTCGACCGGCTTCAACATCACGCACCATCTTGCGGATGGCGATACCGCGTTTTCCACGATCAACAGCAACGCAATCTAGCCGCTTGGCATACAGACCAATGACCGGAGTCCATAAAATCTCGCGCTTCATTATGAACTTGGCCGAGGGTAGCGCAGTAAAGATCATCATGATGTCCAAGAACGACTGATGCTTGGCCGCGATGAGGACTTCGCCCTGCGGAACCTCACCACGCACCTCAGCGCGTATACCCACCATCCAGCGCATAGACCAGAATACCCAGCGGCTGTAGGTCTTGCACGCAAGCCGCGCCCCATGGCGACTGATGAAGGCGTAAGGTGCAAACACCAACCCTATGACCAGCATCATGAAGTAAATCTGCCCAACAAAGACCAGCGACCGAACATATTGCATCACGAAATTGTCCTCAAAGCACGGCGTGCGGCAAATGCCGTCGCTATCAACGCCACAATACCGGAAATGAATGGCAACAGCAGCGGAACCATCCACCCTGCGCCTTGAAAGCCAATACCAGTAAGGAACCCAGGTGCCCCTTCTCCCGACGGTATCAACCAGATAGCCAGCAGCCCGAAACAGACGCCGACAAAAGATCCAACAATGGCGCGCAGGGTAAAGCGCCGAACAAAGGCCTGTGCGATAAAGCGATCTGTCGCCCCTACAAGGCGCAGAACCTGAATCACCTGCGCATTCGCTGCAAGGGCAGCATTAGCTGCCATTGTGACCATTGCTGCCAACGCGGTTGAAATCAGCAGTGCAGATCCCCAACCCAACAGTCGCAACCGTTTTGCCGCAGCAATCAGCGGCGCCCGCCAGCGGCTATGATCATCCAACACCGCGCCGGGCACCTCGGCGGTCAGCCGCAACCTCACACCAATCGGGTCAAAGCCGTGCTGTTCCGTTGTAATCTCGATCAGACGCGGCACCGGCAGCGTATCCAATTGCAAGTCACGCCCAAACCACGGTGCCAGTAGCGCCTGTTGTTCTGCATCGGTCAAAGCACGGGCAGCTGTCACGCCCGGTGTTGTCTCCAACAGCTTTAGCGCTGCGGCTGTCTGAGCGGCTCGTTGATCCAGCGGGGCCACTATCCTGATCGTTGCTGTCCGCGCCAGCTCGTTGCCCCACTGCGAAGCTAACCGTCCGCTGGCAAGAGACAGGGCAAGTGCGAATATTGCCAAAAACCCCATAGCACCCGCCGAAAACAGGGTGAGCTGCGCAGTAAATCCACTCGGTGGAACGACACGATCAGCGTTCCTATCGCCCAGTAGAAGAATCTTAAATCTGCGCAAGTCAAACGTCACAGGTCTGCTCCGGCCAATTGTATACGCCGGTTCGATATACGCAGAACGCGGGCTTGCACCTGTGCCTTTGCCGCACGGATCAACGACAAATCATGTGTCGCAATCAATACGGTCTTGCCCATACGATTCAATTCGACCAGCAGCGTGAGCAAACGTTGGGACATGTCCCAATCCACGTTTCCCGTTGGTTCATCGGCCATCACGACATCTGGTGACATGATCACTGCACGGGCCAAGGCTGCACGCTGACGCTCCCCCCCCGACAATTCAGGTGGTAGCGCCGCAGCACGCGCTGTCAGTCCGACCCAGGCTATTAAATCTTTTAAATCTGAGCCAGCGGCCTCTTCATGACGACCAGAAACAGTCAGCGGGAGAGCGATGTTGTCGGTCACCGGCAGATGGTCAAGAAATTGCACATCTTGGTGCACAACGCCAATTTTACGACGGATCAGCGCGACATCGTCCCGCTCCAATCCGCGCACATCTGACCCAAAAACACGGACATGCCCGGCTGTTGGCACAAGAGCGCCGTAACACAGTTTAAGAAAAGTTGTTTTACCTACGCCAGACGGGCCAGTCAGAAAATGGAATGAACCCGGCGCCAGTTTGACGGAAATATCTGACAAAAGCTCTCCGCCGCCATAACTGTAAGCCACATTTTTCAGCTCTATCACGTTAGCCCCCAACACTTTGACCTGTTGTGCCTCAGCATCATGCCGCTTTCAATCTGAATGGTCTGCGCGTTCAGTAGAAGTTATGGCTTTTCTAGGACGATCCTACAACATAGGGTCTGGATAAGGGTGACACAGGGAACAACATGCGGCTGATTTGCCCCAATTGCGATGCACAGTACGAAGTTCGGGATGATGTCATCCCGACAGAAGGCCGCGATGTGCAATGTTCCAACTGTGGACAGACATGGTATCAGCACCATCCAAACCACATGCCGCCAGAACCAGAACCCACAGATCTGTCAGAAGATTACACCCAAGCTGATGACGCGCACACCCCAGAAGCGAAAAGTGTGAAAGAACCTGAACCTCAGCGGCGCAAGCTGGACCCTTCGGTCGCAGACATCTTGCAACAAGAAGCTGAACTGGAAAGTCAGGTGCGCGCGCGAGAAGCAACCAGCCTGGAAAGCCAGCCTGACCTGGGGCTGGACAGCACCCAAACCAAAGCGGGCCGCCAAGCGCGCGACCGCATGGCACGAATCCGCGGTGAAGACCCCTCAACTGAGGCAGAAGCGCCCCCAGACGCCACGGGATCACGGCGCGATTTGCTCCCTGACATCGAAGAAATCAATTCCACGCTACGCTCGGCCAGTGACCGACAATCCGCCATACCAACAGATCCCAACCAAGATCAGGCTCTTCAGGTTGGTCAAAAATCCGGCTTTCGCCGTGGGTTTGCCCTTGTTTTTGTTTTAGCGGTGGCTCTTGGGGCCGTTTACTCATTTGCACCACAAATCGCAAAATCGATGCCACAGGCCGATCCCTACATCAGCGTTTACGTTGCGCGAGTAGACAGCGCGCGGCAATGGCTTGACGGGCATGTCCAGACTGCATTGAATTGGCTTGACACAGTTGCGTCCACCAAAGCTCAATAACACAAAAACCGCCGTTGTGATTTAGAACCGGTCCAGCAGTCGCTTGAGATAATCCAGCTCGATATCCGGGCGCTCACCTTCACCCGAACGGCGCCGGATTTCATCCAGCAGATCGCGGGCCCGGCGATAGACGTCTTCACCCCGCAACAGCCCCTCATCAGCGCCAGTGCCACCATTTGACCCTGGGTCACGGCCCAGTGGGTCACTGGCTTCGGCTCTGCGGTTAGCGTCAGCTGTGCCTTGTCCCTGCTGGCCGGTTTGCTGCTCTTGTTGCATTGCCTCGCCTAGGGAACGCATGCCTTCGCGAAGGGCTTCCATTGCTCGCGATTGACTATCGAGAGCATCGGCGAATTTGCGTTGGCGCAACGCCTCTTCGGCGTCATCCATCGCTCGACCTGCCTGACCGAGCGCGTCGCGGGCAGCCTCGCCTTCCGGTGTACCTGCACCCGGCAGATTACGCTGTTGCCGGGAGAGTTCATCGCGCAAGGCCTGCTGACGATCTGCCAGAGATCCGTCGGCGCCCTCGCCTTGTTGATTTACATCGCCCCCTTGCTGGCCATCACCCTGTTCGCTTTGACCGTCGCCATCCTGACTGTGTTGATCGCCTTGCCCTTGGCCGCCACTGCGCCCTTCGTTGCCTTGGCTTTCACCGGCTTGCGCATTAGGATTAAACTGTTCCTGCAGGTCGCGGAACGCACGATCGCTCAAGCCCTGCTGATCGCGCAAAGTCTCTGCCAAACCTTCCATCGCCTGCTCACCAGGACTTTGGTTGCCCTGACCCTCACCCTGGGTGACGCGCATATTTTCCAGCATTTCCTGAAGTTCCTGCAAGGCTTGCTCTGCCTCGGCCATGCGGCCCTGCTCCATCAACTCCTGAATGCGATCCATCATCCGCTGCAGATCATCTTGGGTCATTTGCATCTGGTTTTGCGGGTCGCCCTGTTGGCCCTGTTCGCCGTTTTGCTGCGTATCCTGCTGAGCTTGCCGCGACAACTGATCCATGTAGTCATCAGTCGCCATGCGCAATTCACGCATCAGCTCTTTGATCTCTGCCGCGCTTGCCCCATCACGCATGGCCTGATTTAGACGATCCTTGGCGCGCCGGAGCCGTTCCAGCGCACTGGTCAGATCACCCTCTTCGATCGCGAGGGCGAGATTCCAAAAATCTTGCGCCAAGTCCTCTTGTTGTTCGGCCGTCAGACCATAAAGGGCGAGTGTTTCCAGCCGCGTGATGGCGCGCCGCAGGCGCAACTGCTCGACCTCTTTTCGAAAAACCTCGTCTGGGCGATGGGCGACCGCGCGCAAGATCTGGCTGACGCGGGTGGCATTTCCACTGGCCCACAGCAGGTCACGGCGCTGTTCGATGATCACGGCAGCAAGGGGATCAAAAAACCTTCTGCCAGGAAGCACAAAGGAAACAGGTACAGAGGTTGCGACCTGTTCGGCCGCATCCAAAGCGGTCAGCGTGATTGTCACTGGCAGGTTGGCCCACGGATGTTGCGAAAAGTCCTCGATCAGGTTTTCTTGAAAATCTGATCGACTGCCTGCGACAGGCATGGGCAAAGATACCGTTATTTCAGAACGTGGGTCTGGTGCGATCGTCAACCCGTGCCGCCGATCAACATTGCGCAAATCAAGCGCGATCCGCGCCTCGCCCGCTTCCACGCCATAATCGTCGCGCGCGTCAAAGGGCAGTGACATTCTGCCCAAAGCATCTGCATCCGGTTCACCCAAGGTGGATATTTCAGGGGCCGCGTCAGGTAATACAGTGACCGACCAGCTGCGCCCACCCGGGCCGTTCACGGCAATCTCGCCTGACTGATGGGCGGTAAAGTCTTGCTCTGGGTTCGAAGCGGCGTTCGGATCTGCGGTTTTGCCTGATACGGTTTCGGCCACTACAAGCGCCCCGGTCTCGCCATACAATCGCAAAGTGATCAGACTGCCAAGCGGCACTGTCAGCACATCTTCGGTGATATCATTAAGGTAGATTGTAGGCCGCTCGGTATAACGTGGGCTTTCCGCCCAGCCCTCCCAAACCGGTCCAGAGGCCAATCCGTTACCCGCCCCCGGCGCCATGTCTGACACTGAACCCACGCGCCAGATCGAGCCAAAGATCAATGCCACCACAAAGGCAAGCACCGCGACATAGCGCAGCGCGTAGGGATCGCGGTGCGCGATCCGCAAATCAGCGGGGACAGGGGTTGCGTCAGCAGCATGGGCAACCATGCGGGCCTGATGCGCACGCCACACCACCAAAGAGGCCGGATCAGTTTTACCAATCGCCTGACCATCCATCAGCGCTTCGATCGGTCGGCCCGGTAACGCTTCGTCAAGGCGGGCCAATGCCGCCGCACGCGATGGGATGCGGAACCGTGTCAACGCATAGATCAACGCTGCCAGACCGGCAAACAAAGCCATCAGAGCGCCGACCCACACCAGCTCGATCATCAGGACATCTTGCAAACCCAACATCAGGGCCGCCAAGACGGAAAGGCACACCGTGACCAATGGCCACGTCGCTTGCCAAAGCCGTTCCGCAAACATGCCCGCATGCGTCAACCGCACAGGCCAACGCACGACGTTCAGCCCGTTTTGCGCATCACGCTGAGAGGAATAGGCCATTTACTTTGCATCCCTTGCCAGTGGCGTGATGCGCAAAATCGCCTAAAGCCACTCTGGGATGGTATCGCGATTTATCATTTCGTCAAACGTCGGACGTGGACGGATCACCGCGTATTGATCGCCATGCACCAGAACCTCGGGAATCAGGGGCCGCGTGTTATATTCACTGCTCATGACCGCGCCATATGCCCCCGCCGAGCGAAACGCGACAAGCGCGCCTGCCTGCATTTTGGGCATCATGCGCTGCTTGGCAAAGGTATCACCGGATTCACAGACCGGCCCGACGATATCAATTGGGCCCTGTTCGACCCCGGGCGCGGGCTCAACCACGGGGATGATATCGTGATATGCGTCATACATTGCGGGGCGGATCAGGTCATTCATCGCGCCGTCAATGATCAGAAAATCACGGCCCTCACCGGATTTGACATAGATGACTTCACTTATCATGCAGCCCGCATTGCCCGCGATCAGGCGGCCCGGCTCGATTTCGATCTCGCAGCCCAGATGGCCAACCGTTCGCTTGATCAACGCCCCATAGTCAGCGGGAAGCGGCGGCGCTTCGTTGTTGCGGGTATACGGAATGCCCAAGCCGCCACCCAGATCAAGACGCCGGATGTTGTGGCCATCGGCACGCAGCACCTCGGTCAGCTCCGCTACTTTCTGGTAGGCCAATTCAAAAGGTGCGAGTTCCGTCAACTGACTGCCGATGTGAACATCAATGCCGATGATATCCAGATGATCCATCGCACCGGCCATGGCATACACCTCGCGTGCGCGCGCAATCGGAATACCAAACTTATTTTCGGATTTACCGGTGGCAATCTTGGCATGAGTTTTGGCGTCGACATCCGGGTTCACACGAATGGTGATGGGTGCAATGGTGCTCAGCTCGCCTGCGACACGGTTGAGCGTTTCGATTTCGGGCTCAGATTCCACGTTGAATTGGCGAATACCGCCCGTCAGCGCCATACGGATTTCATCAACGGTTTTGCCGACACCGGAAAAGACTATCTTGTCGCCGGGCACGCCAGCAGCCTTGGCGCGCGTATATTCACCACCAGAAACCACGTCCATCCCCGCGCCGGCATTGGCTAGGGTCTTTAGGATCGCTTGATTGCTTGCCGCCTTCATCGCGTAGCAAACCAAATGATCCATGCCTGCCAAAGCCTCATCAAAGAGAGTGTAATGACGCAGCAAAGTTGCTGTCGAATAGACATAGAACGGGGTGCCCACCGCCGCTGCAATATCTGCGATGGCGACGTCCTCGGCGTACAAGGCGCCATCTTTGTATAAAAAATAATCCATGCTACGCGCCATTTATCTGGGCGCGCAGCACAGATCAATCAGGCAATGCAGCACCTGACCCAAACATTAGTTTTTCATGCAGCGTTTTACGCCGGATCAACACCGGCGCTTGCCCGTCGTCTGTTGCCATTGAAACCGCTTATGCGGTGTTCGTTGCGGTCGAGGCCACCTGAGTTACAGCGCCCGCGCCGCCAGATTGCTTTCTCGGCAGGTAACCGTCACTTAACGGGGCGGGACCTCAAGAATAAATAAAGCGGCAAGCCACAACTGACCCCTATGCCAAAGGTGGCAGGAATGGCCAAAAGCGCCAGCCAGTTGCGTCGTACCGCGACCTCAGAGATGATCCACACGGTCAGCGCCACGGCCGCAATAGTCAAATCCCAGACAAGGCCACTGCCGGCCGCGTTTACATGCCAAGCGTCGACCATTGCCATGATGTCGTAGCTATTCGTATTGAACCAAGTGACAAAGTAATACATCGGGTGAATTGCACCCCAAACGGTGAGGGCAAGGTAAATCATGCGTACAGGTGACATATTCAGAACACTCCCAAACCAACACTCAAGGGCCCCTTTGAAACGCCGATGGAGCCTCCGACATGCAGGCCTGTCGATCCAGCGTTAATGTCCAACTTGGAAGTTGGCTTAATCGGTTCTCCGTCAGCGCCGCAGGCGACAAGGCCTAACAGCGCAATAACACTCAACACTCGGCTCAAGATAAAACCTCTCTCCAACGGGTAACCTGTGCCCGAACTTGGACAGGTGCAGTGCCTCCGTATGATGTACGCGATGCGACCGAGTTTTTCACGCCCAAAACGTCAAAAACATCTTTGGAAATGCCATCATGCGCGGATTGCATCTGTTCCAACGTCAAATCGGGCAGGTCGCAGCCCTGTGCTTCGGCAAGGGCCACCAGCGATCCGGTAATATGGTGTGCGTCGCGGAAGGGCAGGCCCAAAACCCGGACCAGCCAATCTGCAAGATCGGTCGCCGTGCTGAAACCTGAGCCCGCCGCAGCGGCAAGGCTTTTACGGTTGGCAGTCATATCGCGCACCATCCCGTCCATCGCGGCAAGCGCCAGCATCCAGTTATCAGCGGCGTCAAAAACCTGTTCTTTATCTTCTTGCATATCCTTGGAATAGGCTAGGGGCAGACCCTTCATCACCATCATGAGCGCGGTGTTTGCCCCAAAGATACGGCCAACCTTGGCGCGGATCAATTCGGCAGCGTCAGGGTTTTTCTTTTGCGGCATGATGCTGGAGCCAGTCGAAAAACGATCTGACAGGGTTACAAAACGAAACTGAGCACTCGACCAAATCACCAACTCTTCGGCAAAGCGCGACAGATGCATGGCGCAGATGCTGGCCGTGCCCAGAAACTCCAGCGCAAAGTCGCGGTCACTGACGGCATCCAGTGAATTGGCCGCGGGCCTGTCGAACCCCAACGCTTTTGCTGTCATCTCTCGATCGATGGGAAAGGACGTTCCCGCCAGTGCCGCCGCGCCTAGGGGGCTTTCGTTCATCCGCGCGCGTGCACCGCGCACCCGGCTTAGGTCGCGACCAAACATTTCAACATAGGCCATCATGTGGTGGCCCCAAGTTACTGGTTGCGCGGTCTGCAGATGGGTAAACCCAGGCATGACCCAATCAGCGCCGACCTCTGCTTGATCCAGCAATGCTGCAATCAGTGACAAAATGGCGCCTTCTGCTGCATCCAGTTGATCGCGGACCCACAATTTAAAATCTGTTGCCACCTGATCGTTGCGGCTGCGCCCCGTGTGCAAACGGCCCGCCGGTTCACCGATCAGATCCTTAAGACGCGCTTCAACGTTCATGTGAATGTCTTCCAAAGCAGTGGAAAACTCGAACGTTCCGCCTTTAATCTCTGACAACACCGTGAGCAGGCCTTCCCGGATCGCTTCCACATCTTTATCTTGCAATATATTGGTCGCGCCCAGCATGGCCGCATGAGCACGCGAACCCGCAATATCTTGGGCTGCCATGCGCTGGTCAAACCCGATAGAGGCATTAATTGCTTCCATGATAGCATCGGGGCCAGCGGCAAAGCGGCCGCCCCACATGGTGTTCGCAGTTTTTTCGGTCATCGGATGGCCCCACTGAGGAAGAGACATGAAAAGAATAATCGCTGTTGCCATCTACATGGCCCTCGCCTTGGGCGCAATTCCTAGCCATGCCGATACCGCCGCCGCAGCATTGCGCACCGGGGATATGAAAAAACTGCTGTTCCATAGTGCTCCAAAACCTGTTCCCACCGTGTTATTTGATCTGGCCGACGGCGCAGGCACCCGCAGCTTGCAGGACTACGAAGGCAAATACGTTCTGTTAAACTTCTGGGCCACGTGGTGCGCACCTTGCCGCCATGAAATGCCCATGCTGTCAGCGTTGCAAACGCAGTTTGGCGGCGACCAGTTCGAAGTTGTAACAATCGCCACCGGGCGCAATTCTCCTGCGGGGATCAAAAAGTTCTTTAACGACAGTAAAATCGATAATCTGCCCCGCCATCAGGATCCGAAACAAAAGTTAGCCAGTCAAATGGGCGTTTTTGGCCTGCCAATCACTGTGATCATTGATCCCGAGAGCAAAGAGATCGCGCGACTGCGCGGTGACGCAGACTGGGCCAGCGAAAGCGCCAAAGCAATTATCAAGTCACTGATCAGCAGAGAATAAAGTTGACGCAGTGCTCATTAATATACGGCACTGCCTGCACCGTTCGAATTGTTCAGAACAAGGGACATTTTTGGTGCAAGATCAGCCTTGGAATCAATCCAATTTCAACCGCATCATCACAATTTCGTTGAATGGGTCAAACCCTAAGTTTTGCGCGGTCGTATAAGGCTGCCCTCTCGACTTTTGCATTCTGCTAGTAGCTCGTTGGTTCAGTCGTCTTGCGGTAGTGCTCTAATATAAATATTCTTGCATTGGTAGCAATCTCGCGACGTCGCCAATACCTGCCAACACATTTTGATGTAATCACGCATCACTTCGCGTGTTGGGCTGGCAAAGCTTCACTAAGGGGCGTGCTATCCGTTGATTGCAAAGGGTTTTTTTGTTAGCTTTTCGTTAATAAAAAAATAAACAGGCATGCAGGCAATGGTAGCGGGCTTTCGGGGCACATTTGTCATCTGTTCAACACAGACAAAAGTGGACGGCGTAAAAGCCGCTTCTTTGCAGTCACTAGCTGTGGGCGCGCAGTGGGTGTGGCACGGGAAAGCTGTGCGTGTGGATGGGCCGCAGGATATATTGCGTTTAGCTGGTGCACACGGGTCAAAAACGCTGCGGCGACGCGCCTCACGCATGGCACATCGTCTAGCCGGGTCAGAAATTGGTCGGAAACCCCGGAGCATTTTGGAGCCGGGTACAGACGACATCCTACTGAAACAAAACAGCTTTGTGGTCACCAATGGAATAAAAAGTTATAGCGTGACGGCAATCGAAATTGGTCATGGTTCGCGGCCATTGCTGATGTTTATTGATGATATTCCACCAAGCGGAATGCCGATGTGGGTAGTGGATCACAACATTACGCACGATCGCGGCCAAGCAGAAAGCCAGAGATCGGGTGGCATCATCTGCTTCACGCCTGGCACAGCTATTGAAACCCCAACTGGGCCTCATTTGATCGAAACCCTCCGTGAGGGCGATCAGGTCCAGACCAAGGACAATGGCGCGCAAGATATACTGTGGATTGGGAAACGCCACATGACCGGCGCACGCTTACTCGCGATGCCATATCTTCGTCCTGTGCTGATCACCGCTGGGGCTTTGGGTATCGAGCGCCCGGATCAAGCCCTGTTGGTGTCACCGGACCATCGCATGCTGGTCAAAGGTGCTATGGCACACAGCTTGTTTAACACCGATGAAGTGCTTGTTGCGGCCAAGGACATGGTAAACGACACAACAGTGAAAGTTGATTTAAGCGTACGCGAGGTGACCTATATCCACCTGCTCTTGTCAAACCACGAGATCCTGTGCGCCAATGGTGTCGAAATCGAGAGCTTCCACCCCGCCAACGCTGCACTAACGGCTTTGGACGACATTGACCGCGAACGCTTACTTTCGGGGTTGCCCGACCTAAAACACAATCCTCACACATATGGCGGTTATGCACGACGCAACCTGACTGGCGGCGAGGCTGCGATACTGCAGCACGCGAGCTAGGTGCCCATTCTTTGCATCTGTTCAATTCGCAGTAGATCCACAGGACCAAATTTCCACAATTAGCGAACCCAAAGAGCATTCCAAATAGCCGCTTGGGTTTGATCATGGCTCGCGACATGATCAGCTTCGGCTCCTGACCCATTAGCTTGGTTGATGCTGTCACGGCGGCAAGCTTCAAACTCGCAAACGGTGAGGTGTTTCATGGGCACTCTATTTTGGTTGCACTTAGAGCAAGTGGTGCGGCTTAGACCGTATTTTCTTAAAAACCATGGTGTGCCACGTGTTGATGATCGGAGGGTGCTCAGCGGCATAATCTTCTTCAGTCGCCATGGTCTGCACTGGTATGATGCGCCAAGGTAGTATGGCCAACACAAGACACTCTACAACCGTTGAAAGCGGTGGAGTGACATGGGTGTATTTGCTCGGATCATGGTGGGGCTCGCAGCCGAAGAGCCTGACAACAATACGATATCAATCCACGCAACTTATCTCAAAGCTCATCGCACAGCATCCAGCTTGTGTGCCAAAAAGGTGCTGCCGCTTCCTGATAGGACGCATCAACGGCGGTTTGAATACCAAATCGCATGCCGTGACCGACACGGTCGGGCGGCCCATTCAATTCTTCATGACCGCTGGACAGGTCAGCAACTATACTGGTGCTCATGCTTTTGCGAGTAGCCTTCCAGCAGCAGACTGGTTGCTGAGGGAACCGAGGGTATGATGCCGATTGCTACTGTGAGGACCTTGTAAATAAAGGAATAACGCCCTGCATCCTGGGGCGAAAAACGCGCGATAAGGTAATCAAGTACGACAAGCGCAGATTACAAACGACAAAACCAAATTTAGAACATGTTTGGCCGCTTGAAAGATTGGTGACGCATAGCAACCCGTTATGATCGATGTCCGAAGGCATTCTTACCGGCCACCACTCTCGCTGCAAACGTGATATTCTGAGCACGTGTCCTGAGCCTAGCAAACTCGTAGCATTTTCAAGGCCTGGCACCAATCGCTGTTGGCTCGATTAATTCGGCTTACCCACATTTCGAAAACCCACAGGATGCGCAAGTCATGCACCCTTCGATCATCCGCATTTCATAACTGCAACAGCTGGGGCAGGACTTGCCGCGCGGAGCGCTAGCGTGAACGGACTCTGCCTTAGGGTCAACCTTCAACCCCATGCCCTCGCCTGCGATAAAACCAGTTGCGATCATGTGTTTCTCGATCACGCCGCCGATCGCGGCAAGGATCGAGGGAATATATTTACCCCCCATCCAAGCGCCGCCTCGCGGGTCAAACACAGCCTTGAGCTCTTCAACAACGAATGACACGTCCCCTCCACGTCGAAAGACCGCTGAAATCATGCGCGTCAATGCAACGGTCCAGGCAAAATGTTCCATGTTTTTGGAATTGATGAACACCTCAAACGGGCGTCGACGCCCACCAATGACGACATCGTTTATTGTAATGTAGATCGCGTGCTCACTGTCGGGCCATTTGACCTTATATGTGTTCCCCTCCAGCGCCGATGGCCGGTCAAGAGGCTCGGCCATATAGATGACGTCACCATGAGGCTGCATTGGCTCATCCTCACCTGTTGCGACAACTGATGGCTGGGGCGCGTTGCCGTACAAAAGCCAGTCAGCGGTTACTTGAAAATGTGCAGCAGCCAGATCAGCCCCTTCTTTTGATAGGGGTGACGCGTCTTTCACCCAATTTAAATATCGCGAAAGCGATACGCCAAGCGCTTCGGCAGCAGCAGACTGCGTCGAAAATCCGGCCTTCTCCTGCGCCCATTTCAAGCGTTCTGCCGCAGATGCAAAGTCCGGCATCTCTGACTCACTGTTCGCGGAAACACTTAGCACCGATCCTGTCACATCATTTGGCCGATAGGTCGTGCACCCCTTACACCCTTGATCCCAGGCCGCCATATACACGTCCTTGAACGCATCAAAACTGATGTCTTCGGGGCAATTGATCGTCTTAGAAATGCTCGAGTCGACCCATTTCTGCGCTGCCGCCTGCATCTTGACGTGATCCAGTGGGGCGAGCGTCTGGGCATCCACGAAATGATTGGGCAATGGCACATCACCGAACTTGTCGCGCCACATCTGGACGGCATAATCTACCACTTCCTCTTCACTGCGAGACCCGTCTTTTTGCAAAACCTTGCGCTTATAGGCATAAGCAAAGACAGGCTCGATACCACTCGAGACATTCCCGGCATAAAGCGAAATTGTTCCCGTCGGCGCGATCGAGGTCAGTAAAGCATTGCGAATGCCGTTCTGTAAAATTGCTGCGCGCACATCATCGTCCATCTGCTGCATCGCACCACTGGCAAGGTAGCCCTCTGCGTCAAACAGTGGGAACGCGCCCTTCTCCTTCGCCAATTGCACCGAACTCAGGTACGCGGCGCGGGCAATTGCATGCAACCAGCGCTCCGTTTGACGCGCCGCTGCGTCGGATCCATAGCGCAAGCCCAGCATCAACAACGCATCGGCAAGTCCTGTAACGCCAAGCCCAATCCTACGCTTGGCAGCCGCTTCGCGCGCCTGTGCCTCAAGCGGAAACTTCGACGCATCCACGACATTGTCCATCATCCGAACGGACGTGCCCACAAGATCAGCCAACAGTGCCTCATCCAGAACAGCAGCTTTCTCAAATGGATGTGAAACCAACCGCGCAAGGTTGATCGACCCCAGTAAACAGGCCCCATAAGGTGGCAACGGCTGCTCACCACAGGGGTTAGTCGCCGCAATCGTCTCGCAATAGTTCAGATTGTTGGCGGCGTTTATCCGATCAATAAAGATCACGCCGGGTTCGGCGTAATCATAAGTTGCTTTCATGATGCCATCCCACAGCGCACGTGCCTGCACGGTCCTGTAGACTTGGCCTTCAAACACTAGGTCCCAAGGTCCATCGGCCTTGACCGCTTCCATAAACGGGTCGGTGATCAAGACGCTGACGTTAAACATCCGCAAGCGAGCTGCATCAGATTTTGCAGTAATGAAATCTTCGATGTCGGGATGATCACAACGCATCGTTGCCATCATCGCGCCGCGACGCGACCCTGCCGACATGATCGTTCGGCACATCGAATCCCAAACATCCATGAAAGACAGCGGGCCCGATGCATCTGCCGCCACGCCCTTGACGCCTGCACCCTTTGGCCGAATGGTCGAAAAATCATAACCAATGCCACCGCCCTGTTGCATGGTCAGAGCGGCCTCCTTCAGCATCTCAAAGATACCACCCATGCTGTCAGGGATTGTGCCCATGACGAAACAATTGAACAAAGTAACGGACCGGGCTGTGCCCGCACCGGCTGTAATGCGCCCGGCGGGCAGAAACTTGAAATCCTCGAGGGCGGAGTAAAACTTGTCTTCCCACTCCACGGGGTTTTCTTCGACGCGGGCAAGATCCTGCGCAATCCTACGCCAGCTGTCTTCAACCGTTGCATCGATGGCGGTACCATCGGCCTGTTTGAACCGGTATTTCATATCCCAGATTTGTTCGGCAATCGGCGCGGCAAAGCGTGTCATTCAAGACCCCCTCGATGAGGGCCGAATCCATCGGCCCATTAGCAGGAAATAAAGGTAGCTCAAACAACATCAAATCGCCACAACAATCCCTATACATTGCACATTCAGTCATACGCGCTACAATATTCAGTATGGCTTGGGGACGACTCTGTGGATAACTACATCAACCTGATCAAACTTTCTGTTGGCAGCGAAACCATCGAAGACCTCGCCGCCTGGCAGGCCACCAAACGTGCGCAAACGACTGACGGACTGCCCCGTCACATCACCCGCATGTGGCCAAAGCGCGAGGCGGAAATTCTGAATGGCGGTTCAATTTTCTGGGTGATCAAGGGTGTTTTGACATGCCGCCAACGCATTGTGCGGCTTGACGAATACACAGGCCAGGACGGCATCCGCCGCTGCGCCATAGTCTCAGATCCACAATTGGTGCGCGTGCAATCTGCCCTGAAGCGCCCGTTTCAAGGCTGGCGATACCTCAAACCCGGTGACACGCCGCCCGATCTACCCGAAGGGCGCGCTAACGAAGACTCATTACCTGTCGAGCTGAACCGCGCCTTGGCCGAAATCGGCGTGCTTTAAAACACTATGCGAAAAACTTAAAATACCTAAAACTGCCTGAAGGCAAAGCTTTCAATGCGTTAGATTCCGCTCTGTGTGTCAAGTATTTGGTTACACACTATGAGCACCACCAGAGATCTCGCGCGTCTTTTTAGCGGTGATGGCAATATCACTTGGCCATGACCGCCCTTTCCTATGTAAACAAAAATGCTGACTGTGTCAGGCAAGCTTGCTCAAAAGGCCATCCAGAGCACCGATATCATCATCCCTTATTTCAGCCAAACGGCTGCGCCATAAGGTTGCCTGACTGGCTAAAATCAACCCATCCGACAGTATCTTGAGGTGGTTTGCGCTAAGCGTCGCACCGCTTGACGTAATATCAGCAATGGCCTCGGCTGTTCCGTTGGCAACCGTGCCTTCGGTCGCACCCTGACTGTCAACGATTGCATAGTCAGCGACACCTGCATCACGTAGGAATTCACGCACTAGCCTGTGATACTTGGTCGCAATTCGCAACCGAAACCCATGCCGTTCACGGAACATCGCTGCTGCTGCATCAAGATCATCGGTCAGGTCCACATCGATCCAGCCGCACGGCACAGCCAAAATCAGATCTGCATGGCCAAAACCCATCTCTTCAACAGCTTCAACCTGACTGTCCCACAAGGGCAATTTTTCATGGATCAAGTCAGTTCCAGTAACACCCAGATGAATTCGGCCAGCCGCCAACTCGCGCGGAATCTCTCCGGCCGACAGCAGCACCATCGAAACACCATTAACCCCCGAAACGGATCCCGCATATTCGCGATCAGATCCAGAACGGCTGAGCGTCACTCCGCGATCCGCAAACCAGTCAAAGGTCTTTTCCATCAGTCGACCCTTGGACGGAACCCCAAGTTTAACAGTCATGCGTCACGCTCCAATTCCACGAGCAGCCCGGGGCGCAGCACGCCGCCAACCGCTGGAATTTCGCGCCCCTGTCCCAAACGGCGGGTCAGCGCGTCGTAGCGCCCGCCCGATGCAACAGCTGGCAGATCAGGCCGAGCCTCTGCATAAAACCCGAAGACAAAGCCGTCGTAGTACTCCATCGACGTGCGGCCAAAGCTTGCCTCAAAGACAAGCCTTTCTACATCGATATCGCGCCGTTCCAACGCCTCTATCCGTGTCTCTAACCGGGCGACTGCAGACGAAATAGAGGGCAGTTGGGAGGTCAGTTCATGCAGTTGTTCGACGGCCTTGGGCAAGGTCACGCGCATGGTCAAAAGTGCCTCAAGCCCGTCCATTTCCGAAGCGCTGATCGGAGGGCTTGCTGCGTCAGTGCGCAAGGCGTTGATCCGTTCCTCGATCTCAGCGGCACTGCGCAGGCCGGTCAATGGCGCGTCGACAGTCGCGGATCTGACCAGCAATGCAGCACGGCTCTGTGGTATCGCGACGCGTCCTGCAAACCTATCAAGCAGCGCCCGAAACCGGCGCGGTCGCCAGATGTGGCGACGCAAAGCTGCTTTGCGACGTTCGGTGGTTTGCAACCCATCCACAGCGGCAGTCAGGATACCGATATCACCAGTTGCTGCGCGCAGGTTCAGGTGGGCGACTGCGTTAGACATAAGTGCGAACACCTCGGCATCCGCACTAGCCGGGTCTGCCCGGTCAAATATCTCGTAGCCTGTTTGCAGATACTCATTGGCACGGTCCGCATGGTCTTCCTGCCGCCGAAACACGGTGCCTGCATATGTATAGCGCGCAGGTTCCGCGCCCTGCGCCATGTGCATCTGCACAACCGGCACAGTGAAATCAGGGCGCAGCATCTGTTCGCCTCGCAATGCGTCACTCGTCACATAAGCGCGGCTTCGAATATCTTCGCCATAGAGATCCAGCAAAAGCTCGGCTGATTGCAGAACCGGAGGTTCGACAATCACGGCCCCTTGCGCGGCAAAGCCATCGCGCAGCGCCATCGCTCGGCTGCGTGCGGCACTCATTGACCCAAAATCTCTTGAACTTTTGCCAGCATCTCACCCCGAGCCACTTCGAATTGGCTTGGGTTTTCGACCCATTCGTCGTGGGTGGCCGTTTCCGCGATCTTGGCACCTAGGATCAAATCCTTGATCTGGACCACACCGCGCTCTCGTTCATCCCCACCTTCAATAATCGCAACCGGACTGCCGCGTTTGTCGGCGTATTTCAACTGGTTACCAAAGTTCTTGGGATTACCCAGATACACCTCGGCCCGGATACCCGCATTTCGCAGTTCGGCAACCATCGCCTGATAATCGGCCATGCGGTCACGGTCCATCACCGTCACGACGACTGGGCCGGGCGCTTCTGAACCGGTGCGACCGGTGGCGCGCAGAGCGGCCAGCAAACGGTCAACCCCGATAGAAATGCCTGTCGCGGGCACTTCCTGACCGGTGAAGCGCTTGACCAGATCATCATATCGGCCACCGCCAGCAACGGATCCAAAGTTGCGTGGGCGACCTTTTTCATCCGTAACCTCAAAGGTCAGTTCCGCCTCATAGACCGGACCTGTATAATAACCAAGGCCACGCACCACCGAAGGGTCAATGACAACACGGTCAGCGCCATATCCTGCGGCCTGCAACAAGTCGGCAATCGTCTGAAGCTCGTTCACGCCGGTCGTTCCGACCTGTGAGCCCGCGACAAGCTCGCGCAAGCGGGTGACCGTCGCAGCACCGTCGGCACGTTTTGCATCCATGAATCCCATAACGACTTCGGCTTGTGTCTCGTTCAGCCCGGCCCCTTCGGTGAAATCGCCACTTTCATCTTTGCGCCCCGCACCCAGTAAGGCTCTGACACCGTCTGGCCCAAGCCGGTCAAGCTTGTCGATGGCGCGCAGAACGATGCCGCGTTCAGCTTGCTTGCTGTCACCGGCAAGACCTGCAACCTCCATCACTCCGTTCAGCACCTTGCGGTTGTTGATACGGATCACATAATCACCACGCGCAATGCCCACCGCTTCCAACGTATCAGAAAGCATGGCACAGATCTCGGCGTCAGCGGCCATGCTGGCTGTTCCAACAGTATCTGCGTCACACTGATAAAACTGGCGGAACCGCCCCGGTCCCGGCTTTTCGTTGCGCCAAACCGGCCCCATTGCATAGCGGCGATAGGGGTTGGGCAAATCATTGCGGTGCTGCGCATAGACGCGCGCCAGCGGAGCGGTCATGTCATACCGCAGCGCCATCCAGTCGCCATCCTCTTCCTGCCAAGCAAAAACGCCCTCGTTCGGGCGATCCACATCTGGCAGAAATTTGCCCAATGCCTCGACGGTTTCTACCGCGCTCGTTTCCAGCGCATCAAAGCCATACCTATGGTACACCCCAGCAATCACCTGCAACATTTCGGCGCGTTCTGTGACATCCTTGCCGAAATAATCGGCAAATCCCTTGGGCGTCTGGGCCTTTGGGCGCGGGTTTTTTTTGGGTTTGGCCATCGTGCGGCTCCGATTGATCTACGCGGGCGGGATAGCCTACGCCGCGAAGGGGGGCAAGGCGCACATCCGCCTTGCACCGCGCGCACACTTGCCCCACATCTGTAAGCAGGAGAGACAGATGCAAGAACTTGAAGAACAAATCGCCCATTTGACCAGAACCGTCGAAGACATGTCAGATGTTGTTGCGCGTCAAGAGCGAGAAATCGTTGTGCTCACACGCAGGGTACAGATGCTTATGCAGCGCGAGGGCGCACGCGAGGCCGAAGGCGGCGGCGGTGTAATCACCGGCGACGAACGACCGCCCCATT
Source organism: Tateyamaria sp. (assembly GCA_029250205.1). Lineage (GTDB taxonomy): Bacteria > Pseudomonadota > Alphaproteobacteria > Rhodobacterales > Rhodobacteraceae > Tateyamaria. The sequence goes on from JAQWVA010000012.1 coordinate 53,583, forward strand.
ATTGAACTTCGGCGCGCAATTTTGAAATATATAGCAGCCTTATACGAAAGAGGTGCTCGTGATGTTTCTGGTATTTCGCCAGAAGCTTTAGGTGCTGCGTATTTTTTCAGGCGTTCTATCAAACGCTAAAAAGGATCTCTGCACAAAATTGTTCGCCCAGCGGCAGGCCGGGCAGCGCCCGCCCTGCCCCACAAAAGGGCGCTTTTAAGATTTGGCAAAATATTGAACCGTATGCGGTTTTGGTAAGCGCCATGCACAGAAAGCTGCTGGTATGGTGACCACCTTGCGCGGCTCAGCCCTTGCCCTTCCAAGGCACAAGAAGCCGTTCGGCCCAACGCATAAGCAAGTCAATGCTAAATCCGATAATGCCAATCAGGATTATTCCCATGATCACGATATCCGTGTTTTGGAATTTTGAAGCAACCATGATCATCATGCCTGCCCCCTTTTCAGCAGCGACCAGCTCGGCGGCGACAACCGTGCCCCAACACACCCCCATCGCAACTCGTGCACCGGTAAATATCTCGGGTAAGGAATTGGGCACAATGACATACCGCATGATCTGCGTTTTGCTGGCCCCAAGTGAATAGGCTGCATGGACCTTGGAAATCTTGACGCCACTCACACCAGACCGGGCCGCAATTGCCATGATCCAAAGCGCCGCAAGAAACAGCAGGATAATCTTACCCGTCTCGCCAATCCCCGCCCAGATGATAACAAGCGGGATCAATGCCAGGGGCGGCACCGGGCGCATGAATTCCACGATCGGATCAAACCATCCACGAAACCAGTTGCTCAGCCCCATTGCATAGCCCAGCGGAATGCCCACGAGCGCGCCAAAGAAAAAACCAACGACAACCCGGAACAACGAATAGCCCAAATGCTCCCACAAAGTGGAACCGCGGAATCCTTCGCTCGCGATTTCACCGATGCGCACAACGACGGCCTCAGGCGAAGGCAACCAGATCGGCTCCATCTGCCAGCCCTTACTGGGTTGAATGTTGGGCGTGCCTTTATCGGTGATGGTCACAGTGCCCCACCCGACATCAACGCTGTCACGCGGCGCAACCTTTTCACCGTTGATCTCGATCAATATGGCGCCTTCGCCCCGTCCAAGTTCATCGTTTCGATCAACACGCAAAAGCCCAGAGCGCCACATACCGATGGCAACACTGTCGTTCTTGGCCCATCCCTGTCCGGAATCCACCTCGGGGGCGTCTGTGCGGGTGTCTATCGGATGCACCAGCACAGTGACAGTAGCAGTATCCCGGTCATCTCCGGCCTGTGCGGTGTATTCAAAAGTGCCCGTGCCCTCAAAAGGGCCAGGCGCATGCAGGAAACTCGGCAACAGGGACGATCCGGTGAACATCCCCCAGAGCACAAAAATGGTCAAAATCGAAATGAACGAAGCTGCCCTGTTTGGTGTTACGGCGCTTTCATCGCCAAAGGTCACGGTTTTGAGCGAGCCATAATCGGAAATCGCCCTGCGCTGCGCTATGGCTTTGACAACGAAAAAAGCGACCACAAAGATCGCAACGTAGATCAGAAAGGGAATCATGTTGCTGCCTCCGTCCGGCCCATAATTTCTTCTTCCATGTCCCAAATCATGCCCAGAATTTCCTCTCGGCGCTGTGCAAACTCGGGGTGTTTTTTCACCTCGCGCAGATCAGCATCAACGCCCATCTCGGCAAAGGGCAACCGGTATTCCTTGTGGATGCGGCCGGGACGCGGGGCCATGACCAACAAACGCTCGCCCAACAACAATGCCTCTTCAACAGAATGTGTGATTAAAATAATAGTCTTGCCTGTTTCTTTCCACAACTTCAGGACAAGCGATTGCATCTTTTCGCGGGTCAGCGCATCAAGCGCGCCCAGCGGTTCGTCCATCAGGATAACGTCAGGGTCATTGGCCAGACAGCGCGCAAGGGCAACCCGCTGCTGCATACCCCCCGACAGTTCATAAACGGCCTTTTCCTTGAAGTCCTGCAAGCCAACAACATCCAGCAGATGGTCGACAATCTCGGCCTTGTCGCGCTTGGGCATGCCTTTCATTGACGGCCCAAACCCCACATTTTCGCGCACGCTCATCCATTCAAACAGCGCGCCTTGTTGAAAGACCATGCCGCGTTCGGCATCGGGGCCGTCAATCTCGTGACCGTTCAAAATCATTTTGCCACCGGTCGGGGCCAGAAAGCCTGCCACGATGTTCAGCAATGTCGTCTTGCCGCAACCCGAAGGGCCTAGCACGCTCATCAGCTCGCCCGCCTTGAGGTCAAGCGAGACGTCTTTCAACGCCTGCACTGCTCCGCCATCGGGCAGATCAAAGCGCATCGAAATACCTTGAATAGAAAGTCCGGACATCGGTCGCCACCTGTCACTTGCGCCGTACTGGCGCTTTTGGGCAGGTTTCACCCTACCTCAATATCAAAAAAAGGGCCCGCGCACGACAAGCACACGGGCCCGATCAGATCGCTTTACTTGATCGCGTTCAAAGCGTCTGTGTTGACGGTGCCTTCGTAGTTGTCCAGTGCACTGTCGATTGAACCCGCGTTGACGAACACGTCCGCCACACCCTTCATAAAGGTCGCCGCTGTTCCACCGAGCCATGCGCCGCTCAGCTGCTCTTCAACTGTGGGGAACTTGAAAGTCGCCAGCGTGGATGCTGTGGCATCTTCATCCATACCGGCATCCTTGGCGATGACGGGCAACATTTTCGCGTGGTTTGCCTCGTCTGCCCACATTGCGTTGGATGCGGCTGTCACGGCCAGGAACTGGCTCAGCATCTCGCCTTCTTCAGCGATAAAGTTAGCAGGCGCAGTTGTGGCGTCGAACACCAGAATGCCCAGCTCTTCTTTTTCTGCGCCGGTCAGCAGCACGTTACCGCTTTCTTTCATGCGGCGTAGCGCACCACCCCAGCCGCATGACATGTCAACAGAGCCTTGCGCCAGTGCGGCGGCACCTTCGGCAGGGGCCATGTCGACCACATCAAGCGATGCAAGGTCTACGCCAAAGTGGTTCATCTGACTTAGGAAGCCATAGTGGGCTGCGGTGCCCAGCGGCACGGCGACTTTCTTGCCAGCCAACTCGCCTGCAGAATTTTTGTCGATCTCCAAAGCGGACGCAACAACACAGTTGTCGTTTTCGGAATAGGAAACCGCCACGTCGACAATTTGGATATCCTGACCAGCAGAAGCAGCAACCACGAAGGGCGGCACACCCTGCGACACAGAGATTTGAACATCGCCCGACGCCATCGCTGCGGACATCGCAGTGCCAGTGTCAAAGCTCACCCAGTTAATCTTGGTGCCCATTGCTTCTTCGTACATGCCGGTTTCTTTGGCGTACTGAAAGGGCATGGGCCACTCAAGGAAGTAGGCAACGGTGATTTCACCGTGGCCTGCTGCGAAAGCGCCTTGGGCACCCGCCAGCATGGCTGTGGCCGCGACGGCACCCATAAGCTTGGATTTAAATGTCATTTTTGGTTCTCCCGTTTGTCGCACAGTCATGAATGCTGTGCGTATAAGATTAGTTCGGACAGTTTCCCGTCTCTGATGGCCGCGCGCTTTGCGGCGCTGACGCAATCGGAGCCGATAAAACGCGCGGGATCAATCATTATTCCGAAAAACTCGCAATATTATACGCAAGAAAAACCTATCTTTTAGATCTTAAAAACAGAAACAAACCTATGAAAACAGAGCATTTCAGACGATTTTTCGCCTTTAATTGTTGAATTTCTACCCCAAACTGGCATTACTTACTCATTGAATCTGGCCCTATTATGCTTTGTGGAATCTCAGCAAAGATGGATGCAGGTAGGCAAAACGGGCCATGTGTATTGTGCCCACAGTTCATCGAAAGGTTCACGACATGGACGGAACGTTCTCTGAAAACGATATCAGCCGCGTTGTCGAGGCAGACCGCGCAAACGTCTGGCATCACTTGGTACAGCACCAGCCGTTTTTCACCGGTGCCGATCCTAAAATTATCATCGAAGGTAAGGGCCTACGGGTCTGGGACCAAAAAGGTATCGAACACATTGATGCCGTTTCTGGTGGTGTTTGGACGGTTAATGTTGGCTACGGCCGCGAAACTATTGGCGATGCTGTGCGCGACGCAATCGTCAAGATGAACTTCTTTGGTGGTACCGTCGGGTCCGTTCCCGGCGCCCTTTTTGCGGAAAAGCTGTTGACCAAGATGCCCGGCCTTGACCGCATTTATTATGCCAACTCCGGGTCTGAAGCGAACGAGAAAGCGTTCAAAATAGTGCGCCAGATCGCGCACAAGCGCTATGGCGGCAAGAAACATAAGATTCTTTATCGCGACCGCGACTATCACGGCACCACGATTGCCTGTTTGTCCGCAGGCGGCCAGGACGAGCGCAACGCGCAATACGGCCCCTACACGCCGGGCTTTGTCCGCGTGCCCCACTGCCTTGAGTATCGCAAGCACGAACAAGACGGCGCGCCGACAGACAACTATGGCGAATGGGCGGCCAATCAAATTGAAGAAATCATCCTTCGCGAAGGCCCAGACACCGTGGGCGCGCTGTGCCTTGAGCCCGTTACCGCAGGCGGCGGCGTTATTGTTCCACCAGAAGGTTACTGGCCCCGTGTTCAGGAGATCTGCAAAAAATACGACATCCTTTTACATATTGACGAGGTAGTCTGCGGCGTCGGTCGCACAGGCACATGGTTTGGCTATCAACATTACGGAATCACGCCCGACATGGTCACAATGGCCAAGGGTGTTGCCTCTGGTTATGCGGCCATCTCGTGCCTAGCCACCACCGATGAAGTCTTTGACATGTTTAAGGACGACACCAGCGATCCGATGAACTATTTCCGGGACATATCGACCTTTGGCGGATGCACGGCGGGGCCAGCTGCCGCGCTGGAAAACATGCGAATTATCGAAGACGAAGATTTGCTAACCAACACCACCGCCATGGGCGCCTATATGCTCGACAAGCTGGCCGAGCTGAAAGACAAACACGAGGTCATCGGCGACGTGCGTGGCAAGGGACTGTTTTTGGGTGCCGAACTGGTTGCTGACCGCCACAGCCGCGAGCCTGCAGAGGAAAAGAAAGTGCAGGCGGTCGTGGGCCACTGCATGAAACAGGCTGTGATCATTGGTGCCACGAACCGGTCGCTGCCCGGTAAGAACAACACATTGTGCTTTTCGCCAGCGCTGATCGCGACAAAAGACGACATCGACCAGATTACGAGTGCCGTTGACACTGCTCTTACAGACGTCTTCGGCTGATTATATTTTGGGTGCGCGCGGTCGACATCGCGCGCACCAACACTGACCAATCGTTTCATGGCGCCATCATGGCCCGCTTTTGGCTTTCCGGATTGACACTTCGGCTCATGCACATGTTTGTGAACACCTCGCAGTGCATCTTGCGCGAACATTGGACGCTTTAGAACCTAAACTACCTGTACGGCCAACTCACTCTCAAGCTTGCCTCCATCCAAATGCTCGATTTCAATCAATGCCCATAAATTTTCCCGTTCCAAACCTGAGCACCATTAGATTTTCTTTGTTCTCATCTCAAAACTTGGGCAATGCGCCGTGCTGTCCGATATTCTCGCAATTATGAAATGTTTCAGCTCATAAACCATTTATTCTCCGAAGAACCTATGATAGAAATCAAAAACAAGTCTGCGTATTCGTAAAATTTTATATCCAGATTGCGGGCCGCCTAAGTCCAGTGTAGAGTTTTCAAATGGCTCTCCCTGTTGAAACCTTTTTCTTATCACCAAACCATCAAGGCACCCTGCAAAGCCAGGTGCAGCAAATGATTGCCCATGGCATTCTTTCAGGCCGCTTCAGCACCGAGGAGAAACTGCCTTCAACGCGCAAATTGGCGCAACATCTTGGTATCAGTAGGATTACTGTTACACTCGCCTATACCGAACTTGTAGCCTCTGATTATCTGACCGCACGCGGGCGTTCGGGCTATTTTGTGTCGCTGAACGCGCCAGTACCTCCGATTTATCAACCGCAACCTGTTTCAAATGATGCCGTTGACTGGAGCCGAGCGATTGGACAGCGGTTTTCTGGTGGTCAAGTTCTGCAAAAACCACTCGATTGGGCCCAGTTTCGCTATCCGTTTATCTACGGCCAGACCGACCCACAGCTATTTGATCACGCCAACTGGCGCCAATGTGCCTTGCAGGCATTGGGCCAGCGCGACTTTGTGGCATTGACCTCTGACTATTATGATCAGGACGACCCACAGCTGATCGAGTTTATTCAGCGCAACACCCTGCCCCGGCGCGGCATCACTGCAAATAGTGACCAAATCCTTATTACTCTGGGGGCGCAAAATGCTTTATGGCTTGCCGCTCAGGTGTTGCTGACCCAGCGCAGGACTGCCGCTTTTGAAGACCCCTGTTACCCTGCGATGCGTGAAATATTGACTCAGTCCCGGTGCCACATGGCACCAGTGCGGGTCGATCGTGACGGCCTGCCCCCCGACGCAATCCCGCCAGAAACGGACGTGATATTTACCACGCCAAGCCACCAATGTCCGACTACTGCAACTATGCCTATGGCGCGCAGACAGAGGCTTCTTGACCGGGCCCGCGATCTGGATGCGTTGATCGTAGAGGATGACTATGAGTTCGAAATGTCCTTCCTCGAACCGCCCTCACCTGCACTCAAGTCAATTGATACCGACGGGCGAGTGATTCATGTCGGAAGCTTCTCTAAGTCGTTGTTTCCTGGGCTGCGCCTCGGCTACATGGTCGGCTCAGAGGCATTTATTCGTGAGGCGCGCGCGCTGCGCACATCCGTTTTACGGCACCCGCCAGGGCACATTCAGCGCACTGCAGCCTACTTTTTATCGATTGGCCACTATGACGCACAGATCCGCAAAATGGCCAAAGCGTTACACAGTCGCCGCCAAGAAATGCAAAGTGCCATCGCTGCTCATGGCCTTGAAGTTGCCGGGCAGGGGGCATTCGGTGGCTCGTCTTACTGGATGCGCGCACCCGAAGGGGTGGACGCTGGCGTTCTGGCGGCACGCCTGCGTGATGTGGGCGTGTTGATCGAGCCGGGGGGGGCTTTCTTTACCATCCCCGACCAAACCCGCCGCTATTATCGTCTGGGCTATTCGTCCATAGCAGCAGAACGCATCTCCGATGGAATTGAACTTATCGCAGCACACCTTGCAGCATAGCTTGGACTTAAATGGATATGGCATCTGGCCCTAACCATTCCAGCGCCACCCCCTTAGGTTACGCCAAATTCATCGTAAAAGGGCGAATCGACGCCCGATGCTCGGAGACTGCCCTATGAAGATGACCACTGAAGAAGCATTTGTAAAAACGCTACAGCGCCACGGCATCCGCCACGCGTTTGGCATTATCGGATCGGCTATGATGCCTATATCTGACTTGTTCCCATCCGCTGGGGTCAAGTTCTGGGATTGTGCGCACGAAGGCTCTGCGGGCTTCATGTCAGATGGCTACACCCGCGCCACGGGCGAAATGTCGATGATGATCGCGCAGAACGGCCCAGGCATCACCAACTTTGTGACTGCGGTAAAAACCGCTTACTGGAACCACACACCACTTTTGTTGGTCACGCCACAGGCCGCGAACAAAACTATTGGCCAAGGCGGCTTTCAAGAAGTTGAACAAATGGCCCTGTTCCAGGACATGGTCGCGTACCAAGAAGAAGTCCGTGACCCAAGTCGTGTTGCAGAGGTTTTGACCCGTGTCATCGCACAGGCCAAGCGCTTGTCTGGCCCGGCGCAGATTAACCTGCCCCGTGATTACTGGACCCAAATTGTCGACATCGAAATCCCTGACCCCATCGAATTCGAAGTTTCACCCGGTGGCGAGAATTCTATCGCGGCGGCGGCGGCTTTGATCTCTGGTGCCAAGAACCCTGTGATCCTGAACGGTGCCGGTGTTGTCCTTTCCGAAGGCGGCATCCAAGCCTCTATGGATCTGGCAGAACGTTTAGATGCACCCGTTTGCGTTGGCTACCAGCACAACGACGCCTTCCCCGGATCGCACCCCCTGTTTGCTGGCCCATTGGGCTACAACGGGTCCAAGGCAGGAATGGAATTGATTAAAAGCGCAGATGTCGTTGTGTGCCTCGGCACCCGGTTGAACCCATTTTCGACACTTCCCGGATACGGCATGGACTATTGGCCAACGGATGCCAAGATCATCCAAGTCGACATCAACCCTGACCGCATAGGCCTGACCAAGAAAGTGACTGTCGGCATCGTTGGTGACGCAGCCAAAGTTGCGCGCGGCATTCTAGCCGGTCTGAGCGAAACTGCCGGAGATGCCGGCCGCGCCGACCGCAAATCGCGTATCGCAACGGCAAAGTCGACATGGGCGCAGCAACTGTCGTCAATGGACCACGAAGACGATGATCCCGGCACCACATGGAACGAGCGCGCGCGCGCCGACAAGCCAGACTGGATGAGCCCACGCATGGCATGGCGTGCCATTCAGTCCGCGCTCCCCCGCGAGGCGATCATCTCGTCAGACATCGGCAACAACTGTGCCATCGGTAACGCATATCCTGACTTTGACGAAGGTCGGAAATACCTTGCACCGGGTCTGTTTGGTCCCTGTGGCTACGGTCTCCCGGCAATTGTTGGCGCCAAAATTGGCCAGCCGGATGTTCCGGTTGTCGGCTTTGCAGGCGACGGTGCATTTGGCATTGCTGTCAATGAACTGACCGCCATCGGTCGCGGCGACTGGCCACCGGTCACGCAGATTGTTTTCCGCAACTACCAGTGGGGCGCCGAAAAGCGAAATTCGACCCTATGGTTTGAAGACAACTTTGTCGGCACCGAACTGGACACATCAGTATCCTATGCCGGTATCGCAAAGGCATGCGGCCTTGAGGGTGTTGCCGTCCGCACGATGGATGAATTGACGGATACCTTGAACAAGGCGATCAATGATCAAATGAAGAATGGCAAAACCACCCTGATTGAAGTCATGCTCAATCAGGAACTGGGCGAACCGTTCCGTCGCGACGCGATGAAAAAGCCGGTGGCGGTGGCAGGTATCTCTGCCGATGACATGAACGGCGCCTGAAAAATCGTGTTAGATCGACAAGCAAAACGATCCATCGCATGAGCGTACTGGGAGACATCCAGACCCGTGCGGCGGCTCACCCCGCTCATATTGTGTTGAGCGAAGGCCACGATCCTCGGATCGTGGCCGCTGCCGTGCGCGCTGTGGCGTTGGGCATCGCCACAATCACATTGGTCGGAGAAACCAAAACAATCTCAGCCGCTCTGGCAACTGAAAACACGGCAATGTCCGATCAGTTGATGATCGCTGACCCTGCGACTTCTTTGATGACACCGCAGATCGTCCAAACCGTTTTTGCCCTGCGGAGCCACAAGGGCATCACAAAAGAACAAGCAACTGAATTGGCCAAAGATCCGTTGGTCTATGCAGCGGCGCTTGTGCACATGGGGTTTGCTGATGGCACCGTGGGCGGCGCGGTTGCGACCACGTCGGATACAGTGCGCGCAGCATTGCAGTTCATCGGGAAAGCACCCGACGCAGCCTTGGTTTCCAGCTTTTTTCTGATGGTCCTGCCCAAAGGGCATCCATCGGGCCGTTCGGCCATGATATTCAGCGACAGTGGTCTCGTTATTGATCCTACGGCACAGGAATTGGCAGCCATCGCGGCCCAAGCCGCCGCATCTTGCGCCGCACTGTTAGCCGTTAAACCCAAGGTCGCGCTGTTGTCATTTTCGACTAATGGCAGTGCGCGCCACCCGAGCGTATCAAAGGTGACAGAGGCAAGTGAAATTCTGCATGCCCAGCACCCCGAAATCGCTTCGGATGGCGAATTGCAATTTGATGCGGCCTTTGTGCCCAGTGTTGGCGCATCCAAAGCCAAAGGGTCAGATGTCGCCGGTCAAGCCAATGTCATGATCTTTCCAAACCTCGACGCAGGCAACATCGGATACAAAATTGCAGAGCGAGTCGGTGGTTGCACAGCCATTGGACCAATTCTTCAGGGTCTTAAAAAACCCGCCAACGATCTCAGCCGTGGTTGTACAACCGATGATGTCCTGCACATGATCGCTGTAACCGCGCTTCAATCCGCTGCTTTGAAAGGGACCTTATGAACCAGCCCAAGCTTGATTTATCCCCCAAGGTTTCGGACGAGATCCGCAAAACCACCTGCTACATGTGCGCCTGCCGCTGCGGCATTAATGTGCATATGAAAGACGGCAAGGTCGCATATATCGAAGGCAACCGGGATCACCCTGTGAACAAGGGTGTATTGTGTGCCAAAGGCTCCGCCGGGATCATGCAGGTTAACGCACCATCGCGTCTGCGCGCACCACTGAAACGGGTCGGTCCACGCGGATCTGGCGAGTTCGAGGAAATCAGCTGGGACGAGGCCTTGGGTATCGCAACAAACTGGCTTGAACCAATTCGCAAAGATGACCCGTCCAAATTAGCGTTTTTCACCGGTCGTGATCAATCACAGTCCTTTACCAGCTTTTGGGCGCAAAATTTTGGAACACCAAACTATGCGGCACATGGTGGCTTTTGCTCGGTGAATATGGCTGCAGCCGGCATCTATACAATGGGTGGCGCGTTCTGGGAATTCGGCCAGCCAGATTGGGATCACACCAAGCTGTTCATGCTGTTTGGTGTCGCCGAAGACCATGACAGCAACCCAATCAAGATGGGCATTGGCAAAATCAAAGCACGCGGGGCGCGCGTCATTGGCGTGAACCCTATCCGCACCGGTTACAACGCGGTGGCAGATGACTGGGTTGGCATCACACCAGGCACAGACGGGCTGTTCATCCTGTCCATGGTCCACTGCCTCATGAAAGCAGGCAAAATCGATGTCAACTATCTGGCGCAATACACCAACGCGCCTTGCTTCGTGAACGGAGACGAAAAATCCTCCGAATTTGGCCTTTTATTGCGCGATGATGACGGCAAAGAATTAGTAATGGACCGCACCACAGGCAAGCTGACCCCGTTTGACCAAAAGGGCGTAAAGCCCGATCTAGCCGCCACGCACCGCCATGCAGGTATCACTCACAATACCGTCATGCACCATATGGCAGACCGCTATTTATCTGACGACTATGCACCCGAAGCGGTTGCCGAGCGCGTCGGCATCTCTGCCAAGCGCATCCGTACGTTGGCCGCCGAGATAGCGCGCGTCGCCTTTGACGAGGCGTTTGAGCTAGAACAAGAATGGACTGATTTCCGCGGTCAAACGCACAAGACAATGCAAGGCCGACCGGTCAGCTTTCATTCCATGCGCGGGATCAGCGCGCACGCCAACGGCTTCCAAACTTGTCGCGCACTGCACGTATTGCAAATCCTATTGGGCAGCGTCGAAGTGCCCGGTGGGTTCCGTTTTAAGCCGCCCTATCCAAAACCTGCAACGGCCCATCCCAAGCCGCATTGCAAGGTCACACCGGGCGCACCGCTCGATGGCCCACACCTGGGCTTTACCCACGGCCCTGACGACCTTGCATTGCGCGAAGACGGCACGCCTGCACGGATCGACAAGGCTTTCTCCTGGGACAACCCGATGTCAAGCCATGGTCTGATGCATATGGTGATCTCAAACGCATATGCCGGCGATCCCTACAAAATCGACACGTTGTTCATGTATATGGCCAACATGTCGTGGAACTCGTCGATGAACACACGCGGCGTAATCGACATGCTGACCGATACGGATGAAAACGGCGATTATGTGATCCCCCGCATAATCTATTCGGATGCGTATAGTTCGGAAATGGTGGCCTATGCAGACCTAATTCTGCCTGACACAACCTATCTGGAACGGCACGACTGTATCTCATTGCTCGATCGTCCAATCTGCGAGGCTGACGCTGCTGCCGACGCCATTCGCTGGCCCGTGATCGAACCTGACCGCGACGTTCGTGGCTTCCAGTCTGTGCTATGTGATCTGGGTGCCCGACTGAACCTGCCAGGCTTTACAAACGAAGACGGCAGCCAGAAGTACGACGATTATGCCGACTACATCGTCAATCATGAGCGCAAGCCCGGCATTGGCCCGCTTGCAGGTTGGCGCATGGGCGAAAATGGTACACAATCAGGGCGTGGTGCCGCCAACGAAAGCCAACTTGAAAACTATATCGAGAACGGTGGATTTTTCGTTGAACATATTCCGCAAGGGGCGAACTATTACAAACCCTGGAATGCGGACTATCAAGATTGGGCAGTAGGCATGGGGCTGTATGATAGCCCGCAACCCTATCTATTTTCACTTTATGTTGAGCCGATGCGCCGCTTCCAGCTTGCCGCAGAAGGGCATGGGGACCGTCAGCCACCAGATCATCTGCGCGACCGGATCAAAGCAACTATGGACCCGTTGCCCATTTGGTACGATCCGGCCGCAGAGAACAGAGCTGATGAATTCCCCATAACCGCGCTCACACAGCGACCCATGGCGATGTACCATTCGTGGGGGTCGCAAAACGCATGGCTGCGTCAACTGCATGGGCATAATCCGCTCTATGTGCCAACCAAGCTGATGCGCGAAAACGGGCTACAAGATGGCGATTGGGCCCGCGTTACATCACCGCATGGTGCAATAACGGTCCCCGTTCTGGAAATGGCGGCACTGAACGAAAATACAGTGTGGACGTGGAACGCAATCGGAAAGCGCAAAGGGGCCTGGGCGCTCGACGAAAACGCGCCTGAAGCAACGCGCGGCTTTTTGCTCAACCACCTGATCCACGAGTTGCTGCCACCCAAAGGCGATGGGCTTCGCTGGGCCAATTCTGATCCGATCACCGGTCAAGCAGCTTGGTTCGACCTGAAGGTGCGCATTGAAAAAACAGATCCGCCCACTGAAAGCCAGCCCGCGATGGACCCAGTCAAATCTCCAGTAGGCCGCGGCCCCAAAGATTTAACGTGGAAGGTGGGCAAATGAACCCAATACGGCGCACCCTTTTTGCCATCGCTGCATTTGTCGCCCTCGCCGTTGGCTCGTTTGTCTACTTCATAGCCAACTGGGACACATCCAAAACCAAAGCTGTCGGCGCAATGAATATCGCACCAGCCCAGACGGCGTTTCACTTAACTATTAAAAAATATAAGCTGGTCGGGAATAAAGGCCCGGTTCTTCCTTACCCAACAGAGGGACATGTCACATGACAACTCTGCCCACCTCAACCACCAAAAAGCTGGGTCTTGTCATCGACCTGGACACATGTGTGGGCTGCCATGCCTGCGTAATTTCGTGCAAGGGCTGGAACACTGAAAACTACGGCGCGCCCCTGGCTGATACCGACGCATACGGTTCAGACCCGTCTGGCACATTTCTCAATCGTGTTCACAGCTTTGAGGTTCAACCCGAACAAGGTACTGCACAACTGGTCCACTTTCCCAAGTCCTGTCTGCATTGCGAAGACGCGCCCTGTGTCACGGTCTGTCCAACAGGTGCAAGCTATAAGCGAGTTGAAGACGGCATTGTTCTGGTCAACGAAAGCGACTGTATCGGCTGCGGCTTATGTGCTTGGGCCTGCCCCTACGGTGCTCGGGAAATGGATGCCGTAGAAAAGGTGATGAAGAAATGTACGCTCTGCGTTGATCGGATCTATAATGAGAACCTGCCCGAGGAAGACCGCGAACCGGCCTGCGTGCGCACGTGCCCAGCAGGTGCGCGCCATTTTGGCGACTTTTCCGACCCCGAAAGCAACGTTTCAAAACTGACCGCCGAACGTGGTGGCATCGACCTGATGCCAGAGCAGGGCACCAAGCCCGTCAATAAATACCTGCCGCCCCGCCCCAAAGACACTTTGTCAGAGGGTGCAGGCGATATCGACATTCTTGCACCATACCTTGAACCCGTCGCACAAGAAACCAAGGGTTTTCTGGGTTGGCTCGACAAGACACTGGAGAACCTCTGATGCATCCTGCCCCGTCCGTTATTTTCTTTACTGTGTTCAGCGGTGTTGGCTTTGGGCTACTGATCTTTCTGGGCCTCGGCTTGCCAGCTGTTACTGGGCTGAACGCGTTTGCGTTCTTCGTGATTGCTTACCTGTGTGCGGTCGGTGGGCTGGTGTCGTCCACCTTTCACCTTGGCCATCCCGAACGCGCGCTTAAGGCGTTTAAGCAGTGGCGGTCATCTTGGCTCAGTCGCGAGGGCGTATGCGCTGTCATCGCGCTGATGGTCATGGCGCTTTATGGTGCTGGTCTGGTGTTCTTTGAAACGCGTTGGGTCGCACTTGGGTTGATAGGCGCGCTGTTTTCCTTGCTCACCGTATTCACCACATCAATGATCTATGCCCAACTTAAAACAATTCCACGCTGGAATTCACCGCTGACACCACTCATGTTTCTAAGCTTTTCGCTCGCAGGCGGTGCCCTTCTGGCCGGGCAAATTACTACGGCAACCGTCTTGGTGTTGCTGGCTGCTATTGTTCAGGTCGTTCTTTGGATGATTGGCGACGGTGCGCTGGCAAACTCAGGCACAAACCTTGCGACGGCGACAGGTCTGGGCACCAATGGCAACGTTCGGGCGTTTGAGCCGCCCCACACAGGCACAAACTACCTGCTCAAGGAGTTTGCATTTGTCGTGGGTCGAAAACACAGCATGAAATTGCGCCTGATCGCAATTGCGCTGTTTGCAGTCATCCCACTTTTATTGCTGCTGTTGGCACCGTTTTCACATTGGTTGGCGGTGTTGGCACTGATCAGCCATTTGGGTGGCGCATTCGCGTCTCGCTGGCTATTTTTTGCAGAGGCTGAGCACGTGGTCGGCCTTTATTACGGCAAACGATAAGCCGCTGTGTCAGGGCGCCATCCGGCGCTACAACAAGCCAGCGTGTACCAATGCCGCATCGACCAGCGCTTTCGTCTCGTCTGACAAGCAAGTCAAAGGCAGGCGCACCTCATCAGAGCATAGGCCAAGCCGCGACATCGCATATTTGGCACCGACCAGCCCAGGTTCGGTAAAAATCGCCTTGTGCAACGGCATCAGTTTGTCTTGCACCTCAAGCGCTCTAGCGAAATCGCCAGCAAGGCAAGCTTCCTGCACCTGACTGAGGAGTTTGGGCGCCACATTTGCTGTGACCGAGATACAGCCGACCCCACCATGTGCATTGAAGCCATGCGCAGTGGCATCTTCGCCCGACAGCTGGATAAAGTCGCCGCCGCACGCCAAGCGCGTGTCACAGACCCGCGCCAGATCTCCAGTAGCATCCTTAACGCCTACAATACGAGGTAGCTTGGCAAGTTCAGCCATCGTTTCAGGGGTCATATCAACAACCGAACGTCCGGGGATATTATAAATGATGATTGGAATTTCCGCGCAGTCATGCAGCGCTGCAAAATGCGCAACCAAACCGCGTTGGGTTGGCTTATTATAATATGGGGTAACGACCAGAGCTGCGTCGGCCCCGACCTTTTCCGCGTACTGAACGAAACGAATTGCCTCTACCGTATTGTTCGAACCGGCACCCGCAATCACTGGAACCCGGCCTGCCGCAGCCTTGACAACAGTCTCGATAACCGTCTCGTGCTCGGTATGGGTCAAAGTTGGGCTTTCGCCAGTCGTACCGACGGGAACAAACCCATGCGACCCTTCACCGATGTGCCATTCCACCAGCTTCTTGAGGGCTTCCAGATCCAAAGCGCCGTTACGAAACGGCGTGACGAGGGCAGGCATAGAACCTTTAAACATTCTCACGCTCCATTATTACGTGTGGCAGGCAGAGGGCCTGAGACGAATTTCGCGTATGCCCGGAACGTTAGTTGTAATTGCACGATCCGAGCATATGCTTACAGCGTGTATCCAAGGGCAGACCAGAAATGCAAGAGATGAGCCGCTTTGCCATTGCAATCTTTTTGTTTTTTGCCAGCGCTTTTGCGGTGTCAGCGGAACGTCCACGCCCCTTGGCATGGGCGATGGACGCGGTGCGGGCGGAAAACTGGGAAACGGCAGCCAAACTTGCTGCACGTGATGGCGATGTGGCCGCCGACATTATAGAATGGCACCGGTTGCGCGCAGCGCGGGGCAGCTTTGCTGACGTCATAGCCTTTCTTGACCGTCGCCCTCACTGGCCCGGAGAGCCCATGTTGCGCCGCCGGTCCGAGGCGGTCGTCACCGAACAAAAAGATGAAGATATCCTTGCATTCTTTGCCGCGTTTCCCGCGCAAACACCCGAAGGAGTGCTCGCCCACGCCAACGCTTTGGCACGCAGCGGCGCAAGCGCGGATGCGAGGGCTAATATCGTGCTAGCTTGGTGCGCGATGTCTATGAACGAAACAACACAGAACGAATATTTGAAGACGAATGGCGACCTGCTTGCAAGCCATCACATCACGAGGCTGGATGGTCTGCTATGGAGCAACAAGACAAAAGATGCCCGCCGAATGCTCAAGCTGGTCCCAGCCGACCATCAAGCATTGGCAAAAGCACGTCTGGCCCTGCAGCAACAGTCTGATGCTGTAGATGCGCTGATCAAAGCTGTTCCAAAAGCTTTGGCGGATGATCCGGGTCTGGCCCATGCTCGGTTCGAATGGCGTGTGCGCAAGGGGCGTTGGGAAGATGCCAAGGCACTGCTGCGCGATCGGTCCCAATCCGCCGAAAGGCTGGGCCGGCCAGATTCCTGGGCGCAGCGCCGACTCGGATTGGCCCGCAACGAAATGCGCGACGGTAGTGCTGCATTGGCCTATGAACTGGCTGCTCGCCATTTTTTGACAGAGGGCGCGTCATATGCGGACCTTGAATGGCTGGCGGGCTATATCGCATTGCGCAAGCTACAAGACCCGATCACCGCCTTGACGCACTTCCAGAACCACCGCGCCGCAATTCTATCGCCGATCTCAATTGGCAGGGCGGCATATTGGATTGGTCGCACGCATGAAACTCTTGGCAACGGTCGTGCCGCAAAAGCGGCCTATGCCGAAGGAGCGCGATACCAGACATCGTTTTATGGATTGCTGGCAACAGAGCGCGGCGGCTTTCCGATGGATCCGGATCTGGATGGCCGCGAGGCATTTGAAGACTGGCGCAGCTCTGACCTCGTGCGCCACGATGTTTTTGAAGCCGGTATGCTTTTGCAAGCATCAGGTGAACTGTACTTGGCCGGGCGCTTCTGGGCGCATCTTGCCGAAGATCTCGATCGTGAAGAAGCAGGTCAGTTGGGTCAGGCCGCGATCGATGCAGGCCAGCCAAATATGGCGGTCAGGATAGGCAAACGTGTTGCCAAACGGGGCGAAACACTGCACGCGGCGTACTATCCTTTGCACCCGCTGGCCTATGCTAATCTGCCCATGGCCCCAGAGATGAATCTTGCCATCGCGCGGCGCGAAAGCGAATTTGATCCATCTGTTCAAAGCGGCGCGGGCGCACGTGGGCTGATGCAGGTCATGCCCGCCACCGCCAAGGATGTGGCCGCCGATTTGGGTCGCAGTGCTGAACATAGCACCGCACGTCTGACCTCTGATCCCGTATATAACGCTGAGCTTGGCACAACTTTTCTGTCTCAACTGGCAGGTCGGTTTGGTGGAAATGTCATCCTGATGTCTGCGGCATATAACGCAGGGCCAAGCAGGCCAATACGTTGGATGACCCTGTACGGCGACCCTCGCAAGGGTTCAGAAGCATATGATGTCGTGGACTGGATCGAACACATCCCCTTTGGCGAGACCCGCAACTACGTGATGCGAGTCGCCGAAAGCTTGCCAATCTATCGCGCGCGCCTTGGAAAGTATCCTCTTCCTATCCCGTTCAGTGCCGAGCTTGCCGGCTCAACTCTGCTGTCTTTCGCGCCAAAGGGTGAATAGACCGGCACACACGATGATGCCCGCTCCGATCAGAACATTAGGTTCAAGCACCTCGCCAAACAAAGTAATCCCAACGAGCGCAGCAAAGACCATTTGGAAATAAGCAAAGGGTTGCACTGCGCTGGCTTCCGCCACCTCATAGCAGCGGATCAACAGCCAATGACCCAGCGCGCCCGTGATACATAGTACACCCATCCAAGCCCAATCTCCGCGGCCCATCGGTTCCCAAAACCACAGGCCAACGGCGGTGACGGCCAGCGCACCCATGGTACCCGTCCAGAAGAAACTGGTCGCAGCAGTGTCATCGCGCGCCACAAAGCGTGTCAAAAGCCCATAGATCGCGAACATGATCGCTGAAACCAACGGGATAGCGGCCGCCGGGTCAAACACTCCCAAACCGGGCTTGAGAATAATAAGGACTCCTATGAACCCCACAAAGATCGCCAACCAGCGCCGCCAGCCCACATGCTCACCCAAGATTGGGCCGGACAAGGCCGCGATCAGCAATGGATAGGCCGCAAATACCGCATGGCTTTCCACCAGCCCCAAAACAGTAAACGCAGTGACCATCACGCAGATCTCTGCCGCCAGCAAAACACCACGTAATATCTGGATCGCCGGGCGCGCGGTACGTGCGGCCAAGGCAATCCCACCCGCTTTTCGAGCTGCAATGGCGATGACGAACGCTGCGAAAAACCAATAGCGGATCATCACGACCATGTAGACGTTGTATTCACCGGCAAGGTGCCGCGAAATCCCATCTTGTCCGGCGAACACCACCGATACAGCAATCATCAGCGCAATGCCAAGCCGCGCATTGTTGCCCGCGCTCATGCAAGGACCGCGTGCGTCATGTGGCGTTTGCGCCCAAAGCCCGGCGCCCGCGTCACATGAAACCCGGCGTCCTGCAGCCCGCGCCGCACAAAGCCAGCCGCCGTATAGGTGGCTGCTGTGCCTCCGTGTGCAGTATGGGCGGCCACCGCCTGCAACAAATCGCGCCCCCAAAGCTCAGGATTCTTGGCGGGCGAGAACCCATCAAGGTACCATGCATCAGCCCGTTCGCCCCAAGACGGCACCGTCTGTCGGGCATCGCCCAAAATCAAGGTCAGGTGCACATCTTCAAATGTGCAGACACCAACGCCCTTCTGCATGGCGTTCACCAACTGCGTTGCAAGCCCTGACAGCGCAGGAAAAGCAGCCAGCGCTGTGGCCATATCCGCAGGTGACATGGGAAAGGCTTCAAAGCTGGTGAAGCGCAGCGTTCCACCCGCGCCAAAGGCGCGCCAGGCAGCCCATGTCGCCAAAAAGTTCAAACCAGTGCCAAAACCCAGTTCGCCCACATGAAATCCGTCTCGAAATCGTGCTGGCAGATCATTACCCGCGAGAAACACATGCTCAGTTTCGGCCAGTCCATTTTCAAGGCTGAAATAGGGATCGTCAAAATGCAACGACACCGGTACAGCGTCCTCGCGCCATTCCAATTCTGCCTGCTGGTCCTGCATCCGTTACCCCTGTATGAGCTGTCCATCGATGTGACAGTGGCGGAAGGGGCACATATTGGCAACGGCAGACATCACAGTGCGCGGCGCGGGGATCTTTGGGTTGTCAATAGCGTGGACGCTGGTGCAACGCGGGGCGCGGGTACAGGTGATCGACCCACATGGCCCGGCGGCAGGTGCAAGCGGTGGGATCGTCGGCGCGCTCGCCCCGCACGTGCCCGAGAACTGGAACCCTAAAAAGCAGTTCCAACTGGAAAGCCTATTGATGGCGCGCTCCTTTTGGGCCGAGGTGGAGGACATGGGCGGCCTGTCGCCGGGTTATGCGCGTCTTGGCCGCATTCAACCTATCTCTGACGCAGCAGGCTTGGCACTAGCCCAGGCACGCGCAACCTCAGCCAACAGCCTTTGGGGCGACGCCGCGCGATGGCACGTCAGGCGCTCCGAACCCACAGAATGGACCGTGCCCAGCCCATCAGGGTATGAGATATTCGACACGCTCAGTGCACGCATCCATCCCAAACAGGCCTGTCTGTCTCTGGTTGCCGCTTTACAGGCGCGCGGCGTCCCAATCCTAACAGATGGGACCGACCAAGGCGCTATCATACATGCAACAGGCGTTGACGGGCTGCACAGGCTCAACGCCGAACGCAGCCGTGTCGTCGGCAGCCCGATCAAGGGACAGGCCGCACTTTTGGGTTACGCGATGCCGGGCGGCCCACAACTGTTTGCCGATACCTTGCACATCATACCGCATGCAGACGGCACCACTGCGATAGGATCAACAACTGAGCGCACATTCAGCACCAACACCGGAACAGACGCACAGCTTGATGAGATCATTAAACGGACACGCGCAGCAGTCCCTGCGCTTTCTGATGCGCCTGTTATCGCACGGTGGGCCGGTCTGCGACCGCGCAGTCGCAGCCGTGCGCCCATGCTCGGTCACTGGCCCGATCGCTCGGGCCATTATATCGCCAATGGCGGCTTCAAGATTGGATTTGGCATGGCCCCAAAAGTTGCGCAAACCATGGCCGATCTGGTCATGGACAAGATCAACACCATCCCCGATGGCTTCGACGTCCCATCGTCATTTTAAGCCTCGGCCGTCATGCATTGGCGCCCATCCGGGCCCCGCACCCACAGCTTTCGCCCCTTACGACAAAAGATCCCAGTCTCAGAATGCATCAAAGGTGCCGTCGCGCGAAATGAAAATGTCGACAAAGGACCCAGCGCATCCTGAGCCATCAGCATCAGGTGTTGCGCCAGCAATGGCCCATGCACCACCAGACCGTCATAACCCTCCACTGATTTGGCATAAGGCTGATCATAATGGATGCGATGCCCATTGAACGTCAGCGCCGAATAGCGAAACAGCACTGTTGCGTCGAAATTATGTGCTTGAGCCTGATCTTCATCTGTCGGGGCTAAAGGAGCAGTTGGCTTGGTCTCTGATGGGTCTGGATCCTCGCGGTAAACGAGGTCTTGCCATTCTGTCACACAGGTTTTGCCGCCCTGCATGATTTCGTGGCGCAAGGTGACAAAGGCCAGTGGCCCCGTGCGCCCCTGTTTGGGCTGCGCAGTTTCGCAAACAGATACACGCTCGGCTGGTTCGCCGAGGACCAATGGCACATCAAACTGCAATCGCCCCCCCGCCCACATTCGTCTTGGCAATCCCATGTCCGGGATCAGCCCCCCAACCCTTGGATGCCCATCGCGGCCCAGATCCTCGGGGGTAACCGGAGCCCAGAAATAGAGTTGGTGAAAAAACGGCGGCAGCGCGTCACCTGCAGACAAATCCGGCGCTTGGCCCAGGGTAACTTGCATGGCCTGCGCACGCGCGGGATCAAGTACATCTTTTTGACGAGCGAGGTTTGGCATATCATTTTGCATGGTGCGATCATGATCCAAGGAGCCGCAGATTGAAACAGCCCAAACTGACCAACCTCGACCATCTTGTGCTGACCGTAATCAATATTGACGCATCCATCTCATTTTATTGCGATGTGTTGGGAATGGAACACGCCCCATTTACCGTCGCTGATGGCACAATCCGGCATGCTTTGCGTTTCGGTGACCAGAAAATCAACCTGCACAAGGCGGGTCAAGAGTTTACGCCCAAAGCCGCCGTGCCGGTCTCTGGCTCTGCCGATCTGTGTTTTCTAACACAGACACCGATTGAAGATTGGCAATCTCACCTTCAATCTGCAGGAGTTGAAATCGAAGATGGTCCGGTTGAAAGATCGGGAGCGATTGGCCCGATCCTTTCGCTTTATATGCGCGATCCGGACGGCAACCTGATCGAGGTGAGCATAGAGAACTGTAACGTTTGACGAAATATCTGAAACGACCTGCGTCATATAACGCGTCGAAATTTTTGATTTTCAGCCAGTGTTCGGTGATGCAATTTTATCTTACGATGCCCCTGAGCCCTAACCCTAGCGATTGACCTCTGCGCGCAAGGCCTCCATCAGCTCGGACAGTCCACGCGCGTAGCGCTCGCTTACAAGAGTACCATCCTCCGCAAACTGATCACTGCTTGCCGCCAGATGAACTTCAGGACCTTGCAAAATGCGCGGTCGAAATGGGACCATGAAGCCCCGCAGAACCATTTGTGCACGCTCTCCGCCGGCCCTGCCCGCTGCAGCTGACATCACCGCAAGCGGCTTTTCAGCCCAAGGGTTGCCTTCGACACGGCTGACCCAATCCAACGCATTCTTGAGAACACCTGAGGGTGCTTTATTGTATTCAGGCGTCGAAATCAGGATCGCATCGGCATCGGCAATCTGTCCAGCAAGGATCTTCACGGCATCCGGAACCCCAGCCGATGTTTCAAGATCGCCGTCGTAAAGTGGCATTTGCAAATCCGCTTCGACGTAAGTGCAGTCACCGAAAAGTCGCGCCGCCGCGCGCAACAGTTTGCGATTGGTGGCACCCGCACGAAGCGAACCCGATAAGCCAAGCAAAACCGGTAATGTCATTTTTATCCCTCTTTGAACAAGCACTCACAAAGTACGCGACATTGAAGTCGATCTTCGTTTCCTTTTTCAGAGCTATGTACTCGGCCGGATGACAATATCTACACGCCGATTAAGCGCCTTTCCCTCTGCAGTAAGATTACTGGCAACAGGTTGATTTTCGCCACGACCGAACACTTGGATTCTGTCGAACGCAACGCCGTTGTCCAGCAGGATGTCACCCACAGCATTTGCACGCCGCTCGCTGAGCCCCTGATTATAGGCCGCGTCGCCGTCGCTGTCGGTATGACCCACGATCTGGATCGTGGAATTAGGATATGATTGCATGCTGTCGGCCAGCACAGCCAGATCGCTGCGCAAGCTGAATTTTACTGTCGTACTATCCACGGCAAACAGAATGTCTTCAGGCAATGTGACGATCAGGCGATCACCGGTGTTGGTGATCCGAACGCGTTGATCGTTCAGGTCGCGGCGCAACTCGGCCTCTTGCTGATCCAGATTGTATCCGATCCCTGCCCCAACTGCACCGCCAACAACAGCGCCGATGATGGCACCGTCGCTTTTATCATTGCTCAGGATTGACCCAAGAACTGCGCCGGATAACGCACCAATCAGTGCGCCCTCGTTCCGGTTCTGGTTCGGGTTTCCGGTATCATTGCCAAGCGTAGCTGGGTCTGTACAGGCCCCCAGTGCAACACTTATACCAAGCGCCACCATAACAGGTATTTTTTGCGTAACCATTTTCTACTGCCTCCGATATCTGGCCCCGTTCGGGCGGGGCGCGTTCTCTGGTGTTTAAGATAGACATTCTATGCTGCGACAGAACAGGGAAAAAACAAGTTGGCGTTATCCCGCCCATTACATTTTCCTGATCAAGATGCAGTTCATGCCTCTACTCGGGCAGACTCATAAGCAAGCATCGCCCGTTTAACAGGCAAACCCCAATGATATCCGCCTAGGCCACCAGATTTGCGCAACGCCCGATGGCAAGGGATAAGCCAACTGATGGGATTGCGCCCCACGGCAGTGCCCACTGCACGCACCGCGCGTGGGTTCCCGATGCTTTGCGCAATCTCAGAATAGCTGGTGACATGCCCCGAAGGAATTCGCAGCAGAGCTTCCCAGACCTTAATCTGGAACGGTGCCCCGATTAGGTAGAGCTTTGCAGCATCAGATGCTGGCGATTGCGCGCCAAAAGCGGCCAGAACCCATGGGTGCAGTTGCGGCGCATCTTCCACAAAAGAGGCTTGCGGCCAGCGCTGCATAAGATCCTGCATTGCCCATTCTTCACCCATTTCAGCAGCGAACCCAAGTCCGCAAATCCCCTTGTCGGTGCCCATCACGAGGGCGCGACCAAAGGGGCTGTCGAACCAACCCCAATAGACCGTCAGGTTCGCCCCTGCTCTGGCGTATTCACCGGGGGTCATCGCCTCCCATCTCAGGAAAAGATCATGCAGCCGCCCGGACCCGCTCAGCCCTGTCGCATGCGCAGCGTCAAGCATGGTAAATCGCTCAGCAAGCAACGACTTGGCATGATTCAGTGTCAGATACTGCTGATAGCGCTTGGGCGACACACCTACCCAGCGCGAAAAGGTACGCTGAAAGTGCGTTGCGCTCATGTCCATCTCACGCGCTAGCGCCTCAAGAGACAGCGGGCCTTCGGTTGCATCAATCAAGTCAATAGCACGCCGCATGACGTTGTAGTGATAACCTGTATCGAGGTCTGGGGGCACAGTTTTTTCCATACACCCAAAGATACGACGAGAATGAACGTCATGCGACCCGTTTGTTGCCTTGAATTCTGCGCCAACGTTTTTCCTGCCGGTCCTTGCCCACCTTGGCAATTTTGCCCATACCGTCAGGAATGGCAAAACAGCTTGGCTATCATACGATCCGTGAGATTTTTGAACGTTTTTACGTGACAGACCCCGAACCCAAGGGCGAGCTGGATCACGTCAACGTCTATACATTGGTCGTGGCCGTTGCCTTGTCGGCGCAGGCGACTGATGCCGGGGTCAACAAAGCCACCCGCGCACTGTTTCAAGTTGCAGATACTCCACAAAAGATGCTGGACCTTGGCCTTGATGCAGTGATCGAGCATATCAAGACGATCGGGCTGTTTCGGCAGAAGGCCAAGAACGTTATAAAACTCAGCCAGATCTTGGTCGACGACTTTAACGGCGAGGTGCCTTGCAGCCGTGCGGCGCTGCAATCGCTACCGGGTGTAGGGCGCAAGACAGCCAATGTCGTGCTGAACATGTGGTGGAGCCATCCAGCGCAAGCCGTCGACACGCATATTTTTCGCGTTGGCAACCGCACCGGCATCGCGCCAGGTAAAACCGTTGAAGCCGTTGAAAGCGCCATCGAAGATAACATCCCGGTCGATTATCAACAGCATGCGCATCATTGGATGATCCTGCACGGCCGATATCACTGCAAGGCGCGCAAGCCTATGTGCCCAACTTGCATCATCCGCGATCTCTGCCCTTTTGAGGATAAAACTGAATGACACAATACAAGCTATCCGGCATCGGAAACGCCGTTGTCGATGTAATCTCTCATGCTGATGAGTCCTTTCTCGATGAAATGGGAATTGAAAAAGGGATCATGCAATTGATCGAACAAGAGCGCGGCGAAGTGCTCTATGCAGCTATGAATGACCGTTTGCAGACCCCGGGCGGAGCGGTCGCAAACACAATCGCAGGCGTTGGCGCGCTTGGCCTTCCCACGGCCTTTATTGGTCGGGTGCACGACGATGCCCTGGGTCAGTTCTACGCAAAATCCATGCAGGACAGCGGCACCGACTTTGTGAATGCACCAGTTGTCGGGGGCGAATTGCCAACGTCACGATCGATGATCTTTGTATCACCTGATGGTGAGCGTTCGATGAACACATATCTGGGCATCTCTACGGAACTTGGGCCGCAAGACGTGCCCGAAGCGGTGGCGTCAAACTCTGACATGATCTTTCTGGAAGGATACCTTTTCGACAAGGACAAGGGCAAAGAGGCATTTCGCCAAGCGTCGCGTCTGACACGGGCGGGCGGCGGCAAGTCTGGCATCGCCATTTCCGATCCCTTTTGCGTGGATCGGCATCGTATAGATTTCCTTGATATGATCGGGAACGAGCTGGACTATGTGATCGGCAACCAGTTCGAGATCATGTCGCTGTTTGAAACAGATGATCTGGAGGCCGCGATCAATAAGACCGCCGACATGATACCGTTGATGATTTGCACCAAATCCGGCGATGGCGTCACCATAATCGGCGAGGGCAAGCGCGTCGACATACCCGTTGATCCGATCACCCCAGTGGATGCCACGGGCGCGGGCGATCAGTTCGCTGCCGGTTTCATCTATGGCATGCTGACGGGCCGTGATCTGGAAACCTGTGGGCGGATGGGCAACATGTGTGCTGCTGAGGTGATTAGCCACATTGGCCCGCGGCCGCAGGCGGACATGAAACAGCAGTTTCTTGCGGCCGGGCTGGAATAACCCACGCGTGCGGTCAAGCAATGCAGCGTTGGGACAAGCAATAGAGGCGAATCAATGTTGAGCGATGGCTTTCATGATGTGCCACGGGGCAAGGTTGCGATGGTCGTGACCGATCTTGAGATGACAGCGCCGCAAAGCCGAGAATGCGCGCGGCCAGACGGTCTGGACTTCGGGCCGCTTGAGGTGACCGCCGATACCTATCGCGACCTTTTTTGCCGGATTGGCGCCCCATGGCTGTGGTTCTCGCGCATGGTTTTGGATGATGCTGCACTCAACGTCATTCTAAATGACGACCAAGTCCATCTTTACACGTTGCGTAAAAACGGGCAGCCCAAAGCCTTGCTTGAATTGGATTTCAGAACCAAATCCACATGTGAACTTGCGTATTTTGGTGTCACACCCGAGTTGATCGGAAAAGGGGCCGGAGCCTATCTGATGGATCGTGCGATCGAATTGGCCTTTGCCGCACCGATCCAGCGTTTCCACTTGCACACCTGTACAATCGACAGCCCACAGGCACTGGGTTTTTATCAGCGTTCGGGCTTTTTACCAATACGACAGCAAATCGAGATCGCCGATGACCCGCGCCTGACCATGGGTTACGACCGTACCCTCGCCCCGCACGTTCCAATATTCGACCCCTAACACGATGGGGCTATACGGGCCCTACCCGGATCAATGGTGCATCACATATGTGCCGCAAATGCTGCCAGAACCCGCGCGTATACCTCGCGTTTGAACGGCACAATCGCATCGGGCAATTCCGCAGGTGCCATCCATTTCCAGGCAGAAAACTCTGGCTCTTTTGTCTCAATATTGATGTGCGCGTCGGTGCCACTAAAGCGCAAAAGAAACCACTTTTGTTCTTGGCCACGGTAGCGCCCTTTCCACAGCTGCGGAATCAGGTCGTGCGGCAATTCATAAGGTAGCCAATCATCGGTCTCGGCCACAACGTCGACCAGTTCTGCGGTTATACCGGTTTCTTCCTCTAACTCGCGCAGGGCTGCAGCCCGTGCATCTTCACCTTTGTCAACACCGCCCTGTGGCATCTGCCATGCATCCTTGTAACGGTCTTTGCGCTGCCCGACCCATACATGACCCTCATCATTCAAAACCATCAAACCAACATTTCGACGGTACGGTAATTTTGCAATGTCTTCGGGGGTCATTTCAGCAACTTCTCCATTTGGGCGCGGGCAAGTGTTTGTCCCGCACGGGGCACCGTTTCATGGCGAATAACACAAAAGCCACAGGCCTCAAAGGCGCGTTGAACCGTTAGGCTGGCATGAGTCCAAAGACGCGAACACCCCTTGTTTACAGCGTATGTTTCCAGAGCCTCGTAGAGCACGCGAAACACACCGCGACCCTGTGAAGCGGCTGCGACAAATGCCAAATCAACATAGCCTTGCGCACCGAGTGATATAAAAGCTGTTGGCCCGCTGGCCTCTTCAGCAAGCCAAACCTGCTGCGATGCAAGGCGCGCAGCCCACTCAGGTCCAGAATTTGGAGCACTCTGCCATGCTTGCCGCTGCGCCAGCGTATATGCGCTGCGGCCCTCATGGATCGCATTGTACATGATCAGGCCAAGGTGATCGGCATCTGCATCGGTTGCTTCGCGCACCAAAACCATTCCATTTTGCTCCTGACGCTGCGTTGCGCGTGACATCGCTCATCCGATAGAAGAAACCAAGGACAAACGCGCCCGGGAGGACACCATGACAAACTATCCGCATATGCTTGCCCCACTTGATCTTGGGTTCACCACCCTGAAAAACCGGGTTCTCATGGGGTCGATGCATACCGGTCTGGAAGAAACCAAGGACTGGAACCGCGTTGCAGAATTTTATGCCGAACGCGCACGCGGTGAGGTTGGTCTTATGGTGACCGGCGGCATTGGTCCCAACCTCGAAGGCTCGGTGTTGCCTGGTGCCGCCATGATGGTCAGCCAGGATGATATCGATAATCATTCCATCGTTACAAAACGTGTGCACGACGCGGGCGGCAAGATCGCAATGCAAATCCTGCATGCGGGCCGCTATGCCTACGGCCCAAAATGCGTGGCCCCATCGCCTGTGAAATCGCCAATTTCGCCCTTTCCCCCGACAGAGTTGGACGAAGCCGGCATAGAAAAGCAGATACAGGACATTGTCGACACAGCGGCCCGCGCGCGCGCTGCCGGCTATGACGGGGTCGAGATCATGGGATCGGAAGGGTATTTCCTGAACCAGTTCCTTGTGACCCATACAAACAAGCGTACGGATCGCTGGGGCGGTTCCTATGAAAACCGTATGCGCCTGCCTGTCGAAGTTGTGCGCCAGACCCGCGAAGCCGTTGGCCACGATTTCATCATCATCTATCGGCTAAGCATGATCGATCTTGTGCCCAATGGCTCAACCCATGACGAAGTTGTCGAGTTGGCCAAGGAGATCGAAAAAGTGGGGGCCACCATCATCAACACAGGTATCGGCTGGCACGAGGCCCGCATTCCAACAATTGCGACTTCGGTGCCGCGTGCGGCCTTTGCGTGGGTGACAAAGAAGCTGATGGGCGCAGTAAACATCCCCGTTATCACATCGAACCGCATCAACACCCCTGAAGTGGCCGAAGAGGTGCTGAGCACTGGGTGCGCCGACATGGTCTCGATGGCCCGGCCAATGCTGGCAGACCCACATTTCGTGCGTAAGGCGATGGAAGACAAGGCCGCACAGATCGCGCCGTGCATTGCCTGCAACCAAGCCTGCCTTGACCACACATTTGGCGGCAAGATCAGCTCTTGTCTTGTTAATCCCCGCGCCTGCTATGAGACCGAACTGGTGGTTACGCCAGTGGACGAAGGAAAATCCATTGCCGTTGTCGGTGCTGGCCCTGCGGGCCTCTCGGCTGCGATGACAGCGCGCGAACGGGGGCATTCTGTCACGGTTTTTGATCGCGCAAGCGAGATCGGCGGGCAGTTGAACCTGGCCAAGCAAGTACCGGGCAAAGAAGAATTCTGGGGTTTTGTGGATTGGTATCGCACAATGATTGCCGAGATGCAGATCAATGTGCAGCTCGATACCGAAGTCGACGCAGACATGTTGACCGACTATGATGAAGTCATCATCGCAACGGGTGTTCTGCCACGCGAT
Organism: Tateyamaria sp.; assembly: GCA_029250205.1. GTDB lineage: Bacteria > Pseudomonadota > Alphaproteobacteria > Rhodobacterales > Rhodobacteraceae > Tateyamaria. Next base: position 82,478 of record JAQWVA010000012.1, read on the forward strand.
CCGGCGATTCTCGGTCAAAATAGTCTGAATGTGCATTCCTATATCGACATTCTGAAGAAAAAAACCGTTCCAGGCGAACGCGTTGCAGTCATAGGTGCCGGTGGCATTGGCTTCGATGTTTCTGAATACCTCGTTCATGAAGGCAAGAGCCCAACAGAAAACCTGCCCGAGTGGATGACGGAATGGGGCGTTGCAGACCCCGCAGATCATCGCGGCGGGTTGGCACCAGAAGGGCCAATGCCAGAAGCACCAGCCCGTGCGGTCACTTTGTTGCAGCGTAAGGCCGAAAAGCACGGCAGGCGCTTGGGCAAGACTACTGGCTGGATCCATCGTGCGGCGCTCAAGATGAAAGACGTCGAGTTCTTAGGGGGCGTAAACTATGAGCGGATCGATGAAGAGGGCTTGCACGTTTCGTTCGGCGATGCCCGGGAAAACCCGACCGTTGTTGCGGCAGACGACATCATACTCTGTGCCGGCCAAGTTCCTGACCGGTCGTTGGCAGACGCACTGACCGAGCGTGGCATTGCACACCACATCATCGGTGGTGCCGATGTCGCCTCTGAGCTTGATGCAAAACGCGCAATCGACCAAGGCACGCGCCTCGCAGCTTCGCTGTAATGGTGCGCAGCCCACACGCTTTTAAGTGCCGCGTTCTGCTGAACGCTGTATTTTATGAAATTCCTGAAACATTGGGCATCTGCTTACGCATTGAAATTTTGCACTTAAAGCAGCGTTATGTGGTTTAAGTTTTTCGCATAGTGCTCTGGTGATGGTAATTATACCGTGCGACTGAAAGCCTGCGCGATGCACCTTGAGGTCATATTACAGGCTTTTAACATCTGATCTGCAAGGCTAAAAACCACACTACAGATCCTGCATTATCGCTGCTATACCGCGAATTATCCCTCCTAATTTCCATATTTTATCACAACCTTGCCCTGATCTTGCCCTTATTATCCACGACGCTGCACCTTGCAACGGAAGCCGAAAGGGACAGGCATGGACCGCCTTACAGAAATGGAAGCCTTTGCCAACGTTGTAGATCAGGGTGGGTTTACAGATGCCGCAAAGCACATGGGGATTTCAAAATCAGCTGTCTCAAAATACGTTTCATCGCTTGAGGCCCGTTTAGGCACGCGTCTTTTGAATCGAACAACCCGTCGGGTCTCACCAACCGAAATTGGCCTCGCCTATTATGATCGCGCCCGTCGTGTTTTGAACGATGCAGGTGAAGCCGATGCGCTGATCACATCCATGCAATCAGAACCTTCGGGCTTGCTGCGCATCTCAGTCGCAACAGATTTCGGCGCTAATCATCTGTCGCCATGCCTATCCAAGTTTCTTGAGGATTTTCCAGAGATCAACGTAAACATGGTTTTCGAAAATCGCTATGTTGAGCTGGTCGCGGAGGGGTTTGACGTAGCTGTGCGCATTGGCCAATTAGAAGACAGCCCTCTACACGCCCGTAAACTGACCGAAACTTCCATGCGCATGATCGCCAGCCCAATATATTTTAAAAAGTACGGTCGCCCAAAGAAAATTGATGACCTTAACGCGCACAAGCTACTGCATTATTCAAACCAACCATCAGGCAACATGTGGAAGCTGACCGCGCCATCCGGTGAGAAGCGCCAAGTGCGCACTCCTGGTTGGCTCAGTATTAATGACGGGCAATCGCTGCTCAAGGCCGCAGTCGCGGGGCTCGGCATAGCATACCTTCCGTCGTTTCTTTACTCTGAAGCCATGGAAAAAGGATTGGTGCAGGATGCTATTCCAGATTTGCCGGGCGAGACACAAGGCATTTATGCGATGTATCCGCCAGGTCGATTTACCCAACCAAAGGTCCGTGCATTCGTTGACTTTTTGACTCACACATTTGCCCACAAAGGTCCAATGAAGTGGTGAGATGAGCTTTGCTACATTTCACTTCAGTGATCGCCCCGATACGTAAACATTGGGGCATTTCGCGTTCATGTTAGCCTTCTTCGTTGACTATGATCACCTCAACCCGGCGGTTTACGGAGCGACCGGCTTCGGTTCGGTTAGATGCCCGTGGCGCAAGATATCCCATACCCTGCGCATCTACGCGGGCCGGATCCACCGCATGTTGTTCAATCAACCGCAACCGGACAGACTGGGCACGTTCTTGGGACACTGCTATGTTTGCTTCCAACCCGCCAGAGGTGTCGGTATGCCCAACAATTGCCAGCTTCAACTTTGGCCGCTCAGACAGCAAATCCGCCAGTGCGGCCAGTTCAGGTGCCGGCGCGTCCGACAGGCTGGTTGTTCCGACTGCGAAATTGATGCCCGACAAAACGTAATGCCCATGCGCAGCCAACTGGCTCGCTATCCCACCAAGGGGAGTCTCAGGCGCAATCTCTTGGGGCGTGGCGGAAATTAATTCCAAGCTTTTGGTCAACACCCCCGCATGCATGATCTGAATATAACTCGCACTGTCGGCGGCGCTTACCAAAAGGGTGATCGCTGACTGCCCCCGAGGGTCGAGGGCCGTCAGGAAACGAAACGCCCGGATGTTGACATACATATTGGGCGCGGGCAGCACTTCGATGTTGAAGCGAAAATCGTAGCCGCCGCAGCTGATCTGGTTGCAATCAAGCAGAATTTCATAGCCCGCGGCATCGATCTGATCGCGCAGTGGTGACAACATCTGAAGTGTCGTTAGTCCGGGTACATTAATGCGGTAAGCCCGACGCATGACCCTCCCTTCAAACTGAAGGTCCTCTAGTGCGCCGTCTTTGAAAGGACCAACTGGAATACTGACCTCATCGAATACGCTGTCACGCGCTGCGGTCTGTTTCGCGTTGTAGGGCAGATTCAGATCTAGCGCGTAGGAAGGCAGCGCCAAAATCCACAGCGCCAGACCAAAACCGCATAAACTGCCAGCCCTCATTTTCAGCGTGCCTGACCATGATATTCTTCGTTGGGCTGCATCGCAGTGGCGCTGGCCACCCGGTTCGTCATGTTAAAGAACGCGGCAACGTTTATGACATCCCAAATGTCACGGTCAGTCAATCCATGCTCCCGTAGGGTCTGCCGATCAGTCTCTTCGATGGTATAGGACGCTTGCGTAATCTTTTCTGCAAGGGCCAGCATCGATCGCTGGCGCGGTGTCACATCTGCCACGCGCCAATTCATCACCAACTGCTCGCCAAGGATGGGATTTCCCGACAGCTGCCGTACCGCCGCACCATGGGCGGTCAAACAATAGAAACAACGGTTGGTCGCACTGACGACCACGGCAATCATCTCGCGCTCGAGCTTACTAAGTTCACTTTCAGCAAGCATCAGATCGTTATAAAGTGCAGTGAACGCATCCAGCTTGGCAATATCAAAGGCATGCGCCTGTAACACATTCGGGATCATACCCAACTTGTTCTGGCAAATATCAAAATATTTCTGCGTTTGATTGGGCAAGGGATCAACCATAGGCAGATCGAGGGCGGTTGGCTGGTCTGTCATGTGCTCTCCGGTTTTTGACGGTAGTGATAGCCGCAACGTTTGCGAAAACCCAACCGTTGATACAGCATATTAGCAGCCGTGTTTGCGTGGGTACACAGCACTGCGATATGATCGGCGTCGTTTTGCGCGGCCCAATGCCCAGCAGCCCGCATGATCCAATTCGCCACACCTTGCCTGCGTTGATGTTGCAACACCTCAACCGCGTGAACCATGGCAATACCATCGTGGATCGCCACAAAGGCAGTGCCCGCTGGCTTTTCGTTCCATCGCGCCAAAATTGCAGTCTTTTTGTTGGCCCGGTGCATCACATCGAGCCGACTTTTGCCGATTTCACCCTTGGCCCAAATGTCTGTCATGATCGCTAACGGCTCCCAAATGGCAAAGGCCGTTACGGGTGGGATAGGCTGGTCCGTCAGCAGGCCGGTATCTGCAAGATAGACATTCACCGGGTCGACGACATTATAACCCTGATTCGCCAAAATACTGTCCAGCGCTGCGTCAGCACCGCGAACCATGAACAAAGGCGTTTGACCCAGTGCACGCATCGCGTTTTCTGCAGCAGCTATATCGCCTGCGCCTGGTGCATCCGTCGCCGTTGCAGCACTTACACGCTTTCCACCGCCCTGCCCCTCGCGCAGTATCCATTGCCCATGCGAATGCATTTTGACCGCAGGCCACGTGCCATCAACCGCTGCATAAATAGACGCAGGTGTTATCATGCCGAAAATTCTGCGTTCAAAGCCGAAATCGCTCGTGCCACCTCTGCGGTATCAGTTCCTCTTACAACGATATTGGCACCATAGCGCCCGTCTTTTTGAAAGGGATATGACCCAAAGCTTAGTTTGGGGAAGAGGGTGGCTAGGTTACCAAGTGGCCCCGCAATGTCGCCTTCGCCTCGCTCGACCCGCAGCGTGCTTGACACCAGTGGTGCCCCACCTGTGAGCGACGGCAAGATACTAGCCACCATCGCGCGAAACACAGATGGCACCCCGGCCATCACGTGAACATTGCCAAGGGTGAAACCCGGCGCCGAAGAAACGGGATTGTCGATCAGGCTGGCACCATCCGGGATACGAGCCATTCGTAATCGCGCCGCGTTCAGCTCAACACCCGAACGCGCATAGTGGTCGGCCAGAATCGCACGCGCATCATCGCGCACATCGATAGACACGCCAAACGCCTCGGCGATGCAATCAGCCGTGATGTCGTCATGCGTCGGCCCGATACCACCTGATGTAAATACGTTGTCATAGGCAGCAGACAAAGCCTGCACTGTCGCAACAATTGCAGCTGGATCATCGCTGACCACGCGTGCCTCACGCAGATCAATGCCATGCTCTGTCAATTGACCCGCGAGATAATGCATATTTGCATCGCGTGTACGCCCGGAAAGGATCTCATCTCCGATGACAAGTATCGCAGCAGTTGGGTTGGGCATTCTCGGATCTCCTTGAGCAACGTTGTGCATCGGTATAGGCCGGGGTCCATGCGCTTTCAAACTGAACTTGTCCCCGCCACATTAATCCAACGCTACAAAAGGTTTCTCGCCGATTGCCGATTGGATGATGGGCGTGAAATAACGGCCCATTGTGCGAACCCGGGTTCGATGATGGGACTCGCTGAGCCGGGGACGCGCATCTGGCTGGAACCCAATGACGATCCCAGAAAAAAGCTGAAATTTGGATGGCGTTTAGTAGAACATGCCAACGGTCGCTATACCGGGGTCGACACGTCAGTGCCAAATAAGGTCGTGCGCGCCGCTCTGATCGAACAAAAAATCGCGCTCATGTCGGCATATTCCCAAGTGCGTCCCGAACAGAAATATGGCGCAAACAGCCGTATCGATTTCCTGCTGAGTGGTGAGGGTCTGCCCGATGCTTATGTCGAGGTAAAATCAGTGACCCTATCACGTCAGAACGGGCTGGCCGAGTTCCCTGACAGCGTTACAGCGCGCGGCGCCAAGCATCTGGACGAACTTGCTACCATCGCACGAGCGGGGCAGCGGGCGGTGATGCTTTACCTTGTGCAGCGCACCGATTGCACAAGGTTCACTTTAGCAAATGACATCGATTACACCTATGCTGTTGCTTGTGAACGCGCTTTGCTGGCCGGGGTAGAAATGCTGTGCCTTGGCACCCATATCAGCCCGGAAGAGATTACAATCAGTGATGCTATACCTGTGGTGATGTGACAGCCCCTAGCCCTTTTCGCCGCGGTGCAGTAAACTTACCCAAACGCTTTATGGAGCACATCGTGAACCACGAAACTCGTGGCCGTCTGACCAAGGATGGCATTCGCATTTATGACGACGCGGACTTTTCCGGCATGCACGTGGCTGGACGCCTTGCAGCCGAGATTTTGGACGCAATAGCGCCCCGTGTTTTGGTGGGCCAATCCACAGCGGCAATTGATCGTATAATCGAAGAGATGATCAAAGATGCAGACGCCACATCGGCCACAATCGGCTACAAAGGTTATAAACACGCCAGTTGCATCAGCGTGAACCACGTCGTGTGCCACGGTATCCCCGGAGACAAAACGCTAAAAGACGGCGACATACTAAACATCGATGTCACGGTGATCGTCGATGGTTGGTTTGGCGACACCAGCCGGATGTACGTTGCTGGAAAACTGCCGCGCAAGGCAGAACGTCTGATCAATGTAACGCACGATGCCCTGATGCGTGGAATTGATGCTGTGAAGCCGGGAAATACCTTTGGCGATATCGGCCATACCATTCAGGCCTTTGTGGAAAGCCATCGAATGTCAGTCGTCCGCGATTTTTGCGGCCACGGTCTGGGTCGGGTGTTCCATGCCCCTCCGAATGTGCTTCACTATGGACGACCCGGCACGGGTGCCATTTTGGAACCAGGCATGTTCTTTACCATCGAACCTATGGTGAACCTTGGACGTCCCGAAACAAAAACACTTTCGGATGACTGGACAGCCGTGACACGCGATAAATCGCTTTCCGCACAGTTTGAACATTCGGTCGGTGTGACAGAGGACGGGTGCGAAATCTTTACCCTGTCACCAAGTGGCAGGTTCCATCCTACATACGGGTGATTCTATTCAAGAGTTAGCTTCGTCGCTGCGTGTTAGAAGGGTCAAGTGCGCCTCTCTAAACTTGCGTTGATCGACCAGCGCATAGCCATCTGGTGGAGATTTAAACGCGCTCTCCTCCCAGATCACCAAAGCATCTGGCGTCAAACAGTGACGCAGATTGGCCAACGCCAACTCGCCCAGTGCCTTGCCATAGGGCGGATCGAGGAAAACCAAATCAAAGGTTTCCTGATCGGCCAGTTTTTTCCGGGTTGCGTCGGCCCGGATCAGTCTGGTTTGTTTCTGTGCACCGAGCTTGCTGATGTTTTCAGCGATCAACCTTTGACCTGTGCGCCCATTTTCCACAAAAATAACAGAGGCCGCCCCACGCGATAGCGCCTCAAGACCAAGCGCACCGGTGCCTGCAAACAGGTCGAGAACCCTAGCATTATCTAGCACATTCCGATGTACCAGCATCGAAAACAGGCTTTCGCGCACTCTGTCGGGCGTGGGGCGCAAATGCGCGCTCGGATCGCCCTTACCCAGGGTGGCCAGCCGCATACCCCGCCAACGCCCCGCGATGATTCTCACTTGAGCAACGCTTTCAAATCGAAATCAGGGTTTTTAACAAACGCGGGATCCGCAGACTTGCCAGCCTCGATTAACCGCTTGCCGATCATATAGGCGCGCGCATCATTTGCGGCATCCACGGCAAGCAACTCTTCGCCTCTGTAATACCAGAACGATTTAGCACCGGCATCTCGCACGATCACCCGGTCATAGCCTGCGTTCAGCCCGGCGATCTGCAACTTGACATCGTATTGATCCGACCAGAACCACGGCTTTGCAACATAGTCTTTGCCCGCTCCCATGATGTTGTCAGCCACGCACTCCGCCTGTTCGATCGCGTTTGGCACGCTCTCCAACCGGATGCGGCCGCCACGGTAAGGAAAGGACGCGCAATCACCTGCCGCCCACACATGTGCGGCAGATGTCAGGCCGTGCACATCCGTTCTTATGCCATTGTCGATGTCGATACCTGCTGTTTCGGCGAGTTGAGTGGCCGGTGCAACGCCAACGCCTGCAATGACAAAATCCACTTCCAGCATGCTACCATCTGACAAAGCCGCCCCAGTGACAACGCGATCGCCCGTCAATTGCGAGAGACCCACGCCTTCGCGAATGTCCACGCCATGTGCCATGTGCAAGTCTCTGAAAAAACTGCTGGTTTCGGGGGATGCGACCCGCTGCAGGATGCGGTCGGCCATTTCTACCAAAGTGACCTGCAAACCCAGCTTTGCCGCAACCGATGCGGCCTCGAGCCCGATGTAGCCACCGCCAACGATCAATACCCGAGCCCCCTTGATAAATCTTGGGGCCATGGCGTCCACATCTGAAACATCACGCACGACAAAAACACCGTCCAAATCGCCACCAATGGCAGCAGGCAGCCGACGTGGCACTGAGCCTGTCGCGAGCACCAAATCGTCATAACAAAATGTCTCGGTGTTCGTGGTGAGCATTTGCGCGCCGGTATCAATCCCGGTCACGGTCATGCCCAATTTCAATATTATGTCTTGTTCGTCGAAATAGGCGCGCTGGCGCAAGAACAGCCGCTCTTTCGACAAATCGCCGATCAGATAGGCCTTGGAAAGTGGCGGACGCTGATACGGGGGCACCGCTTCGGACCCAATTAATGTGATTGGATCCCTATGCCCACCGGATCGCAACTTGGCAACACAGGACAAACCAGCCTGTCCTGCCCCAATGACGACCACATGGCCCATTTTTTTCCCTTTTCTTTCGCCTTATACTAGCGCAAAGCCTATATCGCATTTTGCTACTGACGCAATTCCAAGAAAGGCTCAATAAATGGCGATTTCCCAAGGCGACACTCTTCCCGATGCAACCCTTGTCCAGCTGGGCGACGATGGCCCCGCCCCTATAAAAATCTCTGACAAAATCAAGGGCCGCAAGGTCGCCATCTTTGCGGTGCCAGGCGCGTTCACGCCAACATGCCACTCGGCACATGTGCCCAGCTTTATCCGCACTATGGATCAGTTTGCTGCTAAGGGCGTTGATGAAGTGATCTGTGTTTCGGTCAACGACCCGTTCGTAATGAAAGCTTGGGGCGAGGCCACAGGCGCATCAGCGGCTGGCATTACAATGCTTGCGGATGCCGAAAGTACATTCACCACAGCTATCGGAATGGATTTTTCAGCGCCACCTGCTGGCTTGATGGCTCGGTCCAAACGCTATGCAATGCTGGTCGAAGATGGCACTGTTAGCCTGTTCCAGGCAGAGGAAAGCCCCGGCATGTGCGACGTATCCGGTGGAGAGGCTCTGCTTGCGTCGATGTAGGTGCCAAATCAAGATTGACGCAAAAGGCCCTCGCTTGCGGGGGCCTTTTTCATTTGGATCGTGTGGACTGCTTCAGTCTGCCAGCCCATCCATTTTGCCCGCTAGCTTGGCATCCAGCGGGCTTAGCCCACCGACGTCATGGGTCGTTAGCGTGACCTCAACCGTTTTGTAGACATTAGACCATTCAGGATGGTGATTCCATTTCTCAGCCCAAATCGCGACCCGCGCCATCCAGCCGAATGCGTCTACGAAATCTTCAAAAACATAGGTTTTGCAGATAGCGTCGCGCCCTTGGACCATGGCCCAACCGGTGTTCAGCAAAGGGTCCAACAGGGTGGCCCGCGCCTCGTTGCTTAATGTTTCAGTCATTGCTGCTCCTCGATATGGGCCCGTTTGAAGGGGCCGTATTCCGTAAGAATTTCGATTTCTTCTTCCACCGCTTCACGTTCGGCTTTCAGATACCGGGCGATCGCGTCTGCAAAGCCAGGGTCGCCTACCCAGTGCAAGCTGTGGGTCTGGGTCGGCAGATAACCACGGGCCAGCTTGTGTTCCCCCTGTGCACCTGCCTCTACCCGGTCCAGCCCTCTGGCAATGGCGATGTCGATGGCCTGATAATAGCACAGTTCGAAATGCAAGCACGGATGATGCTCGTTACAGCCCCAATATCGGCCAAATAGCGTATCAGCGCCAATGAAATTTAACGCACCCGCCACATATCGCCCATTCCTTTCGGCCAGAACCAGCGCCATGTCATCGCGCAGTGTCTCTTGGGCCAACGAAAAGAAACGGCGCGTCAGGTAAGGCGTGCCCCATTTGCGCGCGCCTGTGTCCTGATAAAACTCCCAGAACGCATCCCAGTGCTCGGGCTTCAGAGTATCTCCGGAAAACGTGTGGATCGTACCGCCAAACTCTGTCGCACGCTGGCGTTCTTTGCGGATGTTCTTGCGTTTGCGACTGCTAAGACCAGACAGAAAATCATCGAAATCTTTATAGCCGTTATTCAGCCAATGAAATTGTTGCGTGGTTCGGGCCATGAGGCCAAGGGCCGCGCCCGCTTCGCGTTCTGCTTCGGTGCAAAAGGTAATGTGCACTGAGCTTATCTGATTGTTTGTGGCCAATTGTACTGCGCCCTGTAGCAGTGCTGACAAGCCTGTATCAGGAAAATCGGGATGGATCAGAAACCGACGTCCTGTTGCGGGTGTGTGCGGCACCGCCATTTGCAGCTTTGGGTAATAGCGCCCGCCCGCCCGCTCGAACGCATGCGCCCAGTTGTGATCAAAGATGTATTCACCTTGGCTGTGGCTTTTGGCGTACATGGGCGCGACAGCAATCGTTTGACCTGAGAGCGTGGCATGCAGATATTGCGGCTGCCAACCAGTACCCGGTCCAACAGAATTGCTATCTTCCAGCGCCTTAAGAAAGCGGTGCGTTGTGAAAGGGTCGTTAGGGCGTGCGCCCTCCACAGCCTCGGGGCAGGCGCAGGAATCCCAGACATCTGCAGCGATTTCCTTTAAGCTGGACAGGACACGAATTTCAATCTCTTGTTCAGACACAGCTCAAGCCTTGTTCGTAGGACAAACAATGTGTGGCACCAAGCGCATCGATCAACTGGGAAACTATGCGAGATACCCCTCAAAAGTGATATTATCTGCAATCTCAAGTGCCTCGGCCTCTACTTCGGGCGACTTCACCGTCCAGCACAGCACATCTGCCCCGGCGCGCTTGAGTTCTGCAACACGTCCACGTGCAAGATCAGTCACCTCATGACTGATAAAAGACGCACCAACACGGTCATAATCCGGTATCTCGCGCAAGTGATCACATATGGCAACCGGCAATGGCCAATCCGAGTAAGCGTACTCACTTGTCACCAGACCGCGCGGCACGCAAGGGCATAGCTCGGCCATGCGCGTAACCGAGTGCGGATTGAATGACATCACTGCCACTGGCCCCTTATACTGCTCTAACGTGTCCGCTATCGCAGCTTCGAGCGGACCAATTTTCGGACCCATCGCACCATCCTGATCCTTGAGCTCGATCACCACAGGAACCTGCCCACTCACAATTTCGAGGATTTCAGGCAGGGCAGGGATCCCCTCGTCACAGCCATTCAGTCGGATCTTCGACAAGTCCACCAATGATAAACTACGCAACCGTCCAGACGCAGCCGTCAAGCGGTCTAAGGTGTAGTCGTGAAACACCATGGCCTGATTATCGGCGCTTAACTGCACATCAATCTCGATTGCATAGCCGTGCGAAATGGCCGCCCTGATCGCAGTACGGCTGTTTTCGGGACGGCCTTCGGTCGCATTGTGCAACGCACGATGCGTGATCGGCGCATCCAGAAACGCGACGTTCAATTTTGGGATCATGCGATCTGAAATATGCCTTCGATCTCAACAGCTACGCCCAACGGAAGAGATGCTGCCGACACCGCAGACCGGCTGTGTCGCCCCGCGTCCCCTAGCACCTCTACCAAGAAATCTGACGCCCCATTAATCACCTGAGGTTGGTTGGTGAAATCAGCTGTAGAATTCACAAAACCTGTCAGCTTAATTACACGCACGAGCCGTTCAATGTCACCTCCGCATGCGGCCTTGACCTGAGCGAGCAGATTGATCGCACATGACTTGGCAGCGGCGGCACCTGCAGCTACCTCCATGGTTTCGCCAAGTTTTCCAGTAATCAGCCCATCCGAACTGTTCGAGATTTGCCCAGAGACATAAACTATGTCTCCAACTTGGACAAAAGGCACATAATTTGCCGCTGGTGCTGGAGCATCTGGCAAAGCGATACCAACTTCGGCGAGACGGGATTCAATGGTCATGGCAACGTCCTTTTAACTGATGTTTGCGGGACGCTAGACTGCGCCGGCGCGTGTTAAAAGACCCCAAATCATGTTTCGCGAAATGCGCGATTAAAATAGTCCGCCATCGGCTTGATAAGATAGGCCAGAGGCGAACGGTCAGCGGTTTTTATGAACGCCTCAACCGGCATGCCGGGGATCAGCACTTGCCCCTCGGCCAGTTTGTCCAGCTCGCCCGGGTTCAGCACAATCTCGGCCCGATAGTAGCTAGCACCAAGCGATTCGTCTTCGAACGCGTCTGCTGACACAAGCACCACTTTCCCCACAAGTTCGGGCGTCGTTCGCTGATCAAGCGCAGAAAAACGAAGGTTCACGGCCTGGCCTGTGACGATCTGATCAATATGAATGGGGTCGACACGCGCCGCGATCACCAAAGGCCTGTCCTGGGGGATCAGGAACAACACCGGGTCCGCACCGCGCACGACCGAACGCATGGTCTGCACCCGCATCCCATAGACAATTCCCGAAACTGGCGCGCGGATCTCCATCTGCTTGATTTCGGATCGCAAGGCCAACCGTTGCTCTGCCAGTTCCAATTCACGCGACCGCAGATCTCTAAGCCGGGTGATTGCCTCTTCACGTCTTTGAGTGATCAGCCGTAATACTTCTATTTCAATCTCGATAATTCGTTGTTCGGCCTGTGCTTTGGATGCTGCCAGTTCTCCAATACGCCCCTCCAGCGATGCCGTTTCGCGTTGAAGGGCCAAAACTCCCGCCGCTGGGGCAAGCCCACGATTAAGAAGGCTTTGCTGTACATCCAGTTCTTGCTGGATCAGCTCACTTTGGCGCGCCAGCGACCGCTCTTGCGCTTCAATGCCCACGATCTGGTTGCGGGTTTGCCCAGCTCGTTTTTCCAGCTGTTCGGCTTGTCGCGCTATCGATTCCACACGAGCATTGAACAGATTGGTTTGCCCTGTAATCAGCTCAGCAATTTCAAAGCGATCTGCCTGCACGGCCAAAAGTTCTTTTTCATATGAAACACTGAAACTTCCATCCCGCTCAGCCACCAAACGACCACGGCGCGCCATCATCTCGTATAGCTGTCCTTCAACTATGTTGAGGCGCGACACCATTTGCTCGACATCGAGCTGGATCAAGAGGTCGCCTGCCGCGACACTGTCACCCTCTTGCACAGCGATTTTCGCGACGCCGCCACCGGTTGGGTGCTTAACAATTTGCCGGTTCTGATCGACCTCAATCCGGCCACTGGCAATGATTGCACCCGCGATCTGGGTCTGCGTAGCCCAAACCGCAAAACCCCCCAAAAGCCCTAGCAAGCCGAAGAAGCCAAACAACACAGCACTGCGGGCTGACCATTTCTTGTCACTCATGCTACGCCTCCCGCACGTGAGGGGGCCCGATTGATCTGTTCATGGTTCTTAACCACCGATTTCAGCACCTCGTCCTTTGGTCCAAATGCCGATCTCTGCCCATTTTCGAGCATCAACAACAAGTCGCATTCCTGAATAGCAGCGGGTCGATGCGCCATGATGATGATGGACTGCCCTGCCGCCTTCATGGCCCGGATTGCGGCATTCAACGCTTGTGTACCTTCATTGTCGAGGTTCGAATTTGGCTCATCGAGCACCAGCAACACCGGATCACCATAAAGCGCACGCGCCAGGCCAATGCGCTGGATCTGCCCGTCAGACAAGCGTTGTTGGCTTGAATTGATTCGAGTGTCATAGCCATCGGGCAATTCCAAAATCATCTCGTGCGCATCTGCCTTTTTGGCGGCGGCCACGACCTTGGTCGCATCAGGCTGAGACGAAAGGCGTGCGATATTTTCGGCATTGTCCCGTCAAACAGCTGGACTCGCTGAGGAAGATAGCCGATGTGATCGCCCAAAACGCTAGCTTCGTATTGATCAAGTGCCGCAGCATCAAGTCGGATAGACCCGCCAGCCGGCCGCCAAACCCCAGTCACACACCGCGCCAATGTGGATTTTCTGGCACCGGAAGGGCCAATCACCCCCATCGCGTGGCCGGGCGGCAGGTCAAAATTCAAACCACGCAATGCTGCAGTCTTTTCATTTGGTGGCACCACTGTGAGCGCTTTGGCAACAAGCCGGGCCTTTGGTGTTGGCAGTGCGGTACGTTCAGGTTCTGGTGGAACCGCACCCAGCAATTCCGCGAGCGCCCCCCAACCTTTGCTGGCGCGCTGGACCATGGGCCACTGGTTCAGCATTGCTTCGATCGGAGCAAGTGCGCGCCCCAACAAAATTGACCCCGCGATCATTGCCCCAGGGGTCATTTCATTCTGCAAAACAAGATAAGCCCCCAAACCAAGCATTGCGCTTTGCAAAAACAACCGCAGCGTTTTGGTCAATGAAGCAAAGCTACCACTGACATCCATGGCCTGGATCTGTGCGCCAAGTGCCATGCCGCGAGCAGCCTGCCAACGGTCAAAGGCGGCACCACGCATCCCCATCGATTGCACCATCTCGGCCTCGATGCGCAGTTGGTCCGACATCACAGAGGCAGCGTGACCCGCTTGGCCAGCGCGCAACTGAGGTCGCCGAGACAGAAACTGATTTGCCAGCGCGATCGAAACCAACAAAAGCCCACCACCAACTGCCAACCACCCAAGCATCGGGTGAAACATGAAAATTCCGGCTATAAAAATTGGCGTCCAGGGCAAATCGAAAAAAGCCAGCAGAACGGGGGAGGTCAAAAACTTTTGGATACTTTCGAGATCAGCCAGTCCAGACTGCGTACGCATGTCTGGTGCAACAGCAGATTTTCGAACGACCGCATCAAACACTCGACGATCTAATGATGCCTGAAATTGCGCACCAACACGGGCCATGATACGACCACGCGTATAATCCAAAATACCCATCACACTATACAAAAACACCACCAGCAACGACAAGGCAATCAGCGTCTCTTCGCTGCGGCTTCCAAGGACCCTGTCATAGACCTGAAGCATGTACATTGGGCCGGTCAGCATTAGCAAATTCGCAAACAAACTAAATAAAGCAACCGTCCAATACAAAACTTTGCTCTGACTTCGAGCAGCGCGCAATTCCGTCAGCCCCGCCTGTATAATATTGTTTTTCATCAATAACCTTTTAAATAAATGTAACCTACGAGCTACCATACATACTTAAATTTTGGTGGATTCTCTGTCGCGTAAGTGTCACAATCTAGGTATATTTGATTTTACACCCATAGGCATTTTGCACAGCCTCATCGATAGCCCGACTTCGATACCACCTGGAGATTAACATTGTCTATTTTTTTTCCCCTATGGCGCGTCATGTTTGCTGCATTTATGGTTATTTCGCTGACCGCATGCACTTACAACAACAGCACAGGACAAGTCGGTGAAGGTGTTTACGACCCATACGAAGAAACAAATCGCAATGTCCACGAATTCAACCGTAGCCTAGATCGCATCATCGTGCGCCCAGCCGGTGTTGGCGTAACAACGATCCTACCCGATGAAGTCGAAGATTCAGTCGGAAACTTTGCCAGCAATCTTGGACAGCCGAAAGTCATGGTGAATTCGTTGCTTCAGGGCGACTTTCGTGGCGCTGGCGTTTCTACGGTGCGGTTCTTAACCAATTCGACACTGGGAATCTTTGGGCTTTTTGACGTTGCATCTGATTTTCAGGTGCCTCAGCATGACGCAGATTTTGGCCAAACCTTGTATGTCTGGGGCGTGCAGGAGGGTGCTTATGTCGAAGTTCCCGTGCTTGGCCCTTCCACACAACGTGATCTGACAGGCACCGTTGTAGATCTATTTTTGAACCCGCTAAGCCATTATACTGACAGCCCAGAAAAGTATTATGATCCTGCGGCGTCGGTGACCTCCAGTCTCAGCGCACGAGGTCGATACACAGACACAATCGATTCAATTCTCTATGAAAGCGCCGACAGTTATGCACAGGCGCGCCTGATTTATTTGCAGAACCGCAGGTTTGAATTGGGGGACAACGACTCTGAAGTAGAGATTGACCCATTTGCCTTGGATACGGAGGGTTTCTAATGCTGGATCGTCGTTTTTTTATTGCTGGCCTTGGCAGCACACTGATTGTGCCAGCCATGCCAAGCTTTGCTATAACGCAGGGTGGGGCATCCAAACTGGTCAACTCTCTGGTCAATGACATCAATGGCGTCATTGCTTCAGGTAAAAGCGAGACCACAATGTATCAAGAATTTGAGCGCATCTTTGAGCGCTACAGCGATACATCCTATATTTCGGCATATGCTATGGGTGTGGACGGGCGACGTGCAACAACGGCACAAAAACGTGCGTTTTCCAATGCGTTTCATACATACATTGCGCGCAAGTATGGAAAGCGTTTCCAGGAGTTTATCGGCGGTCGTTTAGAGGTAAAAAAGGTTCAACGCGTCAAGACTTGGTACGAGGTTTCAACGATCGCTTATTTGCGCAATGAATCCCCCTTTGAGGTCACGTTCCAAGTATCCGACCGAGCTGGAAAGAACCTGTTCTTCAACATGTTCATCGAAGGTGTGAATCTCCTTTTAACCGAACGAACAGAAATTGGGGCGTTGATTGACCGCAATGGCGGTAACATTGATGCTATGATTTCTGATCTGCGCAAGACGCGCTAAAGCCGATCCATTGCTCTTGCTACTGGACATTATTGTACATTATTTACAGCGTCTTAAATCATTTTTTACTGGAATTTAAATGCCCTTGAGGGTTCGCTTTTATCACAGATTCCAACCTCGTGGCGCAGGTCTTGATGGGTATTAGAGCCGTGCAGGTGAAACGCACAGGCTCGACACATCATGCAAACTTCAATAACGTTCAAGGACGGCGAAACTATTTGCCATGACCTACCAGCTCAAGAAAATTAATTTTCTAGGAGGATGAATGATGTCAAAATACTTGGTTCGAGCAACTTATAATGGCAGCGGCTTTAGAGGCATGGTTGCCAATCCATCTGACCGAAGTGAAGCAATCAAGCAAATGACAGCCGCGCTTGGTATCAAGACCGAATCCGTTTATTTTTCTCCGTCTACTGGCGAAGCCATAATGATCGTAGATTCAGACGCCGACAAAAATGCGCGGTTGATGATGGTTGTTATGTCGTCTGATACTTTCAGCAGTGGTTCCACAATAGAACTGATCGATACAGACGATATGCGATCAGCGATGCAGGACGCGGGCGCATTGCTTGGAACATACAAACCAACAAATGCCTGACTTGGTTTTACTCAGGCGCATTTCATGCGAACGATGGGACCACGCAGGTTACAGCGTTTGACGATAGGCCTGATACATCACGCCTCACCTATCGCGTTGACATCTTTGACGGCGTTCAGCGTTGGGTGGGGCTGGTCTTTCGCAAAACGCTTTATAGGGTTTGACGAAATACCTGAAACGTCGCACATCATCTAACGCGGTGAAATATTTAATTTCAGGCAGCGTTAGGTGATCCAATTTTTTCGCATAACGCTTTAACGGTCTCTGACACCGAGAATATCACGCAAGAGATTCTCGAGAAAGCCATCCGACTCACGCGGCGCATTTGGAACCGACAGCGCATCAGCTTCAGACGCGGGGGCCTCATCTGGTGCGCGCATCGGCAACGGTTTAGGCGGCACACCCTCGTGAACGCGCACCATGGTTTCACGCCAAATTTCAGCGGGTAATCCACCACCTGTGACACCTGACAATGGCGTGTTATTGTCATAGCCCATCCAGACGCCGGCAACGTAATCCGCAGTGAAACCGATAAACCAAGCATCGCGCGCGGCTTGCGTTGTTCCCGTTTTCCCAGCGATCTGCCAGCCTCCGAATTGGGCGCGTTGACCAGTACCTTCGGACACGACCTTTTCCATCATCCAGACCAGTTGTGCGGCTGCGTCATCCTGAATCACCCGTTCACCAATACCACCACCGGCCCCCATCAGAGGCGTGTCTTCGCCTTGCATGCGCAATTCGACCAGCCCGTAAGGTGTGACAGATGATCCCCCATTCAGGATACCAGCATAGGCGCCAGTCATTTCGAGCAAATTGCTTTCCGACGCACCAAGGGCAAGCGCGGGTCCATCAGCAAGGTCACTTTCGATACCGAACTGACTGGCCACTTGCCTAACCAAATCTCGGCTCACTGCTTCTGATACTTTGATGGCCGGGATGTTCAACGAATCCTTCAACGCTTCGGTAAGGGTCACTTGCCCAGCATAGGTGTTCGTATAGTTGCTTGGGCACCATTCGCCCGACCCTAGAATCGTTAGGCAATAGGGTGCATCCTCGACTGTATCATTAGGCGAATACCCAAGATCAAGAGCGGCAGCATAAACAAAGGGCTTAAACGCCGACCCGGTTTGACGCTTGGCTTGGACCGCACGGTTAAACACGCCAGCAACCTGATTTTCCCGACCACCCGCCATTGCACGAACCGCACCATCAGCCCCCATAACGACAATCGCGGCCTCTGCCTTTGATCCCTTGCGGACCTTGGTTTCAAATACACTTGCAAGCGCGTCGTCGGCGGCACGTTGCAGTCGCTGATCTAGCGTAGTGCTAATGATCACGTCTTCGGTCGTGTTTCGAGTAAAGAACTCGGGGCCTGACGCCATCACCCAATCAGCGAAATACCCACCCGCGTTGCGCTGCGCTGCAGGCGACAACACAGCCGGAGCGGTCTGCCAACGTGCAACTTCAGATTTCGTCAGATAACCCTGTTCGCCCATAAGCCGCAGCACGGTTGCGGCTCTATCCTGTGACCGCTGAAGATTGGCTGTGGGCGCAAGCGCAGACGGTGCTGTCAAAAGACCTGCAAGCATGGCAGCCTCAGCAGGCGTAGCAAGGGCCGCAGACTTACCAAAATACCGTTGCGTGGCGGCCTCGGCTCCATAAGCGCCGCCGCCCATGTACGCGCGGTTTAGGTAGATCGAAAGGATCTCATCCTTGGAGTATTTCGCCTCCATCGCGAGGGCAAAGATTGCCTCCTTGGCTTTGCGTTGCAACGAACCGCGTCGGCAATCCGACACATAGGCCGCTTCGGTTTTCCAGACCTTCGGATCGTATTCGACACCCAGACACAAAAGCTTGGCGGTCTGCTGGGTTATGGTCGACCCACCATGCCCCTGAAGTGGGCCGCGGCCCTCTTGAAGATTGATGCGCACGGCAGATGCAATGCCGCGTGGGCTAAGGCCAAAGTGCTGGTAAAACCGCTTATCTTCGGTGGCTACCACTGCATCGCGCAAGGCGGGTGCAACCGTGGCTGCAGTAACTGCACCACCAAACTGATCTCCACGCCATGCGAATGTGACACCATCCCGATCCTGAAGCGTGACTGAACCACGTGCGCGCCCATCCAGCAGAACATTCACATCCGGCAGTGTCGTCCACACATACCCAACGGCCAAGGCCAAAACCACGAAACAGAGCGTCCCGACACGCCATATCAGCCCCCAAATCAGACGCATGAACCAACGCAAAAGGCGCGATAGGATGTTTCTGCGCTTCTTGGGCTTGCGCTTTGACTTGCGCCGTACGGGCGCGGGTTTCTTCGCAGCGGCGACCGATTTTCGTTTTGGATAACGACGGTCGGCCACAAGGGGCTTTTTTCCTCTTTTTGAATCACTCATGACGACCCCTGCCCGGCCTTGGTTTTTTGTAACCATAACGTCTTTGTTTCGGTTTGCCACACCTGCATGGGACGACCTCTGCGATTCTAGCACGCTTATTATTTAGGCATATGCTGATTTATGCGCATTTTTTATGCACAAACGCGCTGTAACTTTGCGCATTGTAAGATCGCTGACTTTGATCTGACGCCGCCATGCTCTCTGTACCGTCGCATCAATAGTTGCAGGTTAGCCTGCTTAGCGAAGGGGACACGAGGTGAAACTGATTATAGCAACAATCAAACCGTTCAAGCTGGAGGAGGTACGCGAAGCGCTGACCGAAACCGGCGTACGGGGCATGATGGTCACGGAAATCAAGGGCTTTGGATCACAATCCGGACACACAGAGATCTATCGTGGTGCGGAGTATGCGGTTAATTTCGTACCCAAGGTCAAAATCGAAATCGTGGTCGCCGCCGCAATGGCAGACCAAGTTGTCGAAACCATTACCAAGACAGCCCAAACAGGCAAAATCGGCGACGGCAAAATCTTTGTCCTCGACGTGGAACAGGCCGTGCGCGTGCGCACTGGCGAAACCAACGACGACGCAATCTGAGCGATTCAACAAGGGAATAACGGACAATGAAAATCACGAAATCTTTCCTCGTTGGCGCGGCTCTGACCGCTTTGCCAACGTTGGCGCTGGCCGAAGACGCCGCCCCGGGCTTTGACGAAATCGGCCCCTACATCATGACCACCCTGCTGTTCTGCATGGCTGGATTCCTGGTCTTTTTCATGGCAGCGGGTTTTGCCATGCTCGAAGGTGGGCTTGTGCGTTCCAAGAACGTCACGATGCAAATGACAAAGAACATTGCACTATTTTCAATAGCAGCAATCATGTACTGGCTGGTTGGCTTCAACACGATGTACCCTGGCGATTTCAACGGATATTTCGCAATTGGCGGCCAAACTGTTCTAGACGCCGTGGGCGTGTCAGCAGCTGATGCAGCACTGGATTATGCATCGGTCGGGTCTGATTTCTTTTTCCAGTTGGTGTTCGTCGCAGCGACCGCATCCATCGTTTCAGGTGCTGTTGCTGAGCGTATTAAGCTCTGGCCTTTTTTGATCTTCGTTATCGTCCTGACTGGTTTCATGTATCCAATTTCGGGTTCGTGGAAATGGGGCGGCGGCTGGCTTGACGCGGCGGGCTTTCAGGATTTTGCTGGCTCGACTGTAGTGCACTCTGTCGGTGGCTGGGCTGCTTTGGCTGGTGTCATCGTCCTTGGCCCGCGCCTTGGCAAATACAAAGACGGCAGAGTGAACCCAATGCCAGGCTCAAACCTTGCGCTTGCCACGTTGGGCACGTTCATCCTGTGGCTGGGTTGGTTTGGCTTTAACGGTGGTTCGCAACTGGCCATGGGCACAGTGGGCGACGTATCAGACGTAAGCCGCATCTTCGCAAACACCAACATGGCCGCGGCCGCCGGTGCAGTGACGGCTTTGGTCCTAAGCCAACTTCTTTATAAAAAGCCTGACCTCACGATGGTGCTGAACGGTGCTTTGGCGGGCCTCGTTTCGATCACAGCCGAGCCTTTGGCACCTACCCTGTTTGGTGCTCTTTGGATCGGTGCCGTCGGTGGTGTAATCGTTGTTCTGACAGTTCCATTGTTGGACAAACTCAAGCTTGACGACGTTGTCGGTGCAATTCCGGTTCACCTGTTTGCCGGTATCTGGGGTACACTTGCCGTAATCTTCTATAACTCTGACGCGACACTAGGCGGGCAGTTGATCGGTATCATCGCCTACGGTGTGTTTACCTTTGTTGCATCGCTGGTCGTTTGGTTCATTCTCAAGGCTGCTATGGGCATCCGCGTGGGTGAAGAAGAAGAAATCGTTGGCCTCGACATGTCAGAACTGGGCATGGAAGCCTATCCAGACTTTACTAAAGGCTGAGCCCTCCCTCTCAGACTTTGACACTTGGCCGGGCGGTTTCTGCCCGGCCTTTTTCTTGGCTCACACTCGCTGATCCCTTGCGTGGTTTTAATTGGATCTCAGAGCTTTCTGCCAAAAATATACATTGCTCAGTCTATTTTGCATGTGTGCAGAACAGCGATAGAAATTCAAAAATTTTAGAGTTCTCAGAACTGGATGGGATTAAGTCGGCATGTGCGTGCCAGTCCACTGTCCACAGCCCGACGGCATAGGATGCGGCCCGGCCCTTCGGGGAGAGTTTAACTGGCAAGATGAATACGGGTTTGCGCTGGTGTCAGGTCAGCCAGTACGTGGCGCCGCAACGTTGTTGGTGTTGTGGCCTCACACACCGGCCTTTACGATCGCTTCTGCGAGTATCGGGACTGTTTGGGTATTCAGGCCTGCAATGTTCATCCGGCTGTCACCAACAAGATAGATGCCAAAGTCTTCGCGCATCTTCTGCACGAGTTCTGGCGTCGTACCCAATCGCGAGAACATACCGCGGTGCTGGGCGATAAAGCCGAACCGGTCCGAACCTGAGCGCTGTTGCAATTCGCGTGCCAATTGTTCGCGCAGGCCCAGCATCGAAAGGCGCATATCTTCGACCTCGGTCATCCAATCGTTGCGCAACGCTTCGTCATTCAGGATCATGGTTACCAGCCGTGCGCCATGATCAGGCGGGAACGAAAAATTCTGACGGTTGAGAAAGGCAAGCGTGCCCTGAGCGATTTTCGGTTCGGTTCCATTCGCTATCATCATCAGGATGCCAGTACGTTCGCGGTAGATGCCAAAATTTTTCGAGCAACTCGCCGCGATCAGACACTCTGTCGTGGCGGCAGCTATGGCACGGGTCGCCGCTCCGTCGGCTTCCAGCCCATCGCCAAAGCCCTGATAAGCGATATCGATCATGGGCACGGCACCGGTCTGTTGCAGCACCGCGATCACCTCTTGCCATTGCAGTATTGTCAGGTTTGCACCGGTCGGATTGTGGCAGCACCCATGCAGCAGCACCACATCGCCTTTGCGCGCAGTTTTGAGATCTTCGAGCATCGCATCGAAAGCCACGCCTCGGGTATCATTGTCGAAATAGCGGTAGGGCACGGTTTCTATGCCCAGATAAGCAAGGATCGAAAGGTGGTTGGGCCAGGTGGGATTGGACACGAACACGCGCGCATCTGGCCGAGCCATCTTGATCAGTTCAAACGCTTGGCGGACGGCGCCCGTGCCACCGGGCGTGGCTGCGGCCGAAACTGTATTGCGCGGTACGGCATTACCAAGCACCAGCCGCACCATTGCATTGGCAAAGTCCGGATCGCCTGTCAGTGCAGTGTAGGATTTTGTGGTTTCATTCGCCCACAGTTTTTGCTCGGCGGCCTTGATTGCGCGCATAACCGGCGTGTTGCCAGAGGCGTCCTTGTAGACACCGACCCCAAGGTCAACCTTGTTTTCGCGTGGATCATCTTTGAACATCTGGACGAGGGCGAGGATTGCGTCGGGTTTCTGTGCTTGCAAGGTTTCGAACATCAGGCTTCTCCTGTGGCGATGGGAACGGTGGGGAACATGCCCCATTCAGTCCAGCTTCCGTCATAAAGTGACCAGCTGTCATGCCCGGCCCGTTCGAGGGCCAGTGCTAGGATCGCAGCAGTCACGCCGGAGCCGCAGCTGGTGATAATTGGTTTGGCTAAGTCGACACCCGCCGCTTCGAAAATGGCACGCGTGTCTTCGGGAGATTTCAGCGTCTGATCAGCGTTGAGAAGTGTCGGATAGGGTACATTCCGCGCGCCGGGAATGTGGCCCGCACGCAAGCCTTCGCGGGGTTCGGGCGCATCGCCGCGAAAGCGGCCAGCAGAGCGGGCATCAACGATCTGGGTGGAGCCGAGTTTGGAGGCTTGGCTGACCTGGGTGACATCCCGCACAAGGCGATTTTGAAAGCGAACGGTCAAGTGGCGGTCCTTGACTATGGGTGGCATATCTTCGACCGGGTGGCCCTCGGCCTGCCATTTTGGAAAACCGCCATCCAGCACAGCCACATCGCGGTGCCCCATCAATCGGAACAGCCACCAGACACGCGCAGCCGAAAACAGGCCTGCCCCATCATAGACAACGATTTGGTGTCCATCGCCAACACCCATAGCACGCATGCGGCTCATGAACTTTTCGGCCGGCGGCGCCATATGTGGCAGATCAGAGCGGGCGTCGCTGATCTCGTCGATGTCAAAAAAGCGCGCGCGCGGGATATGTGACTGGTCATATTCAGCGCGCGGGTCGCGGCCTGCGTCGGGCAGGTACCAAGAAGCATCCATCACGCGCAGATCGGGATCCTTTAGGTGGGCAGCGAGCCAATCAGTCGAAACCAGAATTTTGGGATCATCGATCATGAACTGAGCCTTAATGTGCGGGGCGTGGAACGGCTTTGTCCTAACGCCACAGAGTTTGGCTGGCAAGGGTGCGCAAGCATTGTAACCATATTTACAGCGCGGTGCAGCATGACCTACAATGTGCTCGCGCCGCGACAGTGCAAGGTCGTGCCCAAGGACACGCACATTTTACCTGTTGCTCTTGTACGATGGACCACATGCGCCTAAGTGCCTGTGCCATGGTTCAAGGAAAATCAGACCCGAACTACAAGATCTCTGCCGAGAACCGGCGAGCGCGCTTCGACTATGCGATCGAAGAAGATATCGAGTGCGGCATCATACTGGAAGGCTCAGAGGTCAAAGCGCTGCGCGCAGGCGGTGCCAATATCGCAGAAAGCTATGCCACGGTCGAAGACGGGGAACTGTGGATCGTGAATTCTTATATTGCGCCCTACGATCAAGCAAAGTCGTTCAAACATGAGGAGCGGCGGCGGCGCAAGTTGCTGGTCAGCCGCAAACAGCTTTCCAATTTATGGAACGCGACCCAGCGCAAGGGCATGACCTTGGTGCCTCTGGTGCTCTATTTTAATCACAAGGGCATGGCCAAGCTAAAGATCGGCATCGCAAAGGGCAAAAAGTTGCACGACAAACGCGACACCTCGGCCCGGCGGGACTGGGGCCGCCAAAAGCAACGGCTGCTCAAACACGGCGAGTGAACAAACAGATGCACTGCTCGCATTCAAATTGGTCAATGGTCAGAAAATGCCTAGTGGCACTGCCGCACGAATTGGCACCCCTGGATTGTATCTGGCTAAGTAAAGATAAACAAAAGAACGGTTTGTAATTGCAATCAGGGGAGCGGGTTCGTTCGATAAAGCCGCACCCGCAGGCCGCCGTGGGCAATTGTGGGGCCGTCAGGCAGGAATGGCAGGCCAGTTGTTTTGGCAAGCGCGGCTTCGCTGGTAATGATTCCCACACGCCACCCCGAGAACCGTTCAAGTAAAACCTGACCCAGCTTTCCATAGACTGGGTACAGAGATTTTTTATCCCCAATCCGGGCACCATAGGGCGGGTTAATGATCACCAACCCCGGCGCGCCGTCTGGTGGGGCGATATCAGTGAACTGTGCCTGTTCAAAACTAGTGATATCCGTCACGCTGGCGCGCAGGGCATTATCACGCGCCATTGCAATGACGCCCGCATCACGGTCTGATCCAAAAAATCGAACGGTCGGTGTGCGATGTCGGTTAGGCTGTCGCATGGTTGCGACCACGTTGGCATCGAAAGAAACCAGATGCTCGAAGGCAAAGGCACGGGCTCTGCCCGCCTGATGGCCGGATGCGATCTCTGCTGCCTCAATTACAAAAGTACCAGAGCCGCACATAGGATCATAGACTGGCTCAGTGCCATCGAAGGCGCATTGCCGCAGAAACAGCGCCGCCAGTGTCTCTCGCATGGGCGCTTTACCCACAGCGGCCTTGTGACCACGTTTGTGCAGCGGCTCGCCCGAGGTGTCCACGCTGATCGTTACGCGGTTGTCATCGATGCGAACCTTCAAGATCACTGGCGCGTCGGTAGCGATGGCTATGCCAGCGCTGTCCGTCAAAGCCTTTTCAATACGTTCAGTGGCCGCTCCCGCGTGGTAGATCTTGGACTTGCGGGATGTGGCTACATCAACCCGGACCGGCACATCGGGGCGCAGTGTGTCGGCCCATGGAAACTTGCGCGCGCGCTTATCGAGCTGGGCCAAGTGGAAGGCCATGAAAGAGCCCAACCTTACAAGCACCCGCGTTGCACCCCGCAAGGCCAGATTGGCGCGCCAGACCTCTGTCCAGTCGCCACGCAGGCTCACACCACCTGGTGTTGTGCCTGCCACGTCAAATCCCATTTCACAGGCTTCGACGGAAAGTGCATCCTCCATACCAGGCAGGGTGATCACAAAAATTTCAAGGGTGGCTGTATCACTCATTGAAAGTGCATACGCGGACAGGCAAGCAAGTTTCAATCGCCAATGAGGTTATTTACCTGAGCGATGGCGCGCGCTTTGTCTAATGGAACGCCAAGAAATCCAGCCAAAGCCAAAGCGTGTTCGTTTAGATCATCGGCAAGGCGCATGTGGTTCAAATTTTCGAACCCGGCATTCCGGATACGATCAGATTGAAAGATCATGTCATTGGCCATTGTGAGCAACAGATTTTCCAGAGCACTTTCCGAGGTCTGCTCGCTTGCAAGCCCCATGCGCATGGCGTGGCCAATCAAATATTCGCGGCTGAATTCACATTGAATTTCGAGCATGCGCGTGACTGAACGGTCGGTCGCAAAGTCCTGAAGCAGTTCAATGGCGCTGGGATCGATACAGATGATCAATTGATCGGTTTCGTAATAGTCAAGCAGCATACGCATCAATGCTCTGCGATGTCGCGTACGCTTGGTCAGGGTCGTCTGGATGCCGCCAAGGTCGGGCATTGGGGCGTGCTCTTCGTCGAATAGGTACTCAATGCAGGGAACATTTGTCATGTGCCGGATGCGTTCCAGCAATCGCTTTCCCACATGCCATTTCTTACAAATAATAATCATCAGCTCGCAATCTCTACCCAGCGTGCTTTCGGCCTCCCAGAACCGGGTAGCAAAGCGCCGGCCAACCCGACCCCGGCTCGTCAGAAAGTGAAAAAGGTGGCGGCCCTCGTTTGATATCTGAGCAGGCACGTTTTCAGAATTATATAGCAAGCCAAGCCGGCGCTGCAGTTCGTTTGCTTCAGGGCTGATTTTGCGGGAAAAAAGATAATCTTGACCAACCAACAAATCATAGTGGTCATTGTAGAACATCACCGGTCGCCCATAATCGGTAAACATCAAAAAGGTGAGTGTGCGGCTTCGAATTTCGACCCCGGGGATCAGGTGGGTGACGATTGTCTGAAAGAATGTTTCGTCAGGTATCCATGTCGTGCGGAAAAACCGAACCACGTCGGGGCGTACTCGGATAAAATCTATCACAGACTCAATGGTTTGGCGGCGCAGACACCACCATTGACTGCCGATCTGCACCTGAATGTCTTGGGGAATTTGGCGCGTTAATCCGAAGCTACGCTGAAGTTTAAGACTGGCCTCAAACAAGCCTTTCGCAGTGCGCTCGTTAAAAAAGTGTCGATAGATCAGCCGTTCGTCCTTCAGCCCAGTCTTGATCCAGTCACTATCAAAAAAATCAAAACATTCGATAAATTCAGCGTCATTGTCATCAAGAAACTGGTGAACGTATTCGGCGGTTTTAATTGCCATACAATCGCCCGACAGCAAATAAAAATGGGTGGCCCGGGGAAAGGCTTCAAGCGCGGCTTCAACAGCGTAAAGTGTGGCCTGTACCAGGCTCCACTCTCCCCAACCGCATTTAATGCGTTTGCGCGCAAAGGTTACGTTGGGGTTGTCCTTCAGAGCGTTGCTGATCTGGGAAAAATGAGCAGTATCAGACCGTGCATCAAAATGAAGCGAGATGTAATCATCCACAGAGGTCAGCCGCTTGGCCTGTTCGATAATAGCGGCGGGATCATCGTGACACAGCAAGATATAGGCTATTTTTGACATCACGAAGCTTCACGAAACCCTTTACAATTTACTAATGCCATAGATACAGCGGTGTTATTAATGAATATACAAGATTTATTTAATTTTTAACGGTTATTTGCATGAAATAGCAAAGCGACAACAAATCAGGGGCGTGCGGCATGGGCTTTCCAGGCGTTTGGATGACAGAAAGCGAAAGCGTGGCCTACAGAGTGGTGCCTAAGTGCGCCTGCTCGACGATTGGTCAGATCATGTATTACTCCGACCATGGCACGTTCTTTGATGGTGACATCCACGATGCCAAGGACGGTATGCATAAATGGGCGATAGAAGAGAGCCAGCCACTAATCACCGACAATGTGCGGTCGGGTAAATGTTACACCTTCACCTGTGTGCGCAATCCATATACCCGTATCTTGTCGTCCTTTTTCGATAAGATCTGCGGCATTCAGCGCAATGGAAAACGCTATAGGGGCAACCTCGTGCCGCTGCTCACCCAGAAATATGGGGTTGAGGTCGGCGGAGATGACGGCCGCGAGGAATTTGATCAAATCAAATCTTTCAGACGCTTTTTGCTCTTTGCCCGAGACACTGTTCAAGGGCGTCGCCCAATGGATCCTGACATTCACTGGTCTGCCACCTCAGGCCACGTAAGCACATTCATTGTTAACGGCGGAAAGTACAATAAAATCATTTGGACCGAAAAGTTCGACGAGGGCATGCAAGAGGTCATACAGGCCATTGAAACCCCACATACAGTCAACATAAGTAATGTTCCCCGTTTCAATGAAAGCGAGGGACACGGACCCAAGCGCGCTCATCCCGTCGAAGATTATTTCGACGACCTGTCGATGCATCTTGTTTATGAAATGTACAAACGCGATTTTAACATTTTCAAATATGACTTCGAGAACCCTAGTAATAAAATGCCCATTGCAGAGATTGATCTGGACGAGGTGCACAAAAAGCTGGATTCTTGACGCCAGCTTGTGCGGATCAAGCGTCTCTGGGCTTTAAAATGTCCTTGAGATCACCAGTAGGCTTTGTGACCTCGCGCAGGTCGAGCGCAGTCAGAATATCCACCAAGTGACTTTTCATCAGCTCTTCGGCATCATTTCCGTGGCGACGGCGGAATGCGTCAACAAGCGCATGATGGGCATGCTTATCACATAAAGCACTTTGGCGTTTCCAATAAATCGCAATAATCAAAGATGAACGTGCTACCAGCCGTTCGATAAAGCCAGAGATGGTTGTTTGATCTGCAATATATGAAATCTCGATGTGGAAATGTCCGGACAACCGAAGCGCCCTGCCGGTTTCACCAGCATCCATGGCTACATGTTCGGCCTCGATATGAGTTTCCAAGCGGGCAAGAGCACTGTCGGTCATGCGTGCAGCCGCGGACCGCGCCGTGCGTGGCTCTAGCAGTGCCCGCGCCTCAAAGACTTCGCGGGCTTCGCGAATGGTGGGCTGCGAGACAAAGGCGCCACGATTGCGCCGCAGCTCGACCAGCTGAAGGTGCGACAACGCCTGAAGTGCTGTCCGAACAACAGTGCGCGACACCTTGTAAATATCACTCAGCTCATCCTCACCCAACTTGGTGCCGGGCAGCAATTTGTGCTCATGAATAGCCAGACTGAGCGATGCCACAAGCTCAGCGCTCGGCCCGCTGAGCGTCGGTTGAACGAAGTCTTGGAAATCTGCTGTGCGACTCATCATCTACTCCTGAGTCCAGACATGGGGGCATTGCGAATCTGATGCAAGCAGACGAATCATCGTATCCATTCCGATGCTTGATTGTATACAATTTTGTGCGTAACAATTAATCAATTGCCTCTGGAATTGCCTAACGGACATGCAATCGTGTGCATGCGCAGATCCAGAGGCGCAAAAATGATTGGATTAGTTGGTCTCTTTCCGGCTTCTTCTTTGCAACTACTCAAGGAATACTCATGGCTGTCACCGGCGACTTAGAATTAAATGCGCTGACAAAACGTTACGGTCAGACCGTCGCTGTTGATGCAATAACACATCACTTTGGGGCGGGTGTCTACGCCTGCTTGCTGGGCCCATCAGGCTGCGGCAAATCTTCAACATTGCGCATGATAGCTGGTCACGAGGACGTATCAGACGGCTCTATCGTCTTGTCTGGCCGCGATATTTCGAAGCTGCCACCCGCCAAGCGTGGGACAGCGATGATGTTTCAGAATTATGCACTGTTTCCGCATCTAAGTGTCCGCGACAACGTTGCGTTCAGTCTGCGCATGGCAGGCAAGAGCAAAGCAGAGCGCGATAAGCGAGCGGACGAAATGCTCGAACTTGTCGAGATGACAGCGCTTGCGGACCGGAAGCCCGATCAATTGTCAGGTGGTCAACAACAGCGTGTTGCACTGGCGCGTGCTCTTATCACACGACCACAGGTCTTGCTACTCGATGAACCTTTGTCAGCGCTGGATCCATTCTTGCGTATTCGAATGCGTGCGGAGCTCAAGCGGCTGCAACGCGAGCTTGGCATCAGTTTCATTCATGTCACTCACGGGCAAGACGAGGCGCTCGCTCTCGCTGATGAAATCATAGTGATGAACGACGCACGGATCGAGCAGGCCGGACCAGCGCGCGACGTGTTCAACACGCCAAGGACCGCCTTCGTGGCCCGTTTCATGGGCGGGCACAACGTTTTGAAGCTGCCGCAGGGCCATATTGCACTGCGCTCAGACCAGATGAACGTGACGGCTAAAGACACGGGCAAGATCGACGGCCGTGTAATCGGGATCGAATATCAGGGCACGCATGTGGCCCTAACCGCTGAAGTATCAGGCGGGCAAGAGGTAACAGCACTTATGACCGACACCACTTTTATTGAAACACCCAAGGATCTTGGCGAGGTTATTGGGCTGAATTGGGAGGACCGGTTCGCACATCCGGTTTCCGAATAACACAAATCGCTGCTTAACACAGAGAGGACATCTGACATGACGACCATATCAAAGATCCGCTACAGCCGCCGTGCGCTGCTGAAAACTGGGGGCGCCGCGCTGGCTGCTTCCACGTTGCCCGCTCCAATGGTCTGGGGACAGGAAACCAAGAATATTACTCTGCGCCAGTTCGGCACCGGCGTGTCAAACCTGAATGAAGTGGCAACCAAGGTAAAAGAAGACCTGGGTATCACGCTTGAGATGACCGCGCTGGATACCGACAGTGTGACACAACGCGCGGCCACACAGCCAGACAGCTTTGATATTGCTGACATCGAATATTTTGTGGCCAAAAAGGTCTGGCCCACAGGCAACCTGCAAGCGATGGATGCGAACAAAATTACTAATTACGACAAGATCGTTGGCACCTTCCGCAGCGGCAAGCTAACACCGGAAAGCACGATTGCGCAGGGTACAGCGCCGCACACAGTGGGCTTTGTAGAAGGCCCTGATGGGACGTCTTTCGTGGACAACGAAAGCGGATGGATGACGTTGATCCCGACGATCTACAACGCTGATACACTTGGCATTCGCCCAGACCTGATTGACCGCCCAATCGAAAGCTGGACCGAGTTGCTAAATCCAGAATTCAAGGGCAAAGCATCGATCCTTGATATCTCGTCAATTGGTATCATGGACATGGCAATGGTCTGCGAAGCCATGGGCGAGATCCAGTACGGCGACAAAGGAAACATGACTCGCGAAGAGATTGATAAGACATTTGCAATCTTTACCGAAGCCAAGAAGAACGGCCAGTTCCGTGCCTTCTGGAAAACCTTTGACGAGAGCGTCAACCTGATGGCCAGCGGCGAGGTCGTGATCCAGTCAATGTGGTCGCCTGCCATCACCGCAGTACGGTCGCGCGGCATCCCATGTGTCTACCAGCCGCTCAAAGAAGGCTATCGCAGCTGGGGTGGTGGTATCGGTCTTTCAGCATCACTGTCTGGCATGGAACTGGATGCGGCATATGAGTACATCAACTGGTACCTGTCCGGTTGGGTCGGCGGCTTCCTGATGCGTCAGGGTTACTATTCAGCCGTACCGGAAACCTCCAAGAACTTCATGTCCGCGAATGAGTGGGGATATTGGTTCGAAGGCAAACAGAGCACGGGCGATATCACATCGCCGTTCGGTGACAAGCTTGCCGGTGCCGGAGAGGTGCGCGACGGCGGATCCTTCTATGACCGGATGGGCGCAGTTGCATGCTGGAACTCTGTCATGCAGGAAAACCAGTACATGGTCCGAAAGTGGAACGAATTCATCGCCGCTTGATCCAATAAGCGCAGGGGCACCTTGCCCCTGCGCACACTCCGCACAGTGGAAACCGAATGAACAAACGCATAACCGCATGGCTGCAAGCCGCCCCGATAGCGGCTGTATTACTGGCCTTTCTGGTAGCACCGATCATAATGATCGTTATCGTCAGCTTTTGGGGGGCGACCGAATACTCCATCTATCCCGCGTTCATTTTCGACAATTATGAATTCCTGTTCAGCTCTCCGGTTACTTACACGGTATTTTTCAATACATTCAAATACGCCGCCATAACTTGGGCTTTAACATTAGTCATCGGCTTTACCGTTGCATATTTTCTTGCTTTCGAGGTACGCACACTGAAATGGCAAATCGCCCTTTTTCTTTTGTGCACCATACCATTTTGGACCTCAAACATCATCCGCATGATTTCGTGGATTCCATTCCTTGGCCGTAACGGCCTTGCCAATTCGACGTTGATCTCTTGGGGTGTGATTGACGAGCCGCTCGAATGGCTGCTTTTTAGCGACTTTAGCGTCATTCTGGCATTCGTGCACCTCTACACTCTGTTCATGGTTGTCCCGATTTTCAATTCAATGATGAGGATCGACCGGTCATTGATCGAGGCGGCGCGCGACGGCGGCGCCTCTGGCCTGCAAACGCTGCGCCACGTGATCATCCCGCTGTGCAAGCCCGGCATCATGATCGGCACAATATTCGTTACTACGCTGGTCATGGGCGATTTCATCACCGTGCGCTTTATGTCCGGCAGTCAGCGCGCCAATGTCGGACGGCTGATCTCCAATGACATTAGCCTGCTACAGTACCCCTCTGCCTCGGCAACAGCGGTGGTTTTGCTGATAACAGTTCTGATTGTGATCGGGCTTTTACTTCGACTTGTCGACATCCGAAAGGAGCTTTGAGATGGAAAGACGCAGCCGCAGTTTCTATGCCCTTGCCGCATTTTTCGGTCTGTTCGTACTGTTCCTTTATGGGCCGATCCTGACTATTGGCATCCTTAGCTTCCAAGGGCCACGGGGCGGGCTAACCTTTCCTATGAACGGCGTGTCTCTGCACTGGTTCCGAGATTTGTTTCAGGAACAAGCCGTAGGCGACATCTGGGGCAGCTTCCGTCGCTCATTCGCACTTGGCCTGATGGTCATGGTCACCACAGTCGTTGTGTCAGTTCTTGGAGGTCTTGCGTTCCGCAAACGGTTCGAGGGCGCGACGGTTTTGTTTTACCTCGCAATCGCTTCTCTGGTAATCCCTTCTATACTGGTCTCGCTTGGCGTCGGATTGATCTTTAACCAATTGGGGCTGCCAGTGCACTGGTCCAGCTCAGGCTTTGGCGGTCAACTAACATGGACATTGCCCTTTGGCTTGTTGATCATGTTCGCCGTCTTTAACCGCTTTGACAAAAGCTACGAAGAAGCTGCATACGATCAGGGCGCTACATCCTGGCAAGCATTTGCATATGTCGTTCTGCCCATCATCGCGCCATCTTTGCTAGGTGTCGCTTTGTTCGGCTTTACGCTGAGCTATGATGAATTCGCGCGCACACTATTGATCGCGGGCAGCTATAATACACTGCCGCTCGAGATTTTTGGGATGACAACGAATGTAACAACACCAGTGATATTTGCGCTCGGCACGCTTACAACGGTTTTTTCATTCTGCATCATCGGCATCTTTTTCCTAGCAGCATGGCTCATGTCGCGGCGCAAAGACAAAGGCTCTGATGCTGGCAAGGGCATGGTCTGAACCGTGACTGTTATACTTATCAATCCAAATAGCACTGATGCTATGACGCAAAGCGCGTTGACGGCTGCCCGAACTGCAGCGCCCCGTGTCCAATTCGAAGGCTGGACATCCGTATCGGCACCAAAGTCGATCGAAGGGCCACAAGATGGCGCACGCGCAGTGCCACCGCTGTTGGATCTGGTGCGCAAAGCATCAGATGCAGGGGCCGATGCCATCATCATAGCTTGCTTCGACGATACCGGGCTGGCCGAAGCGCAAGCAATTGCTGCCTGCCCCGTGATTGGGATTGGACAAGCCAGCTATGTCATCGCGTCCCTGTTAGCCGGCCCAACTGCCGTCATAACCACCGTCGAAGCTGCCGTGCCGGTGATCAAGGCCAATATAAAGGCGCAGGGCCAGTCTGCGACGGTTCGGCATGTCGAAGCAGCTGACGTCCCGGTTCTAACCCTGACCAATAGTCCAGCGGTTGCACTTGCTAAGTTCTCAGACGCGGCACAAAAGCTGCCCGCTGACACGGTGAACCTAATCTTGGGATGTTCTGGGGCGGTCTCGATCAAGCGTGATTTACAGGCAGACCTACACTTGAACGTCATCGATGGAGTGACGGCAGCCGCTCGTTTGAGCAGAGTATTCTTGACAGATGAAAGCGTTTGACGCGGCGCTTGGCGCTTGGCCTGGCTTGTGTGGTATCCGTGTTAAACCGTTACGTTTTACGAAACTCTTTAAACAATGCAGCCTAAAGCGTTATACGAACAACTTGAATCAGCTAACGCTGCCTGAAATCAAATATTTCAACGCGTTAGATTATGTGTGATGTTTCAGGTATTTCGTCAAACGCTATAATGCATTGAAATTTTTATTTCTTGCAGCGTCAGGCGGCTTAATCTTTTCGCATCACGCTTTAGGTGAATTGAACCCCATAAAAATGCTAGATATCGTGAGATACTCGGATTTAACGGAACGCCTCGCAAAAGTGGTCACAGCTGCAAGTGATCCGACAAATAAAAATACATGACGACCCAACGCGCCTAGTCCCGCCAGCTTTTCAACCATCGTCGAAACTTACCGCGCCGTGCCTCGACCGCATCACCGGCAGCTTCCCAATTGTCTTGCAGTCCCTCCAGCGTTGGATCAATGCGCGCCCTGCGGAACCGGCGCCAGCGAACCCAAATCGCTGATAGCAACACGCCAAGTGTCAGAAGTACGATGATATTTACCCAAGGAGTGCCCTTGGGGGCATCGGGGCCAGCTACGGCCCGCAGCGCAACAGCATTGGGAAAGACGCTCAGAAATTCGTTGCGCCAGCCATAATGTGTGATCACGTACCATTCCGGCGCATCCTTGGCCGAAACTGAATCGGCCGCCTGTGTATAGAGGTTCGCCGTGTCGAACTTGAAATACGGAGGCCAGCTCCAGCCGGTGTCTTCGTTGCGATAGACCATCGGTCTACCGTTTGCCTGCACAGTTTGAATAAACTGTACATCGCGGTTCACAAGTTCATCACTTTGCGCGTCAGGGCGCGACCAGAATACGCGCGTCCAGTCGTTCAGTTCCTGACGTTCTTCATAGGTGTTGACGATGCGCACCACGTCTTTTTGCGGCAGGGTATAATGCAGAATCCCAGCCAGTAGCATCCAAAAGGCAATCAACAAAGTCCAACCGATATAGCGCATGTGACCTATCCTTTCAGGCAAAGTTAACGAAGTAGATAATCAGGCACACCAGCATCAGCGGGACAATATAGACCCCAAGGATAAGCTTGCGGCGAAGGGAACCATCATAGTCTTTGAGACCATCCCGAACAAATCGGTCGCGCGGGTCGGTGATGCCACCCGCGTCCCACTCGGCCTCGAGCTTGTCACGACAGCGCGCGCGCGAATAGAGCGACAGGCTGACATAGATCACGCTCAGCACCACAAGGACGATGAAAAACACCCGGATCAAAGCCATGGTCTATCTCCTTATTGCGCCCCATGGACCGACGCGCGCAATTATGTCGCGGTGGGTCTCGGGCGGTTCCATCGGCGCGTCGTGGCCAAAAAGGGCAGCGCGGGCACCGACCTTGTCAGCTTGATACTCGGCCTGCAAGAATTGCGCGACATATTCCTGCTTGGCCTCGGGCCATGTCGCGTAGGCAGTATAGAATGTCCGCTTATGACAAATGAACAGCTGCCGCACATCCAGCGGCGAAAGCTCGCTTAGCAGCATATTGACAAGGTCCGCCTCAGACGTGTCAGCCGCGCGCAACGTGTAGAAATAGGCCGGGTGATCCGAACTGATCCGTGGCCGCGCCCCACCGTTCTCGGCCCAATTCACGACTTCGGCAAGGGCATGAAATTCGGGCGGCAGTAATTGCGCGTGCCGTCGCGCCAGCATCCGCATATCGCGCCGCGTGGTTCCAGCCAGATCCACGCCTTCGGCTGTCACGGTTGCGACAAGAATGAAATCCATCTTTTGGCGCAGGATCGCCACACCATCGATTCCACGCGCTTTGATGATGGGCTCGACCAAATCGTTATACTCAAAAAACTTAGCAATTCGGCTCCGGTCGGACAGGGCAAAACTATACCTGAGCGGCACGTCATGAGGGGCGGCATCGGTGCCAATGACAGCGGGATGTTCTACTGTCTGAAACACATAGAGCCCACCGAAATGCGCTGTCCAGAAGTTGCCCTGCGGCACACGCAGTGGTTTCAAACTCACAGGGTTGCGCGTGACATCTCCTGTTTCGCCCGCAAGCTCAATCATTTCTGCAATAAGAACGTCGTCAAACCACGCGTCTTCGTCGGTCAGGAACCTTTCAACCTTTCCGGCCAGCGCCTGTGCGTTGCGCACTGTGCCCATGGTGGTATCGGCCTCAACCGTGATGGCGCGCAAATCAAAAAGTTGAGTGGGATTGCTGATGGAATAGACCGAGTTCACCAACTCGCCCACAACCGCATCGCGTGCAGTCAGAGCAAACAGGGCTGCCTCGTTTTCTGTGATAAAACGCTGCAAGATACCCCGAGAGTTGGAAAATTTCGCATCGAGCAAAGGGCATTTCTGTTGTTCGGCTGAAAGCAGAATGAATTGCCGGTTTACCCCATTGTGGTTGAGGTAAAGTGGATCACCAAGATCTTCGCCTACTTCAGGGGAAAAGCCGGAAATATCGATGTAGAAGTCGCTTAGCGTTGTGGTCTGACCCGTCAGATGCTGCAGCGCGCGGTTATACCGCGCCACCAGCGCAGGACTGCGGACGTGAAACAGGTTGCCATACATCAAGCCGCTTTTGATAAGCGCGATCATACCGTGACCTCTGCGGCGAATGCACCAAGTGGAAGATTGCTGCCCCCAACCTGCTCAAGGGGATCGTGCGGCGGCGAAATTTGGCCACGAAAAGCAGCACGGGGTGCAACGCATCTGTCACACAACAAGCAACTCCAACGGTAATATCCTGCCGACGGTAAAACGTGCTTTGTCATTTTGCGTCGCCCTCCAACCACTGCTTTTTCGCTGCCGCCTGCCGGCCGAAATCCCGCACCATGGCATCAATCGCGACCTCATCAGACTTGTCCGCATAGCGGAACTCGCTGTCGGCATAGCGGTTGATTTCTTGCACAACCATATCGACCGTAATCGGCACGCGTAGGTCAGCAATCATGTCTTTTTTGGTGTCGTAGTCTCTAAACAGGAACAGATCGGGGTTTTCCATCCACGCATCGGGCAATTCAAAGTCCATGGCGCGGACTTTGACCGCGTCGGTGATGTTCTTGATGGCGCGCCCGGTGAAACGTGCGTCGGCCTCTTGAATGGCCTTGAGGTAGGTGCCCAGCTTGGCGATTGTATCCAATTCGCCGATCTTGACATGCACGCGGTCAAAGACCTCCAGCAAACCCGCTTCATGGGGGCGGGCATGCGATTCAAAAGACGCAGCAACCGCTTTCTTGATCTCCTGCGCGGCGAATACGTCGTGCCGGCCCAGTGGGATGTCATGGTTTTTGCCCATCAGCAAATAAAGGATGTCGATGTAATCCTCTTGCGTTTGCGGCCCGTCCACCAGAAATCGCGCGCCAGCACGTTGGCGCAGGGCATCATCCACATTCTCGGGATAGTTTGAGAACATGCCAAAGGTGCAATTGCCGCGCACAACGGTGTTTGCACCGGCAAAGCTTTCCATCAGCACGGCGGTTATCTCCAACTGTCCGGCGGATGACTGCCGGTCACCACGCTTGCCAGCCAGTTGATCGATGTCGTCAATGGTACCGAAACCTATGACAGCCGGGTCAAGCACAGTGTTGATGAACGCCTTGGCGTTCTGACCGGATTTACCCTGATAGCTGTCGATATTGTCTGTGCTAAGGTTCTGATAGTGGAACGGATAGCCCGCGTTGGTACAATAATCATTCAGCAACCCGGCCATCATCTGGATCAGCGTGGTCTTGCCCGTGCCGGGCTTGCCATCCCCCATGAAGGTAAAGATGAAACCGCCAAGCTCGGCAAAAGGGTTCAGGCGTTTATCAAAATCATAGGCCATCAACATCTTGGCCAGCTTCAAGGCCTGATATTTAGCGATATGGTTGCCGACCACCTCGTGCGGCTTTTTGAACGTCATGGTCAGGGTGGTGGATTTGGCCTTGGTCGCAGGGGTAAAGCCCTGCACGGTGAAATCATCGGCTTCTACATGCCAGCTTGCCCCCTGAAACGCAGCGAGCCGGGGCGCGTTCTGGGCACGCAAGGCCACCTTTTCCATCAGCGCCTCGACAAAGGCCGCGATGGTGCCGACAAGATGCGAATCGTCCGGGGCATGGCGTGCGATATCCTGATCAAGCTCCCACAGGGCACCATGCAGGGCTGTCTGGCCATTGTCGGTCAAGATCTCTTCGACCTCGCCGACCTCAACCGTAATCTCGGTTTGGTGCGACGACAGAAGGTAGGCTGTGGCATTGCCAAAGACATAAAGGGTGATCAGCGCCTCGGCCGCCAGAAGTTCGGCAAATTCGGTCTTGCGCGTGGCAGGCAAAGCACCTTCGAGGTTGGCGCGCTTGAGGTCGCCCAGACCAGAGATTGACGCGAAATTCTCGGTCACGGCCAGCGAAATGGAAATGGCGCGCCGCAGCGTGTTCAACACGGTCGCCTGCACGGGTGACATCAGCGCGTCGTCATCATCAGCCCCTTCGATTGTCGCCATCAGTTGCACGGCCCCGGCGGGTGCGGTGCGCCGGGTCACAAGGCCCGGTGTGGTGTTGCGAAACCGCCGCCGCGTGCCCAACCCGCTTGATCGTTCCTGCTGCGGCGCAGACTTGGCCTTACCGATCCGTGGTGCATGATCAAAGCCCCGCAACATGGCCAAGGCCATAGGATAGTGCGCCGTGATCTCGGTTTCCCGCAATTCCATTTGATCAGATGTTTGGCTCATGCCCTATCCTCTTTTATGGTCCGGCAAACAGTCCCGCCGAAGGCGCAATGCTTGATACAAAGAATCCAAATCGCCCCGTCAATACCTCAATACACGACCAGCCGGGCTGACCACGAACTTGCGCACAGTGCCGAAGCCGGGTGGGTCTAATTCTTCGAGCGCCTGATAGGGACGCTGCGGCAGAACGATAGAACGCTCCATGCGCGTGGTCCCAGTTTCCGCCCCGCGACTGGCAAAGGGATCGAGCGCAAAAACCTGTCTTTCAACGCTTGAAAACCAGCCCGAGCGTTCGGTCATAACCCTTTCGGAAAGCAAATCTTCTTCGGTCCAGACCAGTGCCCAGTCCTGCCCTTCGGGCGCACGAGCCGCTTCAAGCACTTGAGAGATAGGCCCGGGTTGTTGCGTAAAGGCAGATGAATACATAGGCCCCACATGAATGCGGCGCAGTCGCTTGGGGTGCAGGTCGTCGAAATCTTCGTCAAAGCCTTTGGCGATCGTCACCAGCTTTAACCCACCCAAGGCTTGCGCCATCAGATGCGCCTGCACTTCGGGCCAACGGCGCTGATCCTTGGGCAACGCCATGCGGCCTGTGTCTTCGATCTCCATCATATAAATCACCGGCAGGTTGACCTGACTGTCGTACACAGCCCAGTGCATCCGAAAGGTCCGACGATCAGCAGCCATGTTGCCAGTCCAGACAATCTGAGGATCATTGCGCGGCCAAAACAAATTTCCCCGCAGTAAATCTTCATAATAAAGCCGTTGCGACAGGGCAAATTGAAGCTTTGTGGGCACCTCTCGGTCGCCCACGATCACCTCGACCATCTGCTTTTTCAAATCCTCTGCAGAGGCCATCCCCTCAAGATGCCGCTGGGCCTGTTGGGCATCGGACGCCATGGAGATGATCTCTTCTGCTGCCGGAAATCCAGATTCTTTTGCATCAATCGCGAGGCTGCCAAAGAACCGGCCCGTGTCGCGGCCCACCAAAAGATACTTTTGGCCCAAGGCGCGGAAAGTAAATGTCAGTTCAGCAAGATAACGCGTGAGGATCTTGACCTCGTCCCGGTTCAGATTGCCCTCGGCCTCCATCACGCCGGCGACACGGCCCAGATGGGCGGTGATCGTCTCAAACTTGTTGAAATAACGCCGCGATGCGAACAGATCAGTCAGGCCAATTGTATCAAGCTTGCCGTTCATCCAGCCCTCGCTGTGTTTCTAGCAAACACGAGCGTGCTCACCTGCTCTTGCGTCCCTGACGAAGCAGGAAAAGCCCGGCAATGCCACTTGCCAAGCCGATACCATTCACCCAGCGCGGTGCGCCAAATGCCATCGAGGCAATCAGACACACGACCGAAAGACCAACCGCAGCAAGACCAAACTTCATCGCTTAAGCTCCATAGGCGTTGCTGTCATGTTGATCGACGATTTTGGCAAAGCGACGGGCGAACCTTTCGTCCGCCTTGGCCTTTTGCTCCAGAACGTCGCGGGCAAAGACCATGTGATCTTCATGCGCTTCCAGCATATCGGCCATCCGCTTGTTGGTGGCCGCACCGATCCCTGCCATGGCGGTCTGCGCCTCTTGGTCGGTTTGCACGCCGATCTCGTTGATGCGGTGTGCAACGTCTTGCTGCTGCGCAGTCTTGAGCGATTTGGTCAGCGCGTCATAAAGCACCACGCGTTGCTTTGTGTCGGTCTGCAACTTGTTGATCAGCACCATCTGCGTTGCTGCCTGATTTTGCAGGCTATCGATCCAAGTCTTGCCCTTTTCGATATAGCGTTCAAGGGTTTGGCTTTGGGCCAGTTTGACCTGCTCATCCTGAACCATCTGATTGTATGTACTGTTCACCGCAGCCAGTTCGGTTTCCAGGGTCGTGCGCTTGGCAGCATCCGTTTCCGAGGCGATCTGGTTCTCTAAGGTTATGATCTTTGGATCCATTGCCTGAATGTCAGCCTGCAAAGTAGTCAGCTGCTCAACGGCCAATTCGCGTTCGTCCAGAGTTTCGCTCAAGTTGCCTTCGACACTGATCTTTTGTGTCTCGAGCATATCCAGTTGGCCCTGCAAGAGCTTTACGATTACGTCAGATTTGGTGATCAGGTCTTGCAACTTATCGTCGATTGACGCCGTTCGGATACGTTCCTGACGCATCGATTCCGACTTGCCCCTCGCAAAGATACCGACGACGCTTTCCCAGCCGGTCTTGCTGCGCATCTCGTCAAAATCCTTGGAGAATGCGGCCGTGACATCATCCAGCCCCATGATCAGCTCGGCGATGTTGGCATTCATGACATCCGTATGCGTGTGCACGTCGTCCAACGTCGCATTTTCGATATCCATGGCGATGTCGTCGCCTGCTTTCATCTTGGAGCGTGCGGTTTCGATCCGGCTGGTCAGCTCTGCAATCTTGGATTGCGCCGCCGCAACCTCGGACTGAGATACTTCAACCTGACTTGCAAAATCTGCCATCATACTCCCCTTCTTATCGTCCTGTTACTTACACATGTAGGCAATGTTATGCATGTTTACATCCGCAGGCACTGACAATTCTCTCCAATGTTAAAAATTCATGGTGATTTGGACAGGCACGCGCCACAACTTTTGGGGAATTTACCCTGTTTTTACCGAAAATCCTAGGCTGATAAACCAGGCGACATCCAGCATAAAACGCTGCAAATCGAATCGACGACGTTCGCGGCACACATAACGCACCGCTGTTCAGGCTGGATCACATTCTGCAAACGCTAAACGCGGCGTCCAGTTTCTGCAGCGTTTGACGAAATAACTGAAACATCGCGCATTTCCTAACGCTGTAAGATCTTTGATTTCAGCCAGCGTTAGGTGATTCAAGTTTTTCGCATGACGCTTTAGCCAATAACGTTGTGGTCAGGGCCATAGGGGAACCCAGTGATGTTTTCTGCACCATCCTCGGTGATCACCAAAATATCATGCTCGCGGTAGCCACCCGCGCCCGGTTGGCCCTCGGGGATTGTCAACATGGGCTCCATCGAAATGACCATACCAGGTTCAAGCACGGTATCGATGTCCTCGCGCAGTTCCAGACCGGCTTCGCGGCCATAATAGTGGGACAGAACACCGAATGAGTGGCCATACCCAAAGCTGCGATATTGCAGAAGGTCGCGTTCGGCAAAAAACGCATTCACGCCATGGGTCACCTCGGCGCAGCTGGTACCGGGCTTGAGCAGGGACATGCCCAGTTCATGTGCGCCGACGTTCGCCTCCCAAAGCTTCAGGCTCGCATCGTAGACCGTTTCCACGAAAAGCGTTCTCTCAAGCGCAGTGTAATAACCAGAAATCATCGGAAAGGTGTTGAGAGACAAGATATCGCCACGTTCCAAAACGCGGCCGGTGACAGGGTTATGCGCGCCATCCGTATTGATCCCAGATTGGAACCAGACCCAGGTGTCGCGGTATTCTGCATCCGGAAAGCGTTTAGCGATCTCGAGTTCCATCGCATCCCGGCCAGCCATGGCCACGTCAATTTCGCGCGCACCCACCTTGATCGCGTCGCGGATGGCGTAACCGCCGACATCGGCGACCTGCGCGCCATGCCGGATCAGGGCAATCTCGGCCGGTGACTTGTGCATGCGCTGGCGCATTGTTGTTTCATACAGATCAACTGTGGCCGCCGGTTTCAAAAAGTCTTCGAGCTTTGATTGTTGCAGCAACGTGAGGTGGTCGCTTTCAACTCCGATCACGGCACCCTCGCCGGTCACTTCGCGCACCGCACGCCAAAAGTTGTCCCGCTGCCAGTCGGTATAAGTAATATTGTCACCATAACAACGCCGCCATGGCTGGCCTGCGTCGATACCCGCGCTGATCGTAACGCAAGCTTCATCTGTCACGACACAGGCATAAGGCCGGCCAAAGGCACAATAAAGAAAGCCCGAATAATAGGCGATGTTGTGCATTGAGGTGAAAACAGCAGCGGCCGCACCTTGTGCGTCCATCCGTTCGCGCAGTTCGGCCAGACGGGCAACATATTCGGCATCTTCAAACGGCAAAACGGATTGCTGTCCGTTGTGCAGGCGATAAAAATCAGGGCGGGCGGTCATCCTTGACCCTCCTTTGCAGAAAGGTCCCGGCGTTCAGGACGGGTTGGCTTTCATACGCGGTCGACGCCATCGATCGCAGCCGTATGCCCTCTTGCAGATCTGAGGGGTCGCCGTCAAGCGCGATGCTGTCGCTGAACCCAGCAAGCTTCTGTCAACTCGCTTGATGCCTTACAGACCGATGCGAATTCGCGCAGGGATCCGCTGCGTATCCCTGCGCGAGGACTAAAAATTTTAGTTTATAGCTTTTGCGTCAACCACGCCCTTTTCGGTGCCTTTCTGGTTCGAAATTTTGATCCTTCGAGGCTTGAGTGCTTCGGGC
Source organism: Tateyamaria sp. (assembly GCA_029250205.1). GTDB lineage: Bacteria > Pseudomonadota > Alphaproteobacteria > Rhodobacterales > Rhodobacteraceae > Tateyamaria. The sequence goes on from JAQWVA010000012.1 coordinate 125,444, forward strand.
ACTTCGCGAACCAGATCTATATGCAGCATCCCATCGGCATGAAATGCGCCCGTGACGACCACGTGGTCAGCCAAATGGAAGCGACGCTCAAAGGCGCGGGTGGCAATACCGCGGTGCAGGTAAGTTTTATCTTTTTCATCCGTCTTCGTCGCAGACACGACGAGATAGCTTTGTTTCACATCAACTGAAAGGTCGGTGTCTGAAAAGCCAGCCACCGCAATCGAGATGCGATATGCATCGTCGTCGGTTTTTTCGATATTGTAGGGTGGGTAGGTATTTGCGTTCGAACCTGTTGATGCGACTTGATCCATCAGGTCAGCAATCTGGTCAAAACCAACGGTGGCGCGGTAAAGCGGTGCAAAGTCGTATGTACGCATTGTTATCCTCACTTGAGCGATATCAGGGGCCACGCTTTCCATCATGGACAAGCGCAGACGGGTTGCTATGCACGGACCCCGATTGGGCATCCGCTTCAATCAATGTGGGTAAGATTTCGAGCCGTTCAAGACCCTGTCAGGGCTTCACGAAGGTGGCGCCGGGCTGGTTACTTATTTGGCCTGCTCGCAAACGAGGCCTGAGCGCGAATTGCTCGACCAACAACGCCTCTTGCAGTTGAACCAGTGGCGGACCAAGCGAGGTCCCAAGCGAAACGGCCTCGCCTTCAACCTCGGCCTTTGCTGACACAATAGATACGATTTGTGGCACGCCACCGTTGATTACGAAAATTGGCGCGCCTGAGCTTCCGAAATCAACGGTGCACGAAGTCACAAGGACTCCGTTCTGCTGAGCAAGAACCCTGCACGTTTCTTGAAGCGCGGGCGCCTCTGACCTGCCAGCCCCATAGCTGACAACGCCCACCTGAGCACCGCGACGGGGTCGTTCTGCTGTGGCAAAGGGAGCGATCTGTTCGTCGAGGATAGGATATTCCAGTTCCAACAACGCGAGATCGTTAATCATGACCCCCGTTGAAAATTCTGTGTCAAAAGCAAAGTCAGGGTGCACCAGTGCTCTGCGCACAGTGCGATGGGCTGATGCCCGACCGCTGCGCCAACCTGCCAAAAACTCGATATCACTGTCGGAAACACGGGTGCCAGTTGCCTTGTCAAACAGGCAGTGCCCTGCGGTCAGCACAATATCAGACGCGATCAGAGTGCCCGTGCAAAAGCTTGAGCTGCCGATATTCAGCCTGCCTACAGCCCTCCAGGCGGTCGCCTCAGATTCGCTATTCAAACCGCGCAATGGCGCATCCTTGGCCATAGCCGAGCAGGTCACGAGAGCCACAACAAAAGAAATTGCCATCCAAAATCGCATAAGCCAGTATCACTCCGATCCAAAGGACTGTCGGACCGGTTTAAGCCGCAACGGAGGCGGAATTAGGGCAAAAGGTCCAATTTATCGCAATATTGGAACATCACTGTCAATGCGGTCAAGGCTTGCAGGGCGCGGGCCACCCGTGGCCCAATCCAGTAACTCGACCGTGTGCACCACAGGCACAGCAGCTGCCGACCCAATCTGCATCATACACCCGATGTTACCAGCCGCGATGATATCAGGCGACTTTGCCATCAGTGTATCGACCTTACGCTTCTGTAATTGCTTAGAGATTTCAGGCTGCATTAAATTATAGGTGCCTGCGGACCCACAGCATAAATGGCTGTCACGAGGTTCGACAACCTTGTACCCCGCACGCTTTAGCAAATCCTTGGGAAAAGTCTTGATCTGCTGTCCATGCTGCAGCGAACAGGCCGCGTGATAAGCAACCGTAATATCCTTTGGGGCGCCTTGTGGAAGCTCTAGTTTCATCAACACTTCGCTGACATCCATCGCAATTCCCGCAACGCGTGCAGCATCATCAGCCAAAGCATCATTGCGAAACATGTGGCCATAGTCCTTGACCGTCGTGCCGCAGCCACTTGTGTTAATCACAATAGCATCAAGCCCGTCGCCATCCATTTCTTTGGCCCAAGCCCTGATATTTTTGGCGGCGGTGGCGTGGCTTTGAGCGGATTTTCCCATATGGTGCGTCAACGCCCCGCAGCATCCTGCCCCTTCGGCCACGACAACTTCGGCCCCAAGACGCGTCAGCATACGGATGGTTGCGTCGTTGATATCTGTGTTCAGCGCCTTTTGCGCACAGCCCGTCATCAGTGCAACACGCATCTTTTTTGGGGTTGTCGGCGCAAAGCTTTGCGGATCGTCATTGCGACTGACCGGAGGGATGTATTTCGGGGCCATCTCAAGCATCGCGCGCAGCCGCGCATCTGGCATAAGCCACGCAAAGGGGCGACCAATCTTGGCCCCAAGAAGCGCCACGCGAAACCGCATCGGATAGGGCAAAATCTGCGCCAGCACCCAGCGCAGTACGCGGTCTGACAAGGGGCGCTTGTAATTATCTTCGATATATTCACGCGCGTGATCCACCAGATGCATGTAATGGACACCCGAGGGGCAGGTCGTCATACAGGCCAAACAGCTTAGGCAACGATCGATATGTTTGACGACTTTTGCATCTGGCGTTCGCGCGTTTTCGAGCATGTCCTTGATCAGATAGATGCGGCCCCGCGGGCTGTCCAGTTCATCGCCTAACACTTGGTAGGTCGGACAGGTTGCGGTGCAAAATCCGCAGTGCACACAGTTGCGCAGAATTTCGTTTGAACGTTCGACCTGAGGGTCAGTGAGCTGCTCGGGAGTAAAAGTCGTTTGCATGTTAATCCGCCATTATGTGAGCCGTGGCAAAGCCAAACCACGAAACCGTTTTGCCCATTTTGCCTGGGGCTTGCGCCCAGCGCCGGGCGCTATATCCAATGTTTTCCAGCGGATTGCGCCCATTGCAAAGACTTGAACCACTATCGACAAGAGCCAACTGGAAAAGGCGTTCGCGAAAATAACTCCCGGTCGCAAAAATCGCAACAACACAGGACGCGGCGCCGGTCCGACGGCAACCGCCATAGTATACACGCCAAACCTCATCGGTCCGCCATCAGCCCCGGATTAAGGATGCCGCGTGGATCGAATCGGCCGCGCAAGGCCGCACTGAGCGCTGCGACCCCAGCCGCTTCTGGCTGAAACACGGGTCCGGCTCTGCGCAGGTTATCGGGCCCCTTAAATAGCGTAGCATGTCCACCCAGCGCAGCCACATGGCTTTGCAGCTGCATGTGCGTGGCACCTGCGTCGCCCCCGGTTTGACCGATCCAGAGCAAACCACCACCCCAATCCATCATACAGGAACAGCCTGCGGGCAATGCACCAGCAACAATTGGCCCATCACTGGGCTTGACCGAAACGCGCCAAATCGCATCGGCCTCATGCAATGGTTTTGCGTCGCGCACCCGCGTCCAGTCGGCCTTAGCATCCAGATGTGATGCGCCAAACTTCGACAGGTCTTTTTGTACAGCGTCTGCCCGGTAGGCGACGGACGCTGCAAACCCTTCAAACCGCAGCCAGACAGCCCCATCTATCCAGGCGGCACCGCTGACCTCATATGGAGAGGCAAGCGCACGCGACATTGCGCCAACCGCCAGTTGCGGTGTCAAATCCTCAATAATCAGTGTGGCTGTGTCCTCGACATCTGGTAAAACTTTAAGGCTGATTTCAGTCATCACGCCCAGTGTTCCCCAAGAACCGGCCATCAACTTGACCAAATCATATCCCGTGACATTTTTCATCACACGCCCACCGTTCTTTATCACGATGCCTGCGCCATCAACAAAGCGCACACCCAGCGCATAATCACGTGCAGCACCACCCTGAATGCGGCGCGGGCCGCTGGCGTTAGTGGCAATAACCCCACCGATCGTTGATGCGCCAGACACTCCGAGCATTTCAGATAGGTCATAGGGCTCAAACGCAAGGCGCTGGTTTTCTGCGGCGAGTGTCTTTTCAATCTCAGCCACGGGTGTGCCTGCCTGTGCAACGATGGTCAGGGCCGCAGGCTCATAGAGCGTCACCCCTGTCAGCCCGGATACATCCAGCGCTTCGCCCTGCGCCGGACGGCCAACCGCGCGCGTACCGCCGCCCCGAATGTTCAACGGTCCGGTTGCATCGCGCACAGCGATTGCCAATTCATCTTCTGTCTTCAACATGTTCATCTTCTTTTGGCCCGAAATTCCTTGCCGCAAAGGCGGTTGCCTGATCCCAGCAGATTGCGTGAATGCCCTATTCTGCTGCCATGACCACAGCACGACGGGGTTCAGACACAGCCAAAGGAAATACCTTGGCGGGGTTCAACAACCACTTATCATCGAACACATCTTTGACGGCCATCTGCGCCTCGAGGTCAGAGGCCGCGTATTGATATGTCATCAAGTCGCGCTTTTCGATACCAACGCCATGCTCTCCCGTCAGGCACCCCCCAACATCCACGCACAGCTTTAGAACTTCCGCTCCAAACTCTTCACAGATCTCAAGATCACCGGGCTTGTTCGCGTCATAGCAAATCAGCGGATGCATGTTGCCATCGCCCGCATGGAATACATTGCCCACGGCCAGGCCATATTCCTTTGACATCTCGCCAATGCGGCGCAGAACATAGGGCAGTTCCGTAACAGGGATAGTCCCATCAAGACACATGTAATCGCTGACCCGGCCAACAGCCGAAAAGGCTGCTTTGCGGCCTGCCCAGATGCGCGAATTTTCTTCGGATGAAGCGCTTTCGCGCAGGGCTACTGGATTGTGACGTTTTGCAATCTCTGTGATCAACGCCAGTTGCGCATCGATCTCTTGCTCTGATCCTTCAACTTCGACGATCAGCAGCGCTTCACAGATCGGGTAATCCGCCTTGGCAAAATCTTCGCAGACTTCGATCAACATACGGTCCATGAACTCGATCGCAACCGGTAGCACACCTGCCTTGATAATATCAGCAACGCACGCACCTGCAATTTCCGTGCTGTCAAAACCCATCAGCACCGGCCGCGCGCCTTCGGGCTTATGCAGAATGCGTAATGTAGCTTCTGTGACGACGCCCAACTGACCTTCAGATCCACAAATAACACCCAACAGGTCCAACCCGCCTGAATCCAGATGCGCGCCACCAATCTCAATCACGGTGCCGTCCATCTGAACCATGGTCACACCCATCAGATTGTTTGTGGTCACCCCGTACTTCAAACAATGCGCCCCGCCCGAATTCATCGCGATATTGCCAGCAATAGCACAAGCTAACTGGCTCGACGGATCAGGTGCATAGAAAAAGCCATCCGATTCGACAGCGCCCGTTACGCTCAGGTTTGTGCGCCCGGTCTGCACCCGAACAAAACGGTTGTCGTAGTCGGTCTCCAGAACGTCATTCATCCGTGCAACTCCCAGAATCACACAGTCAGCAGTCGGAAGAGCACCGCCTGCAAGCGATGTCCCTGATCCGCGCGGCACCACCGGCACGCCCTCTTGGTGGCAAATGCTCAGGACATCCGCCACTTCCTTTGTCGAAGCAGGCAAAACGGCCAGCATGGGCGGGCATCTGTACGCGGTCAGCGCGTCACACTCGTAGGCACGCGTCTCGGAAGGGTCATCAATGACCGCATCAACAGGCAACACCTCGAGTAGACGTTCAGCCACACGCGCTTTGCGCGCGAGAACGGCAGAATTGGGAATGGGCATTTCCATGGCAACCTCCTCAGTATTGGTAAATTAATATTACCAATTTTTGCAGGATGCAATCCTAGATTCTGCGGTGTAAGACCACACCATGAATTGGCTTGATCGCATCTTACTCTTTGACGCATTGGACTTCTTGGCGCTTGGCTTGCTGGTGACTGGTTGGCTACTCATCAGTTGGTGCATAGAGCGCCCCAAAGCAAAGCATCCTTCGACGTCGCAAATAATGGCCGGATTTCGCCGCGAATGGATGATGCAGCTGATCACCCGCGATCCTCGGGTCTTTGACGCCTTGATCGTGTCAAGCCTGCGACAAGCAACCGCTTTCTTTGCGTCAACAGCGGTTATCGCCCTTGGTGGCACATTGGCGGTGCTTGGAAATGCCGACCGGCTGGCAGGCGTGGCCAACGATTTGGTTTTGGCGACTGCTCCCGTCTTTGTTTGGGAGGCTAAGTTGGTGATCCTAACTCTGTTTCTGACCAATGCCTTTCTCAAATTCGCGTGGGCCAACCGATTGTTCGGCTACGCGACAGTGGTGATGGCGGCGGTCCCGAATGATGCCGACAATCCGGGATGCATGATTCGTGCACGCCAGGCCGGAGAGATCCATATTACCGCTGCCAGATCATTCAATCGCGGGCTTCGGTCCGTCTATTTCGCGTTGACAGTCGTCGCTTGGCTTGCAGGTCCAATCGCCTTGATGACCGGCACAGCCTTTACACTTGCAGTAATTTGGCGTCGTGAATTCGCGTCACACTCTCGCAACATTCTATTGGGCACGAAAACGTAACCGCATGGCGGCTGCATTGCCGTCTGTTCAGCGGTTAAAGTAGGAACAAATCTATCAAAATTGGTCAATTAACAACATTGGCTTGGCGCTCCCAGCGCTTGATTTCTTTGCAGCTCGGCCAATAAGGTCAACCAGGATCCCATACTTCGTCTTGCCAGATATAATCGGTTACAGGCGCGTATGCCCTGGAATAGAGCCCACAGGAATATGACTCGTAGCGGCTTTTTGCTTACACCCGGTGATACGGCGCGCCAGCAAGAATCGACGCCGCGCGATACAATTGCTCTGTCAGCATCACCCGAACGAGCATGTGCGGCCAAACCATCTTACCAAAAGACAACAGATGATCAGCATCTGCGCGCAAACCCGGTGCAATTCCATCAGCACCACCAATAACAAATGCCACGTCTGAACGCCCGGTATCGCGCCAGCCTGCCAACCGATTGGCAAACGCAGGCGAAGTTTCAACCTTGCCCCGTTCGTCCAGACAACAAATTACGGCACCTTTTGGTAGGGCACGACGCAGCAGGACAGCCTCGGCTGTCATCCCACCGCCCTTGCGGTCTTCAACTTCCACGACGGAAAGCGGCCCAAGGCCTAAGCCCCGGCCCGTCCGGTCAAAACGCGTTATATATTCTGAAATCAAATCTGCTTCTGGACCGCCGCGCAGGCGACCTACAGCGCACAGATGGAAACGCACTAGAATTCGTTCAGTTGGCTGCGGCTGTGGTTGGTTGCCACATCTTTTCCAACTGATAGAATTCTCGTACTTCGGGCCGGAATACATGTACGATCACGTCGCCCGTATCGATTAGGACCCAATCACCAGTATCTTTGCCTTCGACCCGCGCACCGCGTCCAAACATCGCTTTTAGCCGCTCCACAAGTTTTTCCGATATGGCCGCGACCTGCCGGGATGACCGCCCCGTGGCAACAACCATGTAATCGCAAATCTCGGTTCTACCGCGCAGATCCATCTGCACAACATCTCCGGCCTTGTCATCGGAAAGTGAGGAAAGAATTTCAGCCAGAAGTGTCTCGCTTGTGGCCTTGGATGTGGCGCCAGTCATAACAACCGAAGCTTGATCAGCGGGTTGACCCGCTTGAGCAGAGATTGACAGGACAGTGTCCTCCTTTTCGTCGCGCCGCTAAATCTTCGGCAATAGTTTACCAACACGGTAACAGCCCTTTAACAACATTTCAACAAACGCCAAACCTTTCTGGGTGCGGCAGATGCACCTCTTTCTGCATTTTTGTGCGGTTGAGAGTGCCGCGCCCTCTATCTGGGGTCTGCATCTGGCCTGACGCGTCGCCCAAAATCGCCATTAGATGAGTTGTCGAATGAGGAATGGAATTCAGCGGCAATTCATCTGATCAATGCTTTGGGCTTCAATGTGGTCACTATAGCCTTTCATGAAATACCGAAAGCTTTGGGCATTATCTAACACATAAAAACCTTTGGTTTTCGAAAGTGTTGAATAATTAAATTTTTTCTCACAACGCTTTAATGCGTCCCGTGTGACCGAACCAACAGCATACAGGGCATGTGCCGGTATCCATGATATGCACATCATGGAGCCACAAATGGCTGCATTTGCTTGAACAGGCGCAGGAATCCGGGTAACAGCGGGCGCTATGATACGCCTTTTTGATATGGACGACCGCGCCCGTTTGCGCGAACGCTTTTTCGGAGCGACGCACACAGTCTTAGCAAGGCGATGAGGCGTGGGTGACCTCACGCAATATACGTCCGATGTTTTCGATGTCTCTACAACCCAAAGGGAGAGGACCTGATGTCCCCCAAAACGCTTTATGACAAAATCTGGGATGCGCATGTCGCCCACGAAGCCGAAGATGGCACCTGTTTGCTGTATATCGACCGCCACCTTGTGCACGAAGTGACCAGCCCTCAGGCATTTGAAGGGCTGCGCATGACCAATCGTCAGGTGCGCGCGCCTGACAAGACGATTGCAGTACCGGATCATAACGTACCCACAACAGCCGGGCGGGATGACCCCAAGAACATGACAGATGACAGCGCCATTCAGGTGGCCGCGTTGGACAAGAACGCCAAGGACTTCGGCATACACTATTACCCGGTATCTGATGTTCGACAGGGCATTGTTCATATCGTTGGGCCGGAGCAAGGCTGGACGCTGCCGGGCATGACCGTTGTCTGCGGCGACAGTCACACCGCAACTCACGGAGCGTTTGGCGCATTGGCGCATGGTATCGGTACCAGCGAAGTGGAGCATGTGCTGGCCACTCAAACGCTTATCCAAAAGAAATCTAAAAATATGAAGGTCGAGATCACTGGCAAGCTAGCGCCCGGCGTGACGGCCAAAGACATCACCATGTCTGTCATCGGCCAGACCGGAACCGCTGGTGGCACGGGCTATGTCATCGAATATTGCGGTGAAGCCATCCGCGATCTTTCAATGGAAGGGCGCATGACGGTCTGCAACATGGCAATCGAAGGCGGCGCACGCGCGGGTCTGATTGCACCAGATGAAAAGACCTTTGCGTATTGTATGGGCCGTCCACACGCACCCAAAGGTGCTCAATGGGAAGCTGCGTTGGCATGGTGGAAGACCCTTTACTCGGACGATGACGCCCATTGGGACGAGGTCATCACGATCAAAGGCGAAGACATTGCACCTGTCGTGACCTGGGGCACTTCGCCCGAGGATGTGCTTCCAATCACCGCTAATGTGCCAGCAGCGTCCGATTTCGATGGCGGCAAGGTCGGCGCGGCGCAACGTTCGCTTGATTATATGGGGCTGGCGCCCGGCACACCGCTAACGGACATTGAAATCGACACAGTCTTTATTGGATCGTGCACTAACGGTCGGATCGAAGATTTGCGGGCGGCTGCCGAGATTCTGAAAGGCAAAAAAATCAAGGTTAAACGCGCCATGGTCGTTCCAGGATCTGGCCTTGTACGTGCACAAGCCGAAGAGGAAGGGCTTGCCGACGTCTTCAAAGAGGCCGGTTTCGAATGGCGTCTGGCAGGATGCTCGATGTGTTTGGCAATGAACCCCGATCAGCTGGCCGAGGGTGAGCGGTGCGCCTCCACCTCGAACCGCAACTTTGAAGGACGCCAGGGCTATAAGGGCCGTACACATTTGGTTTCGCCGGGCATGGCTGCAGCGGCGGCGCTGACGGGCAAGCTCACTGATGTGCGGGAGATGATGTGATGGAAAAATTCAACACAATGACGGGCATCGCAGCGCCCATGCCACTGGTCAATATTGACACTGATATGATCATACCCAAGCAATTCCTGAAAACGATCAAGCGCTCAGGTCTGGGCGTAAATCTGTTTGATGAAATGCGCTATGATCGACAGGGTAACGAGATACCAGATTTCGTTCTTAATCAGGATGCCTATCGCCAAGCTGAGATCATCGTGGCTGGCGAAAACTTTGGCTGCGGATCAAGCCGCGAGCACGCACCTTGGGCGATCAAGGATTTTGGTATTCGCTGTGTCATTGCACCCAGTTTTGCAGACATCTTTTATAACAACTGCTTTAAGAACGGGATCCTACCAATCGCACTGCCGCCTGAGACGGTGGATGTGTTGATGAAAGACGCAGAAAATGGCGCAAACGCGCGATTGACCGTGGATCTAGAGGCACAAACCGTCACAAAGTCGGATGGCCAAGTCTTTAGCTTTGAGGTTGACCCATTCAAAAAGCACTGCCTCATGGAAGGCCTTGATGACATTGGTCTGACAATGGCCAAGGCGGACAGTATTGACAGCTTTGAAGCCATCGCCTCCCAAGCGCGCCCTTGGGTCTGAGCCAGAGGTCAATCACTTTCGGCAGATTTATAGTTAACGCGATGCGTTCTGTCGGGCCCAATCAAACAGTATTGGACCCGACAAAATTTTACCAACTCAAATGATGCACAAAGGCATCACACCTTTACCTAAAAAGCTGGCGCTTCTGTCTTATACTTGCTCTGACACTTGAGCATTTGGGCCAATCAAGGCAAGATTGTGGCGAAAATGAGGCGCTCGTCTCAGCTGACGGGATCAAGTTGGAACAAGTCCGCGACAAAGTATTGTGGCTGGCCAGTTTGAAAGGTAAGGGCATGATAGCACGAATAACAGGAGCGGCATTGCGCGGTGTCTTGGTTGCACTGGTCGTAGCAACACCGGCGCTTACACTGCAAAGTGTATCAATAGACTCATCTCAAGCAACTGTTTTTATTTCTCTTATCGCTGCGGTTATGGTTTTCCTGGAGTACTATTCAGACAGTCCCAGCATCGTGGAATTCCGCGACGCAGCTCCGGTTAATCGCCTGCGCTTTTTTGCGCTGTTCGCAACGGTCCTGATCCTAAGTTTGATTGGTAAGGGCATGGCAGAACCCACGGACTTCACAGAGGCGTTGACGTCAATTGGCACAATTGTGGGCAGCGGTTTCGACTTTGCCTTTTCCCCAGTCCGACTTGTGGTGTTAATGTTGCCTGCCGGAACAGATGTCGAACTAACCCAGACGGTACGTGCTGCGGCTGGAATTTCCTGCCTTATCTCGGTGCTTGCGGTGTCAGCATTTGTGTTTCTAGTGCGGGTTAGGGGATGGCCCACGCCGGGATCTTTCTTTAATTTATGGGTAAATTTTCCCCTGTTCAATCCTACGGCTGGCCCCAAAATGTTGCATCGGTTACGGCGCGATGCGTGGCTCAATATTGCCTTTGGTTTTCTTTTGCCCTTTGTCATTCCCGCAGTGGTCAAGGCTGTTGCTGACCTGATAGACCCGTTCATGCTACAAAACCCTCAAGCCTTGATCTGGACGTTGACCGCATGGGCCTTTTTTCCCGCCAACATGATCATGCGCGGCATCGCGATGCAGCGGATTGCCGAAATAGCGCGCGACCAACGCAAGCGGGCCTTTACCACGTCGGAAGGCGAATTGCGGGTTATCTGAAAATTGCATGCGGTCTGCTGCTGGCCCTGAGCCTACCAGCCCAGTCCCAGCCTCTGCGCATCGCCACCTACAATGTTGAACTTCAGCGTGATGGACCCGGCCTGTTGCTGCGTGATCTGGCGCGTGGCAAAGATCCGCAAATCGCCGCTGTACTTGATGTTATTGCGACAGCAGATGCCGACGTATTGGCAATTCAGAATTTTGACTACGATCTAACGGCCGAGGCGTTGAGCATTCTGGCAAAGGCGGCAGATTATCCGCACTATTTCGCGTTGCGCCCAAATGCTGGGATGCCAACCGGGTTGGATATGGACGGGGATGGTAAATTGGGTGGGCCGGCCGATGCACAAGGCTACGGCCGGTTCTCGGGCCATGGCGGCATGGCGATCTTGTCTCGATACCCCATCCTGACAGATAGCGTTCAGGATTTGTCCGATCTTCTGTGGAAAGACGTTCCAGACGCTTTGCTGCCAGTCACCGCAGATGGCCCTTTTCCAAGTGCAGACGCACTTTCCGTGCAACGGTTATCGACCACGGAGCATTGGATTGTTCCGATCGATGTACCAAAAGGCCAGTTTGACTTGATGACCTTTCACGCCAGCCCACCAGTTTTTGATGGCCCCGAAGACCGCAATGGTCGCCGTAACCACGATGAAATACGACTGTGGCAGCAGGTACTGGATGGTGACATTGGCACAGCCCCGGCAAACCGCTTTGTGATCGCAGGCGATGCCAATCTTGACCCAGACGATAGTGACGGTATCCGGTCTGCAATCGACAATTTGCTGGCAGATATGCGCCTCCGAGACGTGCGCCCCACTGGTGCTGCCGGCACAGATACCGTCGACTGGGCCGATCCCGTGCCCGGCAATTTGCGAGTCGATTATGTGCTTCCGTCAATTCATTGGGCAGTGCTGGACTCTGGCGTCATGTGGCCTGCGGCAGATGATCCTGAAGCCCGGACCGTGGCCACCACAAGCCGCCACAGGCTCGTTTGGGTCGACTTGGGATATTGACCCTGCCGTGCTCTGCGGATAGGCGAAACACCAAGCAACCAAAGGAATCCCGTCATGCCCAACCCGTCGCTCTTGATCCTGCCCGGAGATGGCATTGGCCCCGAAGTCATGGCCGAAGTCATACGCATCATCGACTGGTTCGGCGACAAGCGCGATATGCCCTTCGACGTGAGTACGGATCTTGTTGGTGGTGCAGCATATGATGCACATGGAACACCCTTGCATGATGACACGATGGCAAAAGCGCTTGAGGTTGACGCAGTTCTGCTGGGCGCTGTAGGCGGCCCGAAATACGATGATCTGGATTTCTCGGTCAAACCAGAGCGGGGCCTGCTGCGGTTGCGCAAGGAAATGGATCTGTTTTCCAACCTACGCCCGGCGCAATGCTTTGACGCGCTGGCCGACTTTTCATCGCTCAAAAAGGATGTAGTCGCAGGTCTGGACATCATGATCGTGCGCGAACTTACCTCGGGCGTGTATTTCGGTGAACCGCGTGGCATTTTTGAGGAAGGCAACGAACGTGTCGGGATCAATACGCAGCGATACACTGAATCAGAGATTGACCGCGTTGCCCGCTCTGCCTTTGAACTGGCACGTCGTCGGAACAATCGGGTCTGTTCGATGGAAAAAGCCAATGTGATGGAGAGCGGCATCCTATGGCGTGAGGTCGTCCAAAAAGTCCATGATGAGGACTACCCCGATGTGAAACTTAGCCATATGTATGCCGACAACGGCGCAATGCAGCTTGTACGGGCACCTAAGCAATTTGACGTGATCGTCACGGACAACCTGTTCGGCGACGTTCTGTCCGATTGTGCCGCGATGCTGACCGGTTCGCTGGGAATGTTGCCTTCAGCCAGCCTGGGCGCACCGATGGCCAACGGTCGACCCAAGGCGATGTACGAGCCGGTGCACGGCTCTGCCCCCGACATCACCGGACAAGGCAAGGCCAACCCGATCGCCTGTATCCTGAGCTTTGCAATGGCCTTGCGCTATTCATTCGACAAAGGAGACGAGGCCGCGCGACTGGAGGCCGCTATCGAAAGCGTTCTGGCCGGTGGCGCACGCACGGCTGATCTTATGGGCCCCGAGGGTGGCACACCCATGTCGACCACAGAAATGGGCGATGCCATTCTGGCGCAGCTGGATGTCAGCTTGACCTGATCCTAAATCGGTCCAGCACGCTTTTTTGCTGCGTACGGAACACCGCAATGGCAGCGCTTGGGTTTTAGGTCAGTTACACAATGCCCAACAGCCGCGCGCGCGACCAACCTGGAAAAAGCCAGGTTTGAGCCTGTTTCGTCGTCAGATATCAGAGTTATCACTTACCTTAGAAATCGCTCTCTTCGGGAGGAAGTGAGGTGTCATAGGTTAGAATACTCTTGCTACTACCAAATCGGCTTACCACTGAAAAAATCTGGGCGCCTCTGCGCAAGGCCATATTTTAAAAACCGAATTTCACCGGGCCGCAAGTATGCTTCATGCTTGGCTGGATCAAAGCACGTTTCATCCAACAGGCAACGAAACATGTACCGGTATAAGTTTATGATCGTTGCAGATTGCCGGAAGAGGCAGGATATCGGTCGTCCACAGGTGACCAAGGCTGCGCTGAATCTGACCAGATACTAGAACTGATTTCAAGCCAGCTGCTGTCTGTCATGGAGCCAGCTTTTATAATCTGTACCGCCGGATTTTCCTCGATACGGCTCAATACAGGTGATCCGCATTCATCGCAAAATCCACGACTGATATGGCTTCCAGCGGTGCCTTTCACCTTGTAGAATTTAAGCGCGCCTTTCGTTTCAAGTGCCGCTGTCGGAACAATAACAATTGTGGCCTTGCCGCAGCCTGTGGATTTTTGACAGTCAGTGCAGTGACAATGGTGCGCCGAAATTACACTTTTCCTGTTAAACCGATATTCGAAATCGCCACAGAGACATCCGCCAGTAACTTCATCATTCATATTCATTTCCCATTTCTTTGTATGCGTCAGTCAAACTTGGCTAGCCAGCCAGATCAAGGTCTTTAGCAAGAGTCTTTGTGGGGGATCTTGGATTTGTTGCACAAATTAAGTGAAAGATATACGTTCACTTTACTACCGACACGCTCAGCCTGCTGGCTCATTTACTGGTATGCCAAGAGCTGTGTAGCGGTTGAGAACGGCGATTCGAATTTGGCTTTCTGAGACCTGCCGATCAAAGTCCCTCGCCGTCAGAGATTTGCCAATTTATTCCACACAATGCATATCCTTTTCTCTGCGAGAATTGCCGCGCGTCGACAATAATATGATATGCCGCCCGTCAGGGCCATCACTAACTTTTAGATTTAGATCACTCTATCAGCGCCACAGGAAATGGCCCCGATATCGCTGCGAACTGACCGCTTCGCTTCGTTCATCGGCTCTTGCACTCTTCGATTTCCAGGGCTTTGCATTCTTGCGTGGTTGGATGACCGCATGGGCATCGCGGGCCACAATTGTCTCATGGCATTTGCATGTGTCATACGCGCCGTCTCCAGTGACACTTCCTATATTCTGATCAGGTGGGATTTGGTTCAAAGGTTCGGGTAGCATGAGAGCATCGCCGATGTTTTTGGTGGTGACTTAGACAGCCCGTACCTCGAGCGTTTCTTCGTCGATATCTATGTGAATCTTACGCAATGCGGCGTTTAGCGCAGCCATCTTTGCGAGCCTTCCACTCGCCCTCATCTTCGGCATTAATATCTGTGTTATCAATGAGCCGGTTCAGCGGTCCTTTCAAACCTCGATACGAAAGGTTCATGTTTAATTATTTCTAAGGTCGACATAAGATATTGAAAACCTGTGCTACCCAATCCAGCCCAACCAGTGGCAGCAGGCTCTGGACAAACCCATTTTTCTGCCGAAGTGGCAAGCCAGATAAGGCTTTCAGCGTCAATCAGGCCTGAATAGCAGCGTCACTGAAACCATGCTTGCCGCTCGGCGGTGGCGTCCAAACCATCTCAGGATCAAACTAACCTCTTACACATGTAAACGTGTGTTGCCAGTCAACGGATCAACAACAATCCGCGCCGCATCAAGCTGGCATTGTAAGACAACAAATTTTTAGACTTGTATTTCGAAGGGACCCAACCGCTCATCCCTCTCTGCTAGCACGCTGGATTCATGCAGTGAATCTCATCAACCCATTTGTGAAACAAAGTCTAAATAACAGAAAAATCATATAAGCACGCAAATGCGCACCAATATTAAGGACGCACTAAAAGTACTTAAACTAGGGGTTTTAAAGTTTCCTTCCCCCTGCCAAACTCATCTGAATGGATACATCCAAACCTTGTAATCAGCGACTAGAATATGCGCCCGATCAATCTCCGCCTGAGTCATTTTTTTAACGACTTCTTCCAGCGAAATCGCAGCGTCCGGATCGCCGCCGATGGCGCTGAGAGTGTACCACATGTAGGCGCGCACCAGATCTGGGGCAGGCATGCCGCGTCCGACCTCATAATACCAGCCTATACCGCTTTGGGCACCAGGATGCCCTTTCAACGAGGAACGCAAGTACCACTCGAACGCCCGCTCGTCGTCGCGTTCAACGCCAAGGCCAAGGGCATAAAGTACTCCGATCAGCTCCTCGGCATCCGCGTTGCCCGAACGGGCTGCGGGCCACAAAGCATCATACGCCGCTTCATACGCCCCGGCTTCCATAAGGTCGCGTGCTTGCTCGATTTCTGCAAATGCTGGAACCGCCATCAAAGCAAGAGCTATCGCTATTTTTCGCATGTCCTTCTCCTTTGCGCGGCACCTGCCTTTGCAGATGGTTTGCCCCGCCCTTTGACAGCCAATGATTTCATTGCTGTTGATCCTGCGCAAGCCAAACTGGGCCAGCTTCTTTTCTATGATCGCATCCTTTCAGGAAACCGCAATATAGCGTGTTCCACTTGCCATCACCCCAGCCTTGGGACATCTGACGGACTGAGCCTTGGGATTGGCGAGGGTGGCACTGGCTTAGGCCCGGATAGGACAGCTGGTACTGGCGATAACCGTATACGCAAGCGCATCCCCCGCAATGCTACAGCCCTGTGGAACTTGGGCGCACGCAACCTTCACACGATGTTCCACGACGGCCGCCTGAGTGCGGCGGAAACCTTTGAAAACAGCTTTAATTCCCCAGCTGAGGAATGGCTGCCGGAGGGATTGGATAACCTATTGGCAGCGCAGGCAATTTTTCCGCTTATTGCTCAGTTTGAGATGGCTGGAAACCCCAAGGAAAACGAGGTCGTAGGTGCTGTGCACAAGCGCGTTGATTACGCTTGGCCGATTATAACCAAGCGGGTTCGACATATCCCTGCCTATGCTGAACGGTTCATGCGCGCCTATCCCCATATCACGCGTGCCGAGGACATAAAAATTGCAGATATCGCCAATGCGCTCAGTGCCTTCATAATTTTTGAATGGACCAGTTTTGACAGTCCGTTTGATGCTTATCTTGCAGGCGATCAAAGCGCACTATCCGCGCAGCAAATCAGAGGGATGGATGTGTTCTATGGGTCTGGTGGCTGTGCGAATTGTCATTCAGGCCCGCTGATGAGTGAACAGGATTTTCATGCCATCGGTGTGCCCCCGTTCGGCCCAGGCCGCACGCGCCGATTTGATCCTATGGTCCGGGACGTAGGTCATATGGGTGAAAGTGACGATCTGGCCGATGCATATGCCTTTCGCACCCCAATGCTGCGCAACGTTGCGCTGACGGCGCCCTATGGGCACAACGGCGCGTTTCCGACTCTCCAAGGAATTGTGCGCCACCACCTTAACCCGTTGAAAAGCTTTGACAGCTGGAAACGGGAAATGGCCGCCTTGCCAGCTGCGCCTTGGCTGGAAGACATAGATTTCATGATTTGGCAGGATTCGCGCGAAATTGCGCGTCAACGCGCCGCCATCACGCTTAAACCGCGCGCGATGGCCGAGGAAGATCAGGCCGCCGTACTTGCATTTTTGAATGCGCTCACTGGTCAGGCATCGGTGATAGGTCGCTTGGGAATTCCGATGCAGGTGCCAAGTGGCTTGCCCGTCGACATCAAGTGATGTGAAACTCTGAAACCGCTATGATCTAGCTCTTCTGTCGGGTCAGCGCCCTTTCCAGACGGGGTCGCGTTTTTCCGCGAAGGCCAGAGCACCCTCGTGTTGATCCTCTGAACGGTAAAGCGTTTCGACCGTGGGCAACTGGCTTTTGGTGATGCGATTCATCGCATCCTGAAACTTTGCATCTTCGGCATCGCGCACGATTTCCTTGATAGCCGCATAGACCAGCGGTGGACCCGAGGCGAGCAGGCGCGCCAAGTCCCACGCGCGATCAAGCAACTGATCTTGGGGTATGATTTCATTGACTAACCCCCAACGATGCGCTTCGTCCACATCGAACCAGCGGCCTGTCAACAAAAGCTCCATCGCGATGTGATAGGGGATCCGTTTGGGCAGTTTGACCGAGGCTGCGTCAGCAACAGTGCCTGAACGAATTTCCGGCAATGCAAAGCTGGCATGGTCGGCGGCAAGAATGATATCGGCCGACAGCGCCAGTTCCAGACCCCCGCCGCAGGCAATGCCATTCACGGCAGCGATCACTGGTTTGTTCATCGCGCGCATTTCCTGCAAGCCGCCAAAACCACCTACGCCGTAGTCGCCATCCACGGCATCGCCATCGGCGGCGGCTTTCAAATCCCAGCCGGGACAAAAGAATTTCTGCCCGGCCCCAGTGACAATCGCCACCCGCAGATCCGGGTCATCGCGAAAATCCTGAAATACATCACCCATAATCTTGCTTGTTGCGAGGTCAATTGCATTGGCCTTGGGTCGGTCCAACGTCACTTGCAAAATCGAACCATCGCGATGGGTCTTGATCGGGCTCATGTCTCAGGCCTTTCTGATAAGGGCATCTACTGCGATTGCCCGGTTAGGCGTGCAGATCAGCGGGTTAATCTCAGCTTCGCTGACGCTGTCGGCATGTGCAAGAATGTATGCTTGCACTGCAAGAACAGCGTCGACGATCGCGGGTAAGTGAGCGGCCGGTTTGCCGCGATATCCCGCCAGAAGGGGCGCACAGGCCAACGTGCCGAGGGCTGTTTTTATTTCGGTATCGGTGACCGGAAGCAGCAAAGATACCGTGTCTTGCAATATCTCGGTCAGAATTCCCCCAGCCCCGAGCGTCAGAACAAATCCGTGCGCAGGGTCGCGGGTCACACCAACCAGCAATTCAGCCACGGCGTCCATTACCATCTCTTCCACCAGAACCGTGTCAGACCCTATGTCTTTTGCAACGCCCTCAAGATCCGCAAAGGGCACCCCAAGGCGCACGGCCTGATGTTCAGATTTATGCGCAAAGCCAATTCCCTTTACTGCAAAAGGCGGGGTCATCCCTTGCGTCAAAGCGGTGATGGCGGCTGGCGTGCACACCCGGTGTTCCGGCACCGGCATCCCAAAATCGGCGAGCTGCGCCTTGGCGCCCGCTTCTGTCAAAGTCACAAGAGCCTCGGGGGAGGCGCCCAGACACAACGGCATGTTGTGGGGCGCTTGAATCGAACTTGCGGCAACTGTCGCCGCAAGAGCTTCGCGCAGGCCCATGAACGGAACGACCCCTCCCTCCATAAGCTTGGCCGCTACGTCGAGTGGCATCAGTTCCGGCAAAGTGGCCACCACGGCAAAAGGCGCATGGGTCTGCTGCCGGACGGACAGAGCCGCTTGCGTGGCGCAGTCCCAGTCGGTGGGGTCCGTTGTTGGATAGTCCACGATCGAAAAGGTCATGTCGATGCCCGCTCCGGTCATTCCGGCCCAGGCAGCTGTCATCGCCTGCGCGTCGCGCCAGATGTATGTGTGATAATCCAGCGGGTTGCTGAGCGCGACCATGGGCCCGAGCGCTGCGCGCAGTTGATCCGTTTGTGCTGATGTCAACGGCGGAAAGTTGAGCATTGTTTCTTCTGCCAGATCCGCAATCAGGCTGGCCTCGCCCCCCGAACAGCTGATCGATGCTACCTGTTGGCCTGAAAGCGGCCCAGTACAATGCAATAGTTTCAGCGTCTCGATGAATTCAGACAGGCCACTGACACGCGCAATGCCCAAACGGCTCAACAGAGCCTGCGCGCCGGCATCACTGCCCGCCAACGATGCAGTATGCGAGATGGCAGCACTTTTTGCGTGATCTGATGCTCCGGACTTGAGAGCCACCAGCGGCACGCCACGGTCATACGCCGTTCGGGCCAATGCCTCCCAGGCGCGCAGGTCGCCGAACCCTTCGATGTGCAGACCTATTGCTGTAACGCGCGGATCATCCAGCAATGCCTGTGCGATGCTGGCCTGTGACGTCTGCGCCATGTTCCCACAGGTCACCGTATAGGCAATCGGCAGGGCGCGCTGTTGCATGGTCAGGTTGATCGCAATGTTCGAGCTTTGGGTTAGAATTGCCACGCCGCGATCCACACGTTTGCACCCGTGCTGATCTGGCCAGAGCAAAGCACCGTCCAGCGCATTGATAAAGCCATAGCAATTTGGACCAAGGATCGGCATGTCGCCTGCTGCTGCAACCAGACGGGCCTGAAGATCGCTGCCACTGGCATCTTCGCCCGCAGCCTCGGCAAAGCCTGAGGCAAAGCAGACTGCCCCGCCTGCGCCAAGCTGGGCCAGTTGTTCGACAATATCAACACTGACATGCCGATTTACGCCGACAAAGACGGCATCAGGTGGCTCGGGCAGGTCCTGGACGCTGGGAAAGGCCCCATAGCCCGCGACCATTGCAACCTTGTGATGCACCGGCCAAATAGCCCCATCAAAACCCATAAGCTCTGTCTGACGTATGACATGTTCGCACCACGCTCCTCCGCCCACAACGGCGATGGAGCGGGGGCATATCAGCCGGTTCAGATCAGCCATGTGCCGGGCCCTTTTCCTCGCATGTGACGATCTGGTCCTGCATTTTTCAGTTTTCTATTGCAATCGGGCAAAGCAAGATCAGGCCCCGAGCGGGCGCAACAAGTCGCGCGAAATTATGTGACGCTGGATTTCCGATGTGCCGTCCCAAATCCGTTCAACCCGGGCGTCACGCCAGAACCGTTCAATCGGAAAGTCGTCCATCAGGCCCATACCGCCATAGATCTGCAAGGTCGTATCCGTGACCCGTGCAAGCGCTTCGCTGGCGTAAAGCTTTGCTGAGGCGATCTCGCGATTTGCTGGCAGGCCCTGATCGAGCCGCCACGCGGCAGCCAGAGTCAGCCAGTCAGCGGCGTCGATTTCGGTTATCATGTCCGCGATCTGGAAGCCCACGCCTTGGAATTTTCCGATGGCCTGACCGAATTGCTCGCGCTCAGCGGCATAGCTCAGGGCATAGTCAAAGCATCGGCGCGCGCGTCCGACGCTGAATGCCGCAACTGTGATGCGCGTGGCATACAACCATTCGTTCATGACCGCGAAACCACCGTCGACCTCGCCCAAAACCTGCGCATCCGACAGGCGGCAATCGTCAAAGTCGAGGATGCAGTTCTTGTAGCCCTTATGGCTGACCGAGTTGTAACCATCGCGCACCTCAAAGCCAGGGGTGCCGCGATCAACAAGAAATGTGGTGATACGTTTCTTGGGGCCCTTTGGCGTGTCGTCTTGGCCGGTAGCCACAAAGACAATGAAAAAATCAGCATGATCTGCGCCCGAAATGAAATGCTTAGATCCGTTCACGACCCAGTCGCCGCCATCCCGAACAGCCTGACACTTCATGCCGCGCACATCCGATCCAGCGCCTGGTTCGGTCATCGCCAGTGCGTCCATCCGTTCGCCGCGCACCGCAGGCAAAAGGTACCGTTCTTTTTGATCGCCCCGGCAAGCCATCAGAATATTCTGTGGGCGTCCAAAAAAATGCGTCAACGCCATGGACCCCCGCCCCAGTTCACGCTCTACGAGGGTGAAATCCACGTGGCTCAAACCCGCGCCGCCGACCTCTTCGGGAAAGTTGCAGGCATAAAACCCCAGATCCATGCATTTTTGTTTGATGTCCTGCGCAAGGTCGGCAGGAACGACGCCCGTGCGTTCTACCTCTGCCTCATGGGGATAGATTTCCTTTTCCACAAAGCTGCGAACAGTCGCAACGATCATTTCCTGTTCTTCGGAAAGTCCAAAATTCATGTGCGTTTCTCCACGAGTGTGATGCGCTATTCAATCGCGTCTTGCTTTGACATGGCGTGCACAGTTAGTCACGTATCATGCTAAGTTGGGAAAAATCTGCATCCACTTCACAGCGTTTCGACATTTTTTTGTTCGACGCGTTTTCCAACCACTGTTTGGCCAATACGGTTGAGCCGTTGAGGGCTGCGAATACTTTGGCTGGCCGGGTTCTTTATGAATGGCGGTTTTGCACCACCCAGGGCGATCCGGTGCTCAGCTCCAGCGGGCTCAAGGTTACGCCGCATCATGCGATGGCCGCAGCGCAGGGCGATACATTGGTGCTGATGCCGTCCTATGGTGTTCGGCGTATCCCTGCGCGTCCTCTTGCGCGCACTTTGCTTGGCGTGGCTGCCCGTTATAACAGGTTAGCTGGCTTTGACACGGGCAGTTGGCTGTTGGCGCAGGCTGGTTTGCTGGATGGCTACACAGCCACAATCCACTGGGATGAAACGACAGCATTCGCCGAACGGTTCCCAGAGGTCGATGTCGTGCGCGAACGATTTATTATTGATCGAGACCGGATTACGTGTTCTGGCGCCATGGCGGCTTTTGACCTGATCATTCACCTGATCGCGCGGGATCATGGCCCACTTTTGGCAATGGATGTCGCACATTTGTTTATGTCGCGTGATGCGGTGGACCGACCCCTGCCACTTGCCACGGGTGGCGGCAAAACGGTGAACAAGGCACTTGCTTTAATGCAGAGTACGGTAGAAGCGCCGTTAACGATTTCAGAACTGGCACGCAGCATTGGGTGCACGCAAAAAACGCTGGAACAGCGCATGGCCACAGCTCTGAATGCGACGCCACAGGCTGTGTATCGGCGGTTACGTCTGACACAGGCACGGCAACTGGTAGCGGATACTGATTTGCCGATTTTCGAAATCGCGCAGCGTTGCGGCTATGACAATGGCAGCGCGATGACCCGCGCCTTTCGCGCCCAGTTTGGCCAGACGCCGAGCGGCATGCGAAAGGTACAAAGCTGACCCTTGAGATGGAAACGCCGGACATAGTTTTGCGTCTTACGCTCAGCACGCTACAAACGATGTATTCTTCAAGACTCGCAAGAATACTGAGCCTGACATGCCCATAACCGAAGTGAATGATGTAACCCACAGGACGGGCCAGTTAGTTACGGCGACCAATGGTGGGACAGTCGTTCAGCAGATTATCAAAAACAGTTTTGGGGCACGCTACTAAATCCGCAGCAGCTATAAAACGGTATTACTGTCTGGATTAAAATTGGCGCAATTTGTCGCGCCGTATACGACGGTATACTGTCGACCTTAGTCTTTGCATCGGCTATGAGGCCCAAAACCCAGCGATCAGGAGCATCCGATGTCCGATATCATTTACACCAAGGTAGACGAAGCGCCCGAACTGGCCTCTGCGTCCTTTCTTCCGATTATCCAGAAATTCGCCGCTGCGGCAGGCGTATCTGTGGGCACGAAAGACATCAGCCTGGCGGGGCGCATACTTGCGACGTTCCCGGAGTTTCTGAATGCAGATCAGCGGCAAGCAGATGACCTGGCCGAGCTTGGCCGTCTGGTGAAAACGGCAGAGGCCAACGTGATCAAGTTGCCAAATATTTCAGCCTCAGTCCCGCAACTGGTTGCGGCCATCAAAGAGCTGCAAAGCCAAGGCTACGCGCTGCCTGATTACCCCGAAGCGCCATCGACAGACGCCGAAAAAGCGGTGCGCGCGAAATATGATGGTATCAAGGGCTCTGCGGTGAACCCGGTTCTGCGCGAAGGCAACTCGGACCGCCGCGCGGCCAAAGCAGTCAAAAGTTTTGCGCAAAACAACCCGCACCGCATGGGCGACTGGTCAGCCGACAGCAAGACGCATGTTTCCTCCATGTCGGGCAATGATTTCTTTTCCAACGAAGTCTCCGCCACGCTCGATAAGGCTGCGACCGCCAGCATCGTGCTTGAGACAGCGACCGGCAACATTGTTCTCAAGGACGGCATCGAATATCCCGCAGGCACGGTTGTGGATGCCACATTCATGAGTGCAGCCGCCCTCAAGTCTTTTCTTTCCGCCGAGATCGAGAAAACCAAGGCCCAGGGCATTCTGTTTTCTCTGCATCTCAAGGCCACCATGATGAAGGTGTCTGATCCGATCTTGTTTGGTCACGGCGTCAGAGCCTATCTCGCGCCCGTTTTTGAAACACACGGCGCCGCCTTGGCTGATCTGGGCGTGAATGCAAATTCCGGTCTTGGCGATCTGCTTGCGCGGGTCAAGGATAACGCAGAAATCATGGCGGATATTGATGCCTGCATGGCCAACCAGCCGCCGATGTACATGGTCGACAGCGACAAAGGCATCACCAACCTGCATGTCTCGTCAGACGTGATTATCGATGCCTCGATGCCCGCGCTGATCCGGGCAGGGGGCAAGGGTTGGGGTCCAAACGGCAAAGAGGCAGATACCAACTGTGTCATCCCCGACAATTCCTATGCCCCGGTCTATGATGAAACCATCAAGTTCTTCAAAGAAAATGGAAAACTGAACCCGGCCACGGCTGGAACTGTTCAGAACATTGGCCTGATGGCGCAAAAGGCCGAGGAATACGGCTCGCACCCCACAACGTTCGAGATCCCCGAGGCGGGTACCGTCAAAATGATCCTCGATGATGGCACGGTTCTGCATCAGCATGCAGTCGACGCAGGTGACATTTGGCGTTCGGCATCGGCGCGCAAGGCCCCGATCGAAGATTGGGTGAATTTGGCGATCGCGCGCCAAAAGGCCGAAGGCTGTCGAGCGATTTTTTGGCTGGATGCCGGCCGTGCACATGATGCTGAACTGATCGCCTATGTCACGCCGATACTCGAGGCGCAGGGTGTTGCGGACAAGTTTGAAATCATGGCGCCACGTGCGGCCACCCGTGCGTCGTTCGAGACGATTACCAAAGGCGAGAATGCCATTGCAATTACTGGCAACGTTCTGCGCGATTATTTGACAGATTTGTTTCCCATCCTCGAGTTGGCAACATCGGCCAAAATGCTTTCGATCGTCAAACTAATGAATGGTGGTGGCCTGTTTGAGACCGGCGCAGGCGGTTCTGCTCCGAAACATGTTCAACAATTGGTCGAGGAAAATCACCTGCGCTGGGACAGTTTGGGCGAGTTCTGTGCCTTGGGTGAAAGTCTGACGTTCCTTGCGGACAGTCGCGGAAATGCCAAGGCGCGGGTGCTCGGCAATGCGGTAGACGCCGCAACTCAGGGTATCCTTGATCACGGGCACTCGCCGTCACGCAAGGGGAAAGAGCCTGATAATCGCGACAGTCACTATTGGTTTGCGCGCTATTGGGCCGAAGCACTGGCCGCCCAGACCGAGGATGCAGATCTGGCGGCACATTTCACCCCTGTCGCTGAGGCACTGACCAACAACGAGGCGCAGATCCTTTCCGAGTTGGCAGAAGCACAAGGCCCTACGGTCGATCTGGGCGGATACTACCGTACGGATTCGCACAAAACTGCTGATGTTATGCGGCCTTCGCAGACACTGAACCGAATTATGGGCTGATGCTACCTGCTTCTTTTTCATCCGCGCATGCATTTATCCCGCGCGGATGAAGTGCACCCGAAGTGATCTTCTCTTCTGACTGGACCTGTCGCGGTTTGATGCCGCTCCTTTGATTACATTTACAGCACCAAAGGAGACTGACTATGGGACCGAAACGGACCGACGAATTCCGCCAGGATGCGGTGCGTATTGCATTGACCAGTGGACTGATGCGCAAGCAGGTGGCTTACGCTCTGGGATTGGCATGCCGACGCTGAACAAATGGATCGTTGCGCACCAAGATACGGACGTGGTTTCCAAAGAATAAGTAACCCTCGCTCAAGAGAATGATCGGCTTTGACGCGAGATCAGGCTCCTGAAGGAGGAGAGGGAAATTCTAAAAAAGGCCACCCAGTTCTTCGCGGGCCTAAAGCAATAAGATTTAGGTTTGTCGAAGAACACACATACAGCTTCCCAGCCAATCGGTTGTGTGATGTCGTTGGCGTCAGCACACGCGTGCTATGCGCATTCCGCAACCGTCCTGCCAGCCGAAGGCAGCGGTCTGACTTAATCACGCTTGCGCACATCAAGGAGCAGTATCGTCTCAGCCTTGGCAGCTACCGTCGGCCACGGATGACTGAAGAGTTGAAGGAGATCGGTTTGGATGTTGGCCATCGTCGTGTTGGTCGTCTGATGCGTCAGAGCGGAATAACCGTGGTCAGGACCCGCAAACAAAAGGTGACAACCGACAGCGACCATAAGTTCAACATAGCGCCGAACCTGCTGGATCGGGACTTTATCGCAGATGCGCCAAACCATAAGTGGGCGCGCGACAACAGTTACATTTGGACGCGTGAGGGATGGTTGTACCTGGCTGTCATGCTGGACCTGCATTCCCGGTGCGTCGTTGGTTGGGCCGTCAGTAATTGCATGAAGCGCGATCTGGCAATTAGGGCGCTGAAGATGGCGATTGCATTCCGGTCACCGCCCAAGGGCTGCATCCACCACACGGATCGTGGCAGCCAATATTGTTCTCATGATCATCAGAAGGTCCTATGCCAGCATGGCTTCAGGGTATTGATGAGCGGCAAAGGCAATTGTTACGAGTTCAAAGACGGTCTGCGAAGCAGATGAGATGATCAGGGGGATAATCTGAAATCGCAGAACGCCGCCGTCGAGGCGTTCTTCAAAACCATCAAGGCAGAGCTGATCTGGCGGCGGTCATGGAAAACACGGCGGGAAGCTGAAGTCGCAATTTTTCAGTACATCAACGGCTACTATAATCTGCGCTGCCGACACTCAGCACTGGGCTGGAAAAGCCCTGTCGCCTTCGAACGTAAGGTGACTTAAACGAGCACTTGGGGCGGCACAAAAGCGCGACTGGTTCAAGTCAGCCCACATTCATCAATGAGCAATAAGACACCCGTAGTGGCGCGCCGAGCGCTTGAACAATTCGCAGGCTCCGCGCAGGTCGCGCTTGCCCAAGCTCAAACTGAGTAATATGAAAATTGAACCTGCAGACTCTCATTATGAACGAGGGAGCCTAAGTGGGTGGGGGGCAGGTCAAAAAGGCAAGCTATTCTGGTGGTCTTTCCAATCAAAGTTAAGTAATTTATCGGCTCACACTTGGACGCACAGAAAACTACAGGAGTTCGCGTGTCACTCTTTCTGATCGTTGCCTTGCCGTTCCTCGGCGCACTCTTGCCGGGCTTGATGAACTCAGCCGGAAGACAGGCTTGCGCCGGGGTGACGTTTACCGTGTCGCTGGCTGCTATGATCGGCTTACTGACAAATCTGCCTGCTGTGATCGCAGGAGATCTGGTGACGGCCCGGGTTGATTGGGTGCCATCGCTTGGGCTAAATTTTACCCTCATGCTGGACGGCCTTGGGTTTTTCTTTGCCTTCCTTATTCTTGGCATCGGTCTGTTGATCATCGCATATGCTCGGTTCTACCTGGCTAGAGAAGACAATATGGGTGAGTTTTTCACCTATTTATTGCTATTCCAAGGGGCGATGGTCGGGATTGTCTTAAGCGACAACATATTGCTCTTACTGGTTTTTTGGGAACTGACGTCGCTCTCGTCGTTCCTGCTTATCGGGTATTGGAAACATCTACCCGAAGGCAGGCAGGGCGCGCGGATGGCTTTGACCGTCACCGGCATGGGTGGTCTTGCGATGATTGCGGGGATGCTCATTTTGGGGCAAATCGCAGGCAGTTATGACCTGAGTGTGATCCTGCAGAACCGCGACATCATTCAGGAGTCACCGCTTTATCTGTCGGCGCTGATCCTCATCTTGTTGGGCTGTTTCACCAAATCTGCGCAATTCCCGTTTCACTTCTGGTTGCCACACGCCATGGCCGCCCCAACACCGGTTTCGGCCTACCTGCATTCAGCCACAATGGTGAAGGCCGGTATCTTTCTCATGGCGCGGATGTGGCCAGTGCTATCGGGCACGCCGGAATGGTTTGCGATTGTCACGACCGCTGGCCTTGTCACAATGGTACTGGGGGCGGTGATTGCGCTTTTCAAGCATGACCTCAAATCACTTTTGGCGTTTTCCACTGTCAGCCATCTTGGGCTGATCACGATGCTTTTGGGGACGGGAACGGCCTTTGGTGCAATGGCTGCAGTGTTTCACATTCTCAATCACGCAACGTTCAAAGCAGCGCTGTTTATGTCAGCCGGGATCATTGATCACGAAACACATACCAGAGATATCCGCAGACTGGGCGGCTTACGACATCTGATGCCGATCACCTTTTGCATCGTAACACTTGCTGCTTTGTCCATGGCCGGCATCCCGCTGCTGAACGGGTTCCTATCCAAAGAGATGATGCTTGAAGAGACAACACACACCGTACTTTTTGGCTTCCCTTGGCTTGTGCCAGCATTTGCTGTGATCGGATCACTATTTTCGGCGGCCTATTCGTTTCGTTTCATCGGGCATGTCTTTCTGGGCCCAAAGCGCAAGGATTACCCGGCCAAGCCGCATGACCCGGGCTCCGGTCTTTGGCTACCGCCTGCGATCCTTGTCGTGCTTGTCGTATTGATTGGCATTGCACCGTTTCTTGCCGAGCCAATAGTGCGCATTGTTACTGCCTCTGTTATTGGCGATGCAGCTTTGATGCCCAAGGCCCACCTCAAAATCTGGCACGGTTTGGTGCCAGCCCTGTACATGTCGCTTATCGCGGTGGTTGGTGGCTTGGCGCTGTTGTCAGCCTATCGCCCCGCGTTGCGCCTGTGGGATATTTCACCGCGACCCGAGGCCAAAACCATATTCGAGGCTATTATAGCCGGTGCGGTAAACATTGCGCGGACCGTTATTCAATCAACGCATAATGGCGCGTTCACGCGATATGCGGCAATTGCCATGGTCGCAATTGTAGGATCGGGTTTTTATGCTTGGAATACGGGAACTGTGGCAGCTGCTAGTCGGAGCATGCAACCCGCAAGTCCCGTTTTAATTGCCGGATGGTTGATGCTGGTTGCCGCGACCTGCGGTCTGGTGTTCCTACATCGAAACCGGCTGTTATCGCTGATTTTAATTGGCATTGTTGGGCTTATGGTTTCTATCGGTTTTATACTGTTCAGCGCCCCCGATCTGGCCATGACACAGATTACGGTTGAAGTGGTGACAATCATTCTGCTTTTACTGGCGCTCAATTTTTTACCAAACAGAACACCTGTCGAAAGCTCAGTGTTGTTGCGTACACGCGATGCCGGCATTGCGATCCTCGGAGGGTTGGCGACTATGGGGCTCGCCTACTATTTCTTGATGCGCGATGCGATTGGGGTACCGATCTCTGAATTCCACCTTGCCAATTCATACAAGGGCGGCGGCGGCACAAATGTGGTTAATGTGATCCTTGTCGATTTCCGAGGCTTTGACACCTACGGTGAGATCATCGTGCTCGGCATTGCGGCACTGGTGATCTATGCGTTGACCGAGGCGCTCTTATCCGGCCCGGTGCGTGCTCGTCTGCTTAATCGCCTGCTGGATCAGCCGCGCGCAGGTGACATGCACCCGATGATGATGGTCGTTCTGACCCGCGTTTTGATGCCCGTTGCATTAATGGTCGGCTTTTATATTTTCCTGCGTGGCCACAACGAACCTGGCGGAGGATTTATTGCCGGGTTAATCGTGTCCATTGCCGTGGTGATGCAGTACATGGCCAGCGGTTTTTCATGGACGTCGGCGCGATTGCGCTATCCCTATCACGGTATCATCGGCGCGGGGGTCCTGATTGCGGGCCTGACCGGGATCGGATCGTGGTTTGTGGGCAAGCCGTTCCTGACGTCAGATTTCACTTATGTCCGCATCCCTCCATTCGAAAAATTCGAACTGGCAACCGCCGCCTTGTTTGACTTGGGTGTTTTTCTGGCGGTTGTCGGTGCTGTGATGCTGTCACTTGAAAGCTTCTCAAGGTTAGCGCGCCGCGTGCACACCCCAGAGGTCGAGCATCCAATGGATATAGACCCGTCTCGTGACGATCCATCGCCCGGGGACCTCGCAAAGGAGGGCGTGTGAAATGGAATTCATTGTGGCCTCTGCCATCGGTTTGCTGACTTCGGCCGGGATTTATCTGGTTCTGCGTTTGCGTACGTTTCCGGTCATCATGGGAATTTCTTTGCTGACTTACGCTGTCAACGTATTCCTTTTTGCTTCGGGTCGTTTGACGGTTGGTGCGCCGCCGATCCTGCGCGACGGTGTGTCCATCTATACAGATCCGTTGCCACAGGCTCTTGTTCTGACGGCGATCGTGATTTCCTTTGGCATGACAGCCGTCATCGTCATGATCGCACTTGGAGCCTATCTGGGGTCCAATAACGACCATGTTGATGATCAGATCATAACGCAAGATGACGCGGCAACGGAGGAACCAAAATGACTCATTGGGTCCTCGCGCCAATCGTTTTGCCTGCCGTTTTGGCCCCCTTCATCCTGCTGGCTGCGCGCTATCACATTGGCATTCAGCGGGTATTTTCCGTCGCAGGCATCATGGGTCTGATCACGGTAGCAGCAAGCTTGGCCTGGCAAGCATCCGACGGCACCATAACACTGTACCAGTTGGGCGACTGGGCCGCGCCGTTCGGCATCGTTGTTGTCGCCGACCGGCTGTCCACTTTGATGGTTTTGCTGACCTCGGTTTTAGCACTGGTGGTGTTGCTCTTTGCAATAGGGTCCGAATGGGATGTCCGAGGGCGACACTTTCATGCGCTCTATCAATTTCAGTTAATGGGGATCATGGGTGCCTTTTTGACCGGCGACCTGTTCAACCTGTTCGTTTTTTTCGAAGTATTGCTGATCGCATCCTATGGTTTGATGATCCACGCAGGCGGGAACATCCGGCTGCGCGCCGGGGTGCAATATGTACTGTTCAACCTGATCGGTTCGACATTATTCTTATTCGCACTCGGCTCAGTCTATGCTGAGACGGGAACGCTGAATATGGCCGATCTGGCGTTGCGTGTGCGGATGATTGACGCGGGCGGAACGGTTGGGATTCGGGTGGCAGCCGTATTGTTGCTGCTGGTCTTTGCGATCAAGGCGGCGGTGGTCCCGCTACACTTCTGGCTGCCCTCCAGCTATGCCGAGGCGCCCGGCCCGGTCGCCGCCCTTTTTGCGATCATGACCAAGGTTGGGGCCTATGCAATTATCCGCGTTTACACGATCATCTTTCCGCCAGAACTTGAGGCGACGCTTGGTTTGCACGGGCAGTGGTTGCTGCCAGTCGCACTTGCCTCACTTGCCATCGGCATGATCGGCGTTTTGGCCGCACGACAATTGAACCGATTGGTGGCCTTTTCGGTGATCGGATCGATGGGCATGGTCATGGTCGCAATTTCGCTATTCACGCCTGCGGGTATCGCGGCTGCGCTCTACTACATTGTGCATTCTACGCTGGCTGCTGCAGCCCTGTTTCTAATTTCTGATCTGGTTCGTTCCACTCGCGCAAATCTTGAGTTGACCGCCCAACCTCCGGTGGCAAGTGCACCAATGACGGCTGGTCTATTTTTTGTCGCAGCAATTGCGATGACCGGTTTGCCACCCATGTCGGGCTTCATCGGCAAGCTGTTGGTTTTAGATGCCGCCTTTGAGGCGCCAAATGCAGCGTGGGTCTGGGGGATTGTTCTGGTATCCAGCCTGATCAGCATCGTTGGGTTTGCCCGTGCGGGCAGTGTCGTGTTCTGGCAGGCACAAAGCATACAACACCCACTAGACGCGCAAGCAACACAGAAACCATCTGCTTTATCCTATGCGGCTGTCGGCAGTCTTGTGGCCTTACTCGTAATCTACACCGTTTTTGCCGGGCAGGCGCATCGCTACATGCTGGACATATCTGCACAGCTTTTTGCGCCCGAGCCTTATATCAGCACCGTGCTGGATACTCCCGGCAAGCTCAGCACACCGAAAGAGGGATACTGAGATGGCGCGAGCATTCCGTTGGCTGTTTCCACACCCGTTGTTAACACTGCTTTTAGCCGCCGTGTGGGTCTTGCTGCAAAATCATGTGTCGGCCGGTATGGTCGTGTTTGGGCTGATCCTAGGCGTGATCATTCCGCAAATGACATCTGTTTGGTGGCCGGACCGCCCCAAAGGCATTCGACCACTTCGTATGCTTTCATATGCTGTTCTGGTTATGTGGGACATCGTCGTTGCCAACATTCAGGTAGCATGGATCGTGCTGACCCGGCCTAACTCAAAACTACAGCCAGCTTGGGTGGTGATCCCACTTGATTTGCGCCAACCAGAGGCGATTACAGTTCTGGCCGGGACAATCACATTGACCCCGGGCACAGTATCGGCTGACCTCTCGGAAGATGGACACAGCCTGTTGGTGCACGCGCTGGATGCACCGGACCCGGATGCCATCCGCGACGAAATCAAGACCCGCTACGAGCGCCGCCTGATGGAGATCTTTCTATGAGCTTTGCGACTGACCTGATGAATACGGCGCTGATCATTTCTTTCCTGGTCGTTTCGCTTGCACAAATCATGTCGATGATCCGACTGGTCATTGGCCCCAGCACTGGTGACCGCATTCTTGCGCTGGACACCATGGTGGTGAATGCCATTGCTCTGGTTGTGCTTCTGGGGATCGCGCAAGGCGTGCGCATATATTTCGAAGCGGCCCTGATCATTGCCATGCTGGGTTTCGTGTCAACCGTTGCTTATGCGCGCTTTGTCTTGCGGGGGGATATCATCGAATGACCATTGAAAGCTTTGCCGTGATTGCTGTTGCTGTCTGCTTGCTGGTTGGTGCATTTTTCGCTCTGGTGGCCGCGATAGGGCTGCTGAAATTCAATGATCCCATGACACGGCTGCATGCGCCCACAAAAGTTGGTACCTTGGGTGTAGGTGCCTTTTTGCTAGGGTCGATGATACATTCTTCAATATTGGGAGAAGGGTGGTCCATTCAGGAATTTCTGATCATGGCCTTCCTGTTCGTGACCGCGCCGATTTCGGCCAATTTCATTGCAAAAGTAAGCATACATCACAGGACATGTACCATGCCACCCAAGGCGTCCCACGACGAGACATGGGCAACACTGGATGTGCCCGAAGCCGGCCATGGAGTGGCAAAGCGTGAAAAAAACTGACGGGCGTATATGCAGCCAGTTGCATTCAACGCGTGCCAATTATTGAGTTTATTTAGGTCCTTGCCGGTACGAGAAGGCATGCCATCGAATCAATAGTTACGCTGGTTGGGCAAAGCTGGCCTTAGGACCAAAGCAGATAATTTTTGATGCAAGTCTGGAATGATTCAAAGCTGCGGTCTAAATGATGATCAGAAGCATTTGATACATCAGCGATCGGAGAGACCCATGGACGGCAACGACATCGAAAACGGCGGCAAATGCCCGGTCATTCACGGCACAACCAAACACACCACTTTTGGCGTACAATCAGTGCGTGATTGGTGGCCAAATCAGCTTAATCTAAAGATCCTGCATCAGAATACTGCCAAGTCCGACCCGATGGGCGCGGATTTCAATTATGGTAACGCGTTCGAAAAGC
This sequence comes from Tateyamaria sp., assembly GCA_029250205.1. Classification (GTDB taxonomy): domain Bacteria; phylum Pseudomonadota; class Alphaproteobacteria; order Rhodobacterales; family Rhodobacteraceae; genus Tateyamaria. Next base: position 158,478 of record JAQWVA010000012.1, read on the forward strand.
TGGATCTGAAGGCGCTCAAGGCCGATCTTGTTGCGTTGATGACTGACAGTCAGGATTGGTGGCCTGCCGATTATGGCCATTACGGCCCATTCTTCATTCGAATGGCCTGGCACTCTGCCGGTACATATCGGACAGCTGATGGCCGCGGTGGGGCTTCGTCTGGCACACAACGTTTCGCGCCTCTGAACTCGTGGCCTGACAACGGTAACCTTGACAAGGCGCGCCGCCTGTTGTGGCCGGTCAAAGAGAAGTACGGCAATCAGATTTCATGGGCTGACCTGATGATTTTGGCGGGCAACGTGGCGCTGGAAGACATGGGTTTCAAGACCTTTGGCTTTGGCGGTGGTCGCGTCGATGTTTGGGAACCTGAAGAAGATATCTATTGGGGTGCGGAAACAGAGTGGCTGGCCACCAGTGATAAACCCAACAGCCGTTATTCCGGTGATCGCGATCTTGAGAACCCGCTGGCTGCCGTCCAGATGGGCTTGATTTACGTGAACCCCGAAGGCCCAGATGGCAATCCTGATCCGCAGGCCTCTGGTCGAGACATCCGCGAAACATTCGCCCGAATGGCAATGAACGACGAAGAAACCGTTGCGCTGGTTGCTGGCGGGCACACCTTTGGCAAGGCCCATGGTGCGGGCGACGCTGATCTAGTTGGCGTCGAACCCGAAGGCGGTGCGCTGGAAGCCATGGGCTTTGGCTGGTTGTCGCGCCACAAGAGCGGCAAGGGTGTGGATGCCATCACAAGCGGCATCGAAGGGCCATGGACCCCAACACCGATCAAATGGGACATGAGTTATTTTGACGTTCTGTTTGGCTACGACTGGGAACTGACCAAAAGCCCCGCAGGCGCCAACCAATGGCAAGCCAAGGGACTGGCAAACAATGATCATGCACCGCAGGTTGACGGCAATGGCAACGTCAAGCTGATGATGACGACCGCAGACATGGCGATGCGCATGGATCCTGCTTACGAAAAGATCAGCCGTGATTTCCACGCCAACCCTGACAAGTTTGCCGATGCATTTGCACGCGCCTGGTTCAAACTGACCCACCGCGACATGGGACCGATCAACTGCTATCGCGGGTCCGAAGTGCCCGGCGAAGAGCTAATTTGGCAAGATCCGATCCCAACAGCGGATCACCCGATTGTAAGCGATGCAGATGTGACTGACCTCAAGGCGGCGATCCTTGCCTTTGGCCTGAACACAGCTGATCTGGTGTCGGTGGCGTGGGGATCTGCCTCGACCTTCCGCGGATCAGACAAGCGCGGCGGCGCCAATGGTGCGCGTATCCGCCTTGCCCCACAAAAAAACTGGGACGTCAACGAGCCTAAGAAACTCGCCGCTGTTCTGAGCGTTCTCGAGGGGGTCAAGGCCACGTTCGACGCCAAGGGTGATACCAAAGTGTCTATGGCCGATCTGATTGTTCTGGGCGGCAATGCAGCCGTTGAAGCTGCCGCGAAAGCGGGTGGGGTAGACGTGACCGTGCCCTTTACCCCAGGCCGTGGCGATTCCAGCGAGGAGCAGACGGATGTCGACTCTTTTGACTTGATGGAGCCAAAGGCAGACGGTTTCCGCAACTACCTGCAACAAGACTTTTCGCTGTCAGCTGAGGAGTTGCTTGTTGATCGGGCCCAGTTGTTAACCCTCTCAGCGCCTGAAATGACAGTGCTAGTTGGTGGGCTGCGCGTTTTGGGCGCCAACACAGGTGATTCCCAACATGGTGTTTGGACGGACTTACCCGGCACGCTAAGCAATGACTTTTTCAAATCTGTTATGGACATGAGCGTGGAATGGTCACAACACGCGCAGGACGGAAACCTTTACGAGGCAAAGGATCGCGCAACCGGAGCTGTTCAGCGCACAGGCACCCGTGTCGATTTGGTCTTTGGGTCGAATTCGCAACTGCGCGCTTTGTCGGAGCTTTACGCTCAAAACGATTCAAGCGGTAAGTTCGTTACAGATTTTGTAGCGGCGTGGGCCAAGGTCATGGATCTGAATCGCTTTGATTGAATTCAAACGTCGTTAACAGGGTTAGGTCGTCAAACTTACGCGGCTATTTACTGTGTACCAGCGGCAGGCATCTCGTCTGACTTTTTGTTGGGCCGTCCGTAGTTGGCGGCCCAACACCGGTTAACGGCCCGGCTCTGATTATCTATGAGCGGCTTTGTTGCACAAATCGGCTTGAGTTTGGACTTCCCCTTCCCCCGGACGGATTTAGCCTACGGCGCCGGTACGCGGTATGCCAAGAGCTGTGAAACCATTCAGGATCGCGGCGCGGATCTGGATCTCCGCAACTTGTCGACCGAAGTCGCGCGCTGCGAGGCGCTGATCGAGGAGTTTCACACAATGCATCTTTGTTTCGACGCGGCTGCGGCGGTGGTATCCGGTCAGGTTTCGCCATAGAGCGCGCCCCAGGTATTTTGAGGATCGCACCGCTTCGTTGCGAGCTCTGGCCCCCGGTGTAACAGGCTTCCACATCTTGGCATTCTTGCGCGGCGGTATGACGGCATGGGCGTTGCGGGCTGCAATAGCATCGTGGCATTTACGCGTGTCGTAGGCTCCATCGGCGGTAATGCTGCCGAGTTCCTGGTCTGGTGGGATCTGTTTGAGCAAATCCGGCAACATCGGCGCGTCGCCAATGCTGCTGCTGGTGACCTCAATGGCCCGTATCTCCAGCGTTTCCTCATCAATTCCTATATGTATCTTGCGCCAAAGACGCCGTTTGGATCCATCATGCTTGCGTGCGTTCCACTCGCCTTCGCCCTCAGCTTTGATGCCTGTGCTATCAATCAGAAGGTGCAGCAGCCCGGCTGAGCCCTTGTAGGGAATGGCGACCGAAAATGTTCTCTGACGGCGACACAGGGTGCTGAAGTCCGGCACTGACCAGTCCAACCCAACGCGTTCCAGCAAGCTTTCTACGAACCCTGTCGTCTGCCTCAGAGGCAAACTAAACAGGACCTTCAGGGTCAGACAGGCCTGAATGGCCGCGTCGCTGTAGGTTTGCTGCCGCCCTCGTCGGCCTGAGGCTTACGCCTCACAGGTCATTTCAGCATCAAACCAGATCGATAGCGATCCGCGCTGCTTCAGTGAATGGTTGTACTCTGCCCAGTTCCGGGTCTTGTACGTCGTCGGTGTCCAGCTGCTCATGGCAGTCCGCTATCACGCTGGATTCAAACAGTGAATCCTCTCACGATGGGATTTGTGCAACAGAGCCGCTAACCATCGTGCCGTTTTGAGAAGCACATGAAACCCTGTGCTAAATCCGTGCTAAGCACAGGAATCGATGATGGCTAACTTGTTGATATTATTGACGCCAAAAATGATGTGCTAATGCCGTGCTAGCTTATTGGGATGTTTTGCGTAGCGCAAGAAGTGCGAAAACGCTCAAAATAGGAAAGCAATTTCAATACATTATATGGCGACTCCGGCAGGGTTCGAACCTGCAACCTGCCCCTTAGGAGGGGGCTGCTCTATCCAGTTGAGCCACGGAGCCAATACCGCCGTCTTACGATTCAAAAAATGGTTTGCCAAGCCTGCCGCTTTCCAAACGTTTTGTCCTCTTTATTTTTTAAGTACAGCGCCGCACGTCAGGAACAGACCGCTCGATCAGGCTCGGCTCAAGTCCTTTGTTGGTGCTCTTTTTGAATACAACACCACTTTTCACCTTGTTCAAATCTCGATTTACACTGGCAGTGCTTGAAATTCGTGCGAAATTATCCGTAACTTGTTTCATTCTTTTAAATGAGGCCTGCCATTGACTGATCGCGCCCAACGCCCGCTGACCTTGCGTGATGTTTCCGCAGCGTGTGGCGTCTCTGAAATGACGGTGAGCAGGGTTCTGCGCAATCGTGGAGATGTATCCGCTGCCACCCGCAAAAAGGTGCTCGCGGCCGCAAAGACCCTTGGCTATGTCCCCAATCAGATTGCCGGGTCACTTGCCTCGCAACATGTTAATCTGATCGCGGTCATCATCCCTTCCTTGAGCAATATGGTATTTCCTGAGGTTCTTACCGGGATCAATCAGGTGCTCGAAGATACGCCCTTTCAACCGGTTTTCGGCGTTACGGATTACATGCGCGACAAAGAAGAACGAGTTCTCTACGAGATGTTGTCCTGGAGGCCGTCTGGCGTGATCATCGCTGGGCTTGAACATTCTGATGCAGCGGAAGCCATGCTTCGCCATGCGGGCATTCCGGTTGTGGAAATCATGGATACCGACGGCAGAGCCATCGACAGCATGGTGGGTATCTCGCACCGCAAGGCGGGCCTCGACATGGCACAGGCCATCCTCAAACAGGGATATTCACGGATTGGCTTTATGGGGACATCGATGCCACGCGACCACCGCGCGCGCAAACGCTTCGAAGGACTGACCGAAGGGCTTGCCAAGGCTGGTGTAGAGATTGAAGCGCGTGATTTCTATTCGGGCGGATCTGCTCTGGCCAAAGGCCGCGAGATGACCGCCACTATGCTTAAAGAAAATCCCGATCTCGACTTTCTATATTATTCTAACGATATGATCGGCGCGGGGGGCCTGTTGTACCTGCTCGATGAGGGCGTTGATGTCCCTGGCCAAATTGGGCTTTCAGGCTTTAACGGGGTAGAATTGCTGCAAGGGCTACCCCGTCAGCTGACCACGACTGACGCTTGCCGACTTGAGATTGGGCGCGCTGCGGCACAGATCATTCTTGATCGTTCAAAACCAGATGCTGATCCTGCGCCAAAGAACATCACCCTCAGTCCCAAGATTTCTTACGGGGATACCCTGAAACGCAACTTGCGGACGTGACACCCTTAACGCTGACGTACCGCGCGGCGCGCCGTGTTTTTCTGGATCGTCATGCCCTGTTGGAAGCACCGCAAGGACTGGCCTCGGGGCCTGCACTATTGGATATGATCACACGTCTGGGCTTTGTGCAGCTCGACAGCATCAATACGGTCGCGCGGCCCATGATCTGATATTGTTCTCGCGCTGACCGCAATATCGCTCGCATGCCCTGAAACGTCTTTATGAAAAAGATCGGGCACTTTTCGAGCACTGGACACATGATGCTGCCGTCGTGCCAATAGATTTCTACCCATATTGGCATCTGCGCCGTCAGCGCGATGCAGAAATGTTGCGCAACAGGTGGCGCAACTGGCAGCGTGATGGGTTTAAACAGCAATGTCAGCCCGTGACGGATATGATCCGTGATCAGGGGCCGATGTGTTCGGCGCAAGTGGGCGCAGCTTGTGGCCAGAACGCGGCGTGCATTGAAGCAAAGCACGCCAAATCGCGTTCGAAAACGAACTGGAACGGATCAAGCGGCTTGCAAGCTTCGAGGCCGTTACGTTCGAAAAGGGTTGGTTGCAAAGTTCAAATGACACCTCCGGCGATTGCACCGATCTGCGGAACCGCTAGTGTCGCAACATGTCACAGAATCACGTTGATTGCCCAAAAATTCGATCTGTTGGCTTGAATGGCGTTTTGGTCACCTTTGGCGACAAGGCGACAGACGCAGCCAACCGCGCAGCGATTGCGTTTCGTACGGCGGTCGACGAACAGGAATGGCCGGAAGTCATGGAAAGCAGCAGCACATTGGTGTCTGCTTTTTTTCGCACCGATCTTGCGGAATACAGCTATGATCGGCTGCGCGCCCGCCTGAACGAAGTGTTGCAATCGCGTGATTGGTCGAATGCTGCCTTGCCCGCTGGCCGGACCCTGTGGACGATACCCGCCGTTTTTGGAACAAGTCGCGCACCGCAATTGGCAGAGGCGGCAGAGGCCGCAGGTTTAACAACCAAAGAAGCCGAAGCCGAACTGACCGCCACCCGGCTGCGTGTCCTGACGGTGGGATTTGCACCAGGCCAGCCCTATCTTGGCACGCTGGGCACAGCGTGGAATATCCCGCGCCAGGTCGGGCTTAGCCCAAACATCCCTGCGGGTGCCTTGGTCGCCGCTGTGCGCCAGATTTGTCTTTTCACCAAAGACACGCCAACCGGGTGGCGCCATGTCGGGCAATCAGCCTTTCAGTGCTTTCGCCCCCGCAGCGACATCCCCTTTCCGCTTTCACCCGGGGACGAGGTACAGTTCACGTCAATTACCTTACAAGAATTGGCCAGCATCGAGGCACATAATGCGGATGGCAATGGCGCTGCCCTGCGAGAGGTGCTGAAATGACAGGCCTGATCGTGCAGCAGATTGGGCCCGGCGTCGCGGTGCAAGACCTCGGCCGACCCGGATTTTTGGCCAAGGGTCTGACGACCAGCGGTGCAGCTGACCACCGCGCCGTTTATGAAGGGGCCGCCCTGTTACGCCAAAGTACTGACCTTGCCGTGCTTGAGATGGTCAGCACTGGGGGCACGTTCGAGGCAACAGCCCCAATACGTATTGCGCTGACTGGTGCCGAAATGGCTACAAAAATCAACGGTGAAACCGCTGCCTGGAATGCCAGCCATCTTTTGCCTGCGAACACAAAACTGACGATCGGGCCCAGCCGGGATGGCACCTACGGATATCTGCATGTGGGTGGCGGAATTACAACCAAAGCGATCCTTGGATCACGCGCAACACACCAATCGGTTGGCCTTGGATCTCTTGTCGCTGCTGGCCAAACTCTGCCTATCGGAGACGACAAAGGCAAAGAAATAGGCATGACGCTGCCCCGTGATCCCCGCTTTTCTGGTGGCGATATCCGGATTGTCGCAAGCATGCAGACAGAGGATTTTGACGCCGACATCCGGGAAAGATTTGAAGCGACCGTTTTCCGTCGTGATCCCCGCGCGAACCGGCAGGGCATACGGCTTGATAGCGACGGTACAGGTTTTTCCAACCCGAAACAGCTGAGCATCGTAAGCGAAGTCATCGTGCCAGGAGACATTCAAATCACCGGTGATGGCACGCCCTTTGTCCTGATGGTCGAATGCCAGACCACAGGCGGATATCCCCGCATCGGGACGGTATTGCCCTGCGATCTGCCGCGCGTTGCACAGGCGCCTGCCGGTGCAACGTTGCGGTTTTCATTTGTCAGCTTAGGTGATGCGGCAGCCATTCAAGCGCGTGCAAACGCCGAGTTGCTCAAACTCGGGCACTCTGCAAAACCCTTGATCCGTGATCCTCATACGATGCAGGATCTGCTCAGTTACCAACTGGTTGGCGGCATGATATCGGCCCACCAATCCCCATTCGAACAAGGATGATACAAATGCAGGTCGATCTGAACGCAGACATGGGCGAAAGCTTTGGCCCCTGGAAAATGGGCGATGATGCTGCATTGTTGGAAACGGTGACCTCGGCCAATATCGCCTGTGGTGGGCATGCAGGTGACCCAGATGTGATGGCCAAGACCATGGGCATCGCGCTGTCCAAAGGCGTTGGCATCGGATCGCACCCCGGATTTGTCGACATCCAGGGGTTTGGCCGCAGGCGCATCACCATGCCCCTTTCTTCCCTACAAAACTCGATCCGGGTGCAGGTCGGTGCAACCCTTGGCATGGCCAACGCGCTCGGTGCCACCGTGCGGCATGTGAAATTGCACGGTGCTCTTGGCAACATGACCTCTGAGGACGAAGCCATGGCCCACGGCTGTTACCAAGCGGCACTGTCCGCTCATCCAGACGCGATTCTGATGGTATTGGCGGCCACAGCGCAGGAACGTGCCGCACGCAGCCTTGGTGCCCGCTTCGCCTGCGAAATATTTGCGGATCGCGCCTACAACGATGATGCAACACTGGTAGATCGCAGCCTGCCCGGCGCTGTCATTCACGACGCTGAACTGGCCGGACAGCGGATGGTCGATATGGTCAAAGCCCAAGCAATCATAACCGAAAGTGGCAAACGAATAGAGACACCGATTGACAGCATATGCTGCCATGGTGATACGCCTGAAGCGGTAGAAATCGCCGCTTCGGTCCGCCGGGCGTTGGAGGCGGCAGGCATAAGGGTTGCAATGTTTGCAGGTCGTGCTGGCTAAAACGTTATGCGAAAAACTTGGCTCTCCCAACGCAGCCTGAAATCAAACATCTCACTACTGTAGATATTGCTCGATGTTTCAGGCATTTCGTCAAAGGCTATACGCAAATTCCATAACAACCGGCAGCGCACATATCGTTTACCACCCAGAAACAAGCCATTGCTGACACATATAGGCAACGCCGCCTGTTATAAAAATCACCCTCGGAACACTACAGCCGCAAATCGCTTTCGGTTTGGTCAAACACGGCTTTCATATCAAATAGCACACCGTTTGGATCCAGCATGGCCCGCAGCCCTTGGGCGCCAATCTCAATCAGTTCGTCATGGGGAACGGCAAGGATGACTGCGTCATACCCACCCGCCACTGGCAGATCTTTGAGTATTTCAATGCCATACACATCGCGCACCTCGGCAGCATCAGCCCATGGGTCATAAACATCAACATTCATCCCATAACTTTGCATATTCCCAAACAAATCCAAAACCTTGGTATTGCGGATATCAGCGCAATTTTGCTTGAATGTCAGCCCCAGAACCAAGACATGCCCGTCCTTTACGCGCGCTTCTTTTTGAATCATCTTCTTGACCAACAAAGACACCGCATGACGTGCCATGCCATCATTGATTTCACGTGCGATACGGATGATGTCTGGAATGTGACCTGCTGCAATTGACTTGTGGACAAGGTAATAGGGATCCACGCCAATGCAGTGCCCCCCCACAAGGCCGGGCGAAAACCGGTTAAAGTTCCACTTGGTTGCAGCGGCATCTAAAACCGCATTGGTGTCGATATCCAGATGCGAAAAGATGATCGACAATTCATTGATCAGCGCAATCGACACGTCACGCTGCGTATTTTCGATCACCTTGGAGGCTTCGGCCACCCTGATAGAGGCCGCCTTGAACGTACCGGCGATAATGATGCTGGCATAAAGATTATCTATCAGATCCGCAGCCTCGGACGTCGAACCAGACGTGACCTTGACGATACTGGTCAGGGGACGCGTTTTATCGCCAGGGTTGATTCTTTCGGGGCTGTAGCCTGCGAAAAAGTCGCGGTTCAGCACAAGCCCAGAACCTTGCTCGACCAGCGGCAGACAGTCTTCTTCGGTGGCACCCGGATAGACGGTACTTTCAAATACGACGATGTCACCACGCTTGATCACCGACCCGACCATGCGCGAAGCAGACAGCAGCGGGCCAAGATTGGGCTGGCGATGCTGATCAATGGGCGTTGGCACCGCAACTATATAGAAATTACAGTCAGCAATGTCGGCAAGATCATTGGTAAATTTCAAATTCGGCGCTTGGGCCAGTTGTTCAGGCGCCAATTCGCCGGTGCTGTCGGCACCGGCTTGCAGGGCTATCACCCGGTCTGCATTCAAGTCAAAACCAACCGTCGATCGGCTTTTGCCAAATTCCACCGCGAGCGGCAAACCAACATACCCAAGACCAATAACCGCAACGCGCAGATCATCAAAGCCGGGCAAAGGGAAAGCTGAAGTCATTCGGACGGTCCTCGAATTGCGTATCTCCCTGCCTATCCAGCATGACGCTCGGGCGCAACATAAAGCGTTCTGCGAAAAACTTGAAACATCTAACACTGCCTGAATTCAAAGATTTCAATGCGTTAGATTGTACCTGATGTTTCAAGTCTTTCGTCAAACGCTAAAATGACGCCACGCAGATATATCATCCAAACCCGGCCGGTTGCACGTCAAAAACTGCTTTGAACGTCTCGACACATGCGCGAAATCCTGCTTCGAAATCGCCGTTCCCAGGATGATAAACGCTCTCAAGCGAAATGACACCATCATAGCCATCGTCCCGCAGCGCATCTGCCATGGGTGTGAATAATGGACCAAGTTGCCCTTTGCCCATCTCTTTGACGTCCAACGTTGCCCGCGGGGTATCAACCTGCACATCTTTGATGTGCACATGGCCCAGATAGCCATCGCGCACCGTAGCGTAGCCATCAGGATATGCTATCTCATGACACCAGCAGTTGTTTGCCGGATCCCATAACACCTTGAGCACATCCCTCGCGTTCAGTTCATCAATTAACTTGCGCGCCGTGTAATTGGAATTGACCATCGTTCCATTGCCCGTCTCAACAACCAGAGTCACGCCTTCGGACCGGGCGAGATCAACCGCAGGAGCAATCAGCGGCGCTGTTGTATCCCAAGCCCCATGGGCAACGTTCCACTTTTCCGCGCCGTTGTGGCCCCAAAGGATCTGTTCTTTTTTTTGGGTCATGATCCGAACCAGCGGGCTGCCCACAATATGAGCCATCTCGATCACCCGTTTCAGCGCATCCATATGCTGCATGTGCAAGGCATCACCCGGCCTGTTAGACACCGTCATGCCCGCAAAGACATGGCGGCTAAGGCAACTGACAGGTTTCCCGCGATCCCGTAGCAGCATATCGATATCCCGGATCTCTTGGGCTGAATGATCGCCAACCTCGGTGTCACCGACAAACTGCAGCTCTGCATAGCGCAAATCGAATTCGTCCATCACATCCACAGCATACGCAAGATCACGGCTTACACCGTCACAGATCACACCCAGTTTCATCGCGTCACCTTTGCAGCGTTGCGGTGAAGTTCTGCGCCAACGATTTCTTCGATCACACGGGTTGCAACCCAATTGTCACCGTCTGGATGCCGGGTACGTCCAGCGTGGAATATCTGCATTGCGGCGGCGGCTGTGTGCAAGGGAACGCCCAGTTCTTCGCCCAGCGCCATTGATATTGTCAGATCCTTGTGCATCGTGTTGATATGACTGCCGGTACCTTCGAATTGTCGGTCGATGATCTTTTGGACAGCATTGTTGGTGATTCCGGAACCGGCAGACGATGTTGAAAAGACATCAAGAATCACTTGCCCGGGCACGCCCGCCTTGGCGGCCAGTGCTGCAGCTTCAAAAGTCGCAGAAAAAATTGACCCGATAAGCGACTGAAGGCAAGCTTTCACCACCTGCCCTTCACCGGGCTGTGTCCCAACATGGTGAATATCTGCCGAAATAGCTTCAAGCACCGGACGGGCGTTGCTCAGGATATTCTCAGGGGCTGCCGCCATCAGGGTGAGCGTGCCCCCCTGAGCGCCGGGGTAGCCACCCGAAACAGGGCTATCGATCAAGAGCAACCCAGTTCCATCCAAGCCTGTGGCGATGGCGCGCGCTTCTGCGGGTTTGATTGTCGAGGTCAGAACGATCGTGCCACCGGGAGACATGTTTTCCGCAAGTCCGCCCTCGCCCAAAATAACCTCGTGGGCTTCTGCCCCTTTCATCACCATGACGAAAACGTATTGCGCGTGTTTGCTCACCTCAGCGGTGCTGTCAGCCGTATGCCCACCCATCGCACCAAAAGCATCATGGCGAGCCGCGATTACGTCGCGCCCCCACGTTTCAAATCCATTTAAGATCAGGTTTTTGGCAATCCCACTGCCCATATCACCCAATCCGATCACACCAACCGCCGTCATAGGCCATTCCTTTCATTGGTTCACATACCGGTGGGGTTTCACGCCAGTCACGGGCGCCGGGCAGGTCCAAAAGACACCCCCTGCCATATCGCGGCACGCAAATTGCAGCGTGCAAGATCACGCTAGCACAGACACAACGATGCACGAGAAAATTCTAAGGGGCTATGGAAACGGCACTGCCACTCAAGGCTGCCGCCTTGATCGCCTCAATCACCCGCACAGCACGCAGACCATCTGCGCCTGTTACCAAAGGCTTAGCGGTTCCACGAATGACATCTGCGAAATGAGCGATCTGAGCATCTAACGGATCGGCACTGCTAAATGGTACGCGCGTGGTCGATATGGGTGCCCACCAATCAGGACCATTGCTCTGGTTCCAAAGAGTCAGGTTCGGCAAGGCAAGCGATCCTGCGCGCCCGCCGATGACATAGCTCGATTGATCTGTTGCGGGATAGGCAGGGTTTTCACCAGCAGTGAGTTCCCAACTCCAAGGGCCCAGCGACACATCGCTTAGGTTGACGGTACCCAGAGCCCCACTGGCAAAACGCAGTATAGCAACGCTGACCTCTTCGGCGGCAGCTCCGCGAATGGCGTTGCTCTCAAAGGCCTGTACCTGTTCGATTGGGCCGCAAAGGTGCATTAATACGTCGATGTCGTGGATCAGGTTGATGAACAGTGGCCCAGCCCCGGCCCCCTGCCGCCACGCATTTTCGTAATAAAGATCGGGTTTAGGCAGCCAGCAATGGCCATGTACCGCTGTTATTGGCCCCAAAAGACCGCTTTCGATGATCTCCTTGGCTTTGGCCACCAGTGGGTTGTGTCGGCGGTGGTGGCCGACAAGCAACGGCACGCCCGTGCGTTCAGAGACAGCGACCATTTGCGCACCCTCTGCTGCAGTACCAGCCAAAGGCTTTTCCACTAAAACCGGGCACCCTGCCTCAAGCAAAGCAATCGCCATTGGCGCATGAAGTGCGTTTGGAACAGCAAGGATGACCCCATCCGAGTGGGCCGCAAGCGCATCCAGATCAGCAACCAACGGCACATCTGTGCCATCATCTTGCATCACAGGATCCAGCACCGCCGAAAGAGTAACGTCAGCAACCCGATTAATGGCTGCCATATGCCGCTTTCCAATCAGGCCTGCCCCCGCGACGCCGATCCGGGTCATAGGTATGCCTCAACGGTCGCCATGATCCCGCGCAGTTCCGCAAGCCCGCGCATGCGCCCGATCAGGGGATAGCCTGGCAAACTGTTACGCTCGCAGTCACCAAGCAACTCCTGCCCATGATCAGGGCGCATGGGAATTGCGTGATCACTGCGGCCTTCAGCGCGCCTGCGGGCCTCTTCTTTCATCAGGGCAGTAATCGTCGCGACCATGTCGGTGTTTCCTTCCAAATGTGGCGCTTCTAGAAACCCGGGGCGCGCGGCATCGGGCGAAGGTAACCTCTTGGTGTTGCGCAAATGCGCAAAGTGAATGCGTGGGCCAAAACGGCTAACAAAAGCCGGAGCATCGAAAGCCGGGTCAACCCCAAGAGACCCGGTGCATAGCGTCGCGCCATTGGCAGGGCTGTCAACAGCATCAAGAACAGCGCCGTAATCATCCGCAGATGACATCATCCGTGGCAGCCCAAGCAACGAAAAAGGCGGATCGTCCGGATGGCAGCACAACCGCAGGCCAAGCTGCTCAGCCAGCGGTACGACTTCGGCCAGAAAGTCGATCAGGTTTTGACGAAGGCGGTCGGCACCAATTTGGTCATAAGTTGCAAGCCGGGCACGCACATTATCCAGTGTCCAACCGTCGTTGGCACCCGGCAGGCCTGCAATCACCGTCCGCATCAGATCTAAGCGCCGCACGTCATCCATATGTGCATAGGCCAACGCCGCAGCGTCTTTGACAGCGTCAGAATAATCGTCCACCGCCGCAGGTCTGCACAGGATATGCAGATCAAAGGCTGCAAATTCCGCTAGATCGAAAAGCATTGCCGTGCCGCCATGTGGCTGGGTGGCGCGGGTCTGGGTGCGAGTCCAGTCAAGAATCGGCATAAAATTATAACAGATTGTTTCAACGCCTTGTCGCGCAAGTGCCTCAAGGCTGGACCGATAGTGCAGCAGATGAGCCGCCATGTCGGCGCCTTGGGTCTTGATCGCCTCAGACACTGGTAAGCTTTCAACCACTGCCCAACGCAGCCCCGCCCCATCGATCATTTTCTTGCGTGCGGCGATATCTTTTTCGGCCCAAGGCACGCCAGGTGCGTGTTGATGCAAGGCTGTGACAACACCAGTGGCGCCGACTTGTGGCAGGTCGATCAACTGCGTCGGATCATCCGGCCCAAACCATCGCCAACATTCAATCATGGTTGCCATCCTTGCCACAATGGGTGGTTCG
>JAQWVA010000027.1:0-32244 GCA_029250205.1 Tateyamaria sp.
ATTATTATTGGGGTGGCGCCGGCAGGTGCAGAAATCTCGACCCGTCCGTTTCAGCTTGTGACCGGCCGTGTCTGGCGGGGTACTGCGTTTGGCGGTGCCAAGGGTCGCACAGATGTGCCTAAGATTGTCGATTGGTATATGGATGGCAAGATCGAGATCGATCCAATGATTACACACAAGCTAACGTTGGATGAGATCAATTATGGGTTTGATTTGATGCACCAAGGCAAGTCGATCCGGGCTGTCGTCGAGTTCTGATAGGCTCTAAACTGCGCGACGAAACGCCACCGTAACGACGGCAATGGACCTGGCCTTATTCATAACGGCTGCCGAAATTCCTGAAACATCAGGCGCCACCTCAAGGGTTGATCCGATTGATTTCAGGCCACGTGAGGTGGTTCAAATCTTCTTATAACGGCGTGGGGCTACGGCTTGCGCAACAGCACATAGTCAGCAGCTGGATTTTGTCGCACCAACGGTGCTTCGCCAAAATGCTCAAGAGGCAACCATCCCCAAGCCCGACAGCGCGCGGATATGGTCAATGATGTCCTTAATGCCTGATCCGTGTCGCAAAGCTGCAAAAACAAAAGGTTTGCTCGCGCGCATGCGCCTCGCATCCCGGTCCATCACATCCAGCGAAGCGCCCACATGGGGTGCAAGATCTGTCTTGTTAATCACTAAAAGATCAGATTTGGTGATTGCTGGGCCACCCTTGCGTGGGATTTCCTCGCCTGCGGCCACGTCAATGACATAAAGTGTGATGTCGGCCAGTTCGGGCGAAAAGGTGGCACTTAGGTTATCGCCGCCGGATTCGATCAAGATCGCTTCGATCTCGGGGTGGCGCCTGCGCATTTCAGCGACCGCAGCCAGATTGATGGATGCATCCTCACGAATGGCCGTGTGCGGGCAGCCGCCGGTTTCCACTCCAATGATGCGGTCCCGTGGCAGGATCTGGCGGCGCATCAATTCCTCGGCATCTTCCTGCGTATAAATGTCATTGGTGATCACCCCGATGGAGTGTTGATCCTTGAGCGCAGCGGCGAGGGCGGCGGTCAGCGTGGTTTTACCCGCGCCGACAGGTCCGCCGATCCCGATCCGCAGGGGACCGTTGAGTTGTGTCATGACCTGAATATCCTTGGTTGCTGAGTCTCGTGGCGCATCGACGCGATGTCGGCGGCAAAACTGGTGGAAGAAAGGTGATCAAGGGATGCCCCCTTGTTGTCTTTTGCGACGCTCGAAATCGTGTTGGAAAGCCCCGCCAGCACCCGTTGCCCGTCTGTTTGCCCAAGGGGAAGGGTGCGCTGCGCTGCCGAGATTAGATTGCCTGCAAAGGCTTGCAGATAAAGTGGCAGTGTCCGCGCCAGCGGTATGCCTATGGCGCGGGCCGCACATCCAACGGCGACCGGATAAGTCAGGCCCTGCAATGGCAGCCCCCAAACAGCCCGGACCGTGTCGCAAAAGGCCCCACCCTGAAGATCGGTCTCCATCAGGCGTTCGGCACTGGCAGCAAAGGCGCGCGCGGTTGCGTCAATCTCGGATGGGTCCTCTGTGCTGTAGGCCACCGCCAACAAAATTGCATCAGCGCGACCCGAGCCATGCGTCAGCAGGTCTGAAAGCCACTGTCGCAGCGTTTGTGCATCGCGCACCGTTCCGTCAGCGATGACTTGTTCCAACCCATGAGAATAAGCAAACGCGCCGACGGGAAAGGCCGGCGACAGCCATTGCATCAATGTCAGGCCGTAGTCCGTCATGTGTGCGCATGGCTGTGATCGTGGCCATGGGTGCGCCCATGCCCATATGCGCCACCCTCTGGCGTGAACGGTTCGACCACTTCTGTCACTGACGCACCGATCTTGGCCAGCATGTCAGCCATCACATGATCGCGCTGGATCAGCAAACGGCTATCTTCGATCTGGCACGGAGTATGTCGATTGCCAATATGCCAGGTAATACGATGCAGCGCTGCCCCTGTGACAGCTAATAGAGGTTCAGGGGCAGCATCAATGCGGATTTCGCGGTGATCAGAGGTGATAAGAACGCCGCCGTGGTTTAGCGATGTTGTCTGCTGCAGGTCAACCAGAACTTGATTTCCCGAAGCAAGGGTCAGAACCTTGCGCCTCAGAAAGCGGTCTTCATAGGTCAGCGACACGCTGTCATCAGGTGTTTTGTGCGCATGGTCATGATAGCGCTGCGCTGTCAGCATGGGATGTTCCCTGCTGTCAGCTCCAGTCGCCGTTGATCATGATCTGATGCGCCGCGTCGCGCCGTTTGAGACCGCGCGCCCTGAGGTCTTCGTCCGACAGGGCATAGACGGCTTGCGTCTGTACCAATGTGCCGTGGGGGGGGCTGATGCGGGCAAAAAACACCGCGATGTGTTGGAGGATTGTCATGGAACACCTTCATTTTGGTTACTCCAGTCATATAAGTTCTTCGCCCCCTTTGATCAGGTCGCCGGATGCATTGCCGTTATCTGCTCTGTGCATAACGGCCCCCCAAATCTTCCAAGAAGTTTTCGCAACCGAGTCGGTCCTGTTGCAACATAAACGTTGTGTTATTGTTGTCATGCCTGCGGCTCAAAACATGAAATAGCGTTGCGCCATGGGCAAAACCTCTGCCGGCGCGCATGTCAGCAATTCACCATCCGCGCGCACTTCGTAGGTTTCCGGGTGCACTTCGATATGGGGAGTCGCATCGTTAAGCTTTAAATCTTTTTTGCCGATGGCGCGTGTGTTTTTGACGGCCACCGTATCCTTAGCCAGCCCCAGCGATGCACCGATCCCCTCGGCTTGTGCCGCTGCTGACACAAAGGTCACTGCAGAGCGCTCTACAGATCGCCCAAACGCGCCAAACATGGGTCGCGAATAGACCGGCTGCGGTGTCGGAATCGAGGCATTCGGATCACCCATTTGAGCACAAACAATTGTGCCGCCCAACAACACCATTTCCGGTTTGACTCCAAAAAAGGCTGGGTTCCAAAGCACCAGATCGGCCCGTTTTCCAGGTTCGATCGAGCCGATCTCATGGCTGATCCCATGGGCAATCGCGGGGTTGATCGTGTATTTTGCGATATATCGGCGGACGCGGCAATTGTCGTTGGCTCCGGTTTCTTCTGCGAGCCGCCCCCGCTGCTTTTTCATCTTGTCCGCAGTTTGCCATGTTCGGATTAGTACCTCGCCCACTCGTCCCATTGCCTGACTGTCCGAGGCAATGATCGAGAACGCTCCCATGTCGTGCAGGATATCTTCGGCCGCAATCGTTTCGCGGCGGATGCGGCTTTCGGCAAAGGCGACGTCTTCGGGGATCGACTTATCGAGATGGTGGCACACCATCAACATATCGAGATGTTCCTCGAGTGTATTCACAGTAAAGGGGCGCGTGGGATTGGTGGAAGAGGGCAGCACATGATCCTCGCCGCAGATCTTGATGATGTCGGGTGCGTGTCCGCCGCCCGCACCCTCGGTGTGAAAGGCGTGGATCGTCCGGCCCTTCATGGCAGCCACGGTATTTTCGACAAAGCCCGATTCATTCAGCGTGTCGGTGTGGATCATCACCTGCACATCCATCGCATCAGCGACGGACAGGCAGCAGTCGATGGCGCCGGGGGTGGTGCCCCAGTCTTCGTGCAGCTTCAGCGAACAAGCGCCCGCCTTTACCTGTTCTTCGAGTGCGGCAGGCAGCGATGCATTGCCCTTGCCCGCAAAAGCCAGGTTCATTGGAAAAGCATCCGCCGCCTGAAGCATGCGTCCGATATGCCAAGGCCCCGGCGTGCATGTGGTGGCCAGCGTGCCATGGGCCGGGCCGGTGCCGCCGCCCAGCATGGTGGTCAGGCCGGAATGCAGGGCGTCTTCGATCTGCTGTGGGCAAATAAAATGGATATGGCTGTCAAATCCCCCGGCTGTCAGGATGCGGCCCTCGCCGGCAATGGCTTCTGTACCGGGGCCTACAATGATATCAACACCCGGCTGCGTGTCTGGGTTTCCGGCCTTGCCCACAGCGGCGATACGTCCGTCTTTCAGGCCAACGTCGGCCTTGTAGATGCCGGTGTAATCCACGATCAGCGCGTTGGTGATCACCGTGTCAACGGCCCCTCCGGCGCGTGTTGTCTGGCTTTGCCCCATACCGTCACGAATGACCTTGCCGCCACCAAACTTGACCTCTTCACCGTAAAGCAAGTTTGTGTCACCTCCGCCGCCGCCACGGCCGCCGCCGGTTGCAGCGGCCCCCGCACGTTCGGCGATCAGATCCCGCTCGACCTCGATGATGAGGTCGGTATCAGCAAGGCGGACCTTGTCTCCAACGGTGGGGCCGAACATGGCGGCGTAATCTGCGCGTGGGATAGATGAGGGCATGTCAAGTCTCCATAGTAGGGACGTGGGCATCGCTGAGGGCGTCGATGTCCAGAATTTCGTTTGTGAAAGAGTTTGGGTTGGGCGTCAGATTGCCAACAGAATAGCCAGCGTTTTTGACCGTCTTATGCCGAGCTGCTGAGGTGTCAGCAGGCAAGTCGCGCGTTGGCCGAGCCAGCCGGCTACCGTATATCATATGAACCAAGCCACCCATTGTATGACAGTGCGATGCTCAAAGCGCGCCCATCACCTGCTGGTTAAATCCGTAAATCTTGCGCGCACCGCCGATGGGGATCAATTGAACGTCCCGTTCCTGGCCCGGCTCAAAGCGCACAGCCGTTCCCGCCGCGATATCCAGACGCGTACCGCGTGCAGCGTCGCGGTCAAAGGACAGCGCCGCGTTGGTTTCGCCAAAATGGTAGTGCGATCCGACCTGCACAGGCCGATCACCAGTATTGGCCACGCGCAGCGTGATGGGCTGTGCATTTGCATTCAGACTGATATCGCCATCTGCCACAATCATTTCACCTGGGATCATCTTTGACCCTCCTGTTTCATTGTTCCAAAAATAAGCATTTCCAACGGCTTTGCTCTAGCGAATGGGGTTGTGTACGGTCACCAATTTGGTGCCATCGGGAAAGGTGGCTTCGACCTGAACGTCGTGGATCATCTCGGGAATGCCCTCCATACATTGGTCGCGGGTAATGATATGGGCCCCGGCTTCCATCATCTCCGCGACAGAGCGCCCGTCGCGCGCACCCTCTACCACCGCGTCGGTGATCAGCGCGATTGCCTCTGGGTGGTTAAGCTTTACACCGCGGGCCAAGCGTTTGCGCGCCACTTCGGCGGCAAGCGCCACCAGCAATTTGTCTTTTTCTCGAGGGGTTAGTTGCATCGATTACAGTCTCCAGCAAAGGGGCAGGTGACCATCGGTCAAATGGTCAAGAATGGGCAAAAGAGTGGCGCGCAGGTCAAATCCTGTGGGCGCCAGCAAACGCAGCACAAGAGCGTCCGAAGCAATCATGCTGGCGCCTCCGGTTTCTGGCAAGAGCGCGCGCAGTGGTGCAAGCTGGCCTTCGGCATCCGGCGCAACATAGGTCAGGCTGACCATGGCTGCGGCGCCCCCTCCAATGGCGGTTCGCGTCAATTGTGCCGTCATGTCGCCCCGCAAGCCCCAAGCATCGTGCACCAGCGGGCGTCCGGCACGCGTGACAGCGATCTTGTCCGCAATCTGGCCCGTTACGCGTGTTTCACCCATGGCAATGCGCCCAAAACAGACCGGCTCCACGATCAGCGCGCGCGCGCCCGGGGCCAGATCACAGGTCAGTCGCCGTTCAAGCGCGCAGCCGTCAAACAGAAGTGTCTCCTGTGGCAACCACCAAAGGGATGCATCCTCTGCCACCGTCAGCTTCGTGCGAATATGCCCAATCTGACCGGTGGAGGCCCTGTAGGCGCGTTCACAGGCCTGCGTTGTCAGGCACAAATGCGTCCCAGCCCCAACATGTGCGCTGTTGTCGAAGCCGTCGCCACCCGTCACCCCGCCCGAGGTGTTGAGCATCACACCGGTCAGGCCCTTGGGACTGCGCGGAAACACAACTTTGCTGGCGCCCTGTTGGTAAAGCCGGTCGATCACAGTTTTTGACCCTTGCGCTTTGGTCGAAAGACGCATGGTGCCGATCGCACGCGGTTGCGTGTCACAGCAGGGCAAAGGGGTAGCGTGAGCAGTCATATGATCCGTGCCAGTTACTCAAAGCCAGAATTGACCATGACCAAAGCGCTGCGACCAGTCTTGAGTTTAAATAGCGCGGAACATAACACCTAAATGCCTATAAATTAGGCAGTTTACGGCGACAATTTCAGGAGTCAGTCATCCGAAGCATGTATGTGTCCATGATCCAGCCATGATTTGCCCGTGCATCGGCCCGCATCTTGACGATCTGCGAGGCTGCTTCGTCTAACCTGCCTGAAGCGATGATCTGTTCGTTCATCCCCAGATAAGCTCCCCACCAGATGTCAAAACATCGCCCATCGAGCTGTTGAAAGGTGCATTCGCCATCCAGCATGACAACCAGTGTTTCGGTGCCATCGGGCCAACCGTGATCGCGCAACTGCCGTCCTGTGGTGATCGTAACGGGGGCGTTCAACGTGTTCAGCGGTATTGCATGTGCCGCCGTCAGGGCTTGCACGGCGGTAATTCCCGGCACGACCGTCACTTTGGGCTGGGGGGTTAAGCGCGCTGCGATCCGCAGGGTGCTGTCGTATAGGGATGGGTCGCCCCAAACCAAAAGTGCGACGCGGGTCGCATCGGGATGCTGCGCCATGGTCTGGGTCCAAAGCACTGCGATCTTGTCGTGCCAGTCATCGACCCGCTCAAGATAAGGCAGTGCGGGGTCGCGGGTAGGCATGTCGAAAACAGCGGTCCGGGCATCGCTGCGGATGTTGGCGATGATCTGCATACGCAGATCCGCAAGGTCGCTTTTCCCGACGCCTTTTTGCGGGATCAGGAACAAGTCAGCATCTGCTATGGCGCGGTTGGCCACGCCTGTCAGGTGGTCCGGATTTCCGGTGCCTATGCCAATCAGAAACAGCTGAATCATAAAACCTCTGTGCAAAAGGGCCGCATAATGCGGCCCCAACCCTCGTCTGCTTGTGTGTTTAGGCCGCGTTGAACAGTCGTTGTGTAAAGAGACCCGAAAGCTTGTGTGTGCGCGCTGTCTTAGCAGCGGCCAGCACGGCAAGATCTGCCACAGGCTCGACGATAATGACAAGCATATAAGCGGCACCAAAAGTTAATGCCGATTGGATGTTTTCAGCACCCACGCCTTGGCCATAGATTGCCCAGAAGGCGACCCAAGCCACGATGCCGCCCTGATACACTGCTGACATTTTCAACACCTGTGAATAGTCTAAATCAACATAGGCGCGCGATTTGGGCACGATGCGCTTTGCCAAAGCGTGCAGGGCGAACAGCGGAAACAGTAGTGTTGTCATGTTGACAGCAAACATCGACAGATCGGATGGCGCAAAGAACATGCCCTGCAAAAGCAAGCCCAGTACAAGCCCAGCTGCCCCCGCCCCTGCACCGAGCACTAGGAACAGTGTGGTGCCCAGAATGAAGTGAACCTCGGATATCCCCACTGCAAAGTGCGGCATCACCTCAAAAAAGAAGAATGTGCCAATGGTCGCCAGCGCCGCCCGGACGGCAAAGGCCGGAAGTGCCGCCATTTTCAGATCATCTGCTGCCAGCTTCAGCGAATATGCTGCTGCTGCTGCGGCCGTGCCATAGGCAAAAGCCATCTTTGCGCCATCAACGACACCTGGTTCGATATGCATTTCAGTCTCTCCTCGCCACCCGCCCGGCAGCTTTTTGTGACCAGTGAACTGATCTGTTGCATGTGTGATGGCAGATCTCCTGACTTGCGGGTCTCTGCGGGTCCGAACCTTCCCAGCCGTGCATGGCCAGTGGTTTTTCCGGTCCGCTCTCCGGTCACAGTTGCGGGGGCAGTCCGGGATGTTCGCCCGGTTCCCTTTTCAGACCCCAAAGGGTCACCATCGTAAAAATAGGTTTACACCGATCTTTCGTCTCAGCAAGTCCGTTCGCGGCATTTGATGGCTTGGATTGGTCGCGAGCAGCCGTTTTCAAAAGGGGGGCACGGCAGATTGTCTTGGTTTGCCAAAGAATGACAGAACGCCAGATGTTCACCCGGTTGCCAATGCTCCATAAAGGATCAACACCGGGGCGTCGCTGATGTCTAAGGTCAATCGCCTTGCCAGTTCCTCGACCGTTGACCTGTGCAGGGCTTCTGCGGCCGTCGATACGCCTTTGGCCAGAAGTGCAGGCGTGTCTGGCGGCAGGCCGCCTTCAATCAGCATCTGCGCAAGTGCGGGAAAGGTGCGTTGCCCCATAAACACAACCGTGGTTGCCTGCGCATCGGCCAGAGCGGCCATGTTCAGATCCTCGGGCAGAGCGCCGGTCACGTCATGGCCTGTCACGAATTGCACCCGTCGGGCTGTGAGCCTGCGGGTCAGCGGGATGCCTGCCGCCGCCGCCGCAGCACATGCCGAAGTCACACCAGGGATGATTTCAAAGCCAATGCCCGCAGCCTTGAGCGCATCTGTCTCTTCCTCCAGCCGACCGAATGTGCCGCTGTCACCCGATTTCAGGCGCACCACCCGCTGCCCCTCTTGTGCGTAATCCACCAAAAGGCGGCTCACGTGGCTTTGTTTGGGCGATGGCCGTCCGGCGCGTTTGCCAACACCCACGAGGTCCGCCCCGGCGCGTGCATGTCCAAGGATTGGCCCTGCAGAAAGATCGTCAAAAAGCACGGCATCCGCCCGTTTGAGCCGGTCCACCGCCTTCAGCGTCAAAAGCTCTGGATCTCCGGGCCCCGATCCCACAAAGCTGACAAAGCCAGTCATGTTTCCTCTCCGGTGATCAGGTGAAAGAATGTGCCGGTGACATGGCCACGCCGCGACCCGCTTTGTGCAACAGGCGCGCCGTCCGCGTCAAACACCTGTGCCAGCCCTGCATCGGGTTGTTCAAGGATCGAAGAATAATGGAACTCGTGCCCGCGCAAGGCCGAACCCGCCACAAACCCCGGCATTGGCGCGTCCAGCAAAGCGCGCCGGTACCCAAGGTTGAACTTGCGTTTTTCATAGCTTGTCACCAGTCCGAGCAGGCCGGCCATCTCATGGCGGGTGCCATTTGCATCGACCAGACCGGCCCCAAGCGCCATATAGCCGCCACACTCGCCATGTACGGGTTTTGTTTCGGCGTGGGTACGCAGCCCTGCACGAAAGGTTGTGGCAGCGGCCAGTGTCCCGGCATGCAGTTCGGGATAGCCACCGGGCAGCCAAACCAGATCGGCATCGGCATCCGGCGCCTCGTTTGCCAGCGGAGAGAACGGAATGATTTCGGCACCCTGCGCGCGCCACCCATCCAAAAGATGCGGGTAAGTGAACGAAAACCCGGCATCTCGGGCCAGCGCGATACGCTGTGCAGGCGGGCTGGGAAGGGGATATGTCTGCAAGGCAGTTCCGGCGCGGGCCGTATCGCGCAGTGCAGCCAGATCGACGTTGTCACGCAGGAATGCGGCATAGCCAGTGATTGCTGCCTCAAGGTCGGGATGTTCAACCGCCTGTATCAGGCCCAGATGTCGTTCTGGCAATTTAAGGTCACCGCGCCGCGGCAACGCACCCAGAACGCGGATGCCAGCCTGTTCCATTCCGACGCGCGTCAGCCGTTCGTGTCGCGGACTTGCCACGCGGTTGAGGATCACGCCCGCAAAGGGCAGGTCGGGATTGTAGCTTTTGAAGCCCAGTGCAGTGGCGGCTGCAGATTGTGCCTGCCCGCCGACATCTATGACCAGAACGATGGGCCAGCCCATGGCGCGCGCCGTCTCTGCGCTTGAGCCAAAGCCGGTTTGCCCTCGTGTCGCGACACCATCAAAGAGGCCCATGGATCCTTCGGCCACGCAGATGTCAGCACCCTGCGCTTTGGCTGCGATCCCGCCCAGTAACCGATGATCCATCGCCCAGGTGTCAAAGTTGAACGAGGCCCGCCCCGCGGCAGCAAGGTGAAAGGCGGGGTCGATGTAGTCGGGGCCACTCTTGAAGGGTTGCACGGTTTGCCCATCATCCCTGAGCGCGCGCAAGAGGCCCAGCATGACCGTCGTCTTACCGGTGCCCGAGGCAGGGGCCGAAATCATGAGGCCGGGTGGATTATTCATCGCCATGGCTCCAGCTGGCCCAAGGGCTGTCTGCGGTTTGCGGGCGGTATCGCCGATCATAATCAGGCGCATAGAGGCAGCTTTCATCAAAGCTTTCGGCCCCGATGACCTGACCAACAAGAATTAGCGCCGTGCGGCTGATGCCTGCATCCATTACTGCGTGCAAAGTGCCGAGCGTGGCTTGAACAACCTGCTGATCGGGCCAACTGGCGCGGTAGACGACCGCGACAGGGCACTCTGTACCATAAGCGGGCGTCAGATCGGTAACAACCTGATCCAGGTTTCCAATCGACAAATGAATGGCCAGTGTTGCCCCCGTGGCGGCAAAGTTTTCCAGCGTTTCTCCGGCAGGCATAGATGATGCGCGCCCCGGCGTCCGTGTCAGAACGACGGATTGTGCAATGCCAGGCAGGGTCAGTTCTGTCCCCAATGCTGCGGCGGCCGCCGCAAAGGAAGGCACACCGGGTGTCACTGTAAAGGGGATGCCTGCAGCTTTGAGGCGACGCAGCTGTTCGCCCATGGCGGACCAAACCGACAGATCACCAGAATGCAGCCGGGCGATGTCTGCGCCCTCGGCATGAGCACGCTCGATCTCTTCCATGATCTGATCAAGGTTCATGGCAGCAGTGTTGATGATACGCGCCCCGACAGGGCAGTGGTCTAGGATTGCTTCCGGTACCAGTGATCCCGCATAGAGGCAAACCGGGCAGGCCGCGATCAGGTCGCGGCCGCGCAGGGTGAGCAAATCAGGTGCGCCGGGACCTGCGCCGATGAAGTGAACGGTCATGTCGTGTCTCCAATGGCAATGGCACAGGTGGCCATGCGGTCGGTGGAAATGGAGCGTGGCCCAGCCAGCCGCGCTCCGGGCCCCGCAGCGGCCAGTGCTGTGGCTTCGGCCACACTGCCGGTGCCTGCGCGGGCCATGCTGGCAGCGGATTGGGTGAGCGTTGCCTGAGCAACAAGCTGATCGGCGGCAACAGTAATCAGCGGCAGACTTTGCGCATAGGCAAACTGTGATAACCAACGGGTCTTGTCGGCAATCGTGGCCAGGGCTTGGGGGCTGTGACTGGTCGTCGCTTGCCGCAGGGCATCTGCGAAACTATCCTCGGATGCGCCCGTCCGAAATCCAAAGCCGGCAACGATCATCGGTTCAGGCTCCATTGCACCACGGGGTAGGAGGCGCTCCAGCCGCGCTTTTGGCCGAGTGGTTTGGTGTGTGACAGCGCAATCCGCATCAATTCACCGCCGTGCTGTGCCTGATATCGCGCCAGAAGGGCCTCGCCTTCGAGAGTCACCGCATTGACCACAAGACGGGCAGCTTTGACTTTCAGCACTGCGTCCAGCAGATGATCTGACATCCCACCACCCACAAATATCGCGTCCGGTGTGGATAGGTCGCTGAACGCGTCTG
The DNA here is from genome assembly GCA_029250205.1 of Tateyamaria sp. Classification (GTDB taxonomy): domain Bacteria; phylum Pseudomonadota; class Alphaproteobacteria; order Rhodobacterales; family Rhodobacteraceae; genus Tateyamaria. The sequence continues at coordinate 11,487 of JAQWVA010000027.1, forward strand.
GGGCGGTGCCTTCAACAACGCCGAGCCTGTGATCCACGCCAAGTTCGGTGGCGTTGTTGCGAATTTGCACGGCGCGGTCAGCGCGGGTTTCGATTGTGGTGGCTGTCATGCGTGGGTGCGACAAGAGCCATTCCAGAGCGATGGACCCCGAGCCGCCTCCGATGTCCCACAGGTGTTCGCCGGGGCGGGGGGCGAGCGTCGACAGTGTGATCGCCCGCACAGGGCGCTTGGTGATTTGACCATCATGGTCAAAGGTCCCATCGATTTGCCCGCTAGCAACTGAAAGTGCTGCGGCGTCATCGTCGCCCGCAACTGCGATCGCAACACAGACCGGGTGATCGAATGCGCCGGTTAGTTGATCAGCCGACATTCGTGTTGCGCGCTCGGATGGGCCACCAAGATGTTCGAGAACGACCAGAGTGCTGGCTCCAAACCCTTGCGTCCTCAGATAGGCCGCGATCTCTGCCACTGCCGCACCGTCTCTTAACGTTGCGATAATCTGCGCCCCCTGCGCCAGATCGCGGCGCAGCCGGGTCATGGGAGCGGCATGAAGACCGCGGCAGAGTGTATCATCCAGTGCCCATCCCATATGTGCCGCAGCCAGGGCAAAGCACGACACACCCGGAAGCGCGTGCCAGTCGCTTGGGGCGAGATGCCGCGCAATGACGCTGCCCGCGCCGAACCAGAACGGATCGCCCGAGGCCAGCACAACAACGCGGCGCCCCTCCAGCCCCTTTAGCACCGGCAATCCTTTTGCAAATGGGACCGGCCAGGTGATGCGCTCGGCAGTGCCAACCGGTACCATGGCCAGATGGCGCGCGGGGGCCATTATGACCTCGGCTTTGGCAAGTGCCGCTTGACTTGTGGCGGACAGCCCTGCAACCCCGTCCTCACCAATGCCTATAATGGTCAACCACGGAGCATCAGACATGCAGCCCACCCTCCTGATCCTTGGGGGCACAACCGAAGCGACCGCGCTGGCAAAGACGGCGGCCGAGGCCGGGATTGCGGGCACTGTCAGTTTCGCAGGCCGGGTCGAACGACCGCGCCGCCAGCCCTTGCCCCAGCGAGTGGGAGGCTTTGGTGGTGTCGTCGGGCTGGTGGCATATTTGCAGGCCCATCGGATTACCCATGTTATCGATGCGACCCATCCCTTCGCCGCACAGATGAGCCACAATGCTGTGGCTGCCTGCGCGCAGTTGGGGGTTCCGCTGATCGCTTTGAGCCGCGCCCCTTGGGTGCCGCAACCGGGTGACGACTGGACGCATGTCGCTGACATTGCGGGGGCGGTCGTGGCACTGAACCGCAGTGCTGCGCGCGTAATGTTGGCGGTGGGGCGCATGCATTTGCACGAATTTGCGCCCAATTCGCAGCATTTCTACTTGCTGCGCCTTGTTGATCCGCCCACCGGCGCACCGCCCTTTCCCGACCACCATGTGCTGGTGTCGCGCGGTCCGTTCACCCAAGCCGATGACCGGATGTTGATGCAGCAATACGGCATTGACCTCGTCGTTTCTAAGAATGCAGGCGGCACGGGTGCCTACGCCAAGATCGCGGCGGCGCGCGATTTGGGTTTGCCAGTGATCATGATTAACAGGCCTGCCATTCCTGCGCGGCTCGAGGCCAGCAGAGTGGCACAGGTGATGACTTGGTTGGATCATGCGAGCACCGAACGTGGCGTGTAAACCAGCGGCGCGCCGTCTCGTTGGATAACTCGGGTCTGGGACGATCCTACGATGACTACTGTGCGCATGTCGGCCATTTCTGGCGTGGCATCGGTTAAGGGGGTAACGCGAATGTCCTCTGCGGGGGTAGAGACAGCGCGGGCAAAAATGATGGGGCGAGCATCGTCGCAGGCTTCGCGCAACACTTCAAGAGCGCGCGCAAAACCTTCGGGCCGTGATTTTGACCGAGGGTTGTAAAACGCCATGGCGAAATCGGCCTCGGCTGCCAGACGCAACCGCTTTTCAATCAGAGCCCAGGGTTTGAGGTTATCGCTTAGATTGATGGTACAGAAGTCATGCCCAAGTGGTGCACCTGCGCGGGCAGAGGCCGCCAGCATCGCGGTGATGCCCGGCAAGACGCGCAAGTCAAGATCGCGCCAATGCGTGGGGCCGTTTTCCACAGCCTCGAAAACGGCAGCGGCCATGGCAAAGACGCCGGGATCGCCAGATGACACCACAACGACCTTTCGGCCCGCAGAGGCCATTTCAAGGGCATGCTGCGCGCGGTCAATCTCGACCCGGTTGTCGCTGGCATGAAGTGTTAGGCCAGGCCGCTGCGCTACGCGGGCCACATAGGGGATGTATCCCACAACATCCGTCGCCTGTGCCAGCGCATTGGTAACCTCGGGCGTGACCAAATCAGCATGACCGGGGCCGAGGCCGGCGATTACAACCCATCCGCTCATGGTCGCCGCCCCTGGCCGTGCACGACGATGATCGAGAAATAGGGCGTCACTTTGCCATCGGCTTCGGCCAGTTGCTGGACCTTCTGGTTTGGCATGGTGGCGTATTCGATCAGCCAGGCGGCTTCATAGCACCCGGCGGTTTTCAGCGCGCGGCGAACCTTGTCGATATTGCGTCCAATTTTCATCACTACTAAAGCATCGGCTTGTGCCATGTTCTTCGCCAGCACCGGCTCGGGCAATGTTCCCATAAGGACCGTCAGAATATCATCACCCCAAGTGATCGGTGTTCCCGTCGCAGTCCATGCGCCAGACATGCCTGTGATCGCCGGTACGACCTGGACTGGGACTGTATCTTTTAGCCGCGTATACAGGTGCATGAACGAGCCATAGAAAAACGGATCACCCTCGCAAAGTACCACAACGTTATGGCCTGCATCAGTGAGCGCGCGCAGCCGGGCGGTGCATTCTGCGTAAAAGCTGCTCAGGGTTTCTTTGTAGCGCGGATCGCTCAGGGGAATTTCCGTGGTCACGGGATATTCCATCGGTATTTCCACTGTGCCCTCTGCCAGCATACCATCGACGATACTGCGTGCTTGGCCTGGTCGGCCTGCTTTGCGAAAATAAGCGACGTAAGATGCCGATCGCACAAGCCGATCAGCGCGTACGCTCAACAGATCCAGATCACCGGGGCCAAGACCCACACCATATACGGTGCCGAGGGCTGGTGTTTGGATCGCGCTCATTCCTTGCGACTCGCTAAAGCGTTCACGGCGGCCACAGTGATGGCGCTGCCCCCCAGCCGCCCCTGAACAATGCAACAGGGCACCGGTTGATCCGCCCAAAGTGCATCTTTGCTTTCCATTGCTCCGACAAAGCCTACCGGGCAACCAATGATTGCGGCTGGGCGAGGGCAGGCAGGATCTTCGAGCATGTTGAGCAGATGAAACAAGGCGGTTGGCGCGTTGCCGATGGCCACCACAGCCCCCGCAAGATGCGGACGCCACCGTTCAAGCGCTGCGGCAGAGCGGGTATTGCCCATCTTGGCGGCCAATTCGGGCACGCCTGCATCCTGCAACGTACAGACCACCGCATTGCCAGCGGGTAGACGGGGGCGGGTAATCCCTTCGCTGACCATGCGCGCATCGCATAAAATGGGCGCTCCAGAGTCAAGCGCGGCACGGGCCGCAGGGACAAATCTCGGCGAAAACCGAATGTGGTCTTCCAGCCCGACCATGCCAGCGGCATGAATCATCCGCACCGCCACCTGTTCCGCATCTGGGTCAAAGCGGGCGAGATCCGCCTCGGCTCTGATCGTGGCGAAAGACTGCAAATATATCGCAGCACCGTTTGTTTCGTATTCGTAGGGCATGGTATCAGTCCGAAAGGGTCATCAGGTCTAGGGCCAGAAGCGCATCAGCGGTCAGGCCTCGCATCTGCGGCTGATCCCATGCATGGCCTTTTTTCACAAGGTCATAAGCGCCGTCTCGGCCCACAACTGTCAGAGTAGCACGACCGGGATGAGCGCAGCCCTTGACGCAGCCTGAGACATGTACGCTGCCTGCGCCTTTTGCGGTGAGCGCGCGCGCCAGTGCGCGGGTGTCCACCGTGGCCGCCGAGCAGGCAGGGGCGCCTGGGCAGGCATGGCTGCGCAGCAGTGGGTCGGCAGGGTCCGTGACCAAACCGTTGGCTGGTCCGGCTTGGGCTGTGTCGAGAATGATCAAACGCCAGGGTGTGCAGCGCAGCGCACTTGCGCGGGTGTCCGCGATCAGTGCCTTTAGGTCCTGCGCCATGAGGCTGCCAAAGGCTGCGCCAAAGACTTGGCCAAGAGGTCCGTGACCGGGGACTAAAGGCGTGCCTGCAGGGCGGGGTTGGCTGCAATGCGGGGATCTGCGCGGCCTTTGTCGCGCAACAAGCTGCGCCATGCGGCGCGTCTCTCCGCTTGCGGTTGCAACGAACCAATGGGCCATTTCAATCAGTGCGTCTGCGGCGGATGCCTCGGTGACAGGTTGCCCCCTGTCCATCCCATCCGCGCGGAGTATTAACCCGCCAGTGTTGTCAATCTCGAACCGGAAATCTGCCGATGCGTTTTGCAAAAGTGCTGTTCGGCCAGTATCAAGAGCGATGCCCATCTTGGCGGGCAGGTCGGGCAGCTCGCCCAGACGATCATAGAGAGCTGCGTAAAGACGTGTGGTCAAATCCCCGTCCTGCCAGTCGGGGGTGGTCAGGATGTTGCGCCGCGCCTCGATCACTGGATTGGCATCCAGCAGGCCGAGCGTACCAAGCGTTTCAAGCAGCGCAGGATGATCGCTTTGTGCAACACCGCGCAATTGCACATTCGCGCGGCTGGTCAGATCAATCAGACCATTGCCAAAACGCTCTGCTGTGGCACAAATCCCTTGCGCCTGGACAGCGCTCAGCTGCCCCATTCTGGGCCGTACGCGTACGATCAGACCGTCGCCTGACATCATCGGGGTATAGGCCCCGGGGCACCATCCTTTGACAGTGGTCATTGCGCCGCCGCCAGTGCTGCGCGGATCGAATTTCGCCGCGTGTGCCACAAACCGGCGGCATCCAGGGCTGCAAACTGATCCTGCATTGCTTGAAAGGCGCCGGGATTTGCCCTTTCAAGGAACGCGGCGACAGCCGCGTCGCCCAAAGTGGCGTCGTGATACAGATCAAACAGATGCGGCTCCACAACACCGGCCAAATGGGCGAAAGCTGCCATGTGATCCAGAGTTGCGGCGATCTCTGCTGCGCCACGGAAGTCATGGCGCATCATGCCCTCAAGCCAGCCCCTTTGTGTGGCCCGACCCAGAACAACGCGCGCGATTTCTTCGGGAAGGGCGCGGGCGCGCGGGTTGTCGGGCCGGGTGCTATCGAGGTGATAGAGCGCCGCATTGCCCCCGGTGATCGCCTGCGCTGCGGCAAATCCTGCCTCGTGGGCCGCATAGTCGGATGCGAGCAAAAGATCGGTTTCGGGCAGATCCTGTAGATGCACAAAACTGTCGGCGGCGGCCACGCGCTGACGCAGGCCGTTCTCATCGCGCACCGCGCTCATACCGTCGAGCGCATAGGCGCTGGCATGCAACCAAGCGGCCCCCGCTGCTGCACGGCTTTCGTCGGTGAATGTTTCGATTTGGGCACCCATGCCCAGCCCAAAGCTGCCGGGGGCGGGGCCATAGACCCGCGCGGTGCTGGTCTGACCGGCATAGGGGTTCCAGTCGGAGGCCTCATCGCGCAGCATCAGCGCCCGTACGGCTTGACCGAACAGGGCCGACAAGCTTGGAAAAACATCCCGGAATAGGCCAGACACGCGCAGGGTCACGTCGATGCGCGGGCGGTCCAGATCGGTGATCGGCAACACCTCGACCCCCGACACGCGCTCTGATCCCTGATCCCAAACAGGCCGAACTCCAAGCAGGTGCAACGCCATAGCGAACTCTTCACCTGCCGTGCGCATTGTGGCAGAGCCCCAAAGATCCACGATCAACCCGCGCGGCCAATCGCCGTGGTCCTGCAAATGGCGGCGCACCAGCTCTTCGGCCAGTTTGACGCCCTGCGCATGGGCGGCGCGCGTCGGCACCGAACGTGGATCGGTGGTAAACAGATTGCGCCCCGTAGGCAGCACGTCGCTGCGCCCGCGATAGGGTGAACCGGAAGGTCCCCCCGCGATACGCCGCCCGTTCAAGGCATCAATCAGGGCGTTCCGCTCTCCGGCTACCATCGCATCGGTGCAGGCGCCGCTGCTGCGCCCCCAGATGTGCAGGCCATCGCCATACTGGCTTTCCTTTATGTCGCAAACAAAGCGGTCGATACGTGTAATTGCCTCGGCGGTGCTGGACGCACCATCAAGGCCCAGATCATTCTCAACGCCTAGTGCTTGTGCCTCGGCGCGGATATCGGCTTGCAACCGATCACGGCGTCTGGGGTCGAGGCCGTCTGCGGTTGAGAATTCGTCTAACAGACTTTCAAGCTGCACAAGGCGGTCGGGCGTCGCGCTGGGTTTCATCGGCGGTGGCATATGGCCCAGTGTGATTGCGCCAATGCGCCGCTTGGCCTGTGCGGCTTCGCCGGGGTCATTCACAATAAACGGATAGATAACTGGCAGCGTGCCCACGAGGGCCTCGGGCCAGCAGGCATCCGACAGGGCGACAGACTTGCCCGGCAACCACTCAAGCGTGCCATGAGCGCCGATATGGATCAGTGCATCGGCCTGTGATTGAAGCCACAGATAAAATGCCACATAGGCGTGGCGTGGTGTGCGCGCCAGATCGTGATACTCGTTGTCACGCTTGTCTGGTGTTCCGCGTTCAGGCTGCAATGCAATCAGGGCCGCCCCACGGCGCGTGGCGGAAAAGTGAAACTGCCCGTCTTTCGTGTCTCTCTCCGGAGCGCCCCAATCCCGTGCCAGATCATCTTGCAAGGTTTGCGGAAGGGTGCCCAGCATGCTCAGGTATGCAGTGAGCGGCCACGGAATTGTTTCGATGCCAAGCGCCTTTTGCAGGGGCGGTCCGTCATGATCCACCCCATAGCCCGCACCCCCGAGGTCATCGAGAATTGCATGCGCCGAAGCCAGCGCATCAAGGCCCACCGCATGCGCCATGTTCCACTCTTTGCCGGGATATGTGCTAAGCACCAGTGCAGGGCGCCGATTTGCCGCCGGTTTCTGTGCCAGATCGACCCATGCCGTCACCTTGTCAGACACCGCGTCGACCCTTTCCAGATCGGCTTTGTGGGCAAAGCGGGCATATTGCAACTGCGCGTCGCGCGCCTGTGGTTCCTTGAAAGAGGCCACGCCTGCAAAAAGGCGTCCGTCCACCTCGGGCAGGACAACATGCATGGCAAGGTCTGCGGGCGACAGGCCGCGCTCGGCCCCGGCCCACATGTCGCGGGTTGCGGTGGATAGAGCCACCTGAAACACAGGCACATTACCAGCATCAAGTGGTGAGGCACCTGTGCTGCCCTTGCCGGAAAAAGCGGTGGCGTTTACGATTGCAACCGGCTTTAGGTGGGCGATTTGACGGCTAAGCCACTGTGCTGCATCCGGGGCTTTGAGCGATGGCGCAAAAAGGCCAAGCGCGCGAAATCCGCGCCTGTCCAAAGCATGATAAAGCGCCTCGATCGCGGACAAATCTGCCGCCGCCAGATAGGCTCGGTAAAACGTGACCAAGACCAAGGGACGGTTACTTTGGCTGCCAAACAGTGGACAGGTCACCCCATGTTCCGGTGTCCAGGCGCCAACCGTTGGCAGCGCTTTCGCTCCATGTACAGGCCCTGCGTACAGGCCAGAAGCCAAAGCCATCTGCGCCAGCGCTGCTTGGGCTGCGACGGTGCCACCGGTGTCGCACAGATGCGCAAGACGGCGCAGAGTGCTGACGGGCAGCGTGGAAATCTCATCCAGTCGAGTGTCGACGCGCCCATCCGCCGGCAAAACCGCAAGCGCGATGCCCTTGGCCCGGCACAGAGTTTCGACCTGTTGCAGGCCGTATGACCAATAAGGAACGCCGCCGATCAGGCGGATAAGGATGCCCTTGGCACCTTCCAGTGTTTGCTCCAAATAGGTGTCGACCGATAGCGGATGTTTGAGCCCAACCAGATTGGCCAGCCGTGTCGTCGGCATTTTTTCGGCACCACCGCCGCGATGATAAGCTGCTGCAAAAGCCCCAAGGTCACTGTCGGAAAAAGACAGCACCACCAGATCTGCAGGCGCTTGGCCCAGATCGGTCGGCGTCTCGGTTTCCTCGAGGCCGTGGCTTTCACGAAAGACGACATGCATGGGGCTGGCTCGTTATCTCGCTGCGGTTGCTGCAACGTGGACCAAAGCATCCCGGATGGCTGCGACATTCACGTCGTCATGTTCGGCAATCACGACCAAACGGCCCTGTCGAACCTCATCTGGGCGCCATGGCCTGTCGAACTGATGACGCACCCGCGCGCCCACGGCCTGTACGAGCAAGCGCATCGGTTTGCCTGCGACGGCGGCATAGCCTTTGACGCGCAGGATGTTTTGCGCCTTGGCCATGGCTTCGATCCGGCGCACGAGCTCTGCGGGATCAGCAATCTCGGGAATGTCGATTATGACGCTTTCAAAATCGTCGTGTTCGTGGTCATCATGGTCGTCGTGATGGCTGGGACGGGCCTCTATGTCGTCTTCGGCAGCGGCCTCAAGGCCCAGCAGGATGCGCGGGTCAACCACGCCCTCTGCGACCTCGACCATCGGCAATGTGCGCGGGGCCTCGGCTGCAATGATGGCTTTGGCCTTGGCCACGCCTTCCGGGCCCGCAAGGTCAGGTTTCGTCAGCAGGATAATATCGGCACAACTGATCTGATCCTCGAATACCTCGGATAGGGGCGTTTCATGGTCGATGGACTCGTCCGCTAAACGTTGCGCATCAACCGCGGCCACGTCGGGTGCAAACCGCCCCGAGGCGACCGCCTCTGCGTCGGCTAGAGCGATCACGCCGTCCACGGTGATGCGGCTGCGGATATCTGGCCAGTCAAAAGCTTTCAGCAGTGGTTTGGGCAGGGCAAGGCCCGATGTTTCAATCAAAATATGCTCGGGCTGCGGATCCAGCGCCATCAGCGCTTCGATCGTCGGAATAAAGTCATCTGCCACCGTGCAACATATACAGCCATTGGCCAGCTCCATTATGTTTTCCGCCGGGCAGTCAGGGATTGCGCAGGATTTCAGAATGTCTCCGTCGACACCGACGTCGCCGAACTCATTGACAATGATAGCAAGGCGCTTGCCCTGAGGGTTTTGCATCAGGTGACGGACAAGCGTGGTTTTGCCAGAACCTAGAAAGCCGGTGATGACGGTGACGGGAACCTTGTTGAGTGCCGACATGGATCAAAACTCCTGTGGGGGAATGCGGGCGATACAGTTTTTACGAAAATGCTCGGGGCGCTCGCGCCAAGGCACAAGCCCGTCAGACGTGGCTGCATATTTGGCAACGCCCTCGATCACGAGATCCGCATCGCGGTCCTCAATCAGGTTGCCATAGACATAGGTCCAGCGTGTGGGTCCGCCGCGCACCGCGACCGAACAGCCCGAAGCGCAGTTCGACAAACATTCCACGGCTTTCAAGGTGACACCCTCGGGCATGTGGCGCGCGGCAAGCTCAGCGTGCAAGGCGGCACCGGGGCGGGTGTCGTCTTGGGGTACCTCCATCTCGCGGCGGCATTTCACGCAGACCAGCAATTCGACCGGTGGCAGATCGCCCATCGTTCATATCCCATAAATGGCGGGGGTCAGATGGCGGGACGGCAGCGCCGCAAAACCCGACACCCGGCACACCCCGTCCGGTTTCAATCGTCTCGGTGCTGGCAGGTCTCCCGGCTTGCGGATGTCAGAGCATCGCTCTGTCGGTCGCCCCACCTTCCCGGCCTTTCGGCCAGTGGCGCGGGGGCACCTCTCCGGTCACGGTCGCGGGGGCGGCTGCGTTTGGGTTGAAAACAACCCGCGGCATTCCCTTTTCACCCAAGACGATCTTGGGCACCAGCATGATCGTAGTGGGCGCGGTACCTTTGACTGTCAAGCGATTCATCTGCTCTGGTGCCGCACGGCATTGCGTGGCACACAACGCACACCGTTAATTCAGCCCCGGAGCTACCGATGGACGACGTCACCGCCCGCCACAATGCCAAGATGAAAAAGATCAAGGCCGCCCGCGACAAGATGATGGCAACCAAGACCGAGCAAAAAGGTCTGATCATGGTCCACACCGGTCCGGGCAAGGGCAAGTCTTCGTCCGGATTCGGAATGGTCATGCGTTGCATTTCGCATGGAATGCCTTGTGCTGTGGTTCAGTTCATCAAGGGGAACTGGAACACGGGCGAAAAGACATTCCTGCGCGATCGTTTTGCTGATGAGTGCAAGTTCTTTGTTTCAGGCGAGGGGTTTACCTGGGAGACGCAAGACAGGGAGCGCGATATTGCCGCTGCACAGAATGGCTGGAGCATCGCCAAGCAACAGATCCTTGATCCCGAGATCAAGTTCGTTTTGCTGGACGAGATCAACATCGCTCTGCGGTATGATTATCTCGACATCGACGAGGTTGTAGATTTTCTTTTGACCCACAAACCGGTGATGACCCACGTGGTACTTACCGGTCGCAACGCTAAGCCCGAGCTTATTGAGGCAGCCGATTTGGTGACAGAGATGACACTGATCAAACACCCCTTCAAGGAATTGGGGATCAAGGCACAAAAAGGGGTCGAATTCTAATTCTCGAATTATAGCGATGACTGGCCGCTTACAAAGGTATGCGCCTGAGCGTGCAGTTTTTGATCTGGCCCAAACCCGGAAACTGAATTACGCCAAAGAAGCGAGGGCTGTCGAGACGGGTCCGACGGGCGGCATCAGGGCGGATGGATGAGCAAATCTTTGATGATTCAGGGCACCGGATCCAACGTGGGGAAATCCATGTTGGTGGCAGGCCTGTGCCGTGCGGCGCGCAGGCGTGGGCTTTCAGTTGCGCCGTTCAAGCCTCAGAACATGTCGAACAATGCCGCCGTCACCGCAGATGGCGGAGAGATCGGGCGCGCGCAGGCATTACAGGCGATAGCCTGCGGCCTGCCAGCCCATACGGACATGAACCCGGTTCTTCTCAAGCCTGAAACCGATGTCGGATCTCAGGTCGTGGTGCAGGGCAAAAGGGTGGCGACAGTAAAAGCCCGCGATTATGCCAAGATGAAGCCCGCGTTGATGAAAGCTGTGCTGGACAGCTTCAACCGGCTGAAATCGAAGAATGATCTGGTCCTTGTCGAAGGGGCCGGCAGCCCGGCCGAGGTCAATCTGCGCGCTGGTGATATCGCCAATATGGGGTTCGCCCGCGCGATCGATTGCCCTGTGATCTTGACGGGTGACATCGATCGCGGCGGTGTCATTGCCCAGATCGTCGGCACCAAAGCTGTAATTGACGCTCAGGATGCGGCGCTGATCCGCGGTTTCATCATCAACCGTTTTCGGGGCGATCCGACGCTTTTCACGGATGGCTACCGGATGATCGAAGCGCATACCGGATGGCGTGGATTTGGTGTGGTGCCCTGGTTTAAAGATGCTTGGAAATTGCCTGCCGAAGATGCGCTCGATATTGCAACACCAAGCCGGACGGGTGGTTTGCACGTGGTGTGCCTCAGGCTGTCGCGTATCTCAAACTTTGATGATCTCGATCCGCTGGCGCAGGAACCTGCGGTGAAGCTGACCATGTTGCGCGCAGGCCAGCCGTTGCCCGCTGATGCGGACGTGGTGATCCTGCCGGGCAGTAAATCGACGCGTGGGGATCTTGAATTCATCCGTGCCCAAGGTTGGGACGAAGATGTGCGCGCGCATTATCGGCGTGGTGGTCATGTGCTGGGCATCTGTGGCGGATTTCAGATGCTGGGCCGCGTTGTGTCTGACCCTGATGGGATCGAAGGGGCGGCTGGCTGCACACCGGGTCTTGGGTTGCTCGATGTCGAAACAGTGATGACTGGTGATAAACGCCTGACAGAGGTGGATGCGATCCACGTACCAACGGGCTGCAAGATGCAAGGCTATGAGATGCACAAGGGGCGCAGCGATGGCCCGGATCGCGCGCGCCCTTATGCGCGTGTTGGGACCATCGAAGAAGGTGCTATCAGTGCCGATGGTCGGATTTCGGGCAGCTATCTTCACGGTATGTTTCGCAGCGATGCGTTCCGCCGTGCTTGGCTTGCCGGATTTGGCGCGCAGGCAGGCGACGTGGCTTATTCCGCCACAATAGAAGCCACCCTTGATGACCTCGCTGACTGGATGGAGATGCATCTTGATGTAGACGGCATTCTGAAGCTTGCGCATTAAATCTCTGCGCTAAAAAATTTGAATCACCCAACACTACCTGAAGTCATATATTTCAAGGTGTTAGGTGATTTTCACTGTTCAGATGTTTCGTCAAATATCATGGGACAAACTATTTTGTTTGGGGTTGTATGCCGGCGTATGATTTTGCGCGGGCGGGCCGCACACTGCGCAAACGGGCCCAAATGGTAGTGATCAATTTGGGCGATGGCGCGGTTGTCGAGCAAATTGTTAAGTGCTGGGCACAAAGCGGGTGCCGACCGTTTCCAGATCCAAATACGATTTTCGCGCAGGTTTCATGATGATTGGCACGAAATGTCCGCGTTTTTGCAATTTCCGATCCTAGTATTGGCAAGTACAAAAAAAAGGTCTGTTGCGACAGTGACATCCGGTGGACATGCGTTGCGATTACCGCCACCCTATGCAGGATTAGGGAGGACACTGAATGAACGACAGCTTTATGAATTTGAGCTTTGGAATGCGCGCAGAGCACCGCGATCTGCTCAATCGCGTGGCAACGATGATCCGCGACGATATCATGCCCATCGAAGAAGAATATGCCGCCGAAGTCGCCAAAGGTGATCGCTGGCAATACACAGACCGTCAGACCGAAATTCTTGAAGGGCTGAAGTCCAAAGCCAAGTCCGAGGGGCTGTGGAATTTCTGGCTGACTGACAGCGATAAAGGTTTTGGTTTGTCGACCGTGGAATATGCGCATTTCGCCGAAGAGATGGGCAAGACGCCGCTTGGTGCTGAAACGTTCAACTGTTCCGCTCCGGATACCGGCAATATGGAAGTATTCGAGCGTTATGGCACCGACGACATGAAAGAACGTTGGTTGTCGAAGCTGCTGGAGGGTAAAATCCGTTCAGCTTATCTGATGACCGAGCCAGATGTGGCCTCATCGGATGCAACCAACATCTCGATGTCCTGCGTCCGCGATGGTGACGACTATGTTCTGAATGGCGAGAAATACTGGGCCTCTGGCGCGGGAGATCCACGCTGCAAGGTCTATATCGTAATGGTCAAGACAGGCGGCGATGATTTGCCAAAGCACAAACGCCAGTCGATGATTGTTGTGCCTGCGGGCAGTGAAGGCATCGAAGTGCTGCGGCCAATGCTCGTTTATGGCCATGATGACGCGCCGCATGGGCATATGCACATCCGTTTTACCAACGTGCGGGTGCCGGCCGACAGCATTTTGCTCGGCGAAGGACGTGGTTTTGAAATTTCCCAAGGGCGGCTTGGGCCCGGGCGGATACACCACTGCATGCGCGCGATCGGGCAGGCCGAGGCTGCGCTTGAATTGATGTGTCGCCGTTCTTTGTCCAAAGAAGCTTTTGGCAAGCCATTGGCGCAATTGGGCGCGAATTATGATATCATCGCCGAGGCCCGCATGGAGATAGAAATGGCACGGCTGTTGTGTCTCAAGGCTGCATGGATGATGGATCAGGGTGACGCCCGGGCAGCAGCGCCCTGGATCAGTCAGATCAAGGTGGTGGCCCCGCGTGTGTCGCTAAAAGTCATTGATGAAGCGGTGCAGATGCATGGCGGTCAAGGCATCAGTCAGGACACGCCGTTGGCGCACGCCTGGACACACCAGCGTACATTGCGTCTGGCGGATGGCCCGGATGCGGTGCACCGCCGTCAAGTCGCGCGGGCCGAGCTCAAAAAGTACACGCAACAACCTATGTAAGGTCGCGGCGCCAAAAAAGGTCGGCGCCAACCGGCGGTAAAGCGTGTCGCTTTGCCGCCGGTCTTGTATCGAAAAATGCTTGCATCCGGGCCATCAAGCGCCGCTAACTGGGCGCGATTGCGTTTAATGGTGGCAACGATGAAAGACCTGATGCCGGAAATCTCCCCGCTGCGACCTCCTTCAGAGGTCATGCGGCTCGCGCGCATGGGCACTATGATGCCCACGCGCCTCAGCTTTTTGCGGGTGCTGGTGCGGCGTTTGTGCACTGAAAACGCAACGGTAACCCGAACGGTTTGGGACATGAACGCTGCGGGGTACGGGCGGGCTGTTTATTCAATCGACCTTGGGGGGCATACCTATTCGCTTGTCGCCATATCGAATGACCTGCCATCCGACCAGCGCAGCGACCGGGTGATTGCGACGGCTTGGGACGCGGCTTTTGTGCTTTACGACGGTGTACCAACAGCGCTGGAAATTGACCGAATCGCCGCAAATGCACCGAAACAGGAGGCGGGTCGTTTCAATCCACGGGATCTGGTCTTGAGCCGCGCTAATAAGTCTTTGCGCATGTGGACAGCGACGGTGGATGCATTGCGCAGCGGTGGACAGCCTGAACCGGCCATGATCCGCGATATCGGCTATCTGATGCGGACGACTGCCGTTTATGGAAACGGCAAATTTGGCATTGCAGACCGTTACCTTATTGCAGACCGGCCCGGCCTTGACGGCCCCTTTGCGGCCGAGATGTTGACGGTTTATATGATCCGACATTTCACGCTTGATCTAGTGCAACATGTTGGCGGTGCGCGGCTGGACCCGAACCTCGCGCGGCATTTGGGTGTCGGCAATGCCACCGGGCTTGGCATGGCACCGTTTCTTGTGAACCACCCTGTTTTGCTGAACAACTGGATGCTGGCCCGCGAAACTGCTTTTGCCCGTGTGTGCGCCATCGACAGCTTGTCACCTGACAGTCAGGCCCAGATTGCAAAGCTTGGCGCGCGCGCTGCCTGGCATCTGGCAGAATGGCATGTGCCCGCACCTGATCATGACGCCATATTGCGTGCGCTTGAAACGGAGTGGGCTGATTTCCGCCCCAAGCTTGATGCGCTGGGCGGGCCGCATCCGATTGAGGCCGTTTGGCAAGCAGCCAAGGACAGCAGCATGCCGCTGCAAGAGCTTTTGTTCGCGCTGCTCCTCGAACCCTTCCCAGATCTGCTGGATGGGTTGGCCGAATGCATGGGCGATCCCTTTGGCCCACTGGCTGTACCTTTTTCGGGGATAAGCGCCTTGCGTGCCGCGATTGAAACGGATTGGGATTGGGCGTTGACGCAGGATTTTACCCAAAACGAAAACTGCCGCCGCTTTTGGTATGTAAGCGCGGCCAAGCTTGAACCACGGCTTGGCGACCGCTTTCTTGAGCCGGGGGCCGAGCTTGAGACGCCTCTTGATATCGCGCGCCGGGTTGTGGCGTTGTACGCTGATTTGCCCGATGGTGATGGACCAGTTTCGACCTTTTTGGCGCAGCATCCAGATCATGTGCTTGCCGTGCAACGCGTCGCAATCTTGGCGCGCTATCCTTATGCTGATATCCGTGACAATCTGATTGCCGCGACGTGCCGCCCCATCGACATGCTGCGGTGCAAGCTGAGCTTTTTCGGGGCTACGAAATTTGATCCTAAATCTGATTTGTGGACCCGGATTACCCTTGCGCAGGGCGCACCGCTTGGGGATGAACTGACGCTCGAAAACGATGACTGGTGGCTGCCCGTGATGGCACAGTGACTCATTCCTGGACCGAGGTACAGTCGCTCGCGATCCGTGCGGCCAGAGGCGCGGATGTCCCAGCCGCTCAGGCGAGTAACTTTGGAAATATGCTGACACGGCATTTGGCAGACGGTCGCGATGAGGCCCCCCTGTCAGAGGCGCTGAAAACACAGGGCGCTATTGTTGACCTGGCGCTTCGCGTTGAAAAAGTGATCGAAGCCGCATCCATCAGCTCCGCGCCTGTTTCGCTGAGCGAGGATGCACCGTATCTATGCGCTCTGTTGGTCAGTTGGTTCAATAGCTTGCCCTGCCGAACGCAAGTTCAATTATCTGGCAACACAATGACCGTCACACTGTCGCTGTCAGAGCCCAACGCCCGCGCACGGCCTGCGCGTATAACGCTCAGTGCGGAGTTTTACGCCCAGATGCACGATCTTGCTGCCAACACATATGTTCCCGATAGCGAAGCGTCGCGAATGGGTGGCGCTGGTGCTGAACAGATGGGACTGGACTGACAAGTTCAGGCGAACGGATCCTTGGGATAGCTCACACCGGCGAGGTATAGGCCCTGAGGTGGGCAGACCGGCCCACAGGCTGCGCGATCGCAAGCCACGAGTGCCGCTCTGACGTCGCTGGGGGTCCAGGCACCTGCGCCCACCCGTTCCAAAGTACCAACAAAGCTGCGCACCTGATTGTGCAAAAATGATCGTGCGCGCACGTCAAAGCAGGCTTCGGGGCCATGTTGTCCATCTGTCTGCGTCACGGTTAACGCGTCGAGTGTTTTGATCGGGCTTTTGGCCTGACAGATCGAGGATCGAAATGTCGTGAAATCGTGCTTTCCGATCAGAAAATCCGCGCCCGCCTGCATCGCTTCGATGTCGAGTGCATGGTTCACGCGCCAGACCAGACCCTTTGAATGGGTCGCCGTGGCACGGCGCATCAAAAGGCGAAACTGATAGCGTCGCGCGACTGCAGAAAACCGCGCATGCCAGTCATCGGGTACAAGGGCGCAGGCGACAATGGCCACAGGATGGGGCTTGAGGTGATGGTTCAAAGCTTCGGAAAGCCGAAAAGGATCCCAGGGCTTTTCCATGTCGCAATGGGCGACCTGTGCGAGCGCATGCACGCCCGCATCCGTCCGACCCGCTGCGGCTATCGTGTGATCGCGCTGCTCTAGTTTGGCCAAGGCAGATTCTATGACGCCCTGAACGGACGGTTGATCCTTTTGCCGCTGCCACCCGGCGAACGGCCCCCCATGATATTCGACTTTCAGCGCATAGCGTGGCATGTCGATCCCCTAGCGCCAAAGTGGCGCACAGGCAACGGGCTAGCTGTTTGGTACAGGCACTTGCGCGGTTAAAATTGGCTCTGGATGATCATAAAATGTAAAGTCTAAAAGAATTAGTGCGCAAAAGACGAAGCTTCATCTAACAAAGGTATCACCGGACCTGTGTCTGATCATACGCTCTGTCCGGTCCTGTTGTGACAGGAATGGTCTTTTGCGCTGCCGAATGCCGGGACTTTTGGAATGTTTGTATCGGCATTTTCCGGAATGTGGCCGCTGTTCGTCGTATTTTTCCAACCAGTGATCAACATCGGTCTGCAACGCTTACGCCGTATCCTCGGCCTTCTCGAATAACCATGATAAAATCCCCATCGATGTGTCTGTAAAGACTGGCAGCCTGACAGCGCAGTTTCAAGTCCGCGTGCCTGTCACCGATGGCAGCACAGTTCAGTATCTAGAGTTACACTTCAGACGTAATGCCACTGGTGTCAGCCGGTAGGGTTTCTTTGGATGACAGACGCACCTTATCCATAGACGAGATCGTCACCTTCTTGATCGCTTGGCTGAAGCGCACGACCACAAAACGCAAATGGCGGGAGTCCATGTAAAACACGTGCCCATGCAGCCTCTTTTCAGGGCTGGGTTCGTTCCCCGACCTATGAAAATGCGCAGAAGGGGGACATTTTGCGCACGAAAGCACGGCACAACCTGGTCATTGAGCATGTCAGCGTTGGTGATCGCGGTTTTCTCAACGTACAGCTTTGCCAAGCCCAAGCGGCAGCAGGTCTCCACGAATGTTTGCTGGTATATGCGCCGCGCACCCTTCGTTGTACCGACCAAACAGGTGTCTTGACTGCCAAGATACCCGGGCTCGTGCGTTTCAATTTCCCCTGTAGCCTGACGTTTTGATGTCGCTGTTTCAAGGGCCATGATTTGCGCTTGGGGCAATACCAAGCGCTCCTGTGCCCAGCATGTTTTCAGGGTCTTGAGCCGTTTCTTCATCGTCTTAAGCTCATTGCGCAACCAAATCGGGCGCAAACCGCCGCTTAAGACGGCAGTGACCGCTGCAACACGTCCTGGCTGACCCGCAACTGCCCTGAAAGCGAGGGTGTTAATCGCCAATTCAACATGCTCTGGAACGCGGTTGCGGATGATCGGTTTCTTGCGGCTGATCTCGCGCAGCGCTTCTTTGCCACCATTCTCATACCGCTTCTCAAAACGTTTAAATTATCGCGCGAGCAACCCATGGTCTTGCACGCGGCACTGACCCTCCCAAGCTGTTTGACAAGTTCCAAGACCTTCGGATTGGGCCTGATGCGTTTGCTTTTGATGTTTTTTATGTTTCTGACTTCTTTTGTCTAAAATTACAAAGTTGTCAGGTCAAATCTCGATCCACGGTTCATGGGTTCTGCCCCTAGGGCCTGTGAACATTCAGCGGGCCTGCGCCGCTCCGCTTTTCTGTTTTGCCAAAATTGCCTATGTCCGACGCCTCTGCAGATGCTTGACGGGCGGCGTCCTCCCGTGCGGAGGGTCAGGCGCTTCCCGGCCTTCGACCGCGCAAAAGTTGGTTGTGTAATAGTCTTTGTTTGTGTCGTTTGGCCTTGGATTTTTGGATAAGCCATTGCCGGCCGCGTCCTTGCGTTCTGCCCCGAGCCACGGGATAATGTTGCCAAAAGAAGTCATGGCTTGTGAGCGTTGGGTGGCGTGCGTATAAGACGCATATGACATCTGTTACGCGTATTTCACGAATTATGTCCCCGGCGCTCTGACACAAGTTTTGAGCCGCCGGGTAAAGGTGCTTGAGCCTGAGCATCGAACCATGTCATCCCCCTCGCGACCGATAGACAAAGGACGCCACCCATGTGCGCCGATACGCCTGAATACAAACATACTCTGAACCTGCCCCGCACCGATTTCCCAATGCGTGCGGGTCTTCCCAAACGCGAGCCCGAGTGGCTGGCGCGCTGGGAGCAGATCGGCGTTTACGATCGTTTGCGCGATAATGAGGACAGGCCACCTTTTACGCTGCATGATGGTCCGCCTTATGCCAACGGGCATTTGCACATCGGGCATGCGTTGAACAAGACGATCAAGGACATGATTGTACGTTCACACCAGATGATGGGTTTCGATGCCCGTTACATCCCCGGCTGGGACTGCCATGGCTTGCCCATCGAGTGGAAAATCGAAGAACAGTATCGCAAAAAGGGCCGGAACAAAGACGACGTTCCGATCAACGAGTTCCGCGCGGAGTGCCGCGAGTTTGCATCTGGTTGGGTCGATATCCAGCGCGAAGAGTTCAAGCGTCTGGGCATCACCGGCAATTGGGCAAACCCCTACCTGACGATGGATTTTCATGCCGAACGAGTGATCGCAGAGGAATTCATGAAATTCCTCATGAACGGCACATTGTATCAAGGATCCAAGCCAGTGATGTGGTCGCCTGTCGAACAGACCGCATTGGCCGAGGCCGAAGTTGAATATCATGACAAGGAAAGCTTTACCATTTGGGTGAAGTTCAAGGTTGTCGGGACAGGCGATGCAACACTCGACAGCGCGCAGGTCGTGATCTGGACCACGACGCCGTGGACCATGCCGTCGAACAAGGCGGTCGTTTACGGGCCAGAGATTTCTTATGGTCTATATGAGGTCATTGGCCGACCCGAGGAATGCTGGGCGAGGATCGGAGAGCGTTTCATTTTGGCTGACAACCTGGCGGCTGACGTTTTGGGCCGGGCGCGGCTGGACGAAACCATGTATCGTCGCCTTTGTGACATCAGCCAGGACGATTTGGGAAAAATCACCCTGTCTCACCCGCTTTCAGGGGCTGAGGGTGCAAATGGGGTTTGGGATGACATCCGTGATTTTCGCGCGGCGGATTTCGTGACCGATACCGAAGGCACTGGATTTGTTCATTGCGCACCTAGCCACGGTCTTGAGGAATACGAGCTTTACCGCGATCTTGGCATGCTCGAGCAAGTGATCACCTATAACGTGAACCCCGACGGCAGATTCCGCGACGATTTGCCGTTCTTTGGGGGCAAAGCGATCCTGAAGCCGAATGGGAAAGAAGGGAATGCCAACGCAGCCGTGATCGAAAAGCTGGCTAAAGTTGGCGGGCTGCTTGCACGTGGCAAGATCAAGCATAGCTATCCGCATTCCTGGCGCTCAAAAGCGCCGGTTATCTACCGAAACACGCCGCAATGGTTCGCCGCCATCGACAAGCCTGTGGGCGATGGGCTTGATACCCACGGCACCACGATCCGCGCGCGCGCTTTGACCGAGATCGATAATGTCAACTGGACGCCAAAATCCGGGCGTAACAGGCTGCACTCCATGATGGAGGCACGCCCTGACTGGGTGCTTTCGCGGCAACGCGCTTGGGGCGTGCCGCTTACCTGCTTTACCAAAAAGGGTGCGCTGCCGACCGATGATGATTTCCTGCTACGCATACCGCAGGTTAACCGTCGTATTGCCTCGAGCTTTGAAACCGAAGGTGCTGACGCGTGGTATGAGGAGGGTGCGAAGCAGCGTTACCTAGAAGGGATCGTAAATCCGGATGACTACGAGCAGGTGACCGATATCCTTGATGTGTGGTTCGACAGTGGATCGACGCATGCGTTTACCTTGCGCGATCGCGAGGACGGCACCAAAGACGGCATCGCCGATGTTTATATGGAGGGCACTGATCAACACCGCGGTTGGTTCCACTCATCGCTTTTGCAATCTGTTGGCACCACAGGCCGCGCGCCTTACCGCAATGTTGTGACGCACGGGTTTACG
>JAQWVA010000033.1:0-4109 GCA_029250205.1 Tateyamaria sp.
TCTTTGAAACTATCGAGGAGGCACAAGACCAAGCGACGGAATGGCTCTGGACTTACAACAACGAGCGACCCAACATGGCCATCGGCGGCATTACACCCGCAATGAAACTGAAAACAGCCGCGTGAATTCTACGACTGACCCCCATTAAAAATGGGGGGATTACCGATACATCAAGCGATCCCGGAGACGCATGTTCGCGGTCGCACGGGACAGTTGTGAACAGATGTTGCAACAATACCCTGTTGTCTCGCGCTTACAATGTATGACTTTTGGTTAACTGCCATAAACTCAATCATACGAAAGACCGTTGCTATATCTTTGACAGATGCTAATGCTGTGGCTGAAGCGGTTAACCTTTATTTGCGTATCTGTGCGGAGGAGTTTCATGAGTTTTAGATGGACATTTACGGTTGCAATTTTGTTGTCCTTTGGTTTTTCAACAGCAAGGGCAGACCAATCCGTTACTCTTTTGGCAGAGCTTCAAACGGTGATGCAACGCCACATAGAAGGCCAGCTGATTGATGGTGCTCTTCGAGTGCGTGATCTGAGCAGCGGGGACATCTCATTATATTATCCCACGGAAAGGCATTCTATGGTGATGTCCATAGATGAAGATTATATTCTCTGTACGGACTTGGTGAGCGAAAGCGGAGAATCCGTACCCGTCGATTTTTACGTAACGTCTGCGGGTGATGATTACTTTGTCTATCAGACTGAAATCAACAACAGGAGACCGCTCAAAGCACTTATGAAGAAAAACCTGGTCGAACGTCTGCGCTGATGTAGTGGCTAGTGGGTTGATCAAACTACCTCGGGCAACCATTCTTTTTGGACGGCTTCTTTTATTCATTCTACCGGTATTTATAATTCTTGTCGCCGTTGGGCTATACATCGTTTATGATGAAAGACTAATTGTCGCCCGAGACAGCTTTTCGATGCGTATTGGTAATACGCTCGGGAGGACCGTCGGTTCTCTAGATACTATCTTGACATCCGAAACCTACAGCGATCCCGACAAACGGGCCATCGCGCAACAAATCATTCTGTTGCTTTTAGGCGATCAGGCGATCAAATGCGCAACACTCACACCCGCTGGCTCGGACGAACCTATACTCGTGGCCCCGGTCGGCTTGGGATGCCAGTTTCGCAAGGTTGATGAGTGGCTTTCTGTCGATTTGATTGCGCCAGAGTGGGGAAGACTCCGGATCGGGTACAATTCAGACGAAATGAAACTAATTCGGCAGTCTCAAATTCGGTATTCCTTGATTGTTCTGATGCTCAGCCTTACGGCAGCCCTTCTGTCGAGCTGGATGGCATTTCGATCCATTGTTGGCAAACCTCTGAATGCTCTTGTCGAGGACTTGGTTGTGGCCCGTGATGCCGCGCAGCATGCAAGTGAGGTCAAAACACGGTTCTTAGCGAATATCAGCCACGAAATCCGCACCCCGATGAACGGCATCATAGGCACCGCCGAACTTATCGATGACAGCGACCTCAAAGACCATCAACGCGGTAGTGTTCAAACCATCGTCGATTCTGCTAATTCTTTGATGGAGCTCATAGAGGACATAATTGAATTCGCCCAGTTGGATAGATCTGAACTTAAGTTGAGGTCAACAGAACTCGACCTGACCACAATGATCTATGATGTAAGCAATCTTTTTTCTGCCAATGCATCCAAGAAGGGAATTGAACTGATCATCGACTGCCCTGTCGATGAGGGCTTCAAGGTAATCGGCGACGGTGGACGCCTCCGACAAGTCCTGCTTAATTTATTGGGTAATGCAATAAAATTTACTCTGGAGGGGGCGGTCACCCTACAGGTCAGAGTTGTTCCACACGATGGGGTTTTGAATGTAAATTTCCGCGTTGTGGATTCCGGGATTGGAATACCCAATGAGAAAATTACCGACATTTTTCTGCCATTCACCCAAGCAGACGATGCATCAACGCGACAATATGGTGGAAGTGGTCTGGGCCTGACGATCTCATCCAACCTCGTGGAACGGCTGGGAGGCACGCTTCAGGTTCAATCAGAATACGGCAAAGGGTCCACATTTGAATTCACGGTCGCACTGGAGCCATGTGCAACATTCGACCCGCCCGAGGCGATTGTGTCGTTAAAAAAGGCCGTCCAACCTCAGCCATTCAGAGCTTTGATTGTTGCCGCGAGCGAAACCAATCCAAGCTTGCTCCAATCTAGACTGGGCAATTGGGGTATTACCTGTGACGTGGTCGTTAAACCATGGGAAACCATCGCGAGGATTGAATACGCCTTGGCCGAACAAGCTCCATACAATGTGGTGATTATTGACGGCACAATGCTTGAACCTGCGGCATCGGAAATCGGCTCCGCAATTCGTGACCATCCACGTGCCGCTCAAACGCCGTTGCTCCTGTTATCAACCGTAAAAGCCCTTGCACAGGCGCCGCAAGAGTTAAATCAGATGTTCAATTCTGTCCTCACAAAGCCCCCCCGACCTGAAAACTTGGCCCAAACACTGATCGGCTTGACCGACGAAGGGCTCGAAGATACCAAAACAGCGGCGGATGAAAAAACCGTGGAAGCCACCAAAGTTTTTGCAGATGCTCAATTCCTTCTGGTTGACGATGACGAAATCAACCTGAAGGTGCTCTCGAACCAGCTGGCGAAAACTGGTGCATCGCTCTCCTTCGCGCATAATGGTGTCGAAGCGGTAGAAGCCGTCGCGAAGTCGCGCCCGGACGTTATTTTGATGGATATCTCAATGCCAATCATGAACGGTTTCGATGCGGCTAAAGAAATTCGTGCGTTTGAGAAAGACCAGAGTGGCAAACCCATCTTGATTTTTGCAGTTTCGGCCAATGTCTTACAATCCCAGAGAACAGCATCAAAAGATGCGGGGATGGACGGGTTCATTGCAAAACCTATCCGCAAAGACAATTTAATCGCGGTTATATTGGAAAATTGGTCGCGGATTGCCGGATCACAAGACAGTGGCTCCTTTGATCAAGAGGCAGGTTCGGTGATTGTTGGCCCTGCCAATAATGGAATAGAGTATAAAAGCTTTTTGAATCACGACACTCTGGAAGAACTTCGTGATCTTATCGGCAACGATAAATTAAGGGACTTGGCAAAAAAGCTTTCTGATCAATGTGACAAGGGCCTGATCGAAATTGCCAAGCATATCGAGGGGGCTAACCCGGCAGATGCTGCTGCCGTCGCGCATAAACTTTCGGGCAGTACAGCGTCCTTGGGTTGTGATGAAATAGGCGCTGCATTTTCTGGCCTTGAACACTTGCTGGGTGACAGCATTGATCCGAGGGCAGCTCTTGTGTCAGTGTCAGCAACCTGGACCAAAACAAAAGCAGAGCTATCCGTCGCGGTTGAGCAGTGAGCGTGCGTTTGGCCGGACGAATACCAAGAATGCAAGCGCAGCAAAGTACCAGCTTGCTAGACGGCAGCTAAGGGCCGCCTGTAACGATCTGCCAAGTACTTTTCTTGAAAAGTTTGATGGGGATAATTGGGTTAGATCAAAGCCATCCGTTCCGCGCGTTCAGGGTCTGGAAACGGACGGTAAAGTGCGAAATCCACATCGCCAACCATTTGGTGAACCGTTGTGTAGAGGCTTTCAACATCTTCACCACCTGTGCCAGAGAACCGAAAAGCCTGATCAAGCTGCGACAGATCACGTACTTCAATCTCCAACAAAAAGTCACGTGCTTGGGGCGCACCAAATCCCAACTTCCTCCGACACAAACGCCAAGATTCAATGGAACCGCTAGATTGCAACAATTCCATCCACCCCTCGACGGCTGAGGCAAAGGCGACCGCTTTCGCATCATTCTTTAGGTCAATAGAGCAATGATACAAATTCATGAATACCTCCAAAGTTGCAAAGCTTCACTATTGCCTCAGAAAGCTACCAAGACATTAAGTAAGGATGTCGAAGGACAGAAACTTCTTCAAAACGGCCTTTCTGTGGACTGAACCCGATGTTGACCAAGGCAACATATCAACGGATGCCGTCATGGACCTGTCGCGCTTTCGTGCTGCCCCAAGTGCTCGTTTAAGCCACTTTCCTTTCGAAAGCGACGGGGCTTTTCCAGCCCAATGCTGAGTGGCGGCG
>JAQWVA010000046.1:0-8294 GCA_029250205.1 Tateyamaria sp.
TGCGGCACGGCCCAGAGGTGGGTATCTCCCGCTCACCCAAGGAAGCGGGCGTAGCTCAGGGGTAGAGCATAACCTTGCCAAGGTTAGGGTCGGGCGTTCGAATCGCCTCGCCCGCTCCAATATATCGTTTATTTGGTATCGACAGGGTCGCCTTTGGGCGGCCCTTCGAATTTGAGAGGCATAAATCATCCTGCTTATGGTGATGCCGAAATCACCGATCAGTCACAGGACGACATGAAAAGCATGCGTTGCTTGTAAAGCTTATACAAGGCACCGAATACAGCAAAAATATAACATGAAGCGCCTGCTTGTCGCATTTACAACCAACGCAGTCGTTGTGGTCGGGGCAAAGCTGATCCTTGCGCAGACACTCTTTCGACGTCAGGACCGCACCATAAATTCGGGGGGTCGCCTTTATGACTAAGCTGCTGTGCAAAAGATCGGGCCGCTGCATATGAATGAAATCTGGGCGGGCATACAGGCCGCATTCCGGCTAATCATGACACTGGACGCCGATCTGGTGGAAATCACACTGAGATCTTTGCAAGTGAGCCTATCGGCGCTTGCTATCGCATCGATTCTTGCGTTGCCCTTTGGCACTTGGTTGGCCATTAGCCGCTTCCGTTTCCGACGAACGGCGATTGCATCACTCAACGCATTGATGGGCCTGCCGCCCGTTGTCGTCGGGTTGATCGTTTATTTATTGCTGTCGCGATCAGGTCCTTTCGGAGTCTTGGGGCTGCTGTTCACACCGACAGCGATGATCATAGCACAAGTCATCATCATCACACCGCTGATTGCATCTATCACGCACCAAGCCATGCGCGAACTTTGGGCGGAGTATCACGATCTCCTGATATCGCTAAACACCACTAAAAGTCAGCGCATTCTAACGCTGATCCGCGACGGTCGCCGCACTCTGCTGACAGCGGCGCTGGCAGGATTTGGCCGCGCCATCGGCGAGGTGGGTGCGATCATGATCGTCGGCGGTAACATCGACAATGCAACGCGCGTGCTGACGACCGCCATCGCGCTTGAAACCGGCAAAGGCGATTTCGCTTTGGCGCTTGGTCTGGGTTTTGTGCTGATCATGCTGGCGCTTTTGGTCAATATATCGATCCATGCGCTGTCGCGTACGGAACGGGAGGGACGGTGGTGACCCAACAGATGTCTGTTACCCTAAAACAAGCTGTTATTACGCGTCGCGGCACCCGAACCCTTGGTCCTATCAACATGACACTTGCGGCTACAGGTTTCACCATCGTGTTGGGCCCGAATGGGTCGGGCAAGACGTCACTGCTCAAAGTGCTGCACGGCGTTGAACGGCTTTCTAGCGGGTTGGTCACATGGTCGGTTGCCAACGTCGACGCCCGCCAGGCGCAAGCCTATGTGTTTCAGAAGCCGATCATGCTCCGCCGCTCGGTGCGGCAAAACCTAGCGTATCCATTACAGCTGCGGAAGTTTCACAAGTCACAGATCAACGCATGCGTTGAGGACTGGGCTGAACGAATTAGCCTACAGGATGCACTGGACCGGCCTGCCACGCGGTTGTCAGGAGGCGAACAGCAAAAGCTGGCCCTCGCAAGGGCTTTAATCCGGGACCCAAAGGTGCTGTTTCTGGATGAGCCGTGCGCCAATCTTGATGGTCGTTCCACACGCGAAATCGAGACCCTTTTGCGCGACTCATGCGCTTCAGGAACGCGGATCATCATGGCGACGCATGATCTGGGCCAGGCTCGGCGACTTGCCAGTGAAATTGTGTTCCTTTTGGAAGGAGAAGTCCGAGAGCAATCTACAGCAGAAGATTTCTTTGACGCTCAACAAACGGTCGAAGCGCGGGCATTTTTGAATGGGGATATTATCGAATGATCCGCTTTCTTGTCGCTTGCCTGATGTTTATCGGCATTGAGGCGCGCGCCGAAATTTTGCGGCTGGCCGTGACCACGAGTTTTCACAACTCTGGACTGGCGGACGTGCTGTTGCCTGCAATTACGGCAGATACAGGAATCGAGGTTCAATTATTAGTGGTTGGCACCGGTCAGGCCATCCGACTTGGACAAGCGGGCGACGTAGACGCCATCCTGGTCCACTCCAAAACCGCAGAAGACGCATTCCTAAAAGCTGGTTATGGCACCCACAGACGGCAGATCATGTTCAATGACTTTGTATTTGTGGGGCCCGCGTCAGACCCTGCCAACATCGCCAAAGCACCAGACGCAATCACTGCGCTCGAGCAGATACGCCAAGGCGGTGCGACCTTTGTAAGTCGTGGTGACGATAGCGGCACACATAAAAAAGAGCTGTCATTGTGGGCAGCAGCGGGTGCAGCCCCGACGCAATTTGGCCGTTGGTACAATGCCACAGGCGCGGGTATGGGCGCTGCACTGAACACCGCCGCGGGCCTAGACGCTTATATTATGGCAGATAGGGCAAGCTGGCTCAACTTTGGCAACAAGCAGGATCTATTGCTTCTTTATTCCGGCGATCCGATCTTGTTCAATCAATACGCATTTATTCCGGTCAATCCCAAGCTGCACACGCATATAAATCACCATTTGGCCAAGCAGGTTGAAGCGTGGTTAACTTCGAACATAGCGCAGGTGCTGATAGATGGGCACAATATAGCCGGCGAGCAACTTTTTACATTTAATGCAGAACGTTAGGAAGTGTTAGACGCCGCCTTTCGGGTGTTTCACTGAGAGAAGGAATTGATCCAGAGATTTAAACAGGACCACGTCATCGGACAAGCATCGCAGCCGGTCACTAACGAATTGCCCACAAATATTGATACATGTGAGCCACGCCATACCGCTACGTTTGGCTCTACAACCGATGGCTTCCGCGACCATCTTTGGCCAGTAAAGCTGCCCTTACAAGCGATCAAGGAATGGGAACCGATTTGGAACTGGCACTAAATCACGCCTGAACTGTAACAACGGCGGCTATGCTGCCCTCCGGATTGTGACACACAACTTTGCAAAAAACACTCTAAGCAATAACCAATGCCCCACGTAGCGCTCTAAAGACTTGCAAGCGCGCGATGCTCAGGCCAGTGACGTCACCCACAAGATCGTGGCGTCCTCGCCACTGATCGACACGACATTGTGTCCCATGGTTGCGTCGTAATAGGCGCTGTCACCACGCCGCATCTCGATTGGTTCGTAAAATTCAGTATAAAGCAGAACCACCCCAGTCAGCACATACAAAAACTCTTCGCCGTCGTGACGTACCCAACCGTCAAATTCATCCATTGAGCGCGCGCGGACGCGGGCCCGGTAAGGCAGCATTTGCTTTTTTGTCAGCGCCTCGGCCAGCAATTCATGCTCGTAGGTAACCGTGGCCTGCGCGTTTCCTTCGCCTGACTTAGTCACAGCAAGACGACCATTAACCTGGCTTCTTTCTGGTGGTGTAAACAGCTGAGGCACTGAAATCTGCAGGCCAGTCGCAAGCTTCTTCAGCGCCTCATAAGTGGGCGACATCTGACCGTTTTCAATTTTGGACAAAGTAGACCGCGCCAGTCCTGCCTGATTTGCCGCCTGTTCCAGCGTCCAGTCGCGGGCCTTGCGCAATTCGCGCACTCGAACACCCAAATCAAGCGGTTCAGCTGGCGCGTCCTCACCTCCGGCGCGGGCAATCTGGATAAGGCTTTTGGGGTCTCTTCCTTGCATACAACCTCTATATGACGCGACCTGCAGGCTTGCAACGGCCCGCTCTGCCCGCTAGCGATCATTCATGACCAGCGTCTTCGATAGCTCCCCTTTTCCACTCTGCCCCAAACCGTTCAACATGGCGGCCCACGTTCTGGGCCACGCGGATTCCCTCGCCAACAAACTTGCACTGCGCGTTGTGGCCAAAGATGCGGCAACACCTGACCACAGTTTCAGCTATAGCCAACTGAAACGAGCCGTTCTGGGAACGGCTACAGGCCTGCTAAACCAAGGGCTACGACCCGGTGACATCGTATTGATGCGGCTCGGCAATACGCCAGACTTTCCCATCGCCTATCTTGGTGCGCTGGCCGCGGGATTGGTGCCCGTCCCGACATCCGCTACCCTGACCAAGACAGAGGTTGCACGCATCATCGCCGATCTGGCCCCCTGTATGGTCATACGTGATCCAAACGTGGACGGCGCCCCCGGCCCGCCTGAAGTCCAGTTGGAGACCTTGCGCGACTGGCGCGGTCTGACACCAGCAAAATGGCACATGGGCGATCCTGACAGGTTAGGCTATGTGATCTACACATCCGGAACCTCTGGTCACCCCCGCGCGGTGGCGCACGCGCATCGTGCAATCTGGGCCCGGCAGATGATGCATCAAGGCTGGTATGGGTTGGGGCCGGATGACGTGATGATGCACGCCGGTGCTTTCAACTGGACATACACTTTGGGCACCGGGCTGATGGACCCTTGGACATTAGGTGCCACGGCCCTGATTCTTGCGCCAGGTACCCCTTTGGACGCGTTGCCACATCTATTGGTCCAAGAACGTGCTACAATTTTTGCGGCAGCACCCGGCGTCTATCGTCAGATGTTGGCGAGCGGCACCATAATCAAGGCACCCAGCCTGCGCCACGGCCTAAGCGCGGGGGAAAAGCTGCCGATCTCAACGCACGCAGCGTGGACTAAAGCAACTGGCACTCCACTCTTTGAGGCCTACGGCATGTCGGAATGTTCTACCTTCATTTCTGCCTGCCCCGATGCTCCGGGCGGCCCTGAAACGATAGGGCAACCGCAACCGGGCCGAAAGGTGGCCATTCTTGGGGCTAACGGCCCTGCACCAGCCGACACGCCCGGCATCATATCCGTGAATCGCGACGATCAAGGCCTAATGTTAGGGTACTTGCACCAACCTGACGAGACAGCGGAAAAGTTCCAAGGCGACTGGTTCCTGACCGGCGACATCGGAAAAATGGGGGCGGATGGCCAGATCACATATCTGGGCCGCAACGATGACATGATGAACGCGGGCGGTTTTCGTGTCTCACCTGTCGAGGTTGAAGCCGTGCTGGCTGATACTCCCGGCCTGACCGGCGTTGGCGCGGCCGAGGTTGAGGTTAAAACAGGGACCCGTATCATCGTCGCTTTCTACACCGGTCCCACCCCTCTGGACGAAGCTGCCTTACAAGCTTATGCCCGAGACAGGCTTGCAATTTACAAACAGCCCCGCGCTTATCTTCACGTGCCGTATCTGCCAACCGGCGCAAACGGCAAACTCCTGCGCCGACGCCTGCCCGCGTTCTGGCCCACGTCCTAAAAAGGTCCAAAACATGCCCGATCCGGTCAAGCTTGATATTATGTCTGACCCCATTTGCCCTTGGTGCTATATCGGAAAGGCACATCTGGACCGTGCTCTGGCCGCACATCCCGACCACCCATTCGTAGTCGAATGGCACCCCTTCCAGTTGAACCCGGATATGCCCGCGCACGGCATGGACAGGCGCGCCTATCTGGAAGGCAAGTTTGGCGGCAAAGAAGCCGCGGTGCGCGCCTATGCGCCCGTCCTAGAGCACGCCGAAAAGGCAGGCCTCAAGATCGATTTCGAAGCAATGAAGCGTACCCCAAACACGCTGGATGCACACCGTCTGATCCACTGGGCGGGCATAGAAGGCAAACAGACCGCCGCCGTTTCAGCGCTTTTCAGATGCTACTTTGTCGAAGCGCGAGACATCGGCAACCCCGAAGTTCTTGCTGACATTGCTGACGGGATCGAAATGGATGCAAGTATTGTAGCGCGGCTACTTGAGTCATCGGCCGACCGCGACGACATTTCGGCGCGCGATTCGCATTCACGCAAAATGGGCGTAGCTTCGGTTCCGACCTTTATTGTAGCTGGCCAGCACGCTGTACCAGGGGCGCAGCCGCCAGAAATGTGGGCACGGGTAATAAGTGAATTAAGTGAGCAGAAAGATTGACAAAACTCTTGTGAAAAGCTTGAAGTCACAGTCGATCGTTAACAAAACGCCAAAAACTAATACATGATGCAACTATTGGTGGTTGCAAAATGCATGATACGTCTCCAAAGTGACGCGATAGTGCGTCATTAGTTAGGTGTTTCCCATTACCCATGCAACTACCCCCAAAGGGCAGAGACTGAGCAAAGTTGAATTCATTGCCCTTATGGCAATGATGTTCGCGACGATCGCTTTCGCGATCGACGCAATGCTGCCGGCACTGCCCATGATCGCAGCAGATCTAACGCCCAGCGAACCATCGCGAGTCGCTTTAATATTGACGTTTTTCCTTGTCGGTATGGGTATTGGTACATTCTTCATGGGCCCACTGTCAGATGCGCTGGGACGCAAACCAATACTGTATTTAGGACTGGCGATTTATGCCATTGGCTCAGTTCTTAGCTGGAGTGCCATGACGTTCGAAATGATGCTGGCTGCACGCATGCTGCAGGGATTGGGTGCAGCAGGGCCGCGAGTTGTTTCGGCCGCAATTATGCGCGACCTCTTTTCAGGTCGGGAGATGGCCAGCATCTTATCCTTCACGATGATGGTGTTTCTTCTTGTGCCGGGCGTCGCGCCGCTGATTGGCGCCACGATCAGCGATGTCTTTGGGTGGCGTATGATCTTTGGGGCGTTTCTGCTATTTGGCGTGATCCTTTTTATATGGTTCGGCTCGCGCATATCAGAATCGCTACCAGTTAATGATCGCCGTCCCCTAAGCAGGTCCTTAATAACTGACGCACTGCGCCAGATTGCGACCCATCGGACCGTGCGACTGTCAATTCTCGTGCAGACGCTGATGATGACAATATTGTTTAGTACCCTTACCATGGTGCAACCGATCTTTGATCTGACCTTTGATCGCGCTGCCAGCTTTCCCTACTGGTTTGGTGCCATTGCAATGGTGTCTGGCATTTCCAGCCTGCTCAATGCGACCATCGTCGGGCGCTTTGGCATGCGCCGGCTGGTGACATGGGCAATTACTGCTCAAGTGATCATGTCAACGGCCTTTGTCCTTATCCAACTTAACACCAGTGCGGGGCTTTTTGTCTTTTACATCATCTGGCAGTTTGGCGTGATGTTCCAAAGCGGGCTGACCGTCGCCAACCTCAATGCCATCGCGATGGAACCAATGGGGCACATCGCAGGCATGGCCGCTTCGATCATAGGGTCAGTTTCGACGATCTTGGGTGCCTGCTTTGCGTCTATGATCTCGCTGGCCCTTGAAAGCACAACATTGAATTTGGCGAACACAGTTCTGGCCCTGTGCGTCATCGCAGGTGCGCTAATGCATTTAATGCGACAAATCGAAGAAACAGATTAAGATTAAACCGTGCCTCGCAAAACTGGTTTTCTGTTTTGCGAGGCACGGTTAAAAATTGTCGACACCCGCGTGCACAGCACTGTACACGACGCTATTCCGAGCCATGATTTCAGATCTTGGTCTTTCCCTTTTTCTCTGCGATTAGCTTTTCGGCCAAGTCGCGGGCGATGGCAAAGGCGCCCTTGATCTTGTCGTTATCTTTTTTCCAGTCCCGGCGCACGACGATCTTGTTATCCTTGACCTTGGCAAGGCCACGCTGGCCTTCGATGAACGCAACAAGCCCCTGCGGCGACGCGAATTTGTCATTATGAAACTGGATTACTGCACCTTTGGGGCCGCCGTCGAGCTTGGCGATGCCTGCACGTTTGCACATGGCTTTGATCCGAACCACCAGCATCAATGTATTGACCTCGCGCGGCAGGGCGCCAAAGCGGTCGATCAGCTCGGCCGCGAACCCTTCGAGTTCAACCTTGGTGGATAGCCCTGACAGACGGCGATAAAGGCCAAGGCGCACATCCAGATCCGGTACATATGCCTCTGGGATCAGAACTGGGACGCCCAGATTGATCTGCGGGGCCCACTGCTCATCTGCTTCTGACAGGCCTTGCATTTCACCTGCTTTAATCTTTGCAATCGCCTCTTCCAGCATCGATTGGTATAGTTCAAAGCCCACATCACGCATTTGGCCCGACTGTTCTTCGCCCAACAAATTGCCGGCCCCGCGAATATCCAGATCTTGCGATGCCAACGTAAAGCCAGCGCCCAGCGTATCCAGGGACCCCAGAACCCGCAAACGCTTTTCGGCGGTGACTGTCAGCTTGGCCCTTGGTTTGGTCGTCAAGTAAGCGTAAGCCCGCGTTTTCGAGCGCCCCACCCGACCCCGAATTTGATAGAGTTGCGCCAGCCCGAACATATCGGCGCGGTGGACCACCATCGTATTTGCCGTCGGAATATCCAGCCCCGACTCGACGATTGTCGTGGCCACAAGCACATCGAACTTGCCATCATAAAAGGCGTTCA
>JAQWVA010000060.1:0-2357 GCA_029250205.1 Tateyamaria sp.
GGCGGAATGGTAGACGCAGGGGATTCAAAATCCCCCGCCTTAACGGGCGTGCCGGTTCGAGTCCGGCCTTGGGTACCAGCCTCACTAATAACCCAACGAAATTGCTGCGCCATTCTTAATGGTGGACCGCATTGGAATTGCGGGTGGTCCACATTACCAAGAAAAGCCACGAATCGAGCGCATTGCTTCTGCGGCCATTGCGTGGCGTTCTGCCCCATTGGTGTAGATTGCAGACTTGCTTGGCTGTGCGAGAAAGAACCGCCATGATCTGGTGTTCACTGCATCCCTCTTCGGCCAGAAGTTCTGCAAAGGCTTTCCTGACACTGCGCGATGAACTGCCCTGCAGGCCAGCTTCATCACAGTGTTTTTGTGAACCAGTTGCGATAGCTGTCGGCATTTCTGAATGGGTTCCCGTGTTTGCTCAAAATGTAGCCAGCGCCGATTCTCGCCACTGCGTTGATGGCTTTGCGTAGCGGCGCAGCCAGCGGTGTTTCCACAAACGCAGCGCCGCGCTTCTTAGGTTGCCAGCCCAGCCATCTGGTACCGTGGCTTTCAAATTCCTGTTTGCGCCGGTCTTCGGATGCCCATGGTGTTGCTCCGCCTTTACCTCGGTGGATCTTCTTTATCCCGACAAGCGGATTCATTTCTGCATGACCAGCACCACAGGCCCAGTGATAAATCGACTGAGCGGCTTTCATCATGTTGCCAGCTTCATCTGGTGTCGCAGCGCGCAGCATTGTCGTTGACGCGGATTCCCTCACCTCATCAACAAAGCCCATGGCTGCAAGTTGACGTTGCGTTTCGGTTTGTCAATCTGAGAATGTCGGCGCATGGTTAACTAATAAAGAACGACAAATCGGGGAGAGATGGCAAATGGCGTTGAGTGGGCTACAAAAGGCGGGCTGGGGTCTCGCTGATATGGGAATCGTGGTTTTTGTCATCATCAAACAGTTGTTGGTGCTGGCATTTCTGACCTCGGTCCTGGGCGTTCCGGTGGCTTTGGCCGGCGCAATTACAACGGGTATCTTGATATTCGACATCATCACCGATCCGCTAGTCGGGTACATGAGTGATCGCATCCCCACTCGATGGGGGCGACGTGCGCCATGGATGGTGTCTGGCGCCATTGTGATGACCTTGGGGTGTATTGGCCTCTTTTCGGTAACAGTCACGGGGCTGACAGGGGCAATCTGGGTGTCGGTCTGGTTCGTCTTGGCCACCATCGGGTTCACAATGATCGTGATCCCCTACGGCGCAACTGCCGGAGAAATGACCCATGATCCGCATGAGCGCTCTGCCATGACGGGGTGGCGCATGGGTTTTGCCTCTGTTGGTATTCTGGTTGGAGGGGCCCTTATTCCGGGCCTGGCTCAAGGCATGGGCTACGCAGGTGCAATTCTTGCGGCAGCGCCCTTGATGTTGCTGCCGATCTGGATTTCTGTTTGGTTAACCCGTAAAGCGCCCAGAATAGAACAACCTAGCGATTTGGGCCTCTTCGCATCTCTGAAACTGGTATTGTCAAACCCAGCTTTTGTCACGCTGGTCATTCTTTATGGTGTAATGACACTGGCCGTTGCCACGATAACCGCCGGCTTGCCTTTTCTAGCACTTTATCTGGTAAACGACACGGGTGGTACGGCGTTCAGCGGAGCAGCGCAGGCGCTTTCCATGCTGTCGCTTCTGTTTGCTGCGTTCGTCATTGGTGCCATCCTAAGCCAAGTCTTCTGGGTTATGATTTCTGCGCGGCTTGGAAAACTGGGGGCACTGGTGTTGGGTTTATGCCTTTACATAGTGCTTTTGTTCGCAATGTATTCTGTCCTGCCGTCCACGTCGGCAACGGTCATGTTCGGCATGTTCGTTTTGGCGGGCATGTCCAATGGGGCATATCAGCAAATTCCTTGGGCTATGTTCCCCGACCTTATGGACGTCACGCGTGCGCAAAGTGGGGCCGCGATTGAAGGTGCATTTTCTGCGGTATGGATCTTTGGTCAAAAAGTGGCCAATGCCTTCGCGCCTTTGCTTCTTGGTTTAATTCTGTCAGCTTATGGCTGGAAGGAAACCACGCAAGGCGTAATCGAGCAATCCGAAGGCGCTCTGGCGGCCCTGCGAAGCTCGATCACATTAATTCCGGCAGGCATTGTCGCGGTTTCTATCGTAGGACTGCTGGCGGTCT
The DNA here is from genome assembly GCA_029250205.1 of Tateyamaria sp. Classification (GTDB taxonomy): domain Bacteria; phylum Pseudomonadota; class Alphaproteobacteria; order Rhodobacterales; family Rhodobacteraceae; genus Tateyamaria. The sequence continues at coordinate 2,174 of JAQWVA010000060.1, forward strand.
ATCGCCCACGCGCGCGCGCGTTGCTGGGAGCGAACAGGTGACTTTGCCTATAGGCACGACCGCCGGCTGACCTTCGTCCCTATTTCCGGACACTGTGGTACTTTATCCCTGTCCAAGAAAGGGGCACCAAATGGGACAACATCGACGTAACTATACGGACGAGTATAAGGCAGCTGCGGTTGAG
>JAQWVA010000008.1:0-9082 GCA_029250205.1 Tateyamaria sp.
CTCGACGGCGGCGTTCTGCGATTTCAAATGATCTCCCTGATCATCTCATCTGCTTCGCAGGCCATCTTTGAACTCGTTTCAATTGCCTTTGCCGCTCATGGACACCTTGAAGCCATTCTGGCGCAGGATTTTCTGGTAGTCGTTGGAACAATATTGCGACCCGCGGTCTGTGTGATTGTCTGCCGTCAGCCCACTGGTCAGCGCGATACGCACCGCATCTTGGCGGAATTCGTCCGTTCGTTTCAGTCCCACAGTCAGTCTCCTTTGGTGCCATAAATGCTATCAAAGGAGCGGCATCAAACCGTGACAAGACCACTGTAGTGAAAAGTGTTAATACCGACCAATTTCAACACGTTGTTTTTCCAAGACTTTACCCCCGGACGAGATCGCTTTTACGATGGCGAAATAACGGTTGCCTCTACCTCCGGAGCAGGGGGGCATATAACCCTTTGACGCGTATTTTCCCGTACCTCTTGCCGCCGAAATCACCTTTGCTTTACCGGGTAATTTTCCAATTAACCCCGGGACAGAATAAATGTTAGCAAAGGAGCCTTTGACAGGATAGCCGATCACTCCGTGACCACCGTTTCTGGAAAGAGGGCGGTAGTCGCGGTCGTTGTACTCTACGAAAACCCATGATGCTCCGCTTTGAAGATTGCCAATTTTTATCGGTGGAGTAGCCCCTTTGCTGCCAAACAAAGTGCAATGTTGTCCATTGGGGACCCGCTTGCCGTCCCAGCCATTGCCTAACTTTATCGACATATCAGCATGCGCCACACCCGCTGACAGCATTAGCCCTAAGAAAGATGTAATAAGTTTTTCAATTTTTATCTCCAAACATTTCTCTATATACGAGTGTGTAAGCTATTTTTTTATTTTCTGTCAATGCCTTGGCTCATCACGCGTTAAGTCTTACGGACAACCAATACTGCCAACACAACCTAGTCTTCGCTCAATTACATATTTGGCTCGCGCCATTATATATAGCCGGTTTGCTGTTTGAACAAACGCTGTAACTTTTGAATGATCCATGCTGACCGTTCCAATTTTAGCGCCCAGCAACCATAAATTTTGATAAAATATTACAGCATAATTCTATAGGAGCCAACGGCCGGTAGTGTCGTACAGCACCACTGCTATTATTCCGCTGCGTACATCCCGTCATATATTGGGCTGAGTGTTTCTGCTTCGAAAAGCGACGACACCGAAGTTCCATGCCAGATATTCAAAATGGCTTGAGCAAATACCGGTGCTGTTGGCACGATCCTTATGTTCTGGGCGCTTTTTACTGCATCGGTTGGCTGAATACTGTCGGTCAAAACCAAAGATTTCATGACCGATTTCGATACCCTATCCACTGCCGGGCCCGACATAACACCATGCGAGATGTAGGAATGAACCTCTTTCGCACCATTCTCGATCAGGACTTCGGCCGCTTTGCACAGGGTGCCCGCTGTATCGACCATATCGTCGACGATGATACACGTCCTATCACTTACATCGCCGATTACTGTCATTTCGGCGACTTCACCGGGTTTTTCGCGGCGCTTGTCCACAATAGACAACGGTGCACCCAGCCGCTTGGCCAGTTCACGCGCACGTGCCACCCCTCCAACATCTGGAGATACGATCATTAGCTCGTCCATTCGCCCTGCAAACTGGTTTTTGATATCCAAAGCAAAGATCGGCGAAGCATATAGGTTGTCCACCGGAATGTCGAAAAAGCCCTGTATCTGCGCCGCATGCAGGTCCATGGTCAACACTCGCTCGATGCCCGCGCCGACCAGCATATTCGCCACCAGCTTGGACGATATTGGCGTGCGTGCCTTGGTGCGGCGATCCTGACGGGCATAGCCAAAATAGGGTATCACAGCAGTAATCCGCGACGCCGATGATCGGCGCAACGCGTCGCACATGATCAAGAGTTCCATCAGGTTATCGTTGGCTGGGTTTGACGTGGGTTGGATGATGAACATATCCTCGCCGCGCACATTCTCAAACACTTCTACGAAGATTTCGCCGTCATTGAACCGTTCAACACGGGCATCGACCAGTCCAACATTGACCCCTCGATGCAATGACATCCGTCGGGCGATAGCCTTGGCCAATGGTAGGTTGGCATTTCCCGAAATAAGCTTGGGCTCTTCGATTGTTGGCATGATGTCCCCCTGCGCAACACGATATGTGACAGATTCGTGATGTTGACATGGACTAACACGGGCGTACGGTCGCGCGAAACAGTTGACCCTCTTTCGGAGATGAAAATGCCCCAAATAGACTATTATTTTTCAACACTGTCGCCGTATACCTACCTTGCGGGGAACCGGTTTGAAGAGGTCGTGGCAAAACATGGGGGCTCAGTCACCTACAAACCGCTTGATGTGATTGCGCTATTCGGGCGCACCGGGGGTATCTCGCCAAAAGATCGTCATATCAATCGTATCGAATATCGTGCGCAGGAACTCGAGCGTCAGGCTCGCAAGTACGGCATGGCTTTTAATCTGAACCCTGCGCATTGGCCAACCAATGCCGCGCCCTCGTCCTATGCAATAATTGCTGCTCAAAACGCAGGTGGCGGTAATCTGGGTGCCTTGGTGCACGCGATTTTGCGCGCAGTTTGGGTTGAAGAAAAAGACATCGCTCAAGAAGATGTGATCAAAGCTGCTTTGGCTGAAGCAGGCTTTGATCCGACCCTGTCTGACAGTGGCCTTTTGACCGGAGCAGAAACCTATGCTGCCAATCTCGAAGAAGCGGTTGACAAGGGCGTCTTTGGCGCACCGTTTTACATTGTGGACGGCAATCAACGGTTTTGGGGGCAGGACAAGTTAGATGACCTTGACGCACATCTCGATGGAAGTCTCTAGGCACAGGTAAATAAAAGCAGGTTTGGTATTGATTAATACTGGGGTGCGCTCAACACCGCGCAAACAGCCTAGATCGGTTCATCGATGATGTGGTCTTCCCAGTCTTCGTCAGCGACTTCAAACTCGCTTACCGTGCTGCCGCGCATTGATACACCCGCCGCATGCACCGTTTCCGGGGTGCCCGATATCAGCGGATGCCAGTCAGGCAAACTCTCGCCCTTGTGCAAAAGCCGGTAGGCGCAGGTCTTTGGCAGCCAATACATGTGCTGCTCAATTGTCGACGGTTTCAGCACTATGCAATCAGGCACAAACTGGTGGCGGGTCTGGTAATGGGCGCATCGGCATGTTGTGTCGTCAAGCAATCGGCACGCTACCCGGGTCAGCGCGACATCGCCGCTGTCTTCGTCTTCCAGCTTGTTCAAGCAGCATTTTCCACACCCATCGCAAAGCGCTTCCCACTCTGCCTCTGACATGTTTGAAAGCTTCTTTTTTTCCCAAAATCTGGGACTTTGGCCGTTTCGGCTAATTGGATCGCTCATAGCGCAGCGAGGATCGCGCGGGCCTGGGCGCTGTCGGCATCCATCTGCACGATCAGAGCGTCAAGCCCGTCAAACGTCTCTTCACCACGCAAATGTGCGACCAAGGCAACGGACAGAGGAACACCATAAAGATCGCCCGAGAAGTCGAACAGGAATGTTTCGAGGTTTGGTTGGTTTTCTCCAAACATTGGACGCACGCCCATTGAGGCCACTCCGTGATACTGACCTGTATGGATGCCGTCCAAGACGTCAACCAAAACGGCGTAAACCCCAAATGCGGGAAGGTGCAAGCCATCGATCGACATGTTTGCTGTTGGATATCCGAGGGTACGCCCACGTTGTTCGCCGCCGATGACCGGTCCCTCGATCCTGTGCCAGTGCCCCAGCATTTCAGCTGCATCTTGTGGCCGCCCGTGGCGCAACGCGCGCCGTATGGCTGTTGATGAAACTGTCGCGGTTGACCGTTCCAAAAGTGGCGCGACTGTCACGCCGAATCCCATGTCTTTGCCAAAGGTGACAAGGTCCTTGGCTGTTCCCAGTCTATCACTTCCAAAGCAAAAATCAGATCCAACAACGACATGCGCTACGCCCAGCCCCTCGCACAGCACGCGGGCGGCAAAATCATGTGGGCTCAAGCTTGCGAGTCCTGCATTGAAAGGTAATTCATAAAGACGCTCTACCCCCAATTTCTTGAGCTGGTGCGCCCGCGCAGTGGGGTTCATCAGGCGAAAGGGCGGCGTATCTGGGGCAAAGAATTCGCGCGGATGCGGCTCAAATGTCATTACGCCCAACGGGGCGGCAGGGGCGGCTGCGCGCGCCAAATCTATCACGGACCGATGCCCAAGGTGCACGCCGTCAAAATTACCAATCGCCACGGTTGCACCGCGGTCGTCTGGTTCCACGAATTGATAGTCGCGCACAATTTTCATGGGCAATGCCTAGCCCTGCAAGGCGATAAGGGCAAGAAGACGAGGGGCATCTTCTTTTGGTCTGTGATATTCCGTGACATGTTTAGGTGCTTACAAGCCAAGGTTATTGCGAAATTCCAGACAACGCTTGGGTAAATGCACCGTTGTCAGTCGAATTTCCGTGACGGAGCAAGGACCATTGCTTCGCCGACCAAAACTTTTTTACCATCTACGCTGCAATGGCAGTCAAGCTTTACGCGGCGTTTCGCAAAATCGATATCTGTCACTGCGACTTCGGCATAGACCGTGTCGCCGGGCCGGACGGGTGCCAGGAACTTTAGCGATTGCCCCATATATACAGTGCCGTGTCCGGGAAGTTGCTCTCCGATCACTGCCGAGATCAGGCCGGCCGTCAGCATGCCGTGGGCAATGCGACCTTCAAATATGGTGTCTCGTGCATAGTCATCATCCAGATGTACCGGATTTCGGTCTGTCGAAACCTGAGCGAACATTTCGATGTCTTCATCTGTGATCACTTTGCGTAAGTGGCGGGACATACCCATTTCGATGTCTTCGATGCAGATTGTTCCGCGGGGCAAATTGTCTAACATGGATAGCTCCGGTAATTTTATGGCGTTTCCGGTATGTATTTAGCAACCTTATTACTTCGCAGGCGCAGAAAATCAAGCAAAATGAATGTCAGCGAAGCTGCCCTATCGTAAAAGTAGGACTACTTTTTTCAATTTCTAAATAGTTGCTTAGCATTTCTGGGTCTGGTTGGTGCGTTGTTTTTGTTTCTGATGCAGCCAGGCCGCCCGAAATAAAGAGGGAATCGATGTCTTCCCCCATGGCGCCAGCGATGTCGGTCAGTACACCGTCGCCGATCGCAAGGATCGCACTGTCGTGCACATCTGTATTCAGTTCCGCCAAACGGCGACGCGCTAGGTCGTAAATCGGTGGATGTGGCTTGCCGAAATACAAACTCTCGCCGCCCATTTCCGTGTAGAGTTGCGCCAAAGCACCAGCGCACCATTCGCGCACATGTCCTCTGTCAACGACGATGTCAGGGTTCGCGCAAAGCAGTTTCAGCCCCATCTGCTTGGCCATCAAAAATTCGGATCGCATCACGCTTGGGTCAGCCATAGAGTCGCGCGGCCCTGTGCAAACAATTCCAGTGGCCTGTTCCATTGGAACCATCTGCACGTCGATCGGATCTTTAATTACCCCAATAGGCTCAAAGAATTTTTCCTCGCCAGGCGTCCCTATAAAATAGATCTGCGCGCCAACGATGCCGCTGAACAAGGCGGCGCGCGCGCTGTCGCCGGATGTGGCGATTGTGTCCCATGCGTCATCAGGTACGCCGAAATGAACCAATTGTTTTTGCACACCCATGCGCGGGCGCGGTGAGTTGGTCACAAGCACCACTTTCCCGCCTTGTGCGCGATACTTTTGCAAAGCTGCAACGGCCTCGGGCAATGCGATGACACCGTTGTGCACGCAGCCCCAAAGGTCGACAAACAGAGCGTCGTATCGATCAGAGATATCGGACAGTGCGGAAATAATTTGGGTCATGCAATGCACCTTTTATTGGGGTTGCGAGCGGTCTGCCACAGCCCGCATCTCATTAAAAGGGTGCAGGTCACGGAGCTGACCGCCCTCGGATGGTTTGGGCCAATTTTTCTGACGTCAAATTTTGGAGGGTGCTTTGAGCCAGCGCTGCAACCATCGGAGCACGTTATTATCTCATGAATATCGCGGCTAGGCGCTGGGCTGTACCGCTCATACTTTGAGGTTTGGGATGATTTGTTTTTTACGACTCATTACACCAGGCAGCACAACTGTGTCGCCCTCAACAGTCGCACCAAAGCTTTTTTCGGCAACCGCCTTGGTCAAAGCGTTAGGGATCAGCATTGTTGCTTCTTCGTTTAGGATGTCGATAACAAACAAAAGCACTTGGTCTGCACTGTCCTCTTTTGCGACGTCAACCATTGAGGCCATCAGGCTTTCTTTGCGGTCCAACACCAGCTTGGGAGCAGTGGTTTCCAGAACTGACACACGTAATTGTGTGCCATCCACAGCGTACTCCTTGCTGTCCATGCGCAACAGATCCGCATCAGAAAAAGCCGAGACGTCAGACTTGGCCTCGAACATTTCGGCAGCATAGGCGGGAATATCGACGCCCAAATCTTGGGCCAGCGCATGGGCGATGGCTTTGTCTTCTTGTGTTGTCGTTGGCGAGCGAAACTCGAGCGTGTCGGACAGGATGCATGACAGCATTGCGCCTTTGATCGCTGCGGGCGCTTGGGCCATATTCTTGCCAATCATCTTCCACATGATGGTAGCAGTACAGGCGAGCGGCTCGATCCGGATATCGATGGGGCCCTTTGTTTCAAGCCCGCCGACCAGTTTATGATGATCAATTATAGCTGTTATGTCGGCATCGTTGATATCGGAAGGCAATTCGGCGGGGTTGTTGGTGTCCACAATGACCACCGCTTGTTCTTTTGCAATGTCGGATATTATGCGTGGTTTTGGCAAGTTCCACTTTTCAAGCACAAAGGATGCCTCGGTGTTTGGTTCGCCTAGCAAAACGGCCTCTGCGTTTCCACCTTTCACTTCGTTCAGATACCAAGCCCATATGATTGGTGAGCCTGTCGAATCAGTATCCGGAGACTTGTGTCCAAAAACGAGGGTTGTCATGCGCTTTATTCCTTTGAAGAGGCAATTTTTGAGGTCTTATAGCAGCCGATTGTGCGATGTCACGGGGGGCAGGGGCATTGCGTTTCGCCGCAGGTGACGAAAGACTATATTTTATGGACAACCCGCGCGAAACCGATCTGTATCTCCCCGTCAAAGCGTTTCTCGAAGAACAGGGATATGTCGTCAAGTCCGAGGTCGGGGCGGCAGATGTCGTTGCGCTGCGAGGTCATGAAACGCCTGTTATCGTCGAGCTGAAACTTGGGTATTCGCTGGCGCTGGTGCATCAATGCGTGGCAAGGCTCGCGGTCAGTGACGATGTTTACATGGCGATTGCGCGGGGTGCCGGGAAACGATTTCAGAAGGCGACAAAAGACATGACGCGGCTGTGTCGCCGCCTCGGTCTTGGGCTCATTACGGTGCGGTTGTTGGATGGATTGGTTGAGGTCCATTGCGATCCTGGTAGGTACGTTTCGCGCAAGAACGCCAAGCGGCATGGGCAGTTGCTGCGAGAATTCGCGCGGCGTCAGGGCGATCCGAATGATGGTGGCCAGACCCGATCGGGGTTGGTTACGGCTTATCGGCAGGATGCTATGAAACTGGCGATCTATCTTTTCGAAGTTGGTGCGAGCAAAGGTGCCGTGGTTGCGCGCGAAACAGATGTTGTGCGCGCCACGACTATGATGCGCGACGATCACTATGGGTGGTTCGAGAAGGTAGAAAAGGGAGTCTATGGCTTAACCCCAAAAGGGGCGAAAGCAGTGGTCGATGCTGGCACAGTCTTTGGGGGGTAAGGGAATGCAACATGCAATCGGCCCAGTTTTCGGCTGTCGGCTTTAGGTTGCTTACGTCAGTTCGGACAGCAAGGCACAATGAATTGCCATCGCTTGGATGTCTCTGCCGTTCGGCTGTGTACTGTACAGGGGGCCTTGCGTACGGTGCTTGCGTGGTAATTTTGAGCTTCAGCGCGCCTAGGATCTAAGATTTAGTAAATTAATTGCTGTTTGTTTTGAAAATTCCGCTTTTGCGGAGCCTAGACCGTTGACTAAACAGCATGGTCTGCCTATCTCTACCTCGTTATCACTCAAAGTGGACGAGTGCTAATGCCCCGCAAAAAAGGGGCTGGGAAGAAACTTTGAGCCTTAAGGAGCTGCAAAGATGGCATTAAAACCGCTTCATGACCGCGTGCTGGTACGCCGCACGGAAAGCGAAGAAAAAACTTCCGGCGGATTGATTATCCCCGATAGTGCAAAAGAAAAGCCCAGCGAAGGCGAAATCGTGGCCGCAGGCCCCGGCGCCCGCAAAGACAGCGGCGAGCTGATCGAAATGGGCGTAAAAGCCGGCGACAAGGTGCTGTTTGGCAAATGGTCCGGCACAGAAGTCACCATCGACGGCGAAGAGCTGCTGATGATGAAGGAAAGCGACATCATGGGGCTCATTGAGTAAGCGGTTTAACGCTTCTCTGATCCTCTCAACGACATTTTCAAAGGAAAAAGAATATGGCTGCTAAGGACGTCAAATTCGACACAGATGCCCGCAATCGCATGCTGGCTGGCGTAAACACTCTCGCCAATGCTGTGAAAGTGACACTGGGCCCCAAAGGCCGAAACGTGGTTCTGGACAAATCGTTCGGTGCCCCGCGCATCACCAAAGACGGTGTTTCGGTCGCCAAGGAAATCGAACTTGAAGACAAGTTCGAAAACATGGGCGCTCAGATGGTCAAAGAAGTGGCCAGCCGCACCAATGACGAAGCGGGCGACGGTACAACATCCGCGACTGTTTTGGCTCAGGCCATCGTCAAAGAAGGCATGAAATCAGTCGCGGCCGGCATGAACCCAATGGACCTTAAGCGCGGTATCGACCTCGCGACATCATCCGTTGTTGAAGCGATTAAAGCGGCTGCACGCCCCGTATCCGATAGCGATGAAGTCGCACAAGTCGGTACGATCTCTGCCAACGGTGAAGCGGAAATCGGTCGTCAGATCGCCGACGCGATGCAGAAAGTCGGTAATGAAGGCGTGATTACTGTTGAAGAGAACAAAGGTCTTGAAACCGAGACTGACGTTGTCGAAGG
>JAQWVA010000066.1:0-5551 GCA_029250205.1 Tateyamaria sp.
AAACAAAGGCGCGATAGGTCTGCGAGATGGAGATGGCACAGCAAGCACCATCTCCGATGTTCTAGGGCTTAGTTACCGCCCATTGGTGTTTCTTCTGCAATCGCTGTTTGAGTGGCAGACAGTTCGGGATCTGCAACGAGGCCATATGCGGACAGTGGGCCGTCAGGACCGGCAATCTCGTCAGCGACGAAGAAGGAAGCGAACTCTTTGAGGCCCGGGATCACGCCGATGTGTGCTTTTTTCACGTAAAAGAAAAGCGGACGCGACACGGGGTATTCACCGGTCGAAATCGTCTCAGTGGAAGGTGCTACACCGCCCATTGTCGCCACTTTAAGCTTGTCTTGGTTGTTCTCGTAGAACGCCAGACCAAAGATGCCGATACCGTTCGGGTTGGCGTCAATGCGGGCTAGTGTTTCTGTGTAGTCGCCGTCGATGTCTACGGACGCGCCGTCCTGACGCACGTCGATGCAAGCATCTTCCGCGTCATCCTCAGACATGCCAGACGCGATCATCGCTTCCATTGCGCCTGTGACTTCACAGCCTTCCAGCAGCACTTTGTCCTCAAATACTTCACGTGTGCCGTGCTTGGTGCCGGGGATGAATGCCACGATGTCTGCCGCTGGCAGGTCGGCGTTAAAGTCGGCCCACTGGCTGTGCGGGTTATCGACAATCGCACCGCCCACAAGAACCTTGGAGCCCAGAGCGTTAAAGATATCAGCAGGCTGGAACGCGGTATAGGCAGGACCGTCGATCTGGCTTGCGAATACGATCCCGTCATAACCGATGCGTACTTCGATGATTTCTGTCACACCAGCTTCGGCACAGGCTTTGATCTCTTTCTCACGGATGGCGCGGGAAGCATTTGCAATGTCGATCGTGTTTTCGCCTACACCTTCACAAAAACGCTTGAGGCCCGAGCTGGAGCCGCCGGATTCAACAACCGGCGTGGGGAAATCAGAGTTTTCACCAAAAGCTTCGGCGACGATGGACGCATAGGGCAGTACAGTGGACGAACCAGCGATTTGCACCTGATCCCGTGCCGCAGCAGTTGTTGCTGCTATTGCAGACAGGGCGAGTGCGTGTGTTGCGAGTTTCATCAAAGACATGGGTGTCTCCCGTTTGTACATTTAAAAGCGATCCCCCCACGGGAACCTCCCACTCCGTTTACGCGGGCTACGTAACAGCTTTGTGACAGTCGCATTACATGTTTATGACAACCGCCGAAATACTCTCTTGTGGCTCAGAGGTCTTCGTGGATAGGCAGAATAACCGTAAAGGTGGTGCCTTTGCCAAGTTCACTTTCAATGCGCAGACGGCCGCGGTGACGGTTGATGATATGCTTGACGATCGCAAGACCAAGACCGGTGCCGCCAAGCGCTCGACTGCGATGGTCATCAGCACGGTAGAATCGCTCGGTCAGGCGTGGCAAGTGGATAGAGTCAATACCAGCGCCATAGTCGATGATCTGAATACGCACGCCCGGCGCACGCAGAACTGGTTCGCGGACACTCTCGGTCATTCGCAGCGTCACCCGCCCACCTGTCCCACCATACTTAATCGCATTCATAATTATATTGGTGAATACCTGTTTAATCTGATCACCATCCGCAATCATCGTAACGGGGATATCGGGGAATTCGGTTTCAAAAGTCACATCCGCCTCGCGCGCGAGGGGCTGCAAGGTGTGAAGAGTCGAATTCAGAATGTCATTCAACACGACGCTTTGCGTGGGGCGTACCCGCTCGTCTCCCTCAACCCTGTTGAGCGACATCAGATCGCCAACAAGACGGTTCATCCGCTCCGCCTCGTTTTGCATGATATCAAGGAACCGTGCGCCCGCCTCTGGATCATTGCGCGCAGCACCGCGCAGGGTTTCGATAAACCCCATAAGTGCCGTCAACGGGGTGCGCAGTTCATGGCTGACATTGGCGACGAAATCGCGGCGCATCTGGCCAGCTTGCTCCTTGTCAGTCATATCCTCGAAGGAGACCAACACGACGCCTGCAGCGCCTTGGCCCAAACCTTGCACCGTGCGACAACTCACCCGAAACGCGGTGTCCTGCGCCCCATCATTGCTAAGGTACTGTGTTGAACGCGCCATGCCGTCTGTCAGTGTCGTCTCGATTGCATCAAGCAGCGCAGGCTGACGCAGCATAGTAACATAGTTTTGCCCCCTAGCCTGTTGGTTGATCAGTGTGAGCGCATCAGTGTTGGCAGCGATAATTCTTTCCGTGCGATCAATGGCAAGGCTAGGCAGAGGAAACCCAGCCAGAAGAGCATCAAGGATCTCATCATTCATCTTGGACCTCATCAATTTGGCGGCTACCTGAATGGCGCGTGTGGACACATCCCCTATGGCATCCAAGTCTTCCAGTCCAACCAAGACATGAAGAAGCTGTTTATAAGAAACTTTCCACCCATCTTCGGATAAAAATTAACCTGACTTCAAATTGGACGAACGCGCTGAGCAAGCAAGGAATTTGAAGCTTGATGCCTGATTTTGAGCACGCATCATTGACGATGCACATTCCGTCTCGCAGCGTCACAGTCTATTTGCGCAATTTTCATGTAATTGAGACGTAAGTGCCGCAAGTCTCTGATGTTCAACGCGTATCCCTCAGCCAAACTTGGGGGCGATATGCTAAGAATCGACATATTGACAAACCATTTCGGAGACAAAATAGCCGTGGACGCGGCCAATATCTCTGTAAACGAACCATCCATGATCGGAAATATCGGGCGATCTGGTGCACGAAAATTCACGCTGTTGCGGATGGTCAATCGCCTAAGTGATGCGACGTCTGGTACAATCACGTATCAAAGCGAGGACATCACCTCGTTGCGAGGAGCCGCGCGACGAAATTGGCAATCGCGCTGTGCAATGATCTTTCAACAGTTCAACCTCGTACCACGCATGGACGTGGTATCGAATGTGCTCCATGGGCATTGTTGCACAAAAGGGCCTGAGATTGAGCTTCCCCTTTCCCCGGATGGACTTAGCCTACGGCGACGGTACATGGTATGCTAAGAGCTGTGAAGCCGTTTAGGATCGCAGCGCGGATCTGGATCTCCGCAACCTGTCGATCGAAGTCCCGCGCCGAGAGGCGCTGACCGAGGAGTTTCACACAATGCATCTTGGTTTCGACACGGCTGCGGCGGTGATATCCGCTCCACCGTCGCCATAGGGCGCGTCCCAGATACTTTGATGACCGCACGGCTTCGTTGCGCGCTCTAGCCTCAGGCGTATCAGGCTTCCACATTTTGGCGTTCTTGCGGGGCGGTATAACGGCATGCGCATCACGCGCCGCAATTGCATCATAGCATTTGCGCGTATCGTAGGCCCCGTCGGCAGTCACGCTGCCAAGCTCCTGATCGGGCGGGATTTGGCTGAGCATGGCAGTGAGGATGCGCGGGCGAAGGTTGTGGAGTTAGTGTAGCAGGTTCTACTTCAAAACATCATATAGTGGATGTGTCTTCTGAAATAAAACCCGCTTATTTTGTGGAATGACAGTACCGCTATATTATTCAGGATACCGGCGTGAAGCTTTTGCTATACCAAGCTTTTTTCCACCCCAGCCTTTCTTGTCCGTTGCGGTTGCAGTCCACTCGTAGGTATGAGAGCCACCTGGCGGACAGGGGCTTTTATATTTGAAAGCATTCTTCGCAACTTTTCCGTTAGAATTTACTTTGACTGTCCCGCCCCCATGATTATAGCCAGGAGCATTTCTATCACGTAATTTGAATTTCACATATTCTGTACCAGATGGCAGACCTTTTATTATAAACTGTGGGTTAGCGACGGTATTTGGGCTGCCAGATGTGCAGCGTTTTAAACCGCTCCAATCAAATGAAATTTTAAAATCACTGGCGCTTGCAGTCGTCGCAGCTAAAATAAGTAATGAGCAGAGTGTCAGAGTTTTTATCATTCAGTAATCCTTAGTAAATCTCTCAAAAGTTCATGCTAACTACATACAGCTTTCAAAGTAAATATGGCTGGTATCACCAAATTTTGATTGGTGGAACTTTACCTGTGCTCTGGCTAGAGGTTAAAAATGTTAGACACTGATTTAGACAAAGCCACTTAGGTCACTGTTTTTGAACACCGTCGGAGTATTGAAAATCCTCGTGTCGGTGGTCCGATTCCGCCCCCGGGCACCACTTTTACCGAGTAAAAGCAATGTGTAGACGGCCTGGCCGATTTTGCACCTCATTGGTTGATTGCCCGGGACTGCACCGGGACTGCGAAATCTTAGTTTACTCCCTCTATGCCTGCTTGCAAAGAAAATGGCTTTGAGTGGAAATAGGCGACCTCGCACCGAAGAGTGTTGGGAATGTAGATATGTACGGCCTCTTGGGACACTTCCTGTAAATTCCCTAATTTGGGATGGAGGAAGTATTCATAACGAACGAAGAACGCGACATTCAACGCAAACTTAAGGTGCTTCAGCACGCGGAGAAGATCGGCAATGCCTGCAAAGCTTGCCGGTATTTTGGCGTCGGCAGGTCCAGCTTTTATAGGTGGCGTGACGCGTACCAAAAGCATGGTGAAGCTGGCTTGAAGAACGCCAAGTCAATTCCCAAGAACCCAGCCAATCAAACGCCCGCTGAGATTGTTGACAAAGTGCTTTATCTGCGGCGCAAGTATCACCTCGGGCCAATAAGGATCGTCTGGTATTTGGCGCGCTACCACGGCATCAAAATCTCCGACGCCGGCGTCCATCGTATCCTTAAACGTAACGGCCTTAACCGTTTGCCCACAGGCACACGAATGCGCAAGCTCTTATACCCTGATGAACAAGACCAAATACGGCTGCGCTTCCGCCCGCAACAAGGGCACTTGCCACAACCGCAAGCTCATCAAACACGAGCATGTAGAAGAGCGTATACTGAGTGGCCTCAAGTCCAAGCTGATGCATCCAGAGCTGCTCAAGGAATTCGTCGCGGAATACCATCGAGAATGGAACCGCCTTAACAGCGAGAGCTCATCCGCACGGACATCCATTGAACGTGAGATCAAACAGCTCGGTGGTCAGATCGGCAAAATTGTCGAAGCCATCACGGCAGCGAAGTTCCACACGTCGATGAAGACGAAGATGGACGACCTTGAAGCGCGCAAAGCCGAATTAGCGAACAAACTCGCAGCCCTACCCGAACAGAATCCAATTGTGTTACATCCTGTCCTCGCAGAAACGTACCGCGCGAAGATCGCCGCATTGGCAGACAACCTCAATCAAGAGGCTAGCAGGTCTGAGGCTTCAGAACTGCTGCGTGGCCTGATTTCAGAGGTGCGACTTCATCCTGACGAGAACGCCGTAGACGGCCATGTGATTGAACTCTTTGGAGAATTGGCAGCGATCTTGGAGATTACGGCCCCTAAAAACAAAAACACCCACCGTTTTACGGGTGGGGTGTCGGTTAAATTGGTTGCGGGAGTAGGATTTGAACCTACGACCTTCAGGTTATGAGCCTGACGAGCTACCGGGCTGCTCCATCCCGCGACAGTTCCTGATCGACAGGAATAAAAGCAAACATGTACATAGAGATTTGGAGT